>JAZSMT010000034.1:0-66142 GCA_045536025.1 Christensenellaceae bacterium
CACCTTCTGCTGCCCAAATGTTAGAAATCATTGGAATAAATGCTTGACCTGCGCTTGAAATAATACCTGCAAAAATAAGCATTGATATACCGTTTGAAACGCCGTAATCAGTAATTCTTTCACCTATCCACATAGTTGTTACAGTACCTGCTGTGAAGAATAAAATTACGACTACGTAAGCAAGCCATTCTTGATTAAAAAGCATTGCGCTAAGCGGAGTTAAATTATCTGACGCAACAAGGTTTTCACCATAGTTAAGTAAAATACCAGTCGCTTGGATAATTGCAAGAATAATCGTTAAATATCTTGTATATTGAGAAATTTTCTTACGACCTTCTTCGCCTTGCTTTGAAAGCCTTTCGAGTGAAGGGATTGCAACTGCGAGAAGCTGTATGATAATCGACGAGTTAATGTAAGGTCCGATACCCATTGCGAATAACGTTCCCGTTTGAAGTGAACCGCCCGTCATCATATTCATAATGTTAAGGTATGAAAGACTGTTTACCGTATCGCCCTGAATTAGCTCGGTGCCTACGCCCGGTACGGGAATATAACAGCCAAGTCTGTACACTAATAAAAGTGCAAGCGTAATCCAGATTTTAATACGGATTTCTTTTACCTTAAACGCTTGTTTTAATGTTTCAAACATTTTCTACCTCCAGTCTTTTAAGTAAAAGGTAATAATTAAACTAACTCTGCGGTACCGCCCGCTTTTTCAATTGCGTTTTTAGCTTGTTCAGAGAACTTGCTTGCCTTTACAGTTAACGCAACGGTGAGTTCGCCGTTACCTAATACCTTGAGACCGCACGCGTTCTTAACTTCTTTGATAAGACCTGCGCAGTATAAGGTTTCAAAATCTACTACTGCGTTTGCCTCGAAGTTGTTAAGTACGTTTACGTTTACGATTGCATAAACTTTTCTGAAACGGTTGTTAAAACCGCGCTTGGGAAGTCTACGCGTAAGGGGCATTTGACCGCCTTCAAAACCCGGTCTTACACCGCCACCGCTTCTTGCCCATTGACCTTTATGACCTTTACCGCTAGTCTTTCCGTTGCCGGAACCAATACCGCGACCAAGTCTTTTTGCCGACTTTCTGCTGCCTTCAGCAGGTTGTAAAGTATCAATTCTCATTGTGCCACCTCTTAAACGTTTTCAACTTTTACAAGGTGAGAAACAACTTTCAGTTGACCTTGTAAAGTCGCACTGTCGGCAAACGTTTTGGACTGACCGATTTTTTTAAGTCCTAATGCCTGAACAGTTCCTTTTTGGGCTGCGGTACAAGAAATAGTGCTTTTAATAAGAGTTACTTGAACTTTATTTGCTTTTGCCATAACTTATACCTCCTTAACCCATAATTTCTTCAACGGTTTTACCGCGAAGAGCAGCAACTTCTTCAACCGATTTAAGACCGTAAAGTCCTTCAAGCGCTGCCTTTACCATGTTGATGGGGTTGGTAGTTCCGTGAGATTTAGTTCTAATGTTTTTTACGCCCGCTGCTTCCATTACGGCACGAACGGGGCCACCTGCGATAACACCAGTACCTTCTTCAGCAGGGAGCATTACGATAGAACCTCTACCGAACTTACCTACCGTTTCGTGTGAAATGGTGCTACCTACGAGGGCAACCTTTCTCATAGACTTTTTAGCTTGAGCAGATGCTTTATCGATTGCTTCGGGAACTTCGTTAGCCTTTCCCATACCGCAACCTACTCTGCCGTTTTCATCACCAACAACTACAAGCGCTGCAAATCTCATTTTACGACCGCCCTTTACAACTTTCGTTACACGGTTAACGCAAATGAGTTTTTTGCAAAGGCCGTCTTTTTCTTCTTGTCTTCTTGGAGCTTTATTTTCTCTTGCCATATTCAAGTTTCCTCCTATTAGAATTTAAGACCGGCTTCTCTTGCGCCGTCTGCTACGCTTTGAACGCGACCAGTGTAAATGTAACCGCCTCTATCAAATACTACGGTTTCAATACCTTTTGCAAGTGCGCGTTTTGCAACTTCTTGTCCTACTACTTTTGCCGCATCTTTCTTGGATAAATCTTTAACCATTTCGATTACGCTCTTTTCAACGGTCGAACAAGCAACTAAGGTTACGCCTTGAACGTCGTCGATTATTTGAGTGTAAATGTGGTTAAGACTTCTGTAAACGCAGAGCCTTGGGCATTCAGCAGTGCCGGATACCTTTTTTCTTACTCTTTTATGCCTGTTAATTCTATCGGCATTTTTATCAATTCTAGATATCATATCAAGTTACTCCTTATTTACCCGCCGTCTTACCTTCCTTACGCTCGATTACTTCGTCGCTTAAGCGAATACCGTAACCGTGATAAGGTTCAGGCTTTCTAATGGCTCTAATTTTTGCAGCTTCTGCGCCTACGAGCTCTTTACTGATACCTTTAACGGTAATTTCAGTAGGAGAGGGACAAGCAAGCGTAATGCCGTCAACTGCCTTGAAATCAACAGTGTGGCTAAGACCTACCGATAAAACGATATCTTTACCGTTTTGAGTAACCTTCCAACCTACGCCGTTTACGATAAGGGTTTTAGTATAACCTGCCGTAACGCCCGTAACCATATTGAAAAGTAAAGCTCTGTATAAACCGTGTTTAGACTTGGTAGTGTTTTCTTCGTTTTTACGAGAAACGATTGCCTCGCCGTTTTCAATTTTGATTTCAATAACTTTTCCGTCGTAATCTTGAGTAAGAGTTCCTAAAGGACCTTTTACCGTAATAAGATTTTCGTCGATTTTAATTTCTACACCTGCGGGGATTTTAACGGGTGCTCTACCTATTCTTGACATAGTTTTAACCCTCCCTTACCAGATGTAAGCAAGAACTTCGCCACCGTGGTTAGCTTTTCTTGCTTCCTTATCAGTCATAACGCCCTTGGGGGTAGAGATGATTGCTACGCCTAAACCGCCGAGAACTTTAGGAAGTTCGTCGTGGCCTGCGTAAATTCTTAAACCGGGCTTAGAAACTCTCTTAAGTCCGTTGATAACCTTTTCTCCGTTAGGACCGTATTTAAGCGTTATAACGATTTTATCTTGCACTTCTTGTTCTACGATTTCGTAAGAAGTGATGTAACCTTCCTGCAATAAAAGTCTTGCTATTTCTTTCTTCATATTAGATGCAGGAACTTCAACCACGTCATGTTTAACGATGAGCGCGTTTCTGATTCTAGTGAGCATATCTGCTATTGGATCTGTCATTTTATGTTCCTCCTTTTACCAGCTTGACTTTTTAACGCCGGGAATTTGACCTTTATATGCTAAATTTCTAAAGCATATACGGCAAATGCCGTATTTACGAAGTACAGCGTGCGGACGACCGCAAATACTGCATCTCGTGTATGCCCTCGTTGAAAACTTGGGGGCTTTTTGTTGCTTGTTAATCATTGCTTTCTTTGCCATTACCGTAAATCTCCTTCAATTAGGCTCTGAACGGCATACCCATTGCTTTAAGCAATTGATATGCTTCTTCGTCGGTTTTAGCGGTGGTTACGAAACAAATATCGAAACCTCTGATTTTCTCAACTTGGTCGTATTGAATTTCAGGGAAGATAAGTTGTTCTTTAATACCCATCGCGTAGTTTCCTCTGCCGTCGAAAGACTTATCGGGAACACCCTTGAAGTCTCTAACGCGGGGAAGAGCAATTGAAACGAACTTGTCAAAGAACTGATACATTTTGTCGCCTCTCAAGGTAACCTTGATACCAACGGTCATACCCTCTCTTACCTTGAAGTTAGCAACTGATTTTTTTGCTTTGGTAAGAACGGGTTTTTGTCCGCTAATTAAAGCGAGTTCTTTTTCAACGTTTTGAACACTTTTAGCGTTGTCCTTAATATCGCCAAGACCACCGTTGATGGTGATTTTAACGAGTTTGGGAACTTGATTAACGTTTTTATAGTTGAAATGCTTCATAAGGTAAGGTACAACTTCACTTTTGTACGTATCTCTTACTCTGCAAACCGAATCGGTTGCAGCTACCTTAGCAACCTGAGTCTTTTCTGCCATAATAAGTTCTCCTTATAATTTTAAGCGTTTTCCGCTTCTACCGTTTCTTCTTTAACGGCTTTCTTTCTCGTAGAAGTCTTCTTTACCGTTTCGGTTTTAACTTCTTCGGTTTCGGTTTTCTTTTTTCTAGTAGTTGCTTTTTTAGGAGCAGCTTCGTCTTTAACCGCCTTCTTAGTCGCTTTTTCAGGCTTTACGTCTAACGACGCACCGCACTTTTTGCAAACTCTAACCTTCTTGCCGTCAACCTCAGCGTGAGCAACTCTAGTTGCCTTGTTGCAAACGGGGCAAATTACTAAAACGTTAGAAGCGTCGATTGCGCCTTCCTTTTTAATAATTTGGCTGGTCTCGTTAGCCGTACGAGCTTTTTTGCTCTTAGATTGAACGTTTACACCTTCAACAACAACTCTGTTTGCCTTGGGCATAACTGCAAGAACTTTACCGGTTTTCTTTCTATCTTTTCCCGTAAGAACTACTACGTTATCGTTTTTCTTAACTTTCATATCAATCTCCTTACAGTACTTCCGGTGCAAGAGAAATTATCTTGATAAATTCTCTTTCACGAAGTTCTCTCGCAACAGGTCCGAAAATACGGGTTCCTCTGGGCTGTTTATTGTTGTCGATAATAACTGCTGCGTTATCGTCAAATCTAATGTGAGTGCCGTCAGGTCTTCTTAAACCCTTAGCGCTTCTAACGATAACTGCCTTTACTACGTCGCCTTTCTTAACAGCGCCACCGGGAGTAGCGGTTTTAACACTTGCAACGATAACGTCGCCAATGTTACCACATCTTCTGAAAGAACCGCCTAAAACTCTAATGCACATAATTTCTTTTGCGCCTGAGTTATCCGCAACTTTTAATCTGGTTTGTGGTTGTATCATTTTCGCTTCCTCCTCGTATTACTTCGCCTTTTCAACGATTTCGGAAACTCTCCAGTTTTTGGTTTTGGAAAGTTTTCTGGTTTCAACGATTCTTACTTTATCGCCGATACCGCACTCGTTGTTTTCGTCGTGCGCCTTAAACTTAATGGTTTTCGTCATGGTTTTCTTGTAAAGAGGATGTTTTCTCTTGTCGGTAACTTCTACTACGACGGTTTTATCCATCTTGTCAGAAACTACTAAGCCGACTCTTTCTTTTCTTAAATTTCTTTCCATAATTAACTACTCCTCAATTACGCCTTAATTTCTCTTTCACGAAGTACCGTCTTAACTCTTGCAATATCCTTTTTAACACCGCTTAAAACGTTAGGATTTTCAAGTTGACCGGTCGCGTGACGGAAACGAAGGTTAAATAATTCTTCTTTTAACGACGCGAGTTTTGCAACTAACTCGTCGTTAGTCATTTCTTTAATTTCTTTCGCTTTCATTAACCTTCACCGCCTTCTTGACTTTCTTTCTTAACGAACTTGGTCTTAATAGGTAACTTATGACCTGCAAGACGCATTGCCTCTCTTGCAATAGTTTCGTCAACACCGGACATTTCGAACATTACTCTACCCGGTTTTACTACTGCTACCCAATACTCAACCGAACCTTTACCTGAACCCATTCTGGTTTCAGCAGGCTTTTGAGTGATGGGCTTGTGGGGGAATATGTCAATCCATACTTTACCGCCACGTTTGATAAATCTCGTCATTGCGACACGGGCTGCTTCAATCTGGTTGGAGGTAATCCAAGCAGGTTCCATAGCAACTAAACCGTATTGACCGTATGCTATGGTGTTACCCTTGTTAGCCTTACCAGTCATTCTGCCACGATGAACTCTTCTTCTTTTAACTCTTTTAGGCATCAACATAATTAAGCTTCGCCTCCTTCGTTAGTCTTCTTTCCACCCAATACTTCGCCTTTGTATATCCATACTTTAATACCGATAATACCAAAGGTGGTGTGAGCTTCAGCCAAACCGTAGTCGATATCTGCGCGGAGAGTTTGAAGGGGAATTGAACCTTCGTGATATTGTTCAGAACGTGCAATTTCAGCACCGTCAAGTCTACCACTAACCATAATCTTGACACCTTTAACACCAAGTCTCATAGCTCTAGAGATAGCTTGCTTCATAGATCTTCTGAACGAAGCTCTCTTTTCAAGTTGAGCCGCAACGCCTTCTGCTACAAGTTGAGCATCGCTATCGGGCTTCTTAACTTCTACGATATTGATTGCGATTTGTTTACCTTTCGCAATTTTAGAAAGGTTTTGTTTCATTACTTCGATTTCTGCACCTGCTTTACCGATTAAAACGCCCGGTCTTGCAGTGAACACGGTGATTGCAACCTTGTTAGCCGCCCTTTCGATTTTAATCGAAGAAACAGCTGCTTGGAAGTAGGTTTCTTTAACGTACTTTCTGAGCTCGTAATCTTCTTTAAGATTTACGGAGAAAGCCTTTTTATCAGCATACCATTGGGTATCCCAATCTTTAATTATTCCGACTCTTAATCCGTGCGGATTTACTTTCTGTCCCATAATACCCTCCTACTTCGCCATTACATCAAGAATAATCGTGATGTGACTGGTGCGCTTTAAAATTCTGAAAGCTCTGCCGTGAGCCATAGGTCTCATTCTCTTAAGAGTAGGACCTTGGTCAGCGTAAGCAACTGCAATCTTAAGGTCGTCTTTGTTCATACCCAAATTATTCTCTGCGTTAGCAGCAGCGGATAAAACAACCTTTTTGATAGGTTCAGCGCCTGCTTTCGAGGTGTTTTCAAGTATTGCAACGGCATCGTTAACGCTTTTGCCTCTAATATTGTCAAGTACAACTCTTACTTTGTAAGGAGAAATTCTGACAAACTTCGCGGTTGCCCTAGCGCGTTTATCTTTATTTTCCTCAATACGTTGAGTTTTTAATTTCATATTCTTAGCCATTTCAATTCTCCTTATCTACCGCCGGTAGTCTTAGCGCCTGCGTGGCCTTTGAACGTTCTAGTGGGAGCAAACTCACCAAGTTTACAACCTACCATATCTTCGGTAATGTAAACGGGAACGTGCTTTCTACCGTCGTGCACAGCAATGGTATGACCTACCATTTGCGGGAATATCGTCGATGCTCTTGACCAGGTTTTAAGAACGGTTTTTTTGTTTTCCGCGTTAAGAGCTTCTACTCTTTTTAATAATCTTTCTTGGACGTAAGGTCCTTTTTTAACACTTCTACTCATTTATCGTTCCTCCCGTCAGTTAACTCTCTTTAAAATGAACTTATCGGTTCTGTTTTTCTTCTTTCTGGTCTTGTAACCAAGAGCAGGTTTACCCCAAGGAGTAACAGGGCCCGATCTACCGATAGGTGCTCTACCTTCACCACCACCGTGGGGGTGATCGCAGGGGTTCATTACCGAACCTCTAACGGTGGGTCTGATACCCATGTGTCTAACCTTACCAGCTTTACCAATTCTGATAATTTCGTGGTCGAGGTTACCAACCTGTCCGATAGTTGCTTTACATTTTACAAGGATAAGACGCATTTCACCACTAGGCATTTTAACTTGCGCATACTTATTGTCTTTAGCCATAAGTTGAGCAGCAACACCTGCAGATCTAACGAGTTGACCACCCTTGCCAGGTTGAAGTTCAATATTGTGAATCATCGTACCTACGGGGATATTCTCGATTGCGAGTGCGTTACCCGGCTTAATATCAGCTTTAGCACCGCTAAGGAGCTTATCGCCAACGGTTAAGCCTACGGGAGCGAGAATATATCTCTTTTCACCGTCTGCATAGCACAAAAGTGCAATGTTAGCCGTTCTGTTGGGATCGTACTCGATAGTTTTTACAACTGCTACGATATCGTCTTTATTTCTCTTGAAGTCAATGATACGGTATTTTCTCTTGTTACCGCCGCCGTGATGTCTTACGGTGATTTTACCTTGCGCGTTTCTACCCGCTTTGTGTTTCTGGTCTTCAAGTAAAGACCTTTCGGGAGTCGTACACGTAATTTCTTCGAAAGAACTTACCGTCATAAAACGACGTGCGGAAGAAGTAGGTTTATATCTCTTAATACCCATTACTTAGTCCTCCTTTTAAGCTAACGAGTCGAAGAACTCGATGCTCTTGCTGTCTGCCTTAAGCTGAACGATAGCTTTTTTGTATGAAGGAGTGTAACCCTCGTATCTACCCATTCTCTTAAGCTTACCACGGCAGTTAGCAGTGTTTACGGAATCAACCTTAACGCCGAAAAGTTTTTCGATAGCGAGCTTAATTTCCGTCTTGTTTGCCTTTTTATCTACGATGAAAACGTATTTCTTCGTTGCAATATCAGCATAGCTCTTTTCAGTTAAAAGAGGTCTGATAATAATATCTCTTTCTTTCATTATTCTCCGTAAACCTCCTCTAATTTTTCAACGGCGCTCTTAGCAATTACAACTACTGCGTTTTTAACAACTTCGTAGGTGCTTAAAGTATCAACCGAAATCGTAGAAAGTTCGGGGATATTTCTTGCTGCTCTTAAAACCTGAACGTCGTTGTCGCCCATTACCATTAAAACGGTCTTATCAAACTTGAACGCGTCAAGGAAAGCTACCATTTCTTTGGTCTTGCCCGTTTCAACCGCTAAACTGTCGATAACGAACAACTGCTCGTCTGCAATCTTTTTAGAAAGTGCGCTGAAAAGTGCAACTCTCTTTGCGGTTATGTTCATCTTCTTAGAGAAATCTCTCGACTTGGGTGCGAATACTACGCCACCTTTGGTCCATTGAGGAGCTCTCGTCGAACCTTGACGTGCGCTACCCGTACCTTTTTGTCTATAAGGCTTCTTACCACCGCCTCTAACTTCCGATCTAGTCAAAGTGCTCTTGGTGCCTTGACGCTCGTTAGCAAGACGAGTAACTACTGCCTGATGAATTAAAGGTTCGTTATATTCAATAGCGAAGATTTCGCTAAGTTCCATCGAGCCGGTTTCTTGGCCTTTCATATTGTAAACTTTAATGCTTGGCATAATTGTCTCCTTTAGGCTTTAACGCTCTTCGATACCGTAACGATACCGCCTACTGCCCCAGGAATAGCGCCTTTAATTAAAAGCACGTTTCTCTGCGTGTCGACTTTCACGATTTCAAGGTTTTGAACGGTTACTCTTTCGTTACCGTACTGACCGGGCATATGTTTGTTCTTAAATACTCTCGAGGGAGAGCTGTTTGCGCCCATAGAACCAACTTCTCTGTGAACGGGGCCGGTACCGTGAGTCATTCTAAGCTTTGCTTGGTTCCATCTTTTGATTACGCCGGAGAAACCGTGACCTTTCGTCGTACCTGCTACGTCAACTTTGTCGCCTTCTGCGAAAACCTCAACGGTTACCGCCTTGCCTACTTCGTAAGCCGAAAGGTCGTCAAATCTAAATTCTTTTAAAACTCTTTGGCAAGCAACGCCTGCTTTCTTGAATTGACCTGCTTCGGGCTTGTTGAGCGCGCCTTCTTTAACTTCGCCGAAACCGAGCTTAACTGCAGCGTAGCCATCTTTTTCAACCGTCTTAAGTTGAACGATCGGGCACGGACCTGCCTCTACTACGGTTACGGGGATTACTTTTCCGTCAGCGGAAAAGACCTGTGTCATACCTAATTTTTTTCCAATGATTGCTTTATTCATCGATAAAGTTCACCTCCAAATTATTTACAAATTTAATTGTATTGTTTTTTGCTTTAAAACCGTAAAAATTACAGTTTAATCTTAACGTCTACGCCTGCGGGCAAATGAATACTGTCAAGTATCTTTGCGTTAGTCGAATAGATGTCGATAAGTCTTTTGTGAGTTCTAATTTCGAACTGCTCTCTACTATCCTTGTACTTGTGAGGAGAACGTAAGATAGTTACGATTTCCTTTTCAGTAGGAAGGGGGATAGGTCCGCTTATTTTAGCGCCTGCTTTCTTCATCGTTTCAACGATTCTTTCAGTCGCTTGGTCAACCATCTTGTGGTCGTAAGCAGCCAACTTAATTCTGATTTTCTGACCTGCCATTTGTTTCTACTCCTTTTTTTATACTAACTAATAAATGTAGTCAACATTGCCGTGTGTGTCGCACCCTATGACATAAAAAAATCATTCGCTACTGTGTTTTTTGCTGCGAATGACGTAGTTATCCCTGGGCACGGTTAGTCGCAAGAGTTAAACTCTCACATTTGTCAACGAAAATTATCTTCTTGAAATTTCAGCGATTTCCGGATTCGCTAAAACAAAGTTTAAGTAACTTTTCGTATCAACCCTATAAACACAGCGTGTCTATAATAATATATTTTTCAGGTATTGTCAAACGATTTTGCGCTGTTTTTAAAAAAATTTTTTTGCTTAAAAAAGTTGATTTTTGAGCGAGTTTTAGGTATACTAAAATAAAAAAAGGAGGTGCGGTAACATGGGTAGTGACGCGAGTGGTCGAAGTACACAATATATAGTATTTTTATCTAACGTAACCGCATCTTTAGGCTCTTTTTAATACGTACGCGCGTACGCGTATCCGTATATATATTACTCTACCCGTCGGTTGCGTCGGGTTTTTTTGTTCAAAAAAATTAAAAGGAGTAATATAATATGGATATGAAAGACGTAAACGAAGTTATCGCAATTCCCGAAAAAAGAGATTACGAGAGTGAACTTCTTAAAATTATTAAAAGCAATTTAACAAAAGCTGAGCTTAAGGATAAACTTAGCGAGTATCACGACAACGATATTGCAAAGATTTTCCCCCTTATAACACCTAGCGAAAGAAAGAAGTTATATAAGGTTTTATCCGACGAAGAGATTTCGGATATATTTGCATATTTAGAGGACGCTAACGAATACGTTTCCGAACTCGGTAACGAAAAGCTGGCTGACATTATCGAGGAAATGGACGCCGACGACGCTATCGACCTTCTTTCCGACCTTGAAGAAGATAAACGTCAAGACATTATAACGCTTATCGAGCCCGAGGCAAAGGCAGACATTATACTTATCGACTCCTACTTAGAGGACCAAATAGGTAGTATAATGACTACCAACTTTATTTCCATCGATAAAAACTTTACCGTTAAGCAAGCTATGCGTTCGGTTATAAATCAAGCGGCGGAAAACGACAACATCTCTACCGTTTACGCAGTGGAGGAAGACGGGCGCTTTTACGGCGCGATTGAGCTTAGAGATTTGGTAATCGCAAGAGATACCACCCCCCTATCCGACATTATATCGACGAGCTACCCTTATTTTTACGCGCTTGAAACGACGGCGGAGTGCATTGAACAGCTTAAAAACTATTCGGAAGACTCAATTCCCGTACTCAATAAAGAAAACAAGCTTATAGGTGTAATAACCTCTTCCGACCTAGTTGAGGCGGTTGACGAAGTTTTAAGTGACGACTATGCTAAACTTGCAGGTCTTACCAAGGAAGAAGATTTAGACGAGCCGGTATTTAAAAGTATCGGAAAGCGCATACCTTGGCTTATAATACTTTTAATTCTCGGCGTGGGCGTTTCGGCGGTAATTCAAAGTTTTCAAACGCTAATACCCACCTCACTTATAATACTTTATACCTTCCAAAGCTTAATACTCGGTATGAGTGGTAACGCAGGCACACAAAGCCTAGCAGTAACGGTAAGGGTTTTGAGCGACGAGGAGCTTGACCGCAAGCAAAAGTTTAAGTTTATACTTAAAGAACTGCGCGTGGGATTTATGAACGGGCTTATCGTAGGAACACTTGCCTTTTTGATAATAGGAATTTACGTTCAATTCTTTGAGCCTACGTTCGTATCAAACTTTGGCGTATCGGGCTTTGCAGTATCAGCGTGTATAGGTATATCGCTACTTTTATCAATGGTGCTCGCAGGGCTTGACGGAACGCTTATTCCCATAATATTTAAAAAGATAGGCATTGACCCCGCTGTTGCATCAGGACCGCTAATTACCACGATAAACGATTTACTTGCCGTAATTATTTATTATAGCGTATCAATATTGATGCTAGTAACCCTACTCGGAATTGCATAAAAAAAGCACGCTTTTCATATGGTTTTCCCTATAAGGAATTTTTAGATATTATAAAAGGATAGCAAAATTTTGCTATCCTTTATCTTTTGCTTGGCAAAAACACACGACTTTCTTTTATAAGTATAGTGTACTATATTAATCGCAAAATGAAAAGCGACTCCCTATTGTTTTCATTTATGCTGGATATATAGTATAGGCTTTATCAATAAGATAATCAGCATATATATCATCTTCGTCATAAATGTTAAGCGTAAATTTTATCTTATTTACTTGAGTGATTCCTAATTCTTCAAAATCAGACTCAAAAAAACTTATATGTCCAACAGCTTTGCTTCCTGGCGTAACACTTTTTGCCCAGAACGGATCACACATGTAATCATTAACTGAAACATCATCTAAAGAAAACATCAAATTTTTATTAGTTTTATTTTCTAAGGATACATTAAGTGTGTATCCATAAAATCCGTTTGGATTAACACCAGTTATTTTAAATAAGCAATTTTCATCATCAACGATTATTTGAGTATATGAGTTTTGCTCTCCACCTATGTTATTGTTATTTCCACTTGTCGAATTATCTGTGGAATCAAAACAACCTACAAATGAAAAGCACATAGCCAAAACAAGAATTATAAAAAATAGTTTACTTAATTTTTTCATTTCATCCTCCATTAAAAAAGTGCGCCAACCGAAGTTAACGCACCGAAAAATGCGAAACTCCAAGTTGTCGCCAAACGAACTTTATCGCAAGTATAAGCATAGCCATACCACCGAACGGGAGTCGCACTTTTACCAAATGGATTATGTTCGATTAGTATGACAAAATAGGGGCATAATTATCCTATAAAAAAAGAAACTACGCCTATTTGCGACAATATTAAGTTCGTTTGGCATTATTATTTTAACACATATGAAAAGATTAATCAAGCAGTTTTATGTGGACAAAAGAAAACTCGACTTGAACAAAGTCGAGTTTTATAAGTTATTTTTTCTGCTTTAATGTTTTACACGAAGAAATCAACATTTTCCGTATAGCGCCACAATCGTTATTCAGTTTTTTATATTGATTTTCTTCTAAATATCCTGTTTCAGATAGCAATTCTAACTAATATTCGCTTTCAAAGCATTCTTTTAACGCTATTTCAAGTTTTGAAATAAAGTCAGCCGTTCCTTGTGCATATTGAGCTTCGTGGATATTTGCACCAATACTTGTTCCGGAACGCAATAATTGATTAGTCAATACACTTTCTTTGTTATTAGATTTAATTTCTTTAGTTATGTAAACTATATTTTTAGCAAACTCTTTTGCTTTTTCTCTTAAGACACTTTCACTCATAAGTTAATTATAAAATATTACAAATTTTAAGTAAAGTGATATTGTTTGCACAGCAAACAGTTATATTTTTAGACTTAATCTAAAAGTTATATTTTGGCTACAGCCAAAGTTATATTAAATAAATCCACAACTTACCGTAGGCAAATATCACTGCCGATAGGCAATATCACTCGTCGCTAGACGAATATCACAAATCCGCTTGCGGATTTATTTAGTTGCCGAACCCCTTGCAGGGACTCGGCTAAAGCGTGCTTTTAATTTTATTATTTGTTTTGACCGTTAGCTAGTTCGGCTTTAACTTTTAAAGGCGTTTGGGGTAAAACGAAGATATCTTGAATACTTTTTGAGTCGGTTATCTTTTTATATTTTGCGTAATCAACAGCGTCCTCATTGTCGTATTCCATTTTTTCATACTCGCCGTCTTCGTCTTTGCTGTGATAATAAGATTCGCCGTCGAAATAATACTCAAAATCGGTATTAGCAACTAACTTACCGTCCTCTTCATTTCTATCGCCAACGTATTTTGCACGATAATAACTTTCGTCGTAACTAGCAGTGTCAATCAAAGCTTCTTGCAAAAGTTCAACCACCCCGTCGTTAATATAACCGAATACGCAGAACTTATCGTTAGTGAAAACTCCACTATCGGTTAAAACGATTGCAAAGCTTGCCTTTGCCGTATCGTATTTAGGCTCGCCGATTTCCGAGTCAAACTCTCTTATCATAACGAGCGCACCAGCTCTTACTTTAAGCTTAGACTCTCTGCCCGCAGAGGTAAACTCACCCTTTAAACCTTCGCCGGTATAAGCTTTTTGAACGTAATCTTCCGCAAAAGTATATCCACCAACCACTAAATAGTCTTGTTGTTTAGAAAGTACGAGTGCAGTATCGTTATAAAAACCGCTTTCTATAAGGTCGATAACCCTATCACACGTTTTGGGCGCAAAAGTTTTATATAAAGATAAAGTGGAATTGATAGTAGTAGTTCCACCGTCCACCTTATAAGAAATGTCAAACTTCACGTCTTGAATAACGCTACCGTTTTTAGTGTAAGTGGTGCAAGCAGTCATAGAAAAGGTTAAAACCGCAATAACGAAAACCGCAAGCGCTTTAATAAATTTTTTCATAATTCCTCCAAAACGGGCATCACCCGTAATTATACAATAAAAATCCTAACAACCCTACTAAAGCTATACCTAATAAAGTAGCAATCAAAACCTTTAAGGGAGATATCGGCGACTTGCCAGCAACCCTCCCCGTGTTGCCGTTTATATGTACAGAGTAAAGCTTTTTGCCGTACTTATAGTTAAGAAGATAAACGGGAAGTAAAACGTATTTATACGTCACTCCGCTATGCGTGGTAGAAACGTTTAAGTAATCTACAACGTCGTAAAAATACTTGGATAAAATGCCTCTTTTAATAGCCCCGTCCATCTTAGTTTTTGCATCGTTCCAACAGTTCTCCACCGCCCTGTTTGAACGCTTTGCCATAAAGCCAGTCAAATACTCATCGTCATACACCCTGATGGTAGAGTAATCATACGGAGATATTTTATCAAGAGTTTTTTGTGAATAACTATCGTCACCGTTAATTAAAACGTCGTTAAAAAACTCGCTGTAAGTCCCTGATATATTACGCCAAACTATATACGTTTCAGTTCGCCTGTTTTTACCCGAGCCAACCACTCTCGTATGACGCTTACCTATTCTGCCTTGGTAGTACGACTGGGTATTACTGTCAAACGTGAACGACGGCTGATACACCCCTCTAAAATTTTCAGCGCTTAAGTTCTTTTTAAACTTTCTTGGAGCGAACAGCTTTGATTTAGCCCACTTTTTAGAAAATTCAAGCGCCGAGCTTTGAGTTACGGTAAAAGGATATACTGCGTTTGGTTTAAGCCCCGCAGTTTCTTCCGATTTTACAACGTGCGAAGTTTCGCAGTAAGGGCACTTAGTTGCCGTTTGACCACTTGTCAAAACGACTACCGCACCGCAGTTTTCACAGCGGTAAACGGCGTTTTCGCCCTTCCAGCTCTCACCCTCGCCAAAAGCCTTTAAAATATCGACTTCTTCAACCTTTTCAGATTTTTCAAAATCCTTAACGCTACCGCAATGGGGGCATTTAAGCATTTGAGTTTCAGGGTCGAAAACCATATTCGCACCGCAACCGTCGCACTTTGCAGTAACGGTGTCTTTCTGATGGTCAAAAGATTTATCTTCAAACATAAATTATTTGTTAAGATCTCTTAAAAGGTCGTTTACGTCTATGCCGTGAACTTGAGCTGCCTCGCCGATAGTTTCACCGTGGGCGATAGCACAACCTAAGCAGTGCATGCCGTAACCGAGTAAAATTTCAGGTGCGTTGGGGTTAGCCTCAACAGCCTCCATAATTAAAGTGTTTTCAGTAATAACTTTCTTTTCCATAATCAATTCTCCTTATTTAGCGTTTATTTAAGTTTATTTCCGCAAGAGGGGCAGAACTTAGCGTTTGAGGACACCTCTTCACCGCACTCCGAGCAGAAAGCTTTTACGTTTAATTTTTCACCGCACTCGGGGCAAAACTTTGCCTTTTGCGCTACGCTTGCACCACACTTAGCGCAAGTTTTAGTTCCCTCGCCTTTTTGCTGAGGAACGTTTTGATTGGAACTTGCTGACTTGAACGCGTCGGCAAATATTTGCCCCATACCAAGCCCTGCGCCTATTGACACGCCTGCACCAGCCATGGGATTGCCTTCGTTCTTAGCCGCGTCCTTCATAGCTTCGGCTGCGGCAACTTTCATCATAACGTCCGTCTTATCGCCCAAGATTCCAAGCTTACTCCTTTCGTCAAGCGCCTTTTCAACCTCCGAAGGAACGGACATATTCTCTATGAAAAGGTTAGTAAGTTTTAAGCCGATTTCGTTAAACTTAGCCTGAATACCCCTCTTAACGATTTCGTTAAACTCTAAGGTGTTTCCGGCGAGGTCTAACGCCGACACCTTGCTTTCACCAAGCGCGTCGGTAAGCGCTGATACAAGCATGGTTTTAAGATAGGATACGATATCGTTCGTTTTGAACGAAGAATCCGTACCGAAAAGCTCTTTTAAAAACACGGTAGGGTCGTCAACCTTAAATGCAAACGCTCCAAAACCTCTAACTCTTATAACGCCAAACTCAGGGTCGCGCATCATTATGGGGTTTTGCGTTCCCCACTTAACGTCGGTAAACTGCTTAGTATTTATAAAATAAACGTCCAAGGTTATTGGCGTTTCAAAAGCGTATTTCCAAGCGGCAAGCTTAGTAAGTATAGGAAATATATCAGTTTTAAGGTCGTAAAGGCCAGGACCAAAAACGTCCGCTATTTGACCTTTGTAAACGAATACAGCGCATTGAGATTCCCTAACCGTAAGGGTTGATTTATTATTGACTTCTCTACCCGATTTTTTAAAGGGATATTTGTAAACTAAAGTGTTATTAGAGCTGTCGCTCCACTCGATATTAAGACGAAATAATGCCATAAAGTTCCTCCTAATAAAGTTTAATCATAAGATATAATTAACTATTAGTAATTATAACATACATTTTCTCGCTTTACAACAACATTTTTGCAATTTTTTGTATATCAAACTTAACGATTTGACATTATTTAATTACAATGTTATTATTATTGTGAAAATTAGGTGAAATTATGAAAATAGCAATTAAAAAGTTACCTTACGAAAAAGTTATATGCTTAAAAAAATTCAAGCATAAAAATCCTAAAAAGCCGAGCAGGCTACTTAAACTTATTATAAGGTTAATTTCAGCAAAAGCTCTTAAAAACGTCAACTTTTCCTATGCTTTTCCGCAAAAAGATGCTATCGGCAAAGGCCCGTTTTTAATACTTATGAATCACTCAAGCTTTATTGATTTTCAAATAATATCAAAAATCTTTCCAAAGCTTAGATACAATATCGTTTGCACTACGGATACTTTAACCGGCAAAGAGCTTTTAATGAGGTATATAGGCTGTATCCCCACTCAAAAATACGTGCACGACGTAACGCTTATAAAAGATATGGCATACGCCGTTCAAAAACTAAAAACAAGCGTGGTAATGTTTCCCGAAGCGGGCTACTCGCTTGACGGTTCAGCAACGCCTATTCCCGATGGGTTAGGTAGGCTTATTAAACTTTTAGGCGTTCCCGTAATATTTGTTAAAACTAGCGGTGCGTTTCATCACGATCCACAGTATAACTGTTTGCAAAAAAGAAAGGTTGACGTTTCAGCCGACGTCAGCGTTTTAGTGAGTAAAGACGATATTCTCTCTAAGTCCGCAAGCGAGCTTTCAGACCTCGTTGAAAAGGCTTTTACTTTTGATAATTTCAAGTGGCAATACGATAGAAAAATTGAGATAACCGAAAATTATCGTACCGACGGGCTTGAAAGGGTTTTATATAAATGTCCAAACTGCAAAACTGAGGGAAAAACCCTTGGAAAAGGTATTCATTTTACCTGCAACGCTTGCGGTAAAATTTACGAGCTTACAACGCTTGGTAGGATGAAAGCAGTAAACGGCAAAACGGAATTTGAACATATTCCCGACTGGTATAAATGGCAACGCGCCGAGGTTAAAAAAGAGATTATAAACGGCGATTACACTCTCGACTTAAAAGTTAGAATAATGATGATAGTTGATTATAAATGCGCGTACGACGTAGGAACTGGACGGCTTATTCATAATAATAGCGGTTTTACCCTCACGGGGGACGACGGCGTTTTAAGCTACACTCAAGGCCCGCTAACTAGTTATTCGCTCAACTCCGATTACTACTGGTACGAAATAGGCGACGTTATATCGTTTGGTGATAAAACCGCCCTATACTACTGTTTTCCGACTGAGCAAGGGGTTGTATCAAAGGCTCGCCTTGCAACTGAAGAGCTTTATAAAATAACAAAGCAAAGCCTTTCAAAAAATTAACTTTAACGCAAAAAACTCTCGTAAAAGCGAGAGTTTTTTAATATTATAAACTTATTAGGAACAACCTTTTAAGACGCTAGAAACAAGTATAACGAGGCTCACGAAAAAGGTGAGATTGGATAGACTTTTTTGGTCATCCAAGTCCGACTTTTGAGTAGAAACAAAGTTATACGCCGTTTATAACGTTTTAAAAATAAAAAAAGCATAGATCAACCCTATGCTTTAATTATCTAACGCAAAGCTTATACAAAGCTCTATTTTAAGCCGGTAGTTTGGGTATTAGACGAGGCTCACGCAAGACGATAAGCAGAGATAGACCTTTTTGGTCATCGAGGTTTATCGGCTAAGTAGAAACGAAGTATAATGCCCGAAATAGTGGCTTAAAATTATTCAGCAACAGCAGTAGCGCCAGCTTCTTTAAGCTTAGCAACCATCTTTTCAGCTTCGTCTTTAGCAACAGCTTCTTTAACGGTGCCAAGTTTTTCAACCATGTTCTTAGCTTCAACAAGACTAAGACCAGTAAGTTCTCTAACTGCTTTAATAACAGCGATTTTGTTTGCGCCAACTTCTTTAAGAACAACGTTGAATTCAGTCTTTTCTTCAACTGCTTCAGCTGCGGGAGCTGCAACGCCTGCTACTGCAACGGGAGCTGCTGCGCTAACGCCGAACTCTTCCTCAATTGCTTTTACTAAACTGTTAAGTTCCATAACAGTCATACCTTTAATTTCTTCTATCATTTTTGCAATATCTGCCATTTTAAATTTCCTCTCTTTATAATTTATAATTTGTTTTTTAAGACGGTTTATTTTAATTATTCGCCCATCTTCTCGGCAACTCTGTTAAGAGCAACTGCCAATCCACGAACAAAGTTCGAAAGCGTTCCTGCAAGCATGCTGTAAAGAGCATCTTTTGAAGGAATTGCCGCTAACGCTTCTACGCCCTTTTTGTCAACGTATTCACCGTTAACGTAAGCGCTTTTTGCCACAAGTTTATTATCATACTTTTTAGCGTTATCAATTACGATTTTTGATGCGCCAGTTTCGTCGCTACCGAAAGCAACTGCGGTAGTGCCGTTAAGGTCTGCATCAAAACTGTCAACGCCGAGTTCGTTAAACGCTCTTCTAATAAGCGTGTTTTTAAGCACTTTGTATTCAACGTTGGCTTTTCTGAATTCATTACGAAGTTCAGTATCTTCTGCAACGGTTAAGCCATTGTAGTTTACTAAAACTACCGACTTACTGTCCGAAATTTTTGCCTTAATGCTTTCAACAACCTGCTTTTTAGCCTCTAAATTTGCTGACAACTTCTTTACCTCCGTTATTATTTTTACCTAATGAAAATCCGCTTTTTGCCGAGCATGGCAAAAAGCGGACGTAAAAAATATCTGCTTATTTATCCACAACCTCGGCAGGTGTAACGTAAACGTTACTTAAAAACCGGCTTTCTTCGGCTATTGATTGTACGGTAATTTTAGCATACCGCACCTTATTTGTCAAACGATTTTTACTAAAACCGAATAAAAACTTATTATCCTTATATAACGCACACGCGTATACAAGTTGTTAAACTTCTTAAAAGCTCATTTTAGGCGTTAGTTTGGGTATTAGACGAGGCTCACGCAAGACGATAAGCAGAGATAGACCTTTTTGGTCATCGAGGTTTATCGGCTAAGTAGAAACGAAGTATAATGCCCGAAATAACAACTTAAAAAATTAGTTTTTAACTTGTACTTTAACGCCAGGTCCCATAGTGCTTGCTAATGAAATACCTTTAATGTATTGACCTTTTGCAGCAGCGGGTTTAGCTTTAACGATAGCATCAAGTAATGCGTTGTAGTTTTCGATAAGCTTTTCTTTACCAAAGCTCTTTTTACCGATAGAACAGTGAATAACAGCCGTTTTATCAAGTCTATATTCTACTTTACCTGCTTTAACGTCTTTGATTGCCTTTTCAACGTCCATAGTAACGGTGCCTGACTTGGGGTTAGGCATTAAACCCTTAGGACCTAAGAGTTTACCGATTCTACCTACCATACCCATCATATCAGGGGTGGTAATCATAACGTCGAAATCAAACCAGTTTTGCTGTTGAATTTTAGCAATCATATCTTCAGCACCAACGTAGTCAGCGCCTGCTTTTTCAGCGAGGTCAGCCTTGTCACCCTTAGCGATAACTAAAACCCTTGAAGTTTTACCAGTACCGTTAGGAAGAACGATAACGCCTCTAACTTGTTGGTCAGCTTGCTTGGGGTCAACGCCGAGCTTGGTGTGAAATTCGATAGTTTCATCGAATTTTGCTTTTGCAGTGTTAAGTACGATATCCATAGCCTCAGCTACGTCGTACTGTTTAGTTGTATCAAACGCCTTAATGCTGTCAGCGTATTTCTTTCCAAATTTCATTATTAAAACCTCCTCGTGGTACGTGCGAGATTAAAAATCTCTCCCACTCTCCTTTATTAGTCTTCGACGGTAACGCCCATACTTCTTGCAGTACCTGCAATCATGCTCATGCAAGCTTCAAGAGTGTTTGCGTTAGTATCTACCATCTTGATTTTAGCGATTTCCTCAACTTGAGCCTTGGTAATTTTAGCAACCTTGTTCTTGTTGGGTGCAGCGCTCGCAGTTTCTATACCGCACGCTTTTTTAATAAGTTCTGGTGCGGGTGGGGTTTTAAGAATAAACGTGAACGAACGATCTTGATAAATAGTAATAACCACGGGGATTACGTAACCGAGTTTATCTTGCGTTTTAGCATTAAACTCTTTAGTAAAACCGGGAAGGTTAATACCGTAAGGTCCAAGCGTTGAACCAACGGGTGGGCCCGGGGTTGCCTTGCCTGCCTGTAACTGTAACTTAACTACAGCGGTAACTTTTTTTGCCATAATAAATTCCTCCAATGGTGGTACTTGCAAAGCGCCATACAAATTTAACGCTTCTCCCACATATTCTAAAAGGCAATTTGCCTATTAGTTCACTTTTTTAAGCTGAACGTAGTCAACCTCAACCTCAGTTTCGGTATCGAACATAGCAACTTTAACTTTTGCTTTTTGAGCAGTGTCGTTCAAATCAAGCACTACGCCAACGAAACCGTCAAGCGGGCCGGATACGATTTGAACGCTATCGCCCTTAACGAAATCAACCTCTTCAACCCAAGTATCAAGGCGCATGCGCTTAACCTCTTCGTCAGTAAGCGGAACGGCTTTACCTTGCGGACCTACGAAACCCGTAACGCCACGCGTGTTGGTAATGAGATACCAAAGTTCGTTAGAGTAAACGAGCTTGATGAAAACGTAACAAGGTAAAATTTTGCGAAGAACTACCTTCTTTTTACCGTTTGCCTTTTCTTCAATGGTTTGCTCCATAGGGATTTTAATTTCGAGTATTTGCTCTTGAAGGTTGCTGTTTTCAATAAGCTTTTCAAGAGTGTTTTTTACCATTGCCTCATAACCCGTATTAGTATGGATTACGTACCATTTTGCAACTTCTGCCATAGCGCGCTCCTTAACCACCGATGTTAGTCAACAACTGTAACAATGCACCAAGACCTAAATCCATAAGCGTGATTACAATCATAAACATCAAAACTACGCCTAATACGATAGCAGTTTGTTTAACGATTTTATCAAAGCTCGGCCAAGACACCTTTTTAAGCTCGGAGAAAACCTCTTTAAGCTTTTTGAACATACGCTTAAAGAAATTATCTTTCTTGTTTTTTTGTTGAACCTTTTTATCTTCAACTTTTACAACTTTCTTTTCTTTCATTTTACACCTTTAAGCACAAACTCAATAAATTATTTAGTTTCCTTATGAGTAGTGTGCTTCTTGCAGAACGGGCAATATTTGCTAAGTTCAATTCTGTCGGGCGTGTTCTTTTTGTTCTTATAAACGTCGTAGTTTCTTTGTTTGCACTCGGTGCAAGCAAGAGTTATTCTAACTGCATTACCTTTTGCCATTTTATAATTCCATCCTAAAAAATTAACACCCCAATTTTCGGAGTGCTACATTATTTTACACTACTAAAAAAATCTTGTCAACGGTTTTTCAGCTATTTTCTTAATTTTTTTATATATTTATATATAATAGCTATTTTCGACGGCTTTTGGGGCATATTAAATCAAAATTATTGTAAAATTTTCAAAAAAGTGGTAGAATAAACTTGTTACTTTATAATTTTTAGGGGGTTTTTACTTAAAAATATGAAAGTTATAGTATCAGGCTGTGGAAAAATCGGCACGGCTATCGTTGAAAGCTTACTTAAGGAAAAGCACGATATCACCGTTATCGACGTAGACAGGTCGGTTATTGAATTTATAACCAACCGTTACGACGTTTTGGGATATCTAGGTAACGGTGCAAGTTACGACGTTTTGCGTGAAGCAGGCGCGGACAAGTGCGACCTTTTTATCTCGGTTACGGCGTCTGACGAGTTTAATATGCTATCTTGTTTCGTAGCTAAAAAAGCAGGCACTAAATATACCGTTGCAAGAATAAGAAATTCCGAATATAACAATAAGAGTTTTGAATTCGTTAAAAACGAACTTGGATTAAACGTAATTATCAATCCCGAGCTTTTGACTGCTCAAACGATTTTTAACGTTTTAGAACTTCCCTCCGCCACTAGCATCGAGGCGTTTTCTTCAAGCGAGACGGAAATGGTTGAAATTACCCTCAAAGAAACCTCTAACGCTTTGGGCACGCCACTTTACGAACTTAGAAAAAAATACAACTATAATTTTCTAGTTTGCTTAGTTCAGCGTGGCGAAGAGGTTTATATCCCCAACGGCTCGTTTGTTTTACAAGCTGGAGATAGACTTGGTGTTTTTGCTTCCAAGTTGGATATAAGCAAACTTTTTAAAGCTTTCGGGTTGGAGCACAAGCCCATAAAGTCGGTTATGATAGTAGGTGCAAGTAAAACGGCGCATTATCTTTCAAAACTTTTAGTGGACGCTAAAACGTCGGTAAAGCTCATTGAGATTAATAAAGATAAGTGTGAAGAGTTTGCAAAAAACATCGAACAAATAAGCGTAATAAACGGTGACGGCATGTCGCAAGACCTTCTTTTAGAAGAGGGAATAGGAGAGGTAGACGCTTTCGTTGCACTTACGGGAAAGGACGAGCAAAACGTTTTAATGTCCGTTTACTCTCAAAGCAAAGGCGTTAAAAAAACGCTTACGAAAATCAATCGCGACGAAATCGTCCATTTATCTAAGAGTTTGGGGATTGAAACGGTTATCACCTCTAAAAACTTAGTTGCTAACGTAATAGTTAGTTACGCGCGCGCACTTGAAAATTCTAAAGGAAGTCAAATAGAAACTCTTTATAGTTTGTTATCAGGCAAAGCCGAAGCTGCGGAGTTTAAAGTTTTATCCGATTTCAAACGCACTGGCATTCCCATAAAAGACCTAAAAATCAGTCAAAACGTTTTAATTGCAGGAATTATCCGCAACCGCGACATTATTATTCCCTGCGGTGAAGACGTAATTTTGGAAGGAGATAGGGTTATCGTTATAACGGCAGGTCGCTCGCTAGTAGGTCTTAGCGACGTAATAAGTTGATATGAATAAAAGACTTATTTTCAGCACGGTATTAAAGGTTATAAAGGTGGAGGCAATATTAATGTTACTTCCCCTCGTTACTTCACTAATTTACGGTGAAAAAACGGCGTTTTATTCCTTTTTAATAACCTTGGTATCGGCGTATTTATTATCGTTTATATTAGAAAGGTTAATAAAACCTAGTTCGCAGGAATTTTATTCTAAAGACGGGTTTATAACCGTTGCGCTTACCTGGATTTTCGTGTCTTTGATAGGGTGCTTGCCCTTTTATATAAGTCGGGAAATCCCCTCGTTTATCGACGCTTTTTTTGAAACGGTTAGCGGTTTTACAACCACGGGTGCATCAATTCTTAAAGACGTTGAAGTTTTGAGCCACGGTATGCTTTTTTGGCGTAGCTTTACCCACTTTATAGGCGGTATGGGCGTTTTGGTTTTCATTATGGCAATAACGTCTAAAACCACCGACCGCCCCATACACATTTTAAGGGCAGAAATGCCAGGGCCGATAGTTAGCAAGCTCGTTCCACGCTCTAAAGACACGGCTAAAATATTATACCTTATCTACGTTATAATGACGGTAGTTTGCGTAATATTTCTACTATTTGGCGGTATGCCGTTGTTTGAAAGTATCGTTCACGCACTTGGAACGGCAGGCACGGGCGGTTTTGGAGTTAAGAACGACAGTATTGCAGGATATAGCCCTTATATTCAATGGGTGCTTGCCATATTTATGCTACTTTTCGGCGTTAATTTTAACCTATATTATTTACTACTTTTGAAAAAAGTGGGCGCAGTACTTAAAAGCACCGAACTCAAAACTTATTTTATTATAGTTTTGATAGCGGTTGTTACTATAACTATTAATATATATTCGCTTTACGGCAACCTTTTCGGCGCACTTACCGCGTCGGTATTCCAAACGTCGTCAATAATTACTACTACGGGCTACTCTACCGCCGATTTTAACACTTGGCCAACACTATCTAAAATCGTTTTATTCACGCTTATGTTTATAGGCGGTTGTTCAGGCTCGACGGCAGGTGGTATCAAGGTTTCTAGAATAGTAATTTTATTCAAGAAAATCCGCCTCACTCTTAGAAAGCTTCTTCACCCGAACGCCGTTTCAGTAGTTAAATTCGAGGGTGAAAAGATAGAAAAAAACCTTTCGGCGGAAATCGGCAATTATATATCCCTTTACTTTATTTGTTTCGTCGTAATAGCGCTGTTTATATCTCTTAATAACTTTGATTTCGAAACGACGATAAGCGCGGTTGCCACTTGTTTTAACAACGTAGGCCCAGCTTTCGGGCTCGTAGGACCTATGTCAAACTATGCAGATTTTAGCGGTTTTTCTAAGTTTGTTTTGTCTATTGCAATGCTTATGGGCAGACTTGAAATTTATCCCTTACTGCTTGCGTTTATCCCGTCAACTTGGATTAAAAAATAACAAAAAGTGCACTGAAAAGTGCACTTTTTATATTGTTACGATTAACGTTGAGCCCTCGCCCTTTTTACTATACTAAGCCCAAACCCTAATCCGTTTCTAGAGGTGGGGCTTTTTACTTGATAAAACTTATCAAATTTTCTTAACGTTTTCTTCTGAAATACCTATACCCTCGGCTTTGAGTTTGATATCCATAAGTTTTCTTAAATTTTTATCGTCCTCTACGATTAATACGGTAAACATACTGCCCTCCGTTAATCATTTTAACATAAAAATACTAAACCTCATTTTTTTGTCGGTAATTTTTCAAAAATCACTTTAAATTATTAAAATATCTTGTTATTTCTTTTTGTTTACATACCGATATTTTTATGTTAAAATATATTAACTAACTTAAATTTTTGGAGAAATTTATGTATCCTCACGAATTATTTTTAGGAATACACCTTTACGGCGTTATGATATCCGTTGGTATTCTCGCCTGCTTTTTGGTGCTTTACTATATGGGTAAGAAAAAGGGTGTAAACCCTAACTTTTTAGACTTTGTGTTTTATAACGCGGTAGTTGCAATCGCTTTCGGCTTTTTAGCCGCCGCACTTTTTCAAGCTACTTATAACTATATTCAAAACCCCGAAGAGGGCTTTAACCTCGGTAGCGGTATAACGTTTATAGGCGGTTTAATAGGCGGTGTTGTAAGTTTCTTAGCAATTTACTTTATCTTTAGAAAAAAACTTTCAGGAAAACTTACGGATATTATTGCAATTGCACCAAGCTGTATTACGGTAGCTCACGCCTTCGGGCGCGTAGGCTGTGCGTTTGCAGGCTGTTGCTACGGTAAGGTAACCGATAGCCCTATCGCTATGTATAACCACGGCGCTTGGCGTATTCCCGTTCAACTTTACGAGGCAGGCTTTTTGTTTATACTCTTTTTCGTGTTTACCTATCTCGTTTTGAGAAAAGACTTTAAATACACCTTGCCGTTGTATCTTTTCTTCTATGGAATATTTAGGTTTATTATCGAGTATTTTAGAGACGACGCAAGAGGTTCAATTGGAACTAGCGTAATATCTCCGTCTCAACTTTGGTCGATAGTAATGGTAGTTGCAAGCGTTTTGGTTTTCTTGTTATTAAAATACGTTTTTGAGGGCAAAAAGGAGCCTATAAGTCGAAATGAATAAGTTTAAGACGATATTAAAACTATTTATAACGATGTTTAAAGTGGGGCTTTTCACCTTTGGCGGCGGATATGCAATGATAGCCGTTTTAGAACACGAATTCATTGAAAAGAACGGCTGGATTAAAAGGGAGGAGTTTTACGATATGCTTGCCGTTGCCGAGTCAACCCCAGGCCCTATCGCAATAAACTCGGCAACGTTTATAGGCTACCGCTTAGCAGGGGTTTTAGGCTCGGTGTTTGCAACTATTGCAATGTGCTTACCCTCGCTTATAATCATCTATATAATATCTTTGTTTTTTGATGCGTTTTTATCAATAACGCTAGTTGCTTACGCCTTTAAAGGTATTCAAGCGTGCGTGTGCTACTTAATACTTTCAGCTGGTATAAAAATGATTAAAAAACTTAAAAAGACGGCGCTTACCTTAACGCTTACCACCTTTACATTTATTGCGTATATTACGCTTACGTTGTTTGCGGTAAAATTCTCGTCAATTTTCTATATTTTGATAGGCGCGGGCATTTCGCTAACGGTATACCTTATAATCGTAGTTTCTAAAAAGCAAAAAGGGGGAGATAAGCAATGATTTTTCTCGACCTTTTTCTAACCTTTTTAAAAATAGGCGCGGTATCGTTCGGCGGTGGCTACGGTATGATTTCACTTATTAGTGAAGAGGTTGTTAACCACAACTGGCTAACTGAAGGCGAGTTTATGAACTTTATTGCCGTTGCCGAATCAACACCAGGCCCTATCGCAGTTAATATGGCAACGTTAATAGGTAGCTCGCAAGCGGGGCTACTTGGTAGCTTGGTTGCAACGCTTGGCGTTGTGTTGCCGTCGTTTATTATAATTCTTTTAATCTCGGCAGTATTTTTCAACCTTTTAAAATATGCTGGCGTAAAGTGGGCGCTTAAAGGCGTTAAAGCAGTTGTTGCAGGGCTTATAACCGCAACGGGCTTGACTATGGCTTTTTTTTGCATACTTGGCACTAAAACGATAAATACTCCTATCGCGTTTGACTATAAAGCGCTTATTATCTTTATAGCCGTTTGGCTTACTGCATTTTTATTTAGCAAATTTAAAAAGAAAAAATTATCGCCGATAATTTTAATAGTTATTTCTGCGGTAATGGGAATATTATTTTATGCTTTGTAATTATCACACCCACACTAAAAGGTGCCACCACGCCGTTGGCGAGGATAGGGAATATATTGAAAACTCCATAAAAATCGGCATAAAGGTGCTTGGGTTTTCCGAGCATCCACCGTATATTTTTGACGACGGGTATAATTCCTTTTATCGCATGGATTTTGACGATATTGACAATTATTGCAAGTCAGTTTTAGATTATAAAAGGGAATATAGTAGCGATATAGAAATTCATTTAGGCTTTGAGCTTGAATATTATAAAAGCATGCACGAGCGCGAAATGAGGTTTTTAAAATCTTTTAACCCCGAATATTTCATTTTAGGTCAGCATTATATCTACGAAGAAAAAAATAGCTGTTACGCTTATAATTTATCGAGTGAAACACTGTTTAAACAGTATATAAACGAGTGCATCGAGGCTATCAAAACGGGGGATTTTATCTACCTTGCCCACCCCGACCTTCCAGGGCTTAAAGTTTCGCCCTCCGTTTATAATACGGAATATACGAGATTACTTGAAGTTGCAAAAAAGCACGATATGCCCATCGAGCTTAACTGCTACGGCATGATAAACAACCGCTGTTACCCCGATAGAAAGTTATTTGAACTCGCCGAAAAAATAGGCAATAAAGTGATTATCGGCATTGACGCGCATAATCCAACTAACGTATCTACTAAAACGTATGATAACGCCTTTAATCTAATAAAAGGCTTAAACCTTAACTTAATAGAAAAACTTGAGATATAAAAAAAGCATTTGCTCTAGCAAGTGCTTTTTAATTTCTATAAACTTATATTTAACCTTGCTAAGCAAGATTTCATCGCGTAGCGATTTCATCTACGGCAGTAGATTTATTCCGCATTTAGTTTTGCATATTTTCCTTTGTTGTATTAATAGAAGAAATGAGCATTCTTCTAATTGAACCACAATCGTGTAAGAGTTTTTTTATGATATCATCAATAAAAATCTCTGACTTTTTTACAAGTTCAAGCCAATATTCTGTTTCATAACACTCTTTAAGCGCAATCTGCAATTTCGAAACAAAATCCGCTTTGCTGTGAGCGTATTTTGCCTCTCTTATATTTGCTCCGATAGACGTTGCACTACGTTCTAATTGATTAACAAGAGAATAATGCCCCTTAATACCATCGGTCATCCTTAATATTTCGACTGCAAAGTCCATAGATAAATCTACAAGTTTGTTTTCTGCCATAACAATCTCCTTTAATTATTTATAACATAGAACCAAAGAAAAATCAATAATGAAATCACCTATGGTGATGAAATCCAAACTTGTTTGGATGAAATCTTTAGCCTACGGCTTCAGATGAAATTAAATCCGCTAGCATTTAACCTTGCTAAGCAAGATTTCATCGCGTAGCGATTTCATCTACGGCAGTAGATTTATTCCGCATTTAGCGGATTTAGTTGAAAAATGCTCAAGATTAAGTCTTGAGCATTTTTCTGGTGCGGATAACAGGAATCGAACCTGCACGGTTTCCCACAGGATTCTAAGTCCTGCGCGTCTGCCAGTTCCGCCATATCCGCGTATATTAAGGGGTACTAGCCCCTTATTTGTTCATAATTTCTACACCCGAGGACGTTCCTATTCTACTTGCGCCAATCTCAATAAACTTAACGGCGTCTTGATAAGTTTTTATTCCGCCCGAGGCTTTAATAAGCGTTTTACCGCTTAAATTTTCCTTCATAATTTTAACGGCTTGCTCGGTTGCTACGCCACCTGTAAAGCCCGTGCAAGTTTTAACGAAATCTGCGCCCGCCTCACAAACGATTTTTGTAGCCAAGGCAATTTCTTCGTCAGTTAAAAGCCCGCTTTCAATTATTACTTTTACTACGTTGCCGTTTGCAACCTCGATAACTCTTTCGATTTCAGTTTTTACAAAATCAAAATCGCCCTCTTTAAGCTTTGCTACGTTTATAACCATATCAAGCTCGGTAGCTCCGTCTTGAACTGCAAGCCTTGCCTCTTCTACCTTAATTTCGGTTTTGTTTTTGCCGAGTGGAAAGCCTATAACGGTGCATACTTTAACGTACGTATCGCCTAGCAATTTTTTGCAAAGAACTACGTCGCAAGGGTTGACGCAAACAGATTTAAAATTGTATTTAACCGCCTCATAGCACAGTTTTTCAATATCTTTATCCGCGCAAAATGATTTAAGTGCGGTATGGTCTATGTATTTATTAATATTCATTATTTACCTATTAATACACGTTACTTGCCTACACAAAACTTAGAAAAAATTTCGTCTATTATTTCTTCGGTTGCAGTTTTGCCGGTGATTTCACCAAGCGCGTCCCACACCGACTTTACGTCCTCTGAAACTATATCTAAAGGAACGTTATCTTCAATTCCGCAAATAGACGCGTCTATATAATCACGAGCCTTTTCAAGGGCTTTTAAATGCCTTTCTTCAGTGATAAGCTCGGCGTTTCTATCAATGCCACCGTCAAACGCTTTTTGATACAAAAGGGTTTTAAGCTCTTCTAACCCTTCGCCCGTTTTTGCCGATATTGATACGCCGTTTTTACTATCAAAGCCAAGGTCTTTTTTATTGTAAACCTTTATATGGTTTAAACTTTCTACCTTATTATAAATTAATTTATCTTCTTCCGTCAAGGAATTTGCACCGTCAAACACCATAAGGCACACGTCCGCACTTTTAAGTATTTTTTCCGAGCGTTCAATGCCTAATTTCTCAATCTCGTCAGACGCGGTGCGAATACCAGCCGTATCAAACAAGTCAAACCTAACGCCGTTTATATCGATAGCGCCCTCAACGACGTCACGCGTCGTTCCCTCAATCGAGGAAACGATAGCCTTGTCGTAATTAAGTAATGCGTTAAGTAGCGAAGATTTGCCAGTGTTGGGCTTACCCACTATTGCCACCTTTACGCCGTTTTTGATTTTACTACCCTTGTCGTAACCGCTAATTAAAGCGTTTATCCTTGAATACGCGTACTCAAGCGTTGATTTAAGCGTGTCAAACGCTAACTCTTCTAAATCTTCTTCGGGATAATCTACGTCCGCCCCGATTTCAGCTAATGCGTAAGTTAACTTTGACTGAATTTCTTCAATCTCGGCAAAAAGCTTTTCGCGGTATAAGCCGTAACCTGCTTTAACCGAGGCTACACTTTCGCCGTTTATCATATCGATTAAACCTTCCGCTGAAGAAAGCGAAAGCTTGCCGTTTAAAAAAGCACGCTTGGTAAACTCGCCCTTGGTTGCTGGAACAGCACCGTTTTTAAAGGTTGCCTTTAAAACGCCTTGCTGAATTTGAATACCGCCGTGCGAGTGAATTTCAAACATATCCTCGCCCGTGTAACTGTTAGGTGCTTTAAAGTAAACCGCCATACCAAAATCGGTAAACTCGCCACAGTCAATCTCGCCAACGTAAAGCTTATACGGCTCGAAATCTTTAACCTTAACGCCCCTTTTAATAGGGCGGAACATTTTTTCTAATAGCTCAAGCGAGCCTTTACCACTAACGCGAATAATGGCAACGCCACCAACGCCGTTTGCCGTGCCTATTGCAGAAATAATTTCGTTATTCATACTTAGTTAAAAAAATCGTCGCTCGAACTTGAAGAATCGTTGCTTTTATTTTCTTCGTCGCCAAACTCAGGGAAGGGGTTTTCAACCGGCTTTTTATTTTGAGGTGGTTGCTGAGGATTATATCCACCGTAATATCCACCGCCGTAGTAACCGCCACCGTACGGAGTTTGCGGTCTTACTATAACGTGTTTGGGGTTGTTCCTGCATGTGAACAAAAGAATACCGAAAAGCGGTTCAATGAACACCGAAAGCAATGCGTAAAGTATCGCCGATTGCGGACGGTAAAGCCTAAATACCAAAAATACAAGGCTAACGTTAAAGAAAATGTAGGCTAAATCAAATAAAGAACTACCATAATAAGTTATAAACCAAACGACGTTAGTGTTGTCAATCCACGTAAGTAAAAACTCGTTAGTTATTTGAAATTTTATAGGAAATATAAGCTCAACCAAGTTTATATAGTAGCCTAAATCGATAATAAAAGTAAAAAACGCACTTACAATGCCCGTTATGCACGCCCATACGCCCACGTTTTTAAGTTTTAATCCCCAAACGGTGGTTTTGCCAACCAACTTACCAAGCGGAATAAGATTGAAAAAAGGCACGAACGAAACCCAAAGCTTTTTATACCCTTGTTTTTTCGTCATCGTAAATATGGCAATTGATAAAAACAAATGCCCTACAACCCAAACAACAATATCAAAAATTACCGAAAAAAGCACATATGTCGGGCTAGAAAGTATGCTATCTAGCATAGTTGTATAATCTAAACTGCCTGAAAGTAAATTAAACATTTTTAACTCCTATAAATTAGTACGCCCTAGCAAAATAAACTATCTTTTCAGCTTTTTTACCGCAAACGGCGCAGGTCTTACCCTCGGCACTATCTTCGGCAATTACTCTTGCAGTAGCCTGAGTTTGTTCTTTAATTTTTTCTTCGCACTCACGGCAACCGCACCAAGGCGCTTTAACGAAATTCTTGCCCTCAACAGCAGAAAGAATACCTTCTAAATTTTCAGCGTAAACGATTTTTGAATCACGGCGCTCGCGCGATTTTTCAAGCATATCTTTTTGAACCGTGCTTAAAAGACTTAAAACTGCCTCGCTATCAAAGAGTTTTAACTCTGATTTTTCAAGCGTATCACGGCGCATAGCCATCATCTTGCAGTTTTCGATATCTCTAGGACCAACTTCAATTCTTACGGGAACGCCTTTCATCTCCCACTCGTTAAACTTCCAACCGGGCGTAGCGTCGCGCTTATCAACCTCGGCGCGAATACCTGCGCTTTCTAAAATATCGCAAAGTTTTTGCGCGTTTTCTAAAACGCCCTCTTTATGCATACAAACTGGGATAATAATTACTTGAATAGGTGCAACTACGGGCGGAATTACCAAACCACGCTGATCGCCGTGCGCCATAATAAGCGCGCCTATTAAACGAGTTGATACGCCCCACGAGGTAGAATATCCGTATTTAAGCGCACCGTCTTTATCCAAAAATTTCATATCGAAAGCTTTAGCAAAGTTTTGACCTAAATAGTGGGAGGTGCCTGCTTGCAAGCTCTTACCGTCAAGCATCATAGCCTCCATACCGTAGGTAGCAATTGCGCCTGCAAACTTTTCTTTATCCGTTTTTCTACCCGTTATTACCGGGATAGCCAAGCAGTTTTCAGCAAAGTCTTTATACACGCCGAGCATAGTTTGGGTTTCAATTTCAGCCTCTTCTTCCGATGCGTGAACGGTATGACCTTCTTGCCATAAAAACTCGCTCGTTCTTAAAAAGGGACGGGTAGTTTTTTCCCATCTCATAACGTTACACCATTGATTCATTAAAATAGGAAGGTCACGATAGCTTTCCATCCACTTAGCATACATATTGCAAATTATAGTTTCGCTGGTGGGGCGAATAACCAAATGCTCTTGAAGTTCTTGCCCACCTGCTTTGGTAACGACTGCAACTTCAGGCGCAAACCCCTCTACGTGCTCAGCCTCTTTTTTAAGATAACTTTCGGGAATTAAAAGCGGAAAGTATGCGTTTTTAACACCCTGTTTTTTAAAGCGTTTGTCAAGCTCTTTTTGAATATTTTCCCATATAGCGTAGCCGTAGGGGCGAATTACCATAGTGCCTTTAACGGGACCGTAATCAACGAGTTCGGTCTTTAAAACAACGTCTGTATACCATCTGGGGAAATCTTCATTAATATCTGCAATTTCTTTTACGAATTTTTTATCGTTTGCCATAATCTCTCCTGAATAATCCTAATAATTATATATTATTATATCTATATTTACCTAAAAAGTAAAGCGTTTTACAAAAAACCACTTGCCTCCCAAGAGGTTTTTACTAAAATATAATTTAATTTTCACAAAATTTATAGTTATTTTATTATTTATGCTTTATTTAACTGAAAAAGTGTGCTAAAATAAGATAGTAAAATTACTCCGCACGAATTTAGCGGACTAATAAAAAGGAGAAATCTAATGGAAAACAACAATTTAACCGTCAACACCATACGCCTTTTATCGGCAGACGCGATTGAAAAATCAAACTCCGGCCACCCCGGCATTTGCCTCGGTGCTGCTCCTATTGCCTATTCTTTATGGCAAAACTTTTTAACTTTTAATCCGTCAAGCAGTAAAAAGTTCTATAACCGCGACAGATTTATTTTGTCAGCAGGTCACGGCTCTATGCTCAACTATTCTTTACTTCACTTGTACGGCTACAAGCTTTCGATTGAGGATATTAAAAATTTCCGTCAATTCGGCTCGAAAACTCCCGGTCACCCCGAATACAATCACACCGACGGCGTTGAAGTTTCAACCGGCCCGTTAGGTCAAGGTATTGCAAACGCAGTTGGTATGGCTATTGCTGAAACCCACCTTGCGTCCGTTTACAATAAAGAGGGCTTCCCCGTTGTAGACCACTACACCTACGCTCTTTGTGGCGACGGTTGCTTGATGGAAGGTATTGAATACGAGGCTGCTTCGCTTGCAGGCTCACTTAAGCTTGGCAAACTTATCGTTTTATACGATTGCAACTACATAACTATCGAGGGCGACACTTCGCTCACGTTCAGTGAAGACGTTAAAAAGCGCCACCAAGCACAAGGCTGGCAAATTATCGAGGTTAAGGACGGTAACGATTTAGTAGCCCTCAATAAAGCTATTAAGAAAGCAAAGGCTGAAAAGGAAAAGCCCTCGCTTATCGTATGCTATACCAAAATCGGTTACGGCTCTTCAAAAGAGGGTTCTGCAAGTTCGCACGGCGCACCCTTGGGCGCTGAGGCTCTTGAAGGTCTTAGAAAAAATCTCGATTACCCCTACGCGCCTTTCGAGGTTGCTGACGAGGTTTACGCTCACACCAAAAAAGCTATCAACCGCGGTAAAAAGGCTGAACGCGCTTGGAAGAAGATGTTTGCTGAATATTCTAAGCAATATCCCGAACTTGCAAAAGAGTTTATCGACCGCATGAACGGTAACCTCCCCGAAATTGACTGGGAAGAGGTTTACAAATTTGAAAAGGACGATGCTACTCGTGGAACTAGCGGTACGGTTATTAACAAACTTGCACCTCAAGTATCTATGCTTTTCGGCGGTTCGGCTGACCTTAACCCGTCTACTAAATCACACATGAAAACGGCTGGCGAATACTCGCCCGAAAACCGCGCAGGTAGAAACCTCCACTTTGGTATAAGAGAGCACGCAATGAGCGCAATTTGTAACGGTCTTGCTTGCCACGGCGGTTTCTTACCCTACTGTTCTACCTTCTTCGTATTCAGCGATTATATGAAGAACGCAATGCGCTTATCCGCGCTTATGGACCTTAACGTAACTTACGTTTTAACGCACGACTCTATCGGCGTTGGTGAAGACGGTCCTACCCACCAACCTATCGAACACTTAACTGCTCTTCGCTCTATGCCCAACATGAAGGTATTTAGACCTTGCGACGGTAGAGAAACTGCTGCAGGTTACGAAGTTGCCCTCACTGGTAACGGCCCTGTAAGCTTAATTCTTTCACGCCAAACTTTAAAGGGCTATGAAGGAACGGGCAAAGCTGCTCTTAAGGGCGGTTATATCCTTGCTGATAGTGACAAGAAGGTTCCCGACGTAATACTCATCGCGTCAGGCTCTGAAGTTGAGTGCTGTATGAACGCTAAAGAGCTTTTAAAAGCAGAAGGCGTTGACGCAAGAGTAGTTTCTATGCCCTGTATGGAACTTTTTGAAGCACAATCTCAAAAGTATAAAGAAAGCGTTATTCCTTCTAGCGTACGCGCAAGAGTGTGCGTTGAAGCAGGCTCTTCTATGCCTTGGTATAAGTACGCCGGCTTAGACGGAAAGATTATCGGCGTTGACGAATACGGTATATCCGGCCCTGCTAAACAACTCTTTAACCACTACGGCTTTACCGCTGAAAACGTAAAAGCAACTGCGCTTGAAATAGTTAAATAATTCTAAACAAAACAAAAACCCTTTGCCGTTAGCGTGATACTCTTAACGGAGTATCACGCAGTCAAATCCGTCTTCGCAGGGTAGCGAAGTGGCGCGAGCGCAATAAATGACAACGCGGTGCGTTGTCAGAACGCGAGCGTGACCGAGCCGCAGCGAGACGGGAAATACGGATTTGTTTTCATCCAAGGCGCGTCCTTGGATTTCATCTGAACAAAGCGAAGATTTCATTAAACCAACAGAAAAAGAGAGAACATTTCGGCTATGAACCGATTTGTTCTCTCTTTCTGTCGTTATAAGGGTTTGGGCTTAGCCCATAGAGTGTTTGACCAGTCAAATGCGATGCTCGCACTTAGCGGTATTTTCAAATTCTCCGCTAAGGACATCACCATTTCGGCAAAGGGTTTTTTATTACGTTAAATTTACTAGTTGCTCTTCGGTGGTGGGCATAGGAAGTTCTTTACTATCTAAATATTCTAGCACCAAACGAGTTTCTCCCGCAAATTCCATATAATGAACTCTAGCCGTTAGTTCTATCCAGCTCTCGTTATTAATAACGTCATTATCGTTATAAGCGCAAAGATGCCCTATAGTTTGAATATCGTCCATACAACAAGTGAGCGCCCCGCGACCTGCAACGAAAGTTTTAGGCGGAAGTTGGTCGCTAAACAGCGCCATACACTCAAACTTTACCACTCTATTTTGATATCTATTTATACTTTCAAAGCTGTCCACGTAAAAATCGCCAAACTCTTTAAGCCCTATTTCGATAACGTCCTTGTTAACGTCATACGGTAAATCGCTTACGAGCCTTATTTGATTTCCTGAATTATCAAGCGCAATAATTTCTAAAGCGCTGTTAATTACCTTTATATTTTTCTTTATTTTTGAAGTTTCTTGAGTAGGCTCACAGCGGTTGATAATAACCAGCTCACTTTCTTTTATCATATCGAAAAACAGTTGGCGCATTGACTGAAAGTATATGTTAAACGACGAGCCGTCTATTATGGTTATTACCTGCTGAACGTCAAAATACGAGGGATAAAACACGCCACTTCCCCACATTTCGTTGCACTCGATAAAGATAACTTGCGGTTTATGCTTTCTAATAACGTCGTTAATTTGCTTGCCTTCCCACTCGTCTTTATCAAGATACTCAAAGCTGGCGTTATATTTTTTTAAAAACGCCTCGTCAAACTCCTCAACGCCCTCTTCTTGCGAAAGTATCAATACCCTGCCTAGGTCACCAAAATCTCCGCGAATAAGCGAATCTTTTATAAAATAGCTTTTACCACTTTCAAGTATGCCTTTTATTATAATAACGGGTATTCCCATCTTAGTTACCAAATAATTCCTCTAATTTTTGCTTGTTAAGTTTTACGCCGATTACACAAATTTTACCGCTTATATCAGGCGTGCCCTTTCTTATTTCTATCATTGAGGGAACGTAGTCAAACTCAAGCCAGCCACACTCGCCGTCAACTATTCCTTTTGCGCGCAAAACTTCACCGCAAACGCCTTTATCAAGCTCTTCTAAAATGCTTTGTAGCTTTTGCTTGCTAAACTTAGTGGGGGTTACGAGATAAAAACTGTCAAACACCTCGTCGGCATCGTGGTGATGATGATTACAACAGCACCCCTCGTGGTGTTCGTGTTCACAATCAAAATCGTGGTGATGATGCTCGTGATGTTCGTGCCCACAATCGCAGTCGTGATGGTGCTCGTGATGTTCGTGTTCACAATCACAATCGTGGTGATGATGCTCGTGATGGTGGTGATTTTCGGGGTTTTTCTTAAGCGCGTTTATAATAAGCGACATAAGTGCCTCGCCGTCTTCTAAATTTTCAAGTAAAACGCTACCGTCAAGCTCTTTTACTGGGGTAGTTATAATTGTTGCCGTGGGGTTAAAGTTTTTAATATACTCGCAAGTATTTATTAGTTTTTCTTGAGAAAACCCCTCTATTTTAGATAAAACTATAGAATTTGCATTAACTATTTGGTCGATATAAAATTCACCGAAATTTTTGTGGTAAAGCTTTAATTTGTTACCGTCAACAACCGTACACAAAACGTTTACTTTAACACCCTCAACGTCATTAACTGCCGAAATAACCTCTGAAAGTTTTCCCACGCCCGACGGCTCGATAATAATTCTATCAAGGTCGTACGTTTTTATAAGTTCTGAAAGTGCCTCTTTAAAATTACCCGAAAGCGAGCAACAAATACAGCCCGAGTTTATCTCTTTTATATTAATACCCGTATCCTTTAAAAAAGCGCCGTCAATACCTATTTCACCAAACTCGTTTTCAATAAGCGCTACCTTTTCGTTTTTAAAAGATGACGAAAACAGTTTTTTAATAAGCGTAGTTTTACCCGCCCCCAAAAAACCAGAGATTATATCTACTTTAACCATAATTCTACCTCTCAAAGCTAATTAACTATATTTTAAAACTTTTTAAATAAAAATACAAACAAAAAGCGTCGCATTTTGTAGATACGGCGCTTTTATTTTAAATTATACCGTCGGCCCCCAGAAAGCGTTATCGTCTTTATACTGTGCAATTAAATAAGAACCGTCGTAACTTTCTACGTCCCAAACGTCGGAAAGGGCGTAAAATTTACCGTTATAGATAAAGCCGGTAAGCATATATCCGTTTTTAGCAATAGGCTTAGGAGAAATGGACGAAAGAGTTTTGCCCACCTCAATTTTAGCGCGCGTTGAACCTTCTCCACCGTTGAGGTCAATTTTTACCGTAACCGTTTCAACTTCGGGAACGTCTTCATACTGTGCAATTAACGGCTCGCCGTCGTAATCGACGATATCCCAAATATCAGCAAGTGCATAAACTTTTTCTCTATACTTATATCCAACCAGCTTTTTGCCCGTAGGCGGTGTTGGCGCATTAATTAACCCACTTAATTGTTTACCGAGCGTAATCGTACCGTAAGAATTACCCGTACCCCCGTTAACGTCTATATTAACTGAAATTGATACTGGATTATACTTATCAATAACGGCAACAAAAGTAACGTCGCTTGCTGTAGTCCACTCTCCCGTGTAGGGAACTTCCGTTCCGTTAAGCATCCATTTAACGGTAAATAAATCGCCCTCAACCTTAACGGTATACAACTCGTAATTAGATTTAAATGACACCTCTTGCGTGTTAGATACTTGTTGGTCGCCACTATAAAGCGTACACTCGACTGGTATGGAGCTTAAATCATAAGTAATAGTGTAAGAAAGTGGAGAATACACCGAATAAAGTTTCAAAGTGCCAGCAACCGTCAACTTATACTCGCCGTTTATATAGTTTTGCTTATCCGATGACGAGAACGACCAACCTAAAAGCCTATATCCTTCTTTTGCAACCTTTTCATGCTCTTCTGTAGGCAAGGTTATTACTTGCCCATACTGACACGATTGAGTAAAAAGCTCCCACCCCCCACTCATAAATTTAATAATATAATTGTGTGGTTCACCTTTAACTGCTTTAATCTCAGTAGTTTCCATTGCCATAATCATGTCTTCGGTTGAAATATCCCAAGCGACTTTAAATCCCGTAAGCCCTTTAGGAGTAGGAATATCATCCTCAGTCAATCTGCTATCAGTAGGTATTTCAATTTTTTCAACACTGCCGTCTATATGGATAAATATTAGGTATTGCTTTTCGGTATACTCGGCAACTAGCTCGCCCGAATAATCGAAATAATATACGGTATAACCGCTGTGTGTAGATACTATGGTATCGGTATCCTTAATTTTCCAACCGAGAAATGCTTTGCCGTCAATCGGTGTTGGAACGGGTAGATTATACTCTTGCCCATACGTCAATTCAGCCTGATTTTCATCCGTTAAAACTCCCTCGCCTGCGTTCAGCGTTACCGTATAAGACTTTGGTGAAAATTCAGCCTCAACGGTTACGGTAGAGCCCGACGACGGAAGATAATTCCACGTATCGCCCAACTTTTCACTATTAACCGTCCAACCCTCAAATTTATATCCTTCTTTACTTGCGGATATCTCTTTAATAGAATTAGTTGACGAACCGAATTTTATTATACCGCCCTCGCTTTCTAAATAAGCGCCGTCCGCACTTAATACGTACGTTACGCTAATAGGCTCCCAGACGACTTTAACCGTGGGATTTTCAACGTCTACGTTCCAAACGGAGCTATCAAGCCTTACGCCGTTAACGGAATAGCCAGAAAATACGTAGCCTTGCTTAGATGGAATAGGCAAATCCAAAAGCTGACCGTAAGTTTGAGTGCGCGTGCACGAGCTAAGCGTTTGACCATTTTCTATAATCTCGCCCCCGTCAAAATCCACGTTTACGTTGTACGTTTTAGCTAACCATTTAGCTTTTACCGTCATTTCGAAAAGGTTTTCGATACTAAAGGGGTTGAAATCTATAACACCACCGTTATAAATCCAACCGCCAAAAGAATAACCAACTTTGTTAGGCGTAGGTAAAGTAGCCGACTCGCCGTATCTAACTCTTATAATTGAGTCTTGCCCGCTTTGTAAACTGCCACCGCTTAAATCAAGCGTTACCGTGCACGGAGTTCTTACCCACTTAGCTTTTAAAGTAACCGAATATTTAGAAACGTTAAAAGGCGATAGCGAAACGTCACTACCGTTACACGTCCAACCAGCGAAATCGTAACCGTATTTGGTTGGCGTTTCTATTATTAAATTTTCGCCTATAACAGCCGTGTAGGACGTACCGCCCACTATCTCACCACCATCAAGGTCAAGAGTTACTGCAACTCGCGTAGGTTGAGGTTCGATAGGGGGCGTTTGGTCTTTGCACGCCGATAAAAATATTACGGCGCACACGCACGCTATTACGCACAAAAACCTCTTCATCGCCACTCCTTTAAAAACTATTCTATCTTAGATTTTAACTTATAAGTTAAAAATTGTCAATAGTATGTATAAACGGCATAAAAAAATACCGACGCAAGTCGCGTCGGTATTTAAAAACTTTTTATTAGATTTCAGCGAAATATTTGATAGTTCTAACCATTTGAGAGGTGTAAGAATTTTCATTGTCATACCAAGAAACAACTTGAACTTGGTAAGTATCGTCGTCAATCTTAGAAACCATAGTTTGAGTAGCATCAAAGAGCGAACCAAACTTCATACCGATAACGTCAGAAGATACGATTTCGTCGGTGTTGTAACCAAACGACTCGGTAGCTTGAGCCTTCATAGCAGCGTTGATACCCTCTTTAGTAACGTCTTTACCCTTAACTACTGCGATTAAGATAGTGGTCGAACCGGTAGCGGTGGGAACACGTTGAGCAGCACCGATAAGTTTGCCGTTAAGTTCGGGGATAACAAGACCGATAGCTTTAGCAGCACCAGTAGAGTTAGGAACGATGTTCATAGCGCCTGCTCTAGAACGACGAAGGTCACCCTTTCTTTGAGGACCGTCAAGAATCATTTGGTCGCCAGTGTAAGCGTGAACGGTAGTCATAATACCCGATTGAATAGGAGCGTAATCGTTAAGCGCTTTAGCCATAGGAGCAAGGCAGTTAGTGGTGCAAGATGCAGCCGAAATAACCTTATCTTCAGCGGTTAAAGTTTCGTGGTTAACGTTGAATACGATAGTGGAAAGGTCGTTACCTGCAGGAGCAGAAATAACAACTTTTTTAGCACCTGCGTTTACGTGTGCCATAGCCTTTTCTTTAGAAGTATAGAAACCGGTACATTCTAAAACAACGTCAACACCGATTTCACCCCAGGGAAGTTCAGCAGCGTTTGCTTTAGCGTAGATGATAATTTCTTTACCGTCAACGATAATCGAATTGTCGGTAGCTTCTACAGTGTGGCCTTTTGCAAGATAGTTACCTTGCATGGTATCGTACTTAAGAAGATGAGCGAGCATCTTTGGGCTGGTAAGGTCGTTGATAGCAACTACTTCGTAACCGTCAGCATCAAACATTTGTCTGAAAGCTAAACGACCGATACGACCAAAACCGTTAATTGCAACTTTTACATTTGACATAATTTCGTCCTCCATAATTAACTTTACGTTAAATTTTTAACAATTTAATTTGAAACTTTGGTTTCACCAAAGCCTACCATACGATATTATATATGCTTTTTTACGTTTAGTCAAACAATTTAAGGGGTTTATTTTAAATTGCAAGGATTTAAACATTTAAGTTCGTCTAAAACGAAAAGCCCGTCTTTTCTTATAAGCTTGTCGTCGAAATAAATATCTCCCCCACCGTATTTTTCACTCATAATTAAAACCATATCCCAGTGAAGCGCTGATTGATTGCCGTTGTCGCACTCTTCGTAGCAAGAGCCGGGGGTAAAGTGGATAGAGCCTGCAATTTTTTCGTCGAATAAAATATCGCCTATCGCGTCGTTTATAAAGGGGTTAACGCCGAAGGAAAACTCGCCCACGTATCTTGCGCCCTCGTCGATATCTAGTATCTCGTTAAGCTTTTCGGTGTAATTAGCCGTTGCCTTTACTATTTTACCTTTTTCAAAGGTAAGCGAAACGTTTTCAAACTTAAGCCCGTCTTTGATTGAAGGCGCGTTAAAGGTAATAACGCCGTTGACGCTATCTTTTACCGGCGCGGTAAAAATCTCGCCGTCAGGGATATTTCTTTTGCCCGAACATTTAATTCCAGGAAGACCTTTAATAGAGAAGGTAAGGTCGGTATCTTTTGCAACTAAACGCACTTTGTCCGTTTTTTCAATAAGGTTTTCAAGCGCGTCCATCGCCCTGTCCATCTTAGAGTAATCAAGGGTGCAAACGTCAAAGAAAAAGTCCTCAAACGCCTCGGTTGACATGCCTGCAAGCTGTGCCATACCGGGGTCTGGGTATCTAAGTATTACCCACTTAGTTCCGTTAACTCTTAACTCGTGGTGTACTTTTTTAGAATAGATATTGTTGTAAATTTTGCGCTTTTCACCGTCAACGTCCGAAAGTTCGTAGGCGTTGTTACCTCCGCGAATACCAATATACGCGTCCATTTCTTTCATCATATACCCGTCAAAGTCCGCCATATACGAGGAAAGTTTTTCGTCCATACCGTTTAAAATTAAACGGTTTACTTGATTATCTCTAAGCCAAACGAAAGGATATGCACCCACGCTTAAAACTTCTTTAACAAGCTCTTTGGTTAAAGCGTTATCTATATCAAACGTTTCAATCAAGCACTTTTCGCCCGCCTTTAACTCGCACGAATAATTAACTAAACCACTAGCAAGCTTTTTAACCCTACAATCTACCATAATTTACCTTCTTAGTTTTATTTTTTATTAATTTTAGCACTATTTTCAAGTTTTGACAACTTTTTATATTTTGAAAACTTAAAATAATAAACAAACGCACATTATAAAATAAACTAGTAAACACTATTGACATATCTGCCAAACATCTTTTATAATTACCTTGATATGAAAAAGCAAAAATTTGGTAAAATGCGTGTTAAAAAATATAAGCAAGGCAAAACGGTTAAAGGTTACGATTTTACGCGTAAACCTATAAAACCTTATTTGCTTATGTGGCTTATCCATATACTAGTAAAAATACTTCTGATACCAAGAAAGATTAAGATACGTTTTCACGGCAAAAAGCCTAAGCGCCCTGCACTCGTTCTTGCCTCGCACGCGGCGTTTAACGATTTTTATATGCTATTTTCAGCGGTAAAGTCGTATAATATCAACTACGTAGTTGCGATTGACGCCTTTTACGATATGTCGGCGTTTTTGATGTGGACGATAGGCGCAATCGGTAAAAGAAAGTTTATTCAAGACCTCAATTTAATGCGCAATTTAAAATACACCGTAAACGACCTTAAAGATATAGCGGTTATTTATCCCGAAGCAAGATATTCTATCGACGGCACGACCAGTTATCTTCCCGATTCGCTTGGAAAGCTCGTTAAATTCTTAAACGTTCCCGTTTACGTTTACACCCTTAAAGGCTCTTACGTCAGCGACCCACAATGGAATAAGTACAAGCAAAACCGTATGCCTATGGAGGGCGATATGTACGAAATCGTTACGGCAGAGGAAATAAAAACCCTTTCGGTTGACGAAATAAATAGACGTATCCGCGAAAAATTTACCTACGACGACTGGGCTTGGCTTAAAGAGCAAGGAAATATCTTAACGTATAAAAAAAGAGCTGAAAATTTAAACGCACTACTCTATCAATGCCCTCATTGTAAAACGGAATTTAAAATGGTTGGCGAGGGCTCAACGCTTACCTGCACTCACTGCAACAAGGTGTGGGATATGCTTGAAAACGGTGAACTAAAAGCGCGCGAGGGCGAAACGTATTTTTCGCATATTCCCGACTGGTACGCTTGGCAGAAAGAAAACGTTAAAAAAGAGGTGCGCGAAGGCAAATATAATTTAGACGTAGAGTGCGAAGTGTTCACCTTGCCCAATTCTTTAAGTTTTTATCATCACGGCAAAGGAAGGCTCGTTCAAACTAGCGATAAAACCGAGCTTATAGTTAACCTTTACGGAGAGGATAGAGTTATAAACTATTCGGGGCTTAACCTTGAAAGCGTTCATATAGAATACAAATATAAAGGTTACGGTGATATGCTTGATTTCAGCATAAAAGGCGACAGCGTGTGGATGCACCCCTATCACAAAGACATTATTACTAAGATTTCAATAGCTACCGAAGAAATTCGCGATTTAGCAACCGATAAACTTAAATCATAAAAAAAGCGTAGCAAATTTGCTACGCTTTAATTTTTTTACGCCTTCCAAAGCCCGTGAAGATTGCAATAAGCATAAACGCCTACAACCTCGTCACCACTAACGAGAGCAAACTCCGCTTTAGGTAAAGAGTTGGGCTTTAAGTGTTTTACTTGGTATCCGCTTTTAGTTTCAACCACTACCCACTCGATAAAATGCTCGGGTAGCATAGGATGTTCAACCGAGCCAACCGTAACCTCAACCAAATTGCCGTTTACAGCGTATACTGGGATATGCTTTTCGCGAGAAGCCTCTACCGTGCCTGCAATAATTTCGCTCATAGCCTCACCGCAACAAACGGTGGGCACGGAGGTTTCGTTTATTTGGGTTATAATTTTACCGCATGTATTACATTTATAAAACTTCATAATCAACCTGCCATTAAATCCGATATGATTTCAACTACTTTATCGTGGCAACCACCGCAACCAGTCGAGCAATGAGTTATTTTTTGCACGGCTTCAAACGCCTTTAACACGTCCTCAAAACGGTTGAGGGTGTGAAGCGCTCTTTCAATATCGTTATAGCTGACTTGCTTGCAGTTACAAACCATATAATTTTCTTTCATATAAGTCGTTCTCCTTAGTTTAAGTAATAATATTTTATACCGAAATTTTACGATAGTCAATAGTGTTTTATGAATTTTAAAAGTAATTTGAACAATTTTTTTTCTTTACAAATTTATAATATGATAGTATAATTAAAAAATGAATATAATCTTAGCAAGCAATTCTCCAAGGCGGAAAGAACTTCTTGCGCGTGAGGGAATTGACTTCACCGTTATCCCCTCAACCTATAAAGAACCTAAAAATTTTGGCTTAAGTCCTGAAAAATACGTTGAATTTTTAGCGTATAACAAGGCAAAATCGGTGTTTGATAAAAACGGTGGCATTGTTTTAGGCGCGGATACGGTCGTGGTTTTAGAGGATAAAATTTTAGGAAAGCCAAAGGATAAAGCCGACGCAAAGTCAATGCTTGAAAGCCTTAGCTCAAAAACGCATAAGGTAATAACCGGTTATGCTATCGTGTCAAAAACAAAAACCGTTCAGAGGCACGAAGTAACCGAGGTTACCTTTAAAAATTTAACCGATAAGGTAGTTTGCGATTACGTAAACACAGGTAGTCCACTCGATAAAGCCGGCGCTTACGGTATTCAGGATGGGGACTTTTTAGTAGAAAAAATAGTTGGCGATTACGATAACGTCGTGGGGCTACCCGTTTATAAAATCAAAAAAATTTTAACGGAGTTTGTATGAAACCTAAAATTGCAATCGATATAGGAACTTCATATACTAAAATTTACAAATCAAAAGCAGACGTAGTGCTTTGCGAGCCAACTTGCATTGCCATCAAGAACAAAAACTATAAAGCGCCGTTTGCCTACGGTGAAGAGGCTAAAGAACTTATCGGCAAAACCCCTGAAAACGTAGAGGTAATATTTCCCATATCAAGTGCCGAAATAATGGACAATAAGGCGCTTGTTGCCCTACTTTCACACTTTGTTAAAAAGATAAAAAAGCCGTTTGAAATACTGCAAGACGTAATGTTATCGGTTGGTTGCGGTAGCAATCGCGACACGATAAAAAAGTTTGAAAACGCTTTAATCGGCGCAAAACTTTATAACGTATGTTATGCTGAAGCGCCCCTTTTATCGCTTATCGGTGCGGGGGAAGAACTTTCTTACGAAACGCCGTCGGCGGTGATTGATTTCGGCGGTGGGCAAACTACAGTTTGCGTGCTAACAAAAGCAGGCGTTATCTCGGGCGTATCGGCAGAGTTTGGCGGAAACGACCTCAATAAAATGATTGTAAAGCATCTTGAGAAAGAGCTAAACCTACTTATTTCGCTAAGCTCGGCAGAAATGCTTAAAACCCAGCTTTCAAGTCTTGACGAGGACGATGAAACGAAAATCGTAATAAGCGGAAAAGACACCATGACGGGAAAGCAACGCGTAAGCCAAATCACGGCAAGCCAAATTTACCTGCCCGTTAAAGAGTTTACCGATAAAATACTTAAAATCGTAAACGTGATACTATCCTCTTTACAAAGTGAAACGCTAAGTCAGCTTTGCAAAAACGGCATAAAACTCACAGGTGGCGGTGCAGGCGTTTACGGCATTTGCGACTATATCTCGAACGCTCTTGACATTAAGGTGGAAAGAGGTAGCGAGTGGGAGATTGCCTCCATTATTGGCGCAGGAAAATTAGTTGAAGATACTGAACTGCTTGAAAAATTAAAACTAAAGGTATAGAAAGGAGAAATTATGAATATTTGGAAAGACATTAGTGCTGAAAGAATTAACCCTCAAGATTTCGTTGCTTGTATTGAGATTGAAAAAGGCTCTAAAAACAAATACGAGCTTGATAAAGAAACGGGTTTAATTATCCTTGACAGAGTGTTGTTTACTAGCACCCACTACCCTATGAACTACGGCTTTATTCCAAGAACCTTATCTGGTGACGACGACCCGTTAGACGTATTCGTTTTATGCTCTCAACCGATAGAAAAAATGAGCCTCGTTCGTTGCTATCCCATCGGCGTAGTGTTCATGACGGACAATGAAGAAATTGACGAAAAGATTATAGCTATCCCGTTTGGCGACCCGCAATACAACGGCTACAAGGATATTTGGGAGCTTCCCGTACATATAATCGACGAGCTTAAGCACTTTTTATCGGTATATAAAACACTTGAAAATAAGCAAGTGCACGTCTTAGAGGTAGGCTCGCACGAAACGGCTGCAAAAACCATTAGAGAAAGCATTAAAAACTACAACAAAGCTTTTGAAAAATAATATAAAAAACTCCCAAAGGTAACCCATTGGGAGTTTTAATTTTATTTAATTTCTTCGCGCTTAACAAGCGTTAAGTCGTTACGTTTTATCTTTAAGTTAATCGTAACGCCTTTTTTGTTGAGATAAGATAGTGTGGGCGCGATTATAATTACCGCAACTAATATTATAACTATAAGCCACATAAGCCAATTAGGAATTGCTGAAACCTTAACCTCGTCCCACATATCGTTTAAAAGCTTCATCTCGCTATCTGAAAAGTTTTTCATAATAGCGCATCTAATTACGGTGTCCTTTTGAGGATATTGCGTTTCGAGCTGACGACCTAAAGTGTCCGTCCAAATAAACATTTCGTCTTGCTCGTTACGGGTATTTAATAAATAAGATACGTCATAGCGATAAAGCTGAACGCCATTTTCTTCATAATAGCCTATAACGTTGTCGTCCTCGTCGTATTCAGGGTAAATTATATCGTAAACGTTTTGGGCGTTTTCTTCAATTAAGCCCTCGTCAAGCGCATCTTGAAAATAATATTCATCGTAATACTTTCCGTCTATATAAACGCTGTCTTCACACGGCTCGTCCGTTTCAATTAACACCCACGTACCGTACCAGTCGATAGCGTTATCAAGCATAGTAGAGCCCGAAACTACGGGGGTATAGCCGATATAATTCATATTGACTACCGCGTTATCAGGGTCGGCTAAAAAGTTAATAAATTCTTGAGCAAGCTCAACGTTCGCGCCTTTTGGCATAACCCAACCGTCAAACCAAATGTTACTGCCCTCTTCGGGAACGGTGTAGTAAAGTATAGTTCCGTCCTCTTCGGCAATGTCTAAAGTGTAAACGGCGTCGCCACTCCAAGCAAAGTTGATGGCGATTTTGCCAGACGCCATGTCCCGCTTACCACTATCGACCTCAAAGCCGTAAACGTTGCCTTTTAGCTCGATAAGCTCTTTCGTTACCTTTTGAACGGTAATTTCGTCGGTGCGGTTAAAAATTTCAACCAACTTTTCTTGATAATTTTCGTCCGTTAGCTCGCCTGATTTATATTGACTTGCTAAACCTTTAAGCTCGTCCGTATAAACTTTGCCAAGCGCTAAAGCGTAGGTATCTCTAATACTGTCTTTTATCGTTCCAAGGTTTTTAGAGTACGTTTTCCAAGGAAAATCCCAATGGTTTTCGTCGCCCTCAACGTACTCTCCGCTACGCGATAACACCTCGGGGTTGTAAACAAAACCCATCGTGCCGTACATATAACCGCAGGCGTATTCCGTCCAACCGTAGCTGTCAAAAAGGTCTAAGATGTATTTTGAAGAATATTCGTAGTAATTTGATAAACTGCCCTTTTCGCCATCAGCAATAGTTCTATCAAGCTTTTCGAGCATATTTTCGTTTATCATTTTTTGTATCATATAGTCAGACGGGCAAACGAGGTCGTATCCGTAATCGTAGCCGTTTTCCGTTTCAACCTTAGATAGCTGAAGCTCGTTGTACATATTCTCGTTAGTTCCAAACGTAGAGTAGTTAACGACCACCTTTTTGCCGTATTTTTGAGTTGCAAAAGCCTCAAAGTCTGAAATTAAGTCTGCATTTTCGTCTTTACAAATATAGTCTTCCCAATTATAAACGTTTAAAATTAAAACGTTTTCTTCTTGTTTACAGCCGACAAACGAAAAGCAAGATACTATCATTACAGCGGCGAGAAAAATATTAATTATCCTTTTCATCTTCTCTCCTTTTTATCTGCTTTTTTATTCGATATAACGTATCTTATAACCACGAAAGCTATCATTACCATAAAAATTATGGTAGACAGCGCGCGAAGCGCGGGAACTGACGACGATTTACCGCCTTTAGCGTACGCGTCAAAAACGTAAGTTGATATAGTTTCGAAGGTAGACGGTTTTGTAAAAGTAGTAATAATATAATCGTCAAGCGACATATTAATTGCGAGTAAAAATCCAGATAAAATACCAGGTAAAATCTCTGGGATTATTACCGTAAACAAAGCTTTAGTCGGCGTTGCGCCAAGGTCGAGTGCAGCCTCGTAAAGGTTGTTATCCATCTGCTTAAGCTTGGGCATAACGGATAATACGACGAACGGAAAGGTTAAAACTATATGCCCGATTAATAGCGAGGCGTAGCTTCTTCCAAAGGCAAACATAGTGCAAACTAGCGCTATTGAAATAGCCGTTACGATTTCAGCGTTAATTATAGGTATTTGCGTTGCGCCGTTTAAGATTTTGCGCGTTCTTTGCTTAGAGTAAAACATACCGATTGCGCCAAGCGTTCCAAGTATAGTAGAAAGCGCGCTAGATACGATTGCAAGAATAAAGGTGTTAAGCACCGTTTGCATAATGTCGGCGTTAGAAAATAATTCTTGATAGAGTGAAAAACCCCACTCGCTTGACCAAATACCGATTTCGCGCGACATATTAAAGCTATATGCAACAAGTAGCATAATGGGCGCGTAAAGAATTAATATTATTAAAAAGACGTAACCGCCCGCAAAGAGTTTTTTTACCATAGCCCGTTCCCCCTTGCTTGACCGTCGTCATCGGTGAATTTGTTAGTTATTGCCATAGTTATAAAGATAATTACGAGTAGCACCATAGCAATAGCCGAGCCTGCGTGCCAATCAAACACCGTTGAAAACTGCGATTCTATAACCTTACCTATTATCGTTACGTTGCCGTTGCCGAGCGTATCGGATACGACGTAGCTCGTGGTAGTGGGAAGAAGCACCATAGTAACCGCCGAAACAATACCGGGAACGGTTAACGGAAGAGTTATTCTTAAAAATGTGCTAGACGGCTTTGCCCCAAGGTCTTGACTTGCCTCGATTAAACTTTTATCTAGCTTTATCATAACGGTATAAAGTGGCATTATAACGAAAGGCAAATAGTCGTAAACCATACCTATAACGGTGTTTACGAAACTAAGTTTATTTGAGTTATACATACCTATAGCAAACAAAAGCTCTTTCATTGCGGCAGTTCTTAAAACGAAGTTTATCCACATAGGCAAAATAAAAAGTAAAAGCAAAACTCCGCTTTTATTAAGCTTAGATTTTGAAAGGATATACGCAAGCGGATAGGCAATTATTAAGCATAGCGCGGTGGTTACGATAGCCAATCCGAAACTTATAAACAATACCCTAATATTCGAACTTTTTGAAAAGAACTCTATAAAGTTATCAAGCGTAATTGACACCCTCACGCCCGACAACACAATCGAGCCGTCAGGGTCAACCTTAGTAAAGGCGTATAAAATTATTAATACAAGGGGAAATACCACGAAAAGTAGAAGGAATAAAAAGTATGGTATCCCTAGCTGTTTTCTTGAAAAGCGGAGCATTATTTTTTATCCTCCGTCTTTAATTTGAGTTTGATTTTTTCTTTAGGAATTTTCACGGAAACCCTATCGTTTTCGTTCCAAACGTATTCAGTATCGCAAACGAAATCTTCCTCTTCCTCGTCGGTGCGGATAATAATTTGATAGTGGTCGCCTTTATAAACTATTGAGATAATCGAACCGCAAGCGTCCCCGCCCTCGTCGTTATCGATAATTTCAATATCCTTAAGACCAACCTCAACCTTAACGTCAACGTCGGTTAAATCTATTTTCTCGCCCTCTTGGGTAATTAAGTAACCGTCTTCGTCAAGAGTAGAATTTTCGTAAAGCTGAGTAACGTCGCACTCGAACTCGCCGTCTGCAAAGCAAACTTTATTGTCTTTAGTGATATATCCGTCGTAAACGTTGGACACGAATTCCTTGTGCATAATGTGAATATCGTCAGGCGCGATTGTAATTGAAACCTTTTCGCCAACTTGATAACCTTTAGTAGACTGAATAACCACTTCGCTTCTTCCTACCATCATAGTCATTTGGTAGTGAACGCCTTTGAATATACACGAGGATATTACGCCCTTTACCATACCCTTATCTTCGGATACGATTTTAACGTCTTCTGGTCTAACTACGACGTCGACTTTTTCGTTAATTTCAAAATCGTCAACGCACTCGAATACTTTATTGATAAACCTAACCTTGTTTTTGCCTACCATCGTACCGCTAAAGATATTGCTTTCGCCGATAAAGTCTGCAACGAAAGAGTTAACAGGCTCGTTGTAGATATCTTGCGGAGTTCCTATTTGCTGAATTTTACCGTCTTTCATAACGACTACGGTGTCGCTCATAGTAAGAGCTTCCTCTTGGTCGTGAGTAACGTAGATAAAGGTTATACCAAGCTTTTTATGCATTTCTTTAAGCTCAAGTTGCATATCTTTGCGCATTTTAAGGTCAAGCGCGCCAAGAGGCTCGTCAAGCAATAAAATTTCAGGCTCGTTTACGATAGCGCGAGCTATAGCGATACGCTGTTGCTGACCACCAGATAAAGTCGTTACGCTACGCTTTTCAAACTCTTCAAGGTCAACGATTTTAAGCGCGCGCGAAACCTTATCGTCAATCTCTTTCTTAGAAAGCTTTTCGATTTTTTCAACCGTTTTACCGTTCTTGTCGGTATAGGTTGCCTTAACCCTTTTAAGCTTTAAGCCGTAAGCTATATTTTCATACACGTTAAGGTGCGGAAATAAAGCGTAACGCTGAAACACCGTGTTTACTGGGCGCTTGTGCGGAGGAAGATGGGTAATATCTTTACCGTTAAGCATAATGCTACCAGAGGTAGGAAGCTCAAAGCCTGCAATCATACGTAAAGTAGTAGTTTTACCGCAACCCGAAGGCCCTAAAAAAGTAATAAACTCCCCCTTTCTAACGTAAAGATTAACGTCCTCTACCGCTAAAGTGCCGTCGTATTTTTTAGATACGCCTGTGAGTTCAATAATTTTTTGCTTGCTCATAATCGTTTCTCCATTAGAGTAATTTTTATAATTTTAATATTGTTTAATGTTTAAGGCTTATTAAGGCGTCTTAATAAACGCCGATAGTAAAGTGCGCTTCAAACGCGATAAAGGCGCGACTTGTGCCCGAAGTTAAGAGTATACATCTTTACGAGGGCAAAAGACGTGTACTTAGAAGTGTTTCAAGTGCACTTATCGGTGGCTTATCAAGATTGAGCCTTTTAAAAGGTTGGTGGCGAAGATATCCATAAAAACTTCGCGGTTTTTTCTTTAGTGTTTATAATGTAGTGAGATTTTGCCGAGGTAAAATAAAAGCTTTCGCCCTTTTTGCAAACGTATTTTTTCTTGCCTAGATGAATTACAATCTCGCCGTCTAATACGTAACCGAATTCCTCTCCCTCGTGCGGAACGTCCTCTTCCGTTGCGCAGTTTTTATTAAGCTCGATAAGCACCGGCTCCATACTGTTTTTTTGCGCGTTGGGAACTAGCCAGTTAAGCATCATCTGCTCGGTCTTTTTCTCGATAAAGTCTTGCTCGGAAAAAACTATTTTTTCTTCAACCTCTTCACTAAAAAAATCTTTAAGCGAAGTGCCAAGCGCCGAAAGTATGTCTATAAGCGTTGTTATCGACGGGCTTGTTAAATCGTTTTCAAGCTGGGATATATAGCCTTTAGATAATTCACACCTGTTGGCAAGTTCTTCCTGCGTTAAATCGCATTGAAGCCTTAACTCTTTAATTTTATCGCCTATTATCATTTTTTACACCGTTTATATATCGTAAACTTTTTGTTTAGCAAAACTAAACAAGCATATTATATAAACGCTACGCATTATTGTCAATAAAAATAAAGCAGTTTTACAAAATTTTGTCGAAAAAATAAAGTAGCGTGGGCAAATCACCCACGCTATCTGTTAATTATTAAATTTTTCATCAAAAGTTTTATAGATTTTTTCGTTTAACTCAGTTAAAAAGTCTTTGTTTAGCTTTAGCTCTCTATCAAAGGTTAAAATGCCGTTAACCTCGTCCTCTACGTCTGTAAGTTCGGTGTAAACGGTTGCGCATAAACCCTCCTTTTCAATGAGAGGAATAATCTCGTTTATATAAAGATTTTCATACGCTTTTTGCAAATCGTCTTGCTTTTTAAAGAATTTATATCCAAACTTTTTATCCGAAAAAACGTGCCCCTCAAGCTGTAAGCTATAACCGCCGAACTCGGTGAGCGCAAGCACCCTTTTACCATCGTTTTTCATTCGCGCCTTTCTAAAATAGATGTGTTTACTGTTAAAGTCGCCACCGCCCTTGTCTTGCCAACCGCTAGCGTGGTCGTAAAGCCTAGTATTATCCCTCTTTTTTAACTCCTCCGTAACCTTAACGGCGTCAAATTGCCCCCACGCCTCGTTAAACGGGGTGTATACGCAAAGAGATACTACGTTTTGTAAAGTTTCTTGCAAAAGATACGCCTCTTTATAATATTGCTCGCGCGACTTTTCACTTCTACCCATTGACTTATAGTTGTTGTCGTTAAGATTAAGATTTATAAACGGCGCAAGCATAATGCGGTGCGCTTTGTATTTTTTACCGCCGTTTATCATATCCTGCCAAACTAGCACGCCTAACACGTCGCAGTAATAATACCATAGTAACGGCTCTACCTTTATGTGCTTTCTAAGCATATTGTAGCCGAGAGTTTTCGCGGTTAAAACGTCCTCATACATACGCTCGTTGCTCTCTGGAGTGTAAAGCCCTTTGTGATAATAACCTTGGTCAAGTAGCCCGTTATTAAATATAGGCTTATCATTAAGTGCAAATAGTTTATAACCGCCCTTTTTTATTACCGAAAACTTTCTAAGCCCAAAATAACTTTCAACTAAATCTCTACCGTAGCTTATATATACTGCGTATAATTCTGGATTTTCAAGCGTCCACGGTTTTAAAGAGGATACGTCAAGCGTTAGCTCGTTACCGCCACTAGCCGTTGAAATAACCCTTTCGCCGTCTTTTATCTCTACTTTAATTTGTTGGTTGCCACCAACGGTATCAACGGCTACTTTTAGTTTTTTATTATCGTAGTCGGGCGTGAGTTTTATCGAGCGAATATAATCGTTTGGAACGCTTTCTAAAAACACCGTTTGCCAAATACCGCTAGTTGCCGTATACCAAATACCACCGCGCTTATATTTTTGCTTACCGCGACCATAAACGTCACTATCCGCATCGTCAAACACTACTACTTTTAAAGTGTTTTCACCATCTTTTAAAGCGGTGGTTATTTCAAAGGTAAAGGGAAGATATCCCCCCTCGTTTTCGCCCACCATTATACCGTTTACGTAAACGGTGGTAATTTGGTCACACGCGCCGAAATTTAGTAGCACGCGCCCCTCGTTAAAATCGTTAGGCAAGATAAAAGACCTTTCGTAAATAAGCGTTTCAGTCTTTTTAAGCTGGTATAAAACGCCCGATAGGTCGCTTTCTGGCGAATACGGCACGTTTATTTTGCCTTGAGATTTAATAACCTCTCCCTCTTTTATAGTATAATTCCAAAACCCGTTTAAACACAAATAGCTACTGCGCTTAAACTGTGGGCGAGGATATTCTGAAAGGGGAATTTTACTATTTTTTTCAAATTGAACGTCAAATATCATAGATATTATTATATATGTAAAAAGTCGTTTTGTAAAGAATAAAAAAGAACGGTGCTCCGTCCTTTTTTATTCTTTAACGCTTTATTCAATAAATATTATACAGTTTACTCTTTATATAGTTGAGTGTATTCAAAGTCAGGGTCTACGCCTATACTTTTTAAAACCTCTGCTTTCTTTTCAAGAACGCTTTGCTCAAGCGCGTCGAAATAATTATTGCCTTTAGTGTCTATATCTACGATAAACGGACCTAGATTATCTACTTTAAAAAACCAGCTTGCCTCAATTCGACCAAGCTCGTCGTACAAGTAAACGTCTTGAACTTCGATAGAGTCAATCCACAAGTTAGGGCTTACCGATTGAGGAGATACGTGAACGCACTTTTTCTCTTTCATCATATCCATCGTCTTTTTACCCATAGTGGTTTTGCCTACTATCATTTTAAGATTCCACTCGTCAACGCTTTTTGCCCCCCACTTTTCAAATCTTATTGATGAAGTTGGCATAAACGACATAAGCTTCCACTTACCGTTTTCTTTAACGACGATAGGTCCGTTGTGAATAAGTACGTTTCTATTCTCAGTTGAAAAGGGTAGTTTATTCCCCTCGTCGAAGATATATTTTTGCAGTCTTGAACGGCAGGTAAATACCTCGCCCGTTATGTAAACAACGTCGCCAACGTTAAGCTTTTCAACGTCTTTATCGGTTAGGGGTAACTTTAAATTATATTGTGCCATAATTATCTCCTTTCATCAAACCACGAAGGGCTTTCAAGCGGAATAATTTCACCGCCGTCTTTAATAAGAGTGCTTGCGCGCCTTGCTACCATACAGTTACTGCTAGTTGCAACGCATATACCTGCTATATGAGTGTAAGCGTATTCTACGTTTACGGCTAAAACCGAGGTGTCGCCACCAGCGCCCATTATACCTATACCGAGGTCGTTAAGTGCCTTATAGAGGTCTTTTTCAATATCGTTAAAGGCTTTTTCGGGGTGAGAAGAGCCAACCGTTCTTAAGCACGCCGCCTCTTTTGCAAGGTTAGCCGCAACGTTAGCCGTTCCACCTATACCTACGCCTAATACCGACGGAGGGCATATAGCACCCGCTCTCGTAGAGGCGATAAAACAGTCAACTATAAACTTTTTAATACCCTCAACGCCGTCTGCAAAGGCAATAACTTTATGCCTCGTTCCACCAAAGCACTCGCTACCGCCACCTTTTGCTACGTAGATAACCTCTATATCTTTACCGTCGACAAACTTATAGGTAAAGTCGGGAATATTAACGCCGACGTTGTTTCCAGGGTCGTAACCCGTCAATGGGTGTTTCATAGTAGCGCGGATATAACCTTTTTCGGTAGCTTTGGCAACTGCTCGCCTCGTGGCGTTTTCAAGCTCTTTAAATCCGCCCTCAAGCTCGCAGTCGTTACCAACCTTAAAATAGAATATCGGCCAACCAGTATCAACACATAAGGGATTTTCGCGTTTTTTAGACATTTCCATACTTTCAAGCGTAGCGATAAGCCCTCTTTTAGCGTCCTCTTTAGTTTCCTTTTCAATCGCCTTTTCAAAAGCCTTTTTAACGTCCTTTGAAATTTCGGTAGCACCACGCTTAATGGTTTCAAATATAACCTGCTCGTAAACTTCAGTTTTTATCATAATTCTTTCTCTCCTAACCTATCGGCGTCTACGCCGTACATATTGTCAAGAACGAACTCTGCGCGTTCGCTCCTATCTTAACTATCTTAAAAGCGTCCATTTTTACGCTTTAAACTTATTATATAATCTTTATCAGCGTACGTTTTATTTCCTTATATCTCAATTAAAGATAATGGAACGTGTTGTTGGCAACCGTAGATATCGTCGTCGTTAAGACTTCCGCTAATATTTTTCCTTGGGAAAGTTATTTTAATAGAATTTACGACCTCGTATTTTATAATAGATACGTCTTTTTCATCAACGCCGTATGCTTTAGAAACCATTTCTTTCGATAAATTATTGATAACGTATTCCATTTTTTCACTGCAATCAAACATCAAGTCAAACGTGATAAAAAGTGGCCCTGCGTTTTTGCTTCTTAAAATCTTAGTGTAATCTATAAGCTTTTTCATATCATACCCTCTCTTCGGTTGTTTTAGAAGTTTCTAACAAATCGTCAACCTCAACGAGATGGAAAACTGAAAACTCGTACACCTCGCCAACGTGGATATCCGACGGCGAAAAGGGAAATGCAAGGTTGCCAGCTGAAGACTTTCTACCCTCGTAATCGCAATGAAGCATACGGCTTCTAGCTAACGCGCAAACGGTATCGGCAATATCTTGCGTTTTTGCAACTACGTCGATAATTATCGAAAGCGAGCTCTCTCTACCGCCTGCAGTCTTGTAATTTATTGAATAATCGTTTTGGTCGATTTTTCCACTTAGGTTATCTTTAACAAAATTATTAACAGTGTTTGTTATAAAATCAAGATTATCAATCGTTATCGGGTCGTTAATAACTGCGGGAGAAACCGTCCTATAGCCCGATATTTTAACACCTTCAAGCTTTAAGGTCTTTTGCTTTGCCGGCGTGAATTTCGAACGGCTTACCCTCACGGTTCTTTCGTCTATTTGAACGTAACTACTGTCGTGAAGGTCAACTACTCCGTCCGGCTCGAAAATTAAATATGGGTTTGATTGCTCATACAAGGTGTGTGCCGCAACCCTTTCAACCGTACATCTTCTCTTTTTATTTGCAGGGCGAAGTTCAAAATAATCTTTTTCTACGTACGCTTGCATAACGTCCGCCGCGGCAACGGGCTCAGAGCACATCGCACCGCACTCCATAATCTTTGCCATATGAAAGGCTAAGCCTTCGTCGTAACCGTTTAGAAGTAACGGAGCTGCGTAAATTGCCGTATCGCACGCGCGACCACAAATTATAACGTCAACTTTTTTATTTAAAAGTTCTATAATAGGCGCAACGCCTATTTGACTTACTATAGTAGTGCTTTTTTCAATTTCTTCATTTATAAGTGGAAATTTATCACTTAAATTTATAACTTTACCTTGCTTAAGTTTTTCCCTAACGTATTCTTTAGTAACGTCGGAATAAACCGTTCCAAGTGAAAAGTGAAGATTTTCTTCACTAGCAATCTCGTAAATGATATCTTTAAGCCATTTAACGTGCCTATCACTACCTGCACCACCTGCCGTTCCTATAATAAAAGGCGTTTTATTTTTGATTGCAAGAGGAAGCGCAAGCGCCAAATCTCTTTTAACGGCGTTTCTATCGGTAAAAGATTTACCACTACCTAAATAATACGGGCCGGGGTCGGTTGAGCCAGCGTCTACACCTAAATAATCAACCTTTTCTTCAAAGGCGTTAATTAGCGACTGTTTGTCGTAACCGTATCCTAAAAGACCACATAAAGCAACTATCTTCATAATTTCCTCCTTTTTTACATTATAGCACTTAAATTTACGGCTTATATTGCATTTTGTCTTTGTTGTATTGCATTAATTCCGTTTTTGTGTTAAACTAGTTTTATGAACGTTAAAAATTTTGTTTTATCCTATTACAAAAATGCATCTCCTAATATGCACGTACATAAAGTGCATAATTCTTTAGAGGCGCAAAATCCCCACACGCACGACTATTTTCAGATTTACTACGTTACGCGCGGTAGCGTGGCGCACTTTACCGAAAACGGCTCGACAATACTTCTTAAGGGGGATATGTTTATCATGCCACCTAAGTGTATGCACTATATAAACCAGTCTAAAGATTCGGAGTTTTTCTCTTTTTCTTTTTCCCCTGATGGAATTAATAGAATAAACAACGAAAACAAGCTGGCTATAGAATTTTTGTCAATGTTACAGAGTAACGGTGCACCGCTTAACAAAGTGGTTTTAACCCAAGAAGAGGCTAACTTTGTAGAAAACGTCTTAAACCAAACGCTTTACGAGTTTGAAAAAAAGGCGGTTGCCTACGAAGAGATTATAAAATGCTACTTAACCGTTCTTTTAACGGTTTTTGCCCGCAAGCACCTAGAGGGCGCTATGCCTGAAATGAAGGTGTCTAATCAAAACCGCGAGCAAATAAAGTACTGCATCGACTATATAACTAAAAATTATTTCGAGGACTTTTCTTTGAGCGAAATATCGCATCACTCAGCTCTAAGTAAAAGCGTGTTTTGCAAGGCTTTTAAAGAGCAATCTGGCTATACCTTTAACGAATTTATCAACCGCGCACGCATAAACTCGGCTAAAAATTATATACGACAAGGCTATAAAATTACCGCCGTTTACAGCGCTTGCGGATACAAAGACTTTTCTACCTTTTATAGAAATTTCAAAAAAATAGTAGGCGTATCGCCCGAAGAATATAAAAACGGAATATAAAATAGTAAAAATTGTTAAGTTTTTAGCACTATTTTTTTAGTGTGGAGTTCGGCGATTTTTCTTGCTATATTTTAACGCTTTTAGGGTACTTTTTCGTTGCTTTTCTATTGCATTTATTTTATTTATGTGATAAAATAAGTCTATGTATAATGCGTTATTAGAAAAATTAAATGCCCCAACAGCTAACGAGCGCCTAATTGCACTCAAAAACCTTATAGAGTTTGAAAAGGAAAAGCCCGTTCGCCGTGAAAAGGACGCAAACAATCACATTCACACCATTTACTCTTTTTCGCCGTATTCACCAACTAAAGCAGCTTATATGGCTTATAAGTCTGGGCTTACTTCGGCAGGAATTATGGATCACGATTCTCTTTCTGGCGCAATTGAGTTCAAAAAAGCGTGTCAAATTCTAAATATAGGCTCTACTTGTGGCGTAGAGGTAAGAACTAAATTTAATAAGGGTTTCGGCAAGATAAACCACCCCGACCAGCCTGACTGTATTTATATGGCGGCGCACGGTGTTCCCTCTCAAAATTTAGAAAAGTTCAACGAATATTTGGCCTTTTATCGTGAAAAAAGATATTTAAGAGATCAAAAAATGTGCGAGCTTATTACTAATAAGTACGGCAAATTCGGTTTGGGTATAGATTTTTATAAAGACGTTTATCCCCTTTCTCAAGCACGCGAAGGTGGCAGTATTACCGAAAGGCATCTTTTATACGCACTTGCAATTAAGCTTGCAAACAAATTCGGCAAAACCAACGCTTTAGTTGAATTTTTAGGAAACGACTTAAATCTTGCCGTATCAGATAAAGTTAAGGGCTTTTTAACAGACGAAAATAATCCTCATTTCTTATACGACCTATTAGGCGTTTTAAAAGCGGATACCAAGTTTTTCTATATAGACGCTGACGACGAGATGCCTATTGCTGAAGACTTTATTAAGTTTGCTAAAGAAATGGGCGCTATTCCAGCCTACGCATACCTTGGCGACGTTGGCGATTCGGTTACCGGCGATAAAAAAACGGCTAAGTTTGAAGATTCCTTCCTTGACGAGCTTGTTGTTGAGCTTAAAAAAGCAGGTTTTTTGGCGATAGCGTATATGCCTACGAGAAACACGCCCGCTCAGCTTGAAAGAATTATGAAACTTTGTAGAGATAATAATTTCTTTGAAATCAGCGGAGAGGACATTAATTCGTCTAGGCAGAAATTTGCTTGCGAAGCGCTTGCAAAACCTGAGTTTTCGCATTTAATAAATTCTACGTGGGCGCTTATAGGCCACGAGCACGTTACTTCGACAAAAGGCGTAGAGTACGGTATGTTTAGTGAGAAAACTCTTTCTTTAACGCCAGATTTGAAAGATAGGATAGAACAGTTTGCCTCAATCGGCAGAAATACTGTTAAAAATATTTAGGAGACATTATGAGTTTAATTGATTTAAAAAACAAAGTTGCAGTAGTTACAGGCGCAAGCCAAGGTCTTGGCGAAGCGTTAGCAAAAAGGCTTGACGAAGAAGGCTGTAAAGTTGCCGTTTGCGATATCAATATCGAAGGCGCGCAAAAGGTAGCAAGTTCGTTAAAGGACGCGATTGCAATAGCAGTTGACGTTACTAATTTTGAGCAGTTACAACAAGCGGCTAAAACGGTTATTGACAAGTGGGGCAAAGTTGATATTTTAATCAGCAACGCGGCAATCGTTAAAAGCGGTGATATCTTCTCACTTTCTCCCGAAGCATTTGCGCTTGTTACTAACATTAACTTGAACGGTTACTTTAACACCGTTAAAGCTTTTGCGCCCTATATGCTTGAAAGAAAATGTGGTAGCATTATTCAAATTAACAGTAAATCTGGTAGAAAAGGCTCGTTTAAAAACGGCGCGTACGCTTCAAGTAAGTTTGGTGGCGTAGGCTTAACTCAAAGCTTAGCTCTTGAATTTGCTGAATCGGGCGTTAGAGTTAACTGCATTTGCCCCGGCAACCTTCTTAACTCTCCTCTTTGGGTTAACAGCTTATTTAAACAATACGCTGCAAACCAAGGCATTACTGAAGAAGAAGTTCGCGCAAAATATATTAACCAAGTTCCAATGAAACGCTCTTGCGAATACGAAGATATCGCAAACGCTATGGTATTTTTAGCTTCTGACCAATCTTCTTATATGACCGGTCAAGCAATCAACGTAACCGGCGGTCAACAAATGTAAGCCCTGCCGTAACAATTAAAATAATAGGAGATATTTTTATGAAAACAAAAGCCATTAGATTATACGGAAAAAACGACTTAAGACTTGAAGAGTTTGACTTGCCCGAAATTAAAGACGATGAAATTTTAGTTAAAATCGTTTCGGACAGTATTTGTATGTCAACCTACAAAGCAGCAATTCAAGGCGAGGACCACAAGCGCGTTCCCACCGATATATCTACTAACCCCGTAATTGTCGGCCACGAATTTTGCGGTGATATTATTAAAGTTGGCGCTAAGTGGAAAAACAAATATAAAGAGGGTGGTAAGTTCGGTATTCAACCTGCTTACGGTCCTTTACAAGCCCCAGGTTATTCCTTCCCGTACGTAGGTGGAGATTCAACCTACGCTATTATTCCTAACGAAATAATTGAAGCTGATTGCTTTATTCCTTACAATGGTGACGCTTATTATAAAGCTTCTTTAGCAGAGCCTATGTCTTGCATAATTGCCGGCTATCACGAAAACTACCACTCGGTATATGAAAACCACACACACGCAATGGGTATTAAGGAAGGTGGCGCAGTTGCAATTTTAGCAGGCGTTGGTCCTATGGGCTTAGGCGCGATTGACTACGGTATCCACTGCGATAGAAAGCCCTCGCTTATGGTAGTTACCGATATCGACCAAGCAAGGCTTGATAGAGCGGCTTCTTTATTAACGGTAGAAGACGCTGCTAAAAACGGCGTTAAGCTTATCTACGTTAATACCTCAATCGTAGATGACCCCGTTGCATACTTAAAAGAGCTTAACGGCGGTAACGGTTATGACGACGTTTTCGTTTACGCTCCCGTTTCAGCACTCGTTGAACAAGGCGACGCTATTTTAGGTCAAGGCGGTTGCTTAAACTTCTTTGCAGGCCCAACTAACCCTCAATTTAGCGCTAAGTTCAATTTCTACGACGTACACTATATGTTCCATAGAATTACCGGCACTTCGGGCGGTAATACCGACGACTTAAAGGAAGCGCTTAAGCTTGCAGGCGAAGGCAAAATCAATCCTTCTATTATGATTTCTCACGTAGGCGGTTTAGATAGCGTTATCGACACTACTTTAAATCTTCCCAATATAAAGGGTGCTAAAAAGCTCGCTTACACTCAAATTTCTATGCCGATGACGGCTATTGCAGATTTTGCTAAGCTTGGCGAAACTGACCCCTTCTTCAAAGCCCTTGCCGATATTTGCGAGAAAAACAACGGTATTTGGTCTACCGAGGCTGAAGAATATCTTCTTAAAAATGCAAAGAGCATTTAATTATAAAGCAATAAAAAGCACTCCCTTCAAGGTAGTGCTTTTTTAATTTAAGTGATTGATTTTATATATAAAAACTCTCGTTTTTACAAACGAGAGTTTATTTTTATTCGCTTTTAAGACGTTAGTTGCAAGTTAAAGAAGGCTCGCATAGACGGGTGGTTGCAATAGACCTTTTTGGTCATTGCAGACGCACGGCGACGGCAGAAACGCACTTTAACGACGCAAATAACGAATTAAAACTTAGTAGCTATTGTAAATATCAGACATCTTTCTATCGTGATAAACGTTTTCGATAGCAAGTGCGAAAAGCTTAGCACAAGATACGACTTCAATTTTATCAATCTTCTTTTCTTCGGGAAGCTGAATAGTATCTAAAACTACGAGCTTGGTGATGTGTGAATTTTTAATTCTTTCAATCGCAGGGCCACTAAATACGGCGTGCGAGCAACAAGCGTAAATTTCTTTAGCGCCGTTGTTGTAAAGGGCTTCAGCACCTTGAACGATAGTGCCTGCGGTATCAATCATATCGTCAACCATCAAGCATTTCTTGCCTTTTATATCGCCGATAATGTTCATAACTTCAAGCTGATTTGCTTTGGGACGGCGCTTATCAATAATAGCCATCGAGCAACCGAGCTTACCAGCTACGCTTCTTGCTCTCGTAACCGAGCCAACGTCGGGCGATACGACAACGAAATCCTCGTCAACTTTATCTTTAAAATATCTAAATAAGAGAGGACCGCCCACTAAGTGGTCAACGGGAATATTGAAAAAGCCTTGAATTTGAAGAGCGTGTAAGTCCATCGTTAAAACTCTATCTGCGCCAGCAGCTTGAATAATATCTGCAACGAGTTTAGCGGTAATGGGGTCTCTAGGTCTTGCCTTTCTATCTTGACGAGCGTAACCAAAATAAGGTATAACCGCCGTTATACGACCTGCCGACGCCCTCTTTGCCGCGTCAATCATAACGAGTAATTCCATTAAATTATCGTTAACCGGTTGCGACGTTGATTGAATTAAGAAAACGTCTTTACCTCTTACCGTTTCGCCGAGATGAACATTTATCTCCCCATCACTGAAACGACTAACTTCGATATTGCTGAGTTGCATATCTAACTCTTTCGCAATTGCCTCTGCGAACGGTCTATTTGAATTGCCCGCAAAAAGCTTTATCTCTGTTCCGTGTGTTATCATAACTCCTCCGTAAAAAATATTAAATTTAAGGTAATGTAACCTTATATATATTGTAATAAATTATGAAAATTAAGTCAATGAAAAGTTGATAAGTTATCTCTTTTCCTTAAAAAACTTTTTTAAAACTTCCGAACACTCGTTCTCGAGTATCCCACCTTCCGCGTCCGCCTTGTGATTTAAGCCACCGCTAAAAAGTATGCGATAATTACTCATAACCGCACCGCTTTTTCGCTCGTACGCCCCAAAATATACCTTTTTAATGCGCGCGTTAACTATCGCGCCCGCGCACATAGGGCAAGGCTCTAACGTAACGTACATTTCAGCGCCATCAAGCCTCCAATCACCCAATTTTTTGCAGGCTTTTTTTATAGCTAAAATTTCGGCGTGGGAAGTCGCGTCCTTACTTTGATTTCGCTTGTTATACGCGCTTGCAATAACCTCGCCGTTTAAAACTATTACCGCGCCGATGGGAACTTCCCCCTCGCTACCCGCCTTATAGGCAAGTTTTAGCGCCTTTTTCATATAAAACTCAGGTGTTTTCATTTATGATATTTACCGTCCTCAAGTATAGTAAAAGCGCGGTATATTTGCTCGACTAGCATCAGTCTTAAAAGGGTGTGCGGAAAGGTCATATCCGATACCGAAATTCTATCGTCCGCCAGCTTTTTAACGCTTTCATCAAGCCCGTAAGAACCGCCTATTACGAAAGTTATTTCTCCGCGCAAATTCTTTGTTCTTTCAATAAAATTTGAAAGCGCTTCAGAACTATATTTTTTACCCTCGATAGCCATTGCGACCACGTGGCCTTTAAGCTCTTTTTTAATATCCTCGCCTTCGCGCTTTAGTATCTCTGCCATCTCGGAGGCGTTAGGCTCGGTTGTAATATTTTTTTCTTTTATTTCTATAACGTTTACTTTTGCATAGCGAGTTAGGCGCTTTAAATACTCGTTAATTCCCTCTTGAAAATAGCGTTCTTTAACCTTGCCCACCGCAACGATATTGATTTTAACCATTGATAAGCCCCTGTATCCAAATTGCAAGCGACGCAAGTACGCCCATAACCGCGCCAAGCAAGAAGTTAATGCGGTTAGCGCGCTTTTCATTGGGTGGTATAACTACCGCTTTTCGTCCGTTTAACAGTATAAACAAGCCTACAAATAACGAAAGTATACCAGCTATCGTCATAATAACGTCAACCGTTCCTACAAAAACTATATTGAAATAATAGTAGTTTAAAACGACGTATAAATTATTTATAAAGTGGATAATTACGGTATAAAGTAAATTACCGCCGTAAATTATAATAAGCGAGTATATGCACCCCACCACGAATTGATATATCGTTTGCGCGGGTGACATATGAAAGATTGAAAATAGTGCACCCGATATAAGCGTTGCAAATATAATTCCAGTTTTAGATAGGCTTTTAAGTATCAAGCCCCTAAATAAAAACTCTTCAAAAATAGAGGGTAAAAGGCATACCGATATAATTACAAGTATTACGTTAATAGGCGTATTCGTAGGTAGCGTAGGCGAGGAGACCTCTAAGCCTAAACTGCTTAAAACCCCAACGAAAAGCTCGTTTAATTTAGAAAGCCCAAACATCAGCCCAAAGCCGATTAAAAGGCTTGCTATCATGGGTTTTACGCTGAAATTATTAGAAAGAGTAAGAGCGATATAATTCTTTTTACTTTTGTAACGCAAAATGCCGATTGCTAAGCATATTGCAATCGGCGATAATATATAGTTAAATAGTATTACGATATCGGATGAAAAAACCGCTAAATCTTTACTAGCTATTACCGATAAAACGGTAGAATATATAATAGAACAAAGTAAAATCGAAATTACCGAAAAAGAGTATGCAAAGCCCCCGTCCTCAGAGGTAATTGTATTAAGATTTTGCTTATCACGGTTATCCATACTTATATAATAACCTAAATTCTCGTTATTTTCAAGGGTTTTTAGCTAATCGTCTTGAAAACCGTCACAGTCTTCTTGAGGCGAGCAGTCGTCCTTGCACGAAAAACAATCTTCTTTTCGCTTGGGCGGTTTTTTACACTCGCAGTTTTCAGATAAATCAACTAGTATTACGTCGTCGCCTATTTTATGAATACGAGAATATTTAATTTCCAAGTTTTCACAGCTTAAAAAACCACCGCGCTTGCCGGGAACTACTATTTTTAAAACCTTGCCCGATTTTTTTTCGATAATAAGGTCGGATATTTTACCTAAATTTTTACCCGACGAAATTTCTAAAACGTCTTTCTTTTTAAGTTCTTGATAGGTTATACTCATACCCCTATTTTATGGCGTAATTTGTAATAATATGCAATAAATATCCACGGGTGAAAACCCGTGGTATTTCATTTTAGGGGTAAAACCCCATGTTCTAGCCACGCGTAAACGCGTAGTCCACACTTGCGTATTGCAAATCAATTACTTTTTAGCAAACGGATCTTTTATCTCTTGCA
>JAZSMT010000004.1:0-6775 GCA_045536025.1 Christensenellaceae bacterium
CAGACAACTCCTTGGCTCACAGAACGACATGGCTACGATCCGACTTGGATGTGGCTGTGATTGCCAATGAGATAAAGCTGTTGTAATACTGACAAATTCCAATTTATCGAGTTGTTAATCTTTGTGGGAAGATTTTTAAAAGTGTAGCCCACTATACTTCGCTTTAAGGCAAAATATGGTGGGCTTTTCTTATCCACAAAAGATTAAGTTAAATAAGTTATATTTTTAGCCTTGTGGCTAAAAGTGTTATTGCAACCGCAGTGATATTTGCCTAACGGCAACCCAAAGGATTTATTTAGTTGCCCAATCCCTATGAGGGGCTCGGCTTAGCCGTTCTTTTTTATTTGTTAGTTTTAACCGAAAAGTCTATAAACGACTGTGTTGCTCGCGATAGGTACCTATTCGTTTTATGGAAGAAACAAATATGCCTATTAGCAACGCGGTCTTTAATTTTATAATAGTAAACGTCGTGAGAGGAGCTTGTTTTTTTAATAAGCGTATCGGCAATAAAGGTGAGTGCTAGCCCTGCGCAACATACGTTATAGGCAGATAATTGCTGGTCTAAATAAAATAGCACCGTATGCTCAACCTTGTTCTTTTTAAGTAAAGCTTCAGCCCTTTTACCCGAGTCGTTCTCGCTGTTTAATAAAACGAAAGGCAGATTTGAAAAACTACTAAGGTCAACTCCCTTTTCTACTAACAAATGCTTATCGTTTTTTATATCCTCTGCGGTAAGCCTTTCTGATTTTAACTGCTCGTTAATTGCAAGATTTTTAGGCACGGCAAGAAGCAAGTTTTCTTGCATATACGTCGTAGATAAAATATTCCCGTCTTTAACCTCGGCGTTATCTAAAATAACGTCAACCTCGCCCGTTTCTAATTTATTTAGTAAGTTCTTTGTGTTATCTTCAAAAATTCTAAACTTAATTTGAGGATATTTTTTGTTAAAATCTGCAATTAATTCAGGTAGAATAAACGACGAGAATAAGCTACTACCACCTATTCGCACCTTTCCCGAAAAAAGATTGAGATTGTCTGACAAAAAGGTCTTAAATTCCTTTTCCTTTTGTTCGATTAAATTTGCGTATTCAACGTATTTCTTACCAACGTCCGTAAGAGAAATCGGCGAACTTGAACGGTCAAATATCGGCGAGCCGATTTTATCTTCAATTCGCTTGATTGAAGCAGATAGCGAAGGCTGTGAAACGAATAGTTTTTGAGATGCGCTGGTAAAACTTTTTTCTCTAACTACTGTTAAAACGTATTCTTTATTTTTAAACATATTCACCTATAACTTATAAATTATAACAAACATATTTTATTATATATTTAATTATATCACCAAGTAGAAATATAATCAACACGTAAAATAAAATTTTTAAGTAGATTTTTATGTAAAATTTAGAATTGAGCGCGATTATATCGGCGAAAAGATAGTTTCTATCGACGCGTATTCATCGGTAGGTAAAATTGCGTTATTAAGCCCACCAAGCCCCACAGTATTTTAGACGCCCATAAAATGATATAGCCTAGCAAAAAGCACTTGCAGTTGCAAGTGCTTTTTATATTTTTAAAAAATTCCTTTATTGTATTTAATCATTGCGTAAAAGCAAAACGATAAGCCAACGATTAAGCCAACTATTGCAATTATGGAGCTAAGCGTTGTTAAAATAGTAGACTCGCCTTTAAAATAAACAATCGTGGAAAATACGTTTGCAATTATTATAAATCCGCCTATTATTACGTGCCCCGTTCCAACGAGTATTGAAAAAGGTTTTTTGTTTTCTTCGGTAACGCGCTTTCTGTGGTAAGAGTGTAGTAGCGAAAGGTTGCCTTTAAAACTTAAAACACCTAAAAATATTATACCTAATCCAACTAAATAAGCTAAAATAATCTCTAACATAAAAACCTCTATATATATTATATAATAAATTTTCATTAATATCAATAGAAAAGACCTCGATTGAGGTCTTTTTTTGGTACACCCGTCGGGACTCGAACCCGAAACGACGCCGTCGGAGGGCATTATTTTATCCAATTAGACTACGGATGTTTAAAAAGGGCGTTGCCCTTAGTTTTTTATTCTTTTTTTACCTTTTACTTTTCTATATATAATATATATAATAAGGCAAATCGCCGTGCCGATTACAAAACCTAAAAAATCAAGTAGCGCGTCCTCTATTGACGGGCCTCGATTTAACACGAAAATTCCCGATTGAAGTAGTTCGGAAATGCTTGCCGTTATAAATCCTGCGCCAAGAGATAAGCCTATTCCAAGAGGTAATTTTTTATCGGGTTTTAAAATGCTTGCTAATCTATAATATACCACAGAGGCAAAAATTGCAAGCACTAAAAATAGCGAAAAATGCCCTATAATCTTTCTGATTAATGCATGATATGAATATTTTACCTCAAGCGTTTTAGTTGCGGTAAAACCGTCAACTGTTTTGTGGGTGGCGGTTACGGTGTAAGTTCCTGTTTTTTCCGATAAAAATTTGCCACCGCTTACGGTTGCTGAAGCTTTATCTACCGTCCAATTAAAATCGTCGGCTTTAAATTTTTTACCATCGCCTATTACCGACAAGGAAAGTTCTTTATCGTAAACCGCCCAATTGCTTGGAGCAACCATTTTAACTTCTTTAGGTATGCCTTGTAATACCTCAACTGAAATCTCGGTTTTAACTAAAGAATTATTGTAAACCGAGTAGATATTAAGGTTGGTTTTGCCAACCTTTTCAGGTGTTAAATTTATATCGTTATCACTAGTAGTAACGGTTAAAAATCTACTGTCAGTCGCGTAAAATATCCGTTTTTGCGCAGGAGTTAAACCCGCTTGATAATCGCTAAAATTAAGCGTTAAGCTTTTTTCCTCATTAGTTTTTATAATCAAATCGGTCTTGCTGGGGGTTAGTGGGGTGGTATAGCTGGGAAGAGTTTTTTCTTTCACGTTGACAGTGTAAGAATAATCTTTTTGCTGTTGTCCGTTAATATTTTCAAAAAGGGCGGTTAATGTGATTGAAATTTCGCCCGCACGCTTAGGGTAAAAATATACCTTTTTATCACCTAAAACGGTGTCAACGCTATCATTTTTAACTGCTGTTAAACCGTCGCTTTCTATCTCAGTTTCAAAATCTATAGAATAAATCGCACCTGCGCCGTTTAAACTAGAGTAATAAACGCTACTATCATCCTCCGAAAAGCCAGTAATCTTTCCAAACGTAAGCTCGGGTACGTATACCTCTCTACCAACGGTTACTTCCTTTTCAAGAAAAACACCCGAGAACTTATCTTTTAAAGTTACCGTCGAAACGCCTGTTCCACAAGCCGTCAAAACCCCGTTCTCGTCAATTTTAACAACGTTTTCATTAGAAGAGATAAACTCAATCTCTGAAAGCAAGTAATTTTTTTCGGGTAAAAGCTTGTATGATAGCTGGTATGACTTTCCAACCGCCAACTCGCCCTCCGCACCTGAAAATTCTATACTTTGAGGGTAAAGGTCTTTAATCTTGCCGTCGTCTTTAAGCGTTATTTTGCTTCCGCTTAAAAATTCAACCGTATTAGAAATTAGGTTGGATACGAATCCGCTTTGCTTAGAGCTTGAGCTTCCGCTAGATAAAGACTGCGAAAATATGAACACCGTAAGTAGCACGTATATTATAAACGAAACAACCGTTGTTTTTGAATTAAAAAACTTTTTTATCATTGATTTAATTTTAACATTTATTTTCAAAATAGTAAATAGGTTTTTTATGTCGTTGACTTTAGGGGCGCAAAATTATATAATATATATATGGATAAAAAGACGGTAGTTGTCGGAATGAGTGGCGGGGTTGACAGTTCTGTCGCAGCCCTGCTTTTAAAAAGACAAGGTTACAACGTAATAGGCTTGTTTATGAAAAATTGGGAGGAAGAGGATGAAAACGGTGCTTGCACCGCCGAAACCGATTATTCGGACGTTAGGCGCGTTTCTTCCGTTTTAGATATACCTTATTATACGGTAAACTTTTCTAAAGAATATATGGATAGGGTGTTTAAATATTTCCTTGAAGAATATAAAAAGGGAAGAACCCCTAATCCTGACGTTTTGTGTAATCGCGAAATCAAATTCGGCCCTTTTAAGGAATACGCTTTAAAACTCGGGGCTGACTATATCGCTACAGGGCATTACTGTAAGATACGGCACGACGAGTTTGGGCATCATTTAATGAAGGCAAAGGATAAAGGTAAAGACCAAACTTATTTTTTAAACCAAGTAACTCAACCACAGTTTGAAAACGTTCTATTTCCCCTTGCAGACCTTGATAAAAAAGAAGTTAGAAAAATCGCCGAAGAAAACGGGCTTGTAACTGCCGATAAAAAAGATAGCACGGGCATCTGTTTTATCGGCGAAAGAAATTTCCGTCAATTCTTAATGAATTATATTCCTGCTCAAAAGGGGCTTATTAAAACTTATGACGGGCGAACGCTGGGCGAGCATTACGGGCTAATGTATTACACTATAGGTCAACGTCGCGGTCTTGATATCGGTGGACAAAAGGGCGATGACGGTAGGTGGTTCGTTATAGAAAAAGATTTAGTTAACAATATATTATACGTCGCTCACGGCGAAGAAGATAAGCTTTATAGTAAAGGCTTATTTATGAGTGGCTGTAATTTCTTACCCAAAATGCCAAAAGAAAAGGTTTTTGACTGCACTGCGAAATTTAGATACCGTCAAGACGAACAGAAGGTTACCGTCAATATTTTAGATAACGGAATTTTAAAAGTTGACTTCTATGAGCGTCAGCGTGCCATCACCGAAGGGCAATACTGCGTTTTATATTTAGGCGAGTATTGTTTGGGTGGGGGTGTAATTGATAAAGCTATCTTTTAATTTTAAGTGCTTATTTTAGGCATTATACTTCGTTTCTACTTAGACGATAAACCTCGATGACCAAAATCTCCGCTTATCGTCTTGCGCGAGCCTCGCCTAATACTCAAACTAACGCCTTAAAAAATTAGGATGTATAAGCTTCAATTTAACCCAACTTATTTTTAGCGCCTTAAATGCAAGTTGTAATTAACAAAATAGTTTTTTACAATCTCACGCGTGTGCGCGCGTATACAATATATAACAGTATATAACGGTCTAAAACGTCGGCTTTTGCGTCGGCGTTTTTGTTTAAAGGCGATTATTTGAAACATTTTAAAAATGCAGTTGTATAAAAGTTTCACTTTTTGTTTTCAAAAACACAATATATAGTGCAGTAAAAAAAATTTCAAGAAAATGCAAAAAATTATTTGACATTTTTCTCAAAATATAGTTTAATAATCTAGCATCGACCGACCGAGCGCACTTTAAAAGATGCGTAAATATCGGCAAAAAAACGATTTTTCAAAAGTCTAAAAATATTTTAAAAATTTTTGAAAATAATGCGAAAAATCAGTTGACAAACAAAATGCCGTATGATATTATAAGTAGGCTGTCGATTGCAAAACAGCACTCGAAGAACTGTCGTTCTTCATTAGGTAGATTAAAAATTGAATAGAAGGAAATGAATTGAGTTACAAGATATTTTGTAATGAAAAGATTTCTGTCAATTATTTATTGAGTATATTATGTACCAAAAAAACAGTCAGCAAAAACGAACAAAAAACAATCGTTAGAGCAGTTGAACTACGGTTCAGCTTTAAGAAATTAAACTTAAGGGTTTGATTCTGGCTCAGGACGAACGCTGGCGGCGTGCTTAACACATGCAAGTCGAACGAAGTTAAGGGGCTTGCTCCTTAACTTAGTGGCGGACGGGTGAGTAACGCGTGAGCAACCTGCCCATATCTGGGGAATAACACATAGAAATGTGTGCTAATACCGCATATTGTCTTTAGAAGGCATCTTCTTTAGATGAAAGATTTTATCGGATATGGATGGGCTCGCGTCCCATTAGATAGTTGGTAGGGTAACGGCCTACCAAGTCGATGATGGGTAGCCGACCTGAGAGGGTGATCGGCCACATTGGAACTGAGAAACGGTCCAGACTCCTACGGGAGGCAGCAGTGGGGAATATTGGGCAATGGAGGCAACTCTGACCCAGCAACGCCGCGTGAATGATGAAGGTCTTCGGATTGTAAAGTTCTGTGAAGAGGGAAGAAGAAAGTGACAGTACCTCTAGAGCAAGTCACGGCTAACTACGTGCCAGCAGCCGCGGTAATACGTAGGTGACAAGCGTTGTCCGGAATGACTGGGCGTAAAGGGTGCGTAGTCGGCTTGTCAAGTTGGTAGTGAAATTCCAGGGCTCAACTCTGGCGCTATTACCAAAACTGTCAAGCTTGAGTGCGAGAGAGGTAAGTGGAATTCCTAGTGTAGCGGTAAAATGCATAGATATTAGGAGGAACACCAGTGGCGAAGGCGACTTACTGGCTCGTAACTGACGATGAGGCACGAAAGCGTGGGGAGCAAACAGGATTAGATACCCTGGTAGTCCACGCCGTAAACGATGAATACTAGGTATGGGAGGTATCGACTCCTTCCGTGCCGAAGTTAACGCATTAAGTATTCCGCCTGGGGAGTACGGCCGCAAGGTTGAAACTCAAAGAAATTGACGGGGACCCGCACAAGCAGCGGAGCATGTGGTTTAATTCGACGCAACGCGAAAAACCTTACCAGGTCTTGACATCCTTTGACCGCCTAAGAGATTAGGTTTCTCTAGCAATAGAGCAGAGAGACAGGTGGTGCATGGTTGTCGTCAGCTCGTGTCGTGAGATGTTCGGTTAAGTCCGACAACGAGCGCAACCCTTG
>JAZSMT010000038.1:0-12339 GCA_045536025.1 Christensenellaceae bacterium
TGCAATGACCAAAAAGGTCTATTGCAACCACCCGTCTAGGCGAGCCTAGCCCAACTTGTAACTAACGCCATAAAAAGGTTGTAACAAGCAATTGTTTTATAAAAATCTACATAATAAACAAGCAAAACAAGTTGTTATAAAAGTTGCTGTGAGAGAGATAATTATCGCTTTCACAGCATTTTTATTTTTACATTTTACGTAGTATATTGCCGTTACGTAAAAAATTGTTTCAGACGAGCCAAACACGGCAGAGGCGCAAAGTGGAATATAACCGCTTGTTCCGTACGTTTTATAAATTTCGTTTAAAAGCGCCAAGCTTCCGCTACCCGAAAAGGGCTTTAAAATTATAAGCTCCATAAGCTCAACGGGTATTCCAAAAAAAGAAAAAACAGGCGAGAGTATTTTTAAAAACAAGCTATACAGTCCACTTGCTTTAAAAAGTTCACTCATAAGTATAACGGCAAGTATTACGGGAAAGAGTGAATACGTAAGCTCAAGCGCCGACTTAACGCCAGCGGTAAAAGCTTGATAAATCGGCACTTTTTTTACCCACGCATATATAAAAACCCCGATAATAAATAGGGGTAAAAGGTAAGATATAACGCTCATTTAAACACCTTGCAAAGAAGAATTCCAACAACCGTTGAAAATACGGTAGATATAAGGCTAACTATTAAGATAATAGACGGGTTTTGATTATAGCTTGCAAGCAGTTGAATTACCGAAATGGGAAGAATTTGCACCGAGGTTGACGAAATTACGGTAAGTAACGTTTTTGCATGTTCGTTGTTTTCGTCGTCAAGTAGTTTCATGCCGTCGATACCAGCAGGGGTTGCCATACCCGAAAGCCCCAAGGCGTTAGATGCAAGGTTAATTGATATTTGATAAACTGCCTCGTCGCTACTCGTGTTAAAGAGTTTTTTTATAGGTTTGTTTAGTAGTTTAGCAATTTTTTTACTCAGCCCACTTTTTTCAAGAAGGAAAGAAACGCCTTGCCAAACTGCGTACACGCCTATCAAGGTAATAAACAACTCGATAGATTTATCGGTTGCTATGTCAAAAGTTTTAAGCATAATATCTGGCGAGGTAATCAATAAAGCAGTTACGCTTAGTATCACGATTAATGGGAAAATCACGTTCATACTTTAAGTTATGAAAAGGTATGAGTTTTTATCCTAAATTTAAGTTTACAAATTTTTAATTATGTTATATAATTAACCTAATAATTATATTAAGTAGGGATTTTTTATGGATAGCAACAAATTTTACATTACTACCCCCATCTATTACCCCAGCGGTAACTGGCATATAGGCCATTGTTATACCACAGTTGTGTGTGACGCGCTTGCACGTTTTAACCGCATGCTTAAAAAGGACGTTTTCTTTTTAACGGGAACGGACGAGCACGGTCAAAAAATAGAAAAAAAGGCAAGTGAGAAGGGGCTTTCTCCCATTGAATTTATTAATCCGCTCGTTGACGGGCTTAAGGAAATTTGGAAGGAGCTTGACGTTTCTTACGATAAGTTTATAAGAACTACTGACGATTATCACGTAAAAGGCGTTCAAGAGATTTTTAAACAGCTTTACGACAAGGGCGAAATTTATAAGTCTGAATACGAGGGTTGGTATTGCACCCCTTGCGAATCATTTTGGACGGAAAGTCAGCTTGTTGACGGCAAGTGTCCTGACTGTGGTCGCCCCGTTCAAAAGGGAAAGGAGGAAAGCTATTTCTTCCGTCTATCAAAGTACGCTGATAGAATTTTAAAGCTTTACGAAGATAATCCCGAATTTTTACAGCCCAAGTCTAGAGTTAACGAAATGGTTAACAATTTCATAAAGCCCGGGCTTCAAGACCTTTGCGTTTCACGAACGACTATAAAGTGGGGTATCCCCGTAACCTTTGACGATAAGCACACCGTTTACGTTTGGGTTGACGCGCTTACCAACTATATAACCGCGCTTGGTTACGGCACGGAGGACGATAGCTTATTTAAAAAATACTGGCCTGCAAATATTCAAATGGTAGGTAAAGAAATCGTTAGATTTCACACTATTATTTGGCCTGCAATTTTAATGGCGCTTGGCGTTGAAATGCCTCAAAGAGTATACGGCCACGGCTGGCTCTTAATCGGTGGCGACAAGCTTTCAAAGAGTAAAGGCGATAAGATAAAGACGGAAATTACCGACCCCAAAGAACTCGTTGACCGCTACGGTTGTGACGCGCTTAGATATTTCTTGCTTCGTGAAATTCCATTTGGTAACGACGGCGTTTACACTAACGAAAGCTTGCTTAAACGTATAAACGGCGATTTATCTAACGACCTTGGCAACCTCGTTTCAAGAACGACCGCTATGATAAATCAATACTTTGGCGGAATATTGCCAAGACCGACGGGGTATACCGACCTCGATAACGAAGTTATCGCGCTTTGCAATCAAACGCTTAGTAGCGTTAAAAAGCAAATTGAATTAATTGACGTTCCCACCGCACTTTTAGAGATATTTAAGCTTATTCAAAGGGCGAATAAGTATATTGACGAAACCGAGCCTTGGAAGATAAGTAAAATTGAAAGTATGCGCGATAGGCTTGCTACCGTTATGTACGTTTTATCCGAGTGTATACGCGTTTCGGCTATCTTATTAAAGCCGTTTATAACTAAAGCTCCCGATAAAATTCTTGGTTTTTACGGTATTGACGGTAAAAATGAAACGACGTTTGACAATGCGTATTTCGGCGTTTTAAATGGTGGAACTAAGGTTGAAAAGGCATCTCCTATCTTTCCGCGTATCGACGTAAACAAAGAAATTCAAGAAATTGAAAAAATGATGATGGAGCGCCATAAAAAGGCTGAAAAAGAGAAAAAAGTGGAGGAAAAGCCGGTGGAAGAGATTAAAGAAATTTCAATTGACGAGTTTTTTAAAACTAAACTTATAGTTGCCACCGTTAAGACTTGCGAAAACGTTGAAAAGTCTAACAAGCTTTATAAATTGACTTTAGACGTTGGCGACGGTGAAAGAACGGTAGCGTCAGGTCTTAAAAACTATTATAAGGCGGAAGAATTAATCGGCAAGAAAGTAATACTAGTTGCCAACTTAAAACCTGCAAAGCTTTGTGGAATATTAAGTGAAGGTATGGTGCTTTGCGCTGAAAAAGACGGTAAAGTAGTTCTTATCTCGCCCGAGGTTGATATGCCGGCTGGCTCGGTGGTAGGTTAATGATAGACTCGCACGCACACTTAACCGACGCTCGTATTGAAAACGTTATATCTAACGTTAGAAATGGTTATATCAATAGCGGTATAAATACGGTAGTTGACGTTGGGTGTAGTATATCTTCATGTGAAAAGGCGCTTAAAAACGCGCAAAACTATAAAGAGGTTTATTTTACGGCGGGCTGTCATCCTGACGACGCAGGTAGCGTAAACGGCGATACTTTAAAAAAAATCGAAGCCTTATCTCGCCACGATAAATGCGTTGCAATAGGCGAAATAGGGCTTGATTATCACTATTTAAACTTCGATAAAGAGGTGCAAAAAAAAGCGTTTATTTCTCAGCTTGAGCTTGCAGTAAAGCTTAATAAACCAGTAGTTGTTCACTCGCGCGAGGCGTGCAAAGATACCCTTGATATAATTTCTTCTTTCAAAGATAAATTAAAGGGTTTTGTAATGCATTGCTACTCGGAAAGCAAAGAAACGGCTGAAATCTTGTTAAAGATGGGCGCGTATTTTTCCTTTGGTGGCGTAGTTACCTTTAAAAACGCTAAAAAGGGGGAAATAATTAAAAGTATTCCTATAGATAGAATACTTTTAGAAACTGATTGTCCGTATATGTCGCCTGCGCCTTTTAGAGGGCAAATGAATAAGCCCGAATACGTAAGCTTTGTATACGATAAAGTAAGTGAAATTTACGGTGTGCAAAAAACTGAACTTATAACCGCGGTTAGAGATAATTTTAATCGTTTATTTATGTAAGCCAAACCATGTTTGGCTTTCTCTTTAGTTAGCTTGGAAACAAACCGCCCAAAATAAGCTTGGGTGTTATTGCCCATTAGTAGTATTAGCAAAATTCATATGGATATTAAAAAAGTTTTAAAAGAAGAAAATTTCATATTCAAAAAAGCTTTCGGGCAAAACTTTTTAACGGACGACGAGCTACTTTCGTCTATCGTAGAACGCTCGGGGATAGACGGTAATTCTACCGTACTTGAAATAGGCGTTGGCGGTGGCACTTTAACGCGCGCAATAGCTAAAAAGGCAAAAAGGGTTATAGGTTTTGAAATTGATAATAAGCTAAAGCCCGTGCTTGATAAAACGCTTAGCGAATTTTCTAACGTGGATATCGTTTTTCAAGACGTAATGAAATGCGATATGAAAAAAATAGAAGAAATGCTTGGCGATAAATATACCCTTATAGCAAATCTTCCTTACTATATAACTACGCCTATAATAATGCGGTTTATAGAGGACGCTGAAAGGGTTGAAAGTATAGTAATTACTATACAAAAAGAGGTTGCTGAAAGAATTGTTGCAAGCGAAAAAACTGCTGATTACGGCAGTATTACCGTAGGAATTAACGCCGTTGCCGATACAGAGATTATAAAATATTTACCAAGAGAGCTTTTTTATCCTGCACCCAACGTAGACTCTGCGGTAGTTAAAATTGATATAAATAAATCAAAATACCAAATAAACGACCATAAAGCTTTTAGAAAGCTTGTAAAAATAGCCTTTTCAATGCGTAGAAAAACGCTTGTTAACAACCTTATGAAAGGTTACCAAATATCTCGCCAAACGGCTGAAGAATATTTAACAAAGTTAAATATTTCGGTTACGGCAAGAGGAGAGGAACTCTCCGTTTTAGAGTTTGTAAACTTAAGTAATTTAATCAAATAAAAAAGAACTTGCAAAACGCAAGGTCTTTTAAATTAAAGTAGGGGAATTTTTTCAAGGTATACGATATCTTTTCTGTCAGCCGCGTCGCCTTCAGCTAAAACGAAAGCTTTTTTATAAATTATACCGCCTGCTTTTTCAACGATTGCCTCTAAGCCTTTAAGAGATGCGCCTGTAGAAACAACGTCGTCAACAATGCCAACCTTTTTGCCTTTGATAAGCTCTTGGTCGTGTTTTGAAAGGTAATATTTTTGTTCTACACCCGTTGTGATAGAAGATTCTATTGAAACTTCAATTCCGTCCTGCATATAGAGTTTTTTAGACTTTCTAACCACGGCGTAGTAGGGGTGATTAAGCTCTCTAGCTACAACGTGGCAAAGCTGTAAACCCTTTGATTCTGCGGTAATCAATACGTCACAATCATTAACGAGTTTAGAAAGCTCTTTACCGCAATGCTCAGTCATTTCCTGATTGCCGTGAAGATTAAAAAACGCTATATTTATACCCGACGGTAATGGAAGGATTGGAAGCTCGGCATCATAACCTTTAATATTTAATTTAAAAACGTTACTCATAAATTTAACCTCCGTAGCAAAATCTACTTAAATATTTTATCACAATAAGTCGAAAATGTAAATGCTAAAGCGTAAATTAATATCTAATTTATCATTTTATTTTATTTATTTAAATATGTTAGAAGTGGTGAATTATGAAAGCGTATACACAATCTTATAATACAGTAATAACTAATCTCAATTCCTCAAGCTCGGGCTTAAGCTCAAGTGCTGTTAAAAGCTCGGCAATAAAGCACGGTATAAATAAAATTACCAAGAAAAAACAAAAGTCGTTTGTTAAAAGAATAGCGGAGGCTCTTTTCGAGCCTATGCTTATTATTTTAGAAATTGCTATGCTTATAACTTTAGGTGTAAATTTTGGAAAGTTCATTAAAACGGGCGAGGGCGATTTTACCGAGTGTATAGGAATTTTACTATCCATATTAATAAGCGTAATACTCACGGTTATTATGGAGGGAAAGTCCCAAAAAGCTTTCGAGCTTTTAAGTAAAATGTCCGATAAAGTATTCGTAAAAGTTATAAGAGGGGGGCAAATTTCGCTTATAAATCAGCAAGAACTAGTAGTTGGTGACGTGGTTTTTTTAGAGGCTGGCGATAAAATTTTTGCCGACGGTAGGCTTATTGAAAGTAAAAGTTTATCGGTTGACGAGTCTACCTTAACGGGCGAGAGTAGCCCAAGCAAAAAATCTAGCGAAATTATTCTCAATGACGCAACGCCACTTGCTGAAAGGGTAAATTGCGTATACAGCGGAACTTTCGTAACCTCTGGTAGTGGAAAATACGTAGTTACTGCCGTTGGAGATAACGCTGAAATCGGTCTTATTGCACGTGATTTGCAGTCGGCAGGTAGCGTTTCAGCACCCTTGCAAGAAAAGCTTAATCGGTTAGGTAAGCTCGTTTCGGCGTTTGGTATAATATCTTCCGTTTTCGTTTTAATTTTAACCGTTGCGCGCAAATTTAGTTTGGGGGCAGTTTCCTTTTCGGTAATTCAAGAGGCGTTTACCTCGGCAATGGTTTTAATCGTTGCCTCCGTCCCCGAGGGGCTACCAACTACGGTTGCTATAGCGCTGACGTTAAACGTGGTAAAGCTATCGTCCTCTAACGCTCTTATTAAAAAGCTGGTGGCGGCGGAAACGGTGGGGTGCGTAAGCGTTATATGCTCGGATAAAACGGGGACTTTAACTGAAAATAAAATGCGAGTTCGAAAAATTGCACCCTATAAAAAACAGCGCGAAAACGATATTATTATAAATTCTGCGGTTAACTCAACAGCATTTTTAACAAAAACCAAATCGGGCTATCAAGAGGGTGGTAGTGCAACCGAAACTGCGCTACTATATCATCTTATTAAAATAAAAAAGGACTGCGATAAACTTCGCAGTCAACACGCGGTGAGCGAGCAAATTCCATTTTCGTCCGATAAAAAGTATATGATTACTTCGGTTAAGGGCGAAAGCGGTGACGTAACTTATATAAAAGGCGCGCCCGAGGTTATAATTAACGCAAGCGACCTTTCTAAAGAAGAACAAAAGCTAGAACTTAATAAAATTTCAGTTTTTGCAAGCGAGGGTAAGCGCGTTATCGCTTTTGCGCATAAAAGCGGAAATGATTTAAGCGTATCAGGCTTTACTTACGACGGTTTTGCCGTTATTTCAGATACCGTTAGAAAAGACGTTTTATCCTCGGTAAACGAGTGTAAATCGGCAGGAATTTCCGTAAAAATGCTCACGGGCGACAATATAGATACCGCGTATTCTATAGCAAAAGAGCTAGGGCTTGTCAATGGCAGAAAAGAGGTAATAAACGCTTACGATATAGACGGGTTATCGGACGAAAAGGTTATGAAAATATTGCCAAGCATTAGCGTCGTTGCGAGAAGCACCCCAAAAACTAAGCTTAGGATAGTAACGCTACTTAAAAAAATGGGCGAAGTAGTTGCCGTTACTGGCGACGGCGTTAACGACGCGCCTGCCATCAAGCACGCCGATATAGGAATTTCTATGGGTAGTGGCTCGGAAATTACAAAAGAGGCAAGCGATATCGTGCTACTTGACGATTCCTTTTCAACTATAGTAAAGGCAATATCATTTGGAAGAAACATTTACAAAAATTTTCAACGGTTTATAATGTTTCAGTTATCCGTTAACTTTTCATCGGTATTTTTAATTATATTTTCACTAATTTTAGGAATAGATTTACCTTTTACCACTATTCAGCTTCTTTGGATAAACCTTATTATGGACGGTCCGCCGGGGTTAACCTTAGGTCTTGAAATGCGCGGTAACGAAAATATGAGTGAAAAACCCGTTAAGCGTAGCGACGATATCGTTACCAAACAAATGCTAATAAGGGTTTTAATTCACGCCGTTTATATTTGTAGCGTTTTAATTCTTCAGTATAAGTTTGATTTTATTGGTGCAAGCAAAGAGGGTATGAAAACGGTAATTTTTTCAACCTTTATACTCTTTCAGCTATTTAACGCCTTTAACGCGCGAGAACTTGGTAGCGTAAGCGTATTTAAAAACCTTAAAAGCAATAAACCTATGCTTTTAGTGTTTGGTATAACCTTTTTATTACAAGTTGTTTTATCTCAGTATCTCGGCGCATTTTTCGGAACGGTAGCATTACCTATAAGCGTGTGGATAAAAATGATTTTAACCGCTTCAAGTATAGTGCTTATCTCTGAAATTTATAAGTTTATAAAAAGAATTTTCAACTCGCAAATAAAAAAGGGCAAAATCCATCAAAAAGGGTTAATTAAAAATAAAAATAATGCATAGACTTATGAATATGAGCCAAATAAAAATAACCGAAGCAAGCTGTAAAAGCAAAAATATATTATATATTTACGACAATTTATCTCCAATCATAAAACAGCTAGGATGCGTAAGTGATTTAAGGGGCGGTAAAAACCGATACGAGCTTATCATAGACGTTCCCTCTTCGTATAAAGAATTACTAGTAACCGAAGCGGAAGATAAAATTGCCGACGTAATTTCGGTAAATTACAAGTATACCTTTTTCAATAAGCGAATAAACTCAAGCGGGCTTTCCACTTTAGAGCGAGAGTTGCTACTTACCGCGCTTATATCTGCAGATATCGACGAGGATAAAAAATACGTCGTTAAAAAACTAAAAAGCTATTCTGAATATACGCTTGACGGCATATTTAACTTTCGCCTAAAACCCCTCAAAGAAAAATGGTCTGATATTATAAGCTATATTCCAGCTGGATTTCAGTCCACTCAGCTTAAAGATTTTATCGTTTATTTAATACGCGATAAAATGGGTAAAAGAGTGTATTTCGACGGTGGTTCAGTCTACGATAAAAGATACAATATTTTAAAAAGAATAGAGCTTTTAAACGGCGATAGCGGGGAAATTCCCATAGTTAAAGAAATACTTTTATCAGGAGCAGGGGAGGTTGAGCTTGCAACTCGCCTTCCTGAAAAGGACGAATTTTATCTTAAAGAGTTTTACGGAGATAGGATAAGGTTTAGTCAAAGCTATTTTTCGTGAGAAAAATAGCTTTGACAGTTATATTTGCCTGTCAGCAAGTGATATTGCGCTAGCGCGAAAGTGATTTTTTTCTGCAAGTTGCAGATTTATTATATATAGAAAATAACCTCTTACAATTTAAAGTAATTTTTTTGTAAAACTTTTAATTGATTTTGCACGGCGAACAAAATCTTAAAAGTGTTTTTATTTTTATTGACAAATTAAAAAAACGGTTATATAATAATTTCAAACTCAATATGGAAGTTGGGACAAGTAGCCCCGCAGTAGATTTAAAGAGAGTTGCCCTTGGCTGAAAGGCAATATTCGAGCGCGGTAAGTGAAACCACCCACGCAATAGTCCAAAATTTTAAGTGGCTGTAATTTTACGGCAATTAAGGTGGAACCGCGGATATTATCCGTCCTTAAACGTTAAGTTTAAGGGCTTTTTTATTTATAAGGAGAAGTTATGAAAGTTTATTTACCTGACAATTCTGAAATATCGGTAGTTGACGGTGCAAGCGTTTTAGACGTTGCCCTTCAAATTAGCGAGGGTTTGGCAAGAAACGCAGTAGCTGGCAAAATTGACGGCGCGCTCGTAGACCTGTCTTGTAAGGTTGAAGAGGGGCAAAAAGTAGCTATTTTAACCCTTCGTGACGAAGAGGGACTTGAAATTTATCGCCACACCTGTTCGCACGTGCTTGCGCAAGCTATAAAGTCCATTTACCCAACCTGCAATCTTGCAATCGGCCCTACGACGGCTACGGGTTTTTATTACGATATCGACTTTAAAACCCCCATTTCGCAAGACGATCTTGATATGATTGAAGCTGAAATGAAAAAAATTATTAAAAGCGACTTGCCTATCGAGAGATTTACTCTTCCTAGGGCTGAGGCTATCAATCTTATGAAAAAATATCGTGAACCTTATAAGGTTCAGCTTATAGAAGATTTACCCGAGGGTGAAGAAATTTCCTTTTATAAGCAGGGTGCGTTTACCGACCTTTGCCGTGGCCCGCACCTTCCGTCTACGGGTAAAATTAAGGCGTTTAAGCTCACTCAGCTCAACGGCTCGTACTGGCGTGGCGACAGTAAAAACAAAATGCTCACGCGTATATACGGCACTGCGTTCGAGAAAAAGAGCCAGCTTGACGAATATCTTGAAAAGCTTGAGCAAGCTAAGCTTCGCGACCACAATAAACTTGGTAGAGAGCTCGGTTATTTCACCACCGTTGACACTATCGGTCAAGGCTTACCCGTTTTACTTGAAAAAGGCTCTAAAACCGTTCAAGTTTTACAGCGCTTTGTAGAAGACGAGGAGATGAAGAGAGGTTACATTTTAACCAAAACTCCGCTTTTTGCAAAGAGCGATTTCTATAAAATTTCAGGGCACTGGGATCATTATAAAGAGGGTATGTTCGTAATGGGCGACGAAAATAAGGATAAAGAGGTTTTTGCCCTCCGCCCCATGACTTGCCCCTTCCAATTCCAAGTATATCTCAACAAGCCCAGAAGTTACCGTGATTTACCTATGCGCTTAGGCGAAACGTCTACTTTATTTAGAAATGAAGATAGTGGCGAAATGCACGGTCTTATAAGGGTTAGGCAGTTTACCATTTCCGAAGGTCACTTAGCATGCACGCCCGAGCAATTAGAGCAAGAATTTAAAGGTTGCGTTGATATCATGCTTTATATGATGAAAGCAATCGGTCTTGATAAAGACATATCGTATCGTTTTAGTAAATGGGATAAAAACAACAAGGAAAAATATATCGGCTCGGAAGAGGAGTGGGAAAAAGTTCAAGGCGTAATGAAAGATATTCTCGACAACTTGGGAATTGATTACACCGAGGCTGACGGCGAAGCTGCTTTCTACGGACCAAAGCTCGACGTTCAGATTAAAAACGTTTACGGCAAGGAAGACACGCTCGTAACTATCCAAATCGACTTCCAGCTTGCTAAGCGCTTTGAAATGGTGTATACCGACCGCGACGGCGAGAAGAAATACCCCTACGTTATTCATAGAACTAGCCTTGGCTGTTATGAAAGAACGCTTGCGCTCGTTCTTGAAAAATACGCAGGCGCACTTCCTTTATGGATGGCTCCCGTTCAAGCAACCATACTTTCAATGACGGATAGAAGCGAAGAATACTGCAAAAAGCTTTGGGAAACTTTAGTTGACGAGGGCATACGCCCGTCGCTTGACTTGCGTTCTGAAAAGATGGGTAGAAAAATCCGTGACGCTCAGCTTGATAAAGTTCCGTATATGCTTATCGTTGGCGATAAGGAAATTGAGGCGGGCACGGTAGCCGTTAGAGATAGAAAGCTCGGCGATATCGGCGTTATGAGCGTTGAAGATTTTATAAAGCGCGTTAAAAAACAGGTAAAAGAATTAAAACTTGATTAAAATTAGTTGACAATAAAGTTAAGAAGTGGTAATATAGTTCTCGACAAGCAGAAGTTACCCCTTCTCGCCGGCAACGATTAAGTTAGTTTGGCTAAGATAGTTTTATTCGCCTAATATGGCGTTTTAACGACGGGTTACTTTTGTAATCCGTCGAATTTTTTTAAGGAAGGTACACGATTATTAAAAATCAGCACCAAATCAACGAAGAGATATTTGACAAAGAAGTTAGGCTTATCGGCGAAAACGGCGAACAGCTCGGCGTTATGAGCGCGCAAGAAGCACTTAAAATCGCGTATGACGCGGATCTTGACCTTGTTAAAATTTCTCCCAACGCGCAACCCCCCGTTTGCAAGGTTATGAACTACGGCAAATTTAAGTTTGAGCAAATCAAAAGGCAAAAAGAGGCGCGCAAGAACCAAAAAGTTGTTGAACTTAAAGAAATATGGCTGTCGATGACGATTGACGTTGGCGACCTTAACGTTAAGGCAAAGCAAGCGCAAAAGTTTTTAGCGGCAGGCAATAAAATTAAGGTTTCAATAAGGATGAGAGGCCGTCAGAACGCTCACTCCGACCTTGGCGTCGAAGTTATGAACAAGTTCTATCAAATCGTCGAAAACGACGCTGTGATAGAGAAAAAGCCGTTACTTGAAGGAAGAAATATTCTTATGATATTAGCCCCCAAAGCATAAAGGGCATTCAAACGTAAAAAAATTTAGGAGGATATAATTATGCCAAAAATGAAGACGCATAGCGGTGCGAAAAAACGTTTTTCACTTACTGCTACCGGTAAAGTAAAAAGAGGTCATCAAGGTAAGAGCCATATTTTATCTAAAAAGACCACTAAGAGAAAGAGAAGATTGAGAAGTGGCGCATACGTTTCTCAAACCCAGGAAAAGACGATTAAGTCGATAATTCCTTACAAAGCATAATTAGGGAGGAATACAGGATATGTTAATTAAAAGAGGTGTAAACG
>JAZSMT010000028.1:0-13338 GCA_045536025.1 Christensenellaceae bacterium
GTACTACTACCGCACATTGATAGCAAAATGCTAAGAAAACTCGGCATAGTGTCAACTAGCACGGCAGTTTACGAAGATAAAAGTATTAAAAAGTAATTGAAAAAGCGTAGGGAAAACCTACGCTTTTAATTTTTATTTGCTTATTACAACTTGTATTTAAGACGTTAGAAACAAGCAAGACAAGGCTCGCCACAAGCCTATACCAAGCGACATTTAAGACGTTAGAAATAAGCAAGACAAGGCTAAGCCTATACTAAGCGACATTTTAAGACGTTAGAAACAAGTATATCAAGGCTCGCGAAGTTTACGGGGTGAGATAGACCTTTTTGGTCATCGAAGTCCGTAAACAAAGCAGTTAACGAAGATAGACGTAGCAAATAACGGCTTAAAAATTAAAGTAAAGTTATCATCAACTGACACGCAAGTACAACGAGTACGAGTGCGATAGGATAAGTTGATGCGTAAGCGGAAGCTACGTCTTCAGTTTTAGAAACGTGAATTAAAGTGCCAAGTGCGGGGGTAGAAGTCATACCGCCGGTAATTGAACCAAGGCCGTTTAATAAAGGTAACTTCATAACCTTTCTTGCAAGGAATAAACCTGCAAACATAGGCGCGATAGTCATAAGAGCGCCACCGATAAAGCCCCACGCAACGATTGCGCCACCGTAAGCGTTGATTTGTTCAACGAGTTCTACACCACCTTCAAAGCCTGCACCTAAAAGGAAGAGTGCTAAACCAAACTCACGAATAACTTTTTTAGTAGCTTCGGTAACCTCTAAAGAGATTTTGCCGATATGACCCATATGGCCGAATACCAAACACATAATAAGTACGCCACCCGTTGTTCCAAGTGAGAAACAAGGACCGCTATAACCACTTGCAGAAAGAGGAATAGTGATAGAGCCGAGAAGTAAACCGCAAATAATTGCTAAACCAAATGGCATAAAGCCAAAGGGTTCGCATTTGTAGTATTTAGAATAATCTCTTACCTCTTCGCTTGCGCCGATTTTTAAAAGCTCACGCTCTTTATTCATATCAGCCTTTAAAAGCTTAGGAAGAACTTGAACGAATAATACAACACCTACCACGCCAAAGGGGTATGCAAGTGCGTGGCCGAGCGTAATAACAGATTTAAGGCTGGGGTCAGCCGCGTCTACCGCTGCGGAAAACCCAGGGGTTGAGGTAAGTGCACCAGAAAGTACGCCTGCCCAGAATTCAGGACCGTATTCGGGAGTTAAAAGGGTACAGATAACAGCAACTAAAGTTCCTGCTAAAATAATAACTACACCTAAAACGATATAGGTTTTAAAGTTTTTAGCTAAATCTTTAAAGAAGTTGGGGCCAGCGATAAAACCTACTGCGCCAACGAACATTATAAGACCCATATTTTGAAGGGGGCTTGAAAGGTATTTAACGATAGTGTTAGAAGTTTCTTTAATAGCAAACGCGTTAAGAAGAGGTACGTTTTCAGGAACTAAAGTACATAAGAAACCGAAAAGTATTGCTACTAAGAATACGCCTGCGGTTCCTAAGGTTACGCCTTTTATATCAATACCGCCAAGTAAATAACCAAGCGCAATGATTAAGAAAGCTATAACGAAAAGGGTAAACGTTGTTGAGAAGTTGAACACGTTAACAGCACCCTCTTTAGTTACGACGCCAGCAACCGTTTTAGGATTTAAAATAGCGTTTACCGTACACCAAACAGCAACGAGAACTACTACCGCAATAGCAATTCCAATAAAAAGCCATTTCTTGCTTTTTTTGTTTTGATTTTCCATAATTTTACTCCAAATTTTATAGCATTAGTTTAGCGTTCAGCTTTAACTGAACGCTAAATTTTTATTAGTTTTAATTAAGCCTTTTTAAAGCCTATACAAAGCTATAATTAAGGGCTTAGTTGCAAGTATATCGAGGCTCGCAAGGATTTGCGGACAGCACTAACCTTTTTTGGTTGTGATGGTCGCAAAGCCGAAGCAGTTAACGAAGATAGACGCCGCAAATAAGACCTTAGGAACGGCTTAAATTACATATCTTGACGCTTATAAGAAGGTAATAATTGAGGAGATAATTTACCCGTATCAACGCCAGCGTCAGAAAGCTCTTTATTGAAAGCGTCAACGTGAGAAAGAGTAAGCTCTTTAACTTCTACTGATTTACACTTTTCACTTGCGTATTTACCAGCGTTTCTACCAAATACGATAATGTCGAGAAGAGAGTTACCCATAAGTCTGTTTCTACCGTGAATACCTCCGACAGCCTCGCCTGCAACGTAAAGGTTTTCAACCATAGTGGTTTGACCGTCAGCCTCAATATCGATACCGCCGTTTTGATAGTGAAGAGTGGGATATATAAGAATAGGCTCTTTTCTAATATCGATGCCGTATTTGCCGAACATTCTCATCATTGCGGGAATACGCTTTTCGATAGTGCCTTCGCCACCGATAATTTCAATCATCGGGGTATCGAGCCATACGCCCTCACCGTCAGTCGTCTTAACGCCGTTACCGCGACCTTTACACTCTCTAATGATAGTAGATGCGGTTACGTCACGCGTTTCAAGCGAATAAACGAAAGCTTCACCGTTTTTGTTAACGAGTTGCGCGCCGAGTGAACGAACTTTTTCAGTAACGAGCGCACCGTAAATTTGGGTGGGCTCTGCAGCGCCGGTTGGGTGATATTGTAAAGTGTCAGCATATAAAAGCTTTGCGCCTGCACGGTAAGCAAGAACTAAACCGTCAGCCGTTGCGCCGTAGTGGTTAGAGGTGGGGAAACCTTGGTAGTGAAGTCTACCAGCACCGCCCGTTGCAATAACTACCGTTTTTGCTTTAGCAATTAAAATTTCGCCCGTTTCCATATTTTGAAGAACTGCGCCTGCTGCTTTACCTTCGCTATCTTTAATGATTTCGATAGCTGCTGTAAAGTCAACTACGGGGATACCTCTATTGATAACCTCGTCACGAAGCGTTCTCATAATTTCAGCACCCGAATAGTCTTTACAAGCGTGCATTCTCTTTCTCGACGTACCACCACCGTGAGTAGTTACCATTTCGCCAGTTTCAGTTTTGTCGAACATAACGCCGAGGTCTGAAAGCCAACGAATAGCGTCGGGGGCTTCTTTAACGAGCTTTTCAAGCAAGCAAGGCTTAGCGGCAAAGTGACCGCCACCAAACGCATCAAGATAGTGTTGAGCGGGGCTATCGTTAGGCTTATCAGCCGCTTGGATACCACCTTCAGCCATCATTGAGTTAGCGTCGCCTATTCTAAGCTTAGTTACTATCATAACGTTTGCGCCGTTTGCGTGAGCAGTAACAGCTGCGGACGAGCCTGCACCGCCACCACCGATAACTAAAACGTCAACGTCGTAGTCGGGTTTAGATAAGTCTATCTTCGAAGTTTCAAGTCTAGACTTTCCTTGTAAAAGGTCTGCAAGCTCGTGAAGAACTTTTTCGCCTTTGTTAGGGCCAACTTTTAAAGTTTCATACGCGCTTTCAATATAGTCGGGGTGATTTTCTTTTAATACCGTTTCTTTTTCTTCAGCAGTCATTCTGCGGTGAAGATTAGTAAGTCTTTCTTGACGAGTAGCCTCTACTTTCTTTATAGAATCAAGTTGTTCTTGAGTGTATTGATACATAATCCGTCCCTCCCCTTACTTTTCAATATCTCTCGAGTTGTAAAGAGCTTTTTGCTCTGCGAGAGGCTTGTTCATAATATCTGCCATACTGTCGTCGTGCTTGCCCTCGTTGATTTCCGCTACGCGGTCAATAAGGTGCTTGCAGTCAGGTGCTATGTATTTGCCGTAAAGTCTTCTTGCTAAGATTGCAACTTGAGGGTGTGAAATACCCGCGGGGCATCTAGACGAGCAAAGACCGCACATAATACAGTCGAAAGACTCTTCAGCGCACTTTTCATATTCGCCACGTTGAGCGTATGCGATATATTGCATAGTTTTAAGTTCTTGCGGACAAGCTTTAGTACAAGCGTTACAGCCGATACAACTATAAATTTCAGGATATAATTGCATCATAATTTGCTCGGTGGGCTTAACCTTTTGAATATCGTACACTTGCTTAACGAGTGGGAAGAAGGGAAGAGTTGCTACGTACATACCCTCTTCTACTTGTTGTTGACAAGCAAGGCAGGTTTTAAGCTCGGTTTTACCGTGAATTCTGTAAAGCGTTGCGCACGCTCCGCAGAAACCGTTACGGCAACCGCAACCGCGAATAAGCTGATAGCCCGCATACTCCATAGCCTTCATTATAGTAAGGCTTTGGGGCACCGAGTATTTTTTACCGAAAAAGTAAACGTTTACCATTTTTTCCATAATTTTTTCTCCTATTAGTATTCCGAAGGAAGTTCTTCAAGTTGGTCCATACGGAATACAGGACCGTCTTTACAAATGTATTTATTACCAACGTTACAACGACCGCATTTACCTACACCGCATTTCATACGGAATTCAAGCGTAGTGTAAACTTGTTCTTTATTAAAGCCAAGTTCAAGTAATGCTTGTAAGGTAAACTTAATCATTATCGGCGGACCGCATAAGATTGCCGTTCTATCCGTCGGGATATTAACCTCTTTAACGTACGCGGGTACGAAACCTACGTGGCCGTTCCAACCCTCTTGCTCGCGGTCGATAGTTAAGTATACGTTAAAGTCCTTTTCGTTCTTCCACTCTTCCTCGATTTCTTTGAAGTCAACGAGGTCGTCCATCGAACGTGAACCGTAAACGATATCTACCGTACCGTAGTTGTCGCGATTAGCGCGAACGTAGTTAATTACAGAACGCAAGGGCGCTAAACCGATACCGCCTGCAATAAAGAGCATATTTTTGCCTTTAAAAGCAGTTTCAACGGGGAAGCCGTTGCCGTATGGTCCGCGGATAGTTACCATTTGCCCTACCTCGCAAGCGTGAAGCCAAGAGGTTAAGCAACCGCATTTTTTAATGGAAAATTCCATAAATTCGGTGTTGGTTGGCGACGAGGTTATCGAGAACATTGCCTCGCCAACGCCTGGGATAGAGAGCATTGCGCATTGACCGGGCATATGCTCGAAAGCCTTTTTACCGTCAGGCGTTACCACTCTAAAGGTCTTAACGTCGGGGGTATCTTTTCTAATGTCGGTAATCACGCCGACTACTGGAATAAGCGCTTCGTTAGTCATTACTTTTTACCTCCGAGTTTTTTTATGACTTTTACGATGTTAAGTGATTGCGGGCATTTTTTAACGCATCTTCCGCAACCTACACAGCTGTATTCTCCGTCGTTGTTTGCAGGGAAATAAACGAGCTTGTGCATAAATCTTTGACGGTAGCGTTGCATTTGATTTTTTCTGGGGTTTTCAGCAGCCATTTTAGTAAATTCAGAATACATACAGCTGTCCCAGCATCTAAATCTCTTAACACCGTCGTTAGTTTCGAAATCTCTTATATCAAAGCATTGGCAAGTGGGGCAAACGAAGGTACAAGTTCCACAGCCAAGGCAAGCCTTAGAAAGCTCTTCCCACTCAGGTCTATCAAATAATTCCATAAGGTTTTCGCCTTTGAAATTAGAAAGGTCTAGGTTTACAAACGGAAGCTTTTCTATCTTGCTTTCAATTTCCTTTTTCTCGGCGTCAACGGCTTTTTGGTCGCCGTCTTCAAGACAAGTAAGTTTTTCTAAAAGCGCGCTACCCTTTTCAGTTAACGCATCAAAGTACATATCTTCGCCACTTATTATAGCTTGGATATCGCCCTTGGGGTTTGCTGGGTCTACGCCGAATACTTTACAAAAGCACGAGCTTTCGGGGTTGTTACAAGCAAGCGTTATAACGGTAACCGCGTCGCGCTTTTGCTTGTACATAGTGTCAACGGGCTCTTGAAGGAATACTTTGTCTAAAACGTCAAAGCTTTTAAGGTCGCAACCGCGAACGCCAAATAATACGAAAGGTGCTTGGTTCTTGCGCGCGTCTTTAACCTCAATGTTTTTACCGCTTAACTTAAAGTCAATCATATCTTCCGATTGAGGGAAGAATAAATCTTTTGCCGATTTAACCGTTTGAAGAGAGTTTATATCCACCTCAACGCCACCCTCGTATTTTGCAAAGTTGGTAGCACCCGCCTTTTTAACGGGGAGGTAAAGCTCTTGTAAACCGCTTATTTCGGCGTATAACTTTTCAATATTAGATATAGCAATCTTTTTCATAAGTTTAACCTCCGAATACGTCGCTCGGGTCAACGTCTTGCTTAGAATAGTCGGTTAAAGGTCCTTTAGAATCGGTATCCTCGCCAGCTTGGTAAGTGCCGTACAACCTGTCGATATCGCTTATGAATTTTCTGTTGAGAAGGTGAAGGGGAATATGTTGAGGACATACCCTTGAGCACTCGCCACAGTCGGTACAACGACCTGCTACGTGGAAAGCTCTTATAATATGGAACATCTTCTCTTCAAAACTGTCACTGTTTGCTTTGCTTGCTATACCCGAATTGTCGTTATCGAAAACACACTTGGTGCAAGTACAAGCGGGGCAAACGTTTCTACAAGCGTTACAGCGTATGCAGTTAGATAATTGTTCTTTCCAGAAAGCGTATCTTTCATCCGCCGTCATCGCCTCTAACTTTTTAACCATTTCAAAACGGTCTTTAGAAGGCTGACGCTTATCGTTAAACGAAATAACCTCGTCGTAAGATAAAAGCTTTTTCTCACAAACCGAGCATTTGCCAAGAACGATTTGGTCTTTAGTAAACTCTTTGCCGTTTACGGTAACCTTATCAACCTCTTCAGAAAAACTTTCTACTATTTCAATGCCGTTTTCTTTAAGCTTGTTGTTGTCGATTTTACCTTGGCACTCAACGCCTACGGTATAAATTTTATCTTTGTTAATTCTGTGTTCTTTTATAAGTTGATTAAAACTGTAACTGTCACAAGGCTTTAAAAATACTAAGATTTTACCCTCTTTTTTGCTTTCTTGAACTAAATACTTTGAAAGGTTAGCTCCGCAAAAAGGATTGTAAACGAAGTTTTCAAGGTCTTGTTCGGTTGCAAATACGGCAGGCTCAACGTCATAACCCATCTCGCCTTTCTTCCAGCCGAGAACGCGGTTAACCTCACCGCTACTTAAAAGATTTTTGGCTTTTTCAAGCATAGCTAATTCTAATTTTTGCATCTTAAATCCTCCAATCTCTTATTCTCGCCAAGCTCGTTAATTTTTTCAGCAAACTCGTTCATAACTCTTGAGAATTTTGCGCCCTCAGCAGCCGATACCCACTCAACGCGAGTTCTATCTCTTTCAATACCTAAGTAATCAAGCATACTAAACAGTAGCGACATTCTTCTTCTTGCAAAATAGTTGCCCGAGGTGTAATGGCAGTCGCCAGGGTGGCAACCGCAAATAATAACACCGTCAGCCCCTCTTTGGAAAGCCTTTAATACGAACATGGGGTTAACTCTACACGAGCAGGGAACTCTAATAATTTTAACGTCGGCAGGATAGGAAAGCCTTGACGAACCTGCAAGGTCTGCGCCGGCGTAACTACACCAGTTACAGCAAAACGCTACGATAAGCGGTTTTTTCTCTTTATTTATCTCTTGCATATCGCGTCTACCTCCGCCATAATTTGTTTATTGCTAAAGCCCTTAAGGTCCATTGCGCCCGACGGACAAGTTACCGTACAAGCACCACAGCCTTGACATACCGCCTCGTTAACGGTAGCCACTCTACGAGTTTCAGTTTTACCACCGCCGATACGGAATTCTTTATCAACGTAAGTGATTGCGCCGTACGGACAAACGTTTGCACATACCGAACAGCCGGTACAAAGCATTTCGTCAGAGTGAGCAACGCAAGCGTTACATTTAAGTTTATCTTTTGCAAGTAAGCCTATAACCTTAGCTGCGCAAGCACTTGCTTGAGATACAGTTTCAGGAATATCCTTAGGCCCTTGACATACGCCCGATAAGAATATACCAGCCGTGGGGCTTTCTACAGGGCGAAGTTTTGCGTGCGCTTCGGTTAAGAAGTTGTTAGTGTCTATACTTGCCGTAACCATAGTCGCGATATTTCTAACCGACGGGTTGGGCTCGATAGCCGCTGCTAAAACTACGAGGTCTGAAGGAATTACTACTTGCTCGTTATTGATAAGGTCAGAGCCTTGAACCATAAGCTTGCCGTCTTCCTCGTAAACCTTGCCGACCATACCTTTTATATAGTCAACGCCGTATTGCTCAACCGCTCTTCTAAAGAACTCGTCGTAGTTTTTACCAGGCGTTCTCACGTCTATATAAAATACGTGAACTTCGGTGTTAGGATATTTTTCACGGATAAGCATTGCGTGCTTTGCCGTGTACATACAACAAATTTTACTGCAGTAGGGTTTACCGCAACCCGACGTATCTCTCGAGCCTACGCATTGAATAAAGGTAATAACCTTAGGCTCTTTGTGGTCGGAGGGGCGAACTAAATGCCCGTCGGTAGGACCTGCTGCGTTCATAAGCCTTTCAAGCTCAAGCGAGGTAACAACGTCTTTATAGCTTGAATAGCCGAATTCGTTAAAGTTTTCAAGAGAAATGGGCTTGTAACCAGTAGCAACTACGATTGCGCCGTATTCCCTTTCAATAATCTCGTCCTTTTGCGTGTAGTCGATTGCGTTTACTTGACATTTCATAGCGCAAAGACCGCACTTGCCGTTTTTAAGCTTTAAGCATTGTTCGGGATCGATGATAGCAACGTTAGGAATTGCTTGAGCAAACGGGATATAAATTGCAGGGCGGTTGTTAAGGCCCATATTGAAGTCGTTAAGACCTTTCTTAGAGGGGCACTTTTGCATGCACACGCCACAGCCCGTACACTTTTTCTCGTCAACGAACCTTGCTTTTCTTCTAATTTGAACTTTGAAATTACCAACGAAACCTTTAACCGATTCAATTTCGCTAAAAGTCATAATGTCGATATTTTCGTTTTGAGCGCAATCAACCATTTTGGGGGTTAAAATACAAGCCGCACAGTCAAGCGTTGGGAAAGTTTTATCAAGCTTAGCCATATTACCGCCGATAGTGGGCGACTGCTCTACTATATCAACCTCAAAGCCAGCTTCTGCTATATCGAGCGCCGATTGAATACCTGCGATACCACCGCCGATAACGAGCGCTCTTTTAACTACTGCGCTTTCGCCAGCCGTCAAGGGAGCGTTAAGTTTAAGCTTTGCTATTGCGCTTCTACCTAAAATAATTGCCTTTTCGGTAGCTTCTTCAATATCTTTATGTATCCAAGAGCATTGTTCACGAATATTTGCAATTTCAACCATATAGGGGTTAAGACCTGCACTCTCACAAGTCTTTCTAAAAGTTGCCTCGTGCATTCTCGGAGAACAAGAACATACCACAACGCCCGTCAAGCCGTGCTCTTTGATAGCGTTGCGAATAAGTGCTTGACCGTTTTCAGAACACATATATTGATAGTTTTCAGATATCACAACGCCGGGCTCGGCTTTTAATACCTCTGCTACCTTTTTTACGTCTACCGTTGCCGCGATATTAGAACCGCACCAACACACAAATACACCAATCTTTTGCATTTTTTATATTCCTTAATTATTTGTTTAATTTTCTGAACATACTTACGAGAAGTTGTTGGGGTATAGTTTCGTCTATCATTTGAGGAACTGTTTCAGCCATAATCTTGTTACCGCCTTGTTCGCGAATAACTTCTTGGCGAACTGCCTCTATCACGTTTGCAGGCGCTACGCCACGAGGGCATCTTTCAACGCAAGCAAAACAACTTAAGCAGGTGTATAAAGACTTGCTTTGTAAAAGCTTATCTATCTCACCCTTTTCTATATATGAAACGAACTGGTGGGGCTTAACGTCCATATCGTGGTACGCTGGGCATCTACCCGAACACTTACCGCATTTCATACACTTTCTTGCGTCAGTTGCGCTTCTTTCTTTAATAAGTCTAACTCTTTCGCTTTTATCCATATTTTACTCCTTTACGCCAAGCGCCTCGGCAAGAAGCTCGGTAAAATAATATACGGGAACTTGTTTATTGCCGTTTTCCGTGAGGTTATACATGCACAGAGGACAAGCCGTTACAATCTTTTCAGCACCGTTTTTAAGGGCAGAATCGGTAACCTTGTTGCTCTTTTTAACTGCAAGCTCTTTATTCGTTGCCGAAACGTAAGCTCCACAGCACTCGTTAGAGAAGGGATATTTTACAGGCGTTGCACCTATTGCTGTAATAAAATCTTCGATAATGGAGGGGTTTTCAGGATTGTCAAACTTCAAGGTCTCCGACGGGCGAAGAAGTAAACAACCGTAGTACGCTGCAATCTTTTGACCTTTTAAGGGGTTTACAACCGCCTCTTTAATTTTGTCAAACCCAACGTAATCTCTTAAAAGCTCAAGATAATGAACAACGTCCGTCTCACCGCTATACGCCTCTTCAAGCGCTAAGTAGTTGTTTGCTTTCGTGCGGATATTTTCGTCGTTTTTCATATCGTCGTTCACGCGCTTTAAAACGTGGAGGCAAGCCGAACATAAAGTTAAAAGTTTTGCTCCCTCTTGTTTTGCGCTTGCAAGCGTTCTAACCGCCGAAAGCTTGGTTGCAACCTCGTCTTTCGATACGGGGTAAACGGCACCACAACACTGCCACTCTTTAACCTCTTCAAAGTCAACGCCTAATTTTTCAAGTGCCTTTCTACCGTAGAGGTCTAATTGTTTTGCCTTAGTTTTAAGGGTACAACCCGGATAGTAAGAAAACTTCATATCTTCTCCTTATTTGCAATTAACTTGTTCGATAACGCTCTTCATAGCGTTTGCGCTCGCAACGAGTTTTTGCGTTTCTTCTTCAGTTAAGGTGGGGGTGAGCGTAGTTTTAATACCGCCCATACCTATTACGGTAGGAATACTAATACAAACGTCCTCAATGCCGTATTCGCCTTTTAATAAAACGGATACGCAAATAACGCTGTCAACACCCGAATATAAGCATTTACAAATATATGCAACCGCTGCGGCAACACCGTTGTACGTTGCGCCCTTTCTAGAAATAATAATACCGCCCGACTTTCTAATGTATTCAGCAATATCTTCTTTATCGTAAGGCTGAACTGCCATTGACTTATCGGTAATAACGTCGGCGTATTCGTCAACGTTAACGCCTGCGATTTTAACTTTCGACCAAGCAACGAAAGAAGTGTCGCCGTGTTCACCTAACACGTCAGCGTCAACTTGAAGGGGAGATACTTTGTAAATCTCGGAAAGTCTAGTTCTTAAACGTGCAGTATCAAGGCTAGTGCCCGAGCCGATAATCCTATTAGCAGGAATATTAGTAACTTGGTGGAAAGTATAAGTCAACACGTCAACGGGGTTTGCCACGATAACGTAGATGGAATCTGGGCAAACTGCCGTAATTTTAGGAGCAATGCTCTTTATAATGTTTACGTTGATTTGAGCAAGGTCTATTCTCGTTTGACCAGGCTTTCTTGCAACACCCGAAGTAATAACTACGATATCTGAACCCTTAGCGTCTTCATAATCGCCTGCTCTAACGACTGCAGGGTTTAAAAACGGAGTTGCTTGATAAATATCCATAGCCTCGCCGAGTGCTTTATCGTTATTAACGTCGATAAATACTACCTCTGATGCCGTTCCTTGCGCTACCAACAAGTAACCTATTGATGAGCCTACTGCGCCTGCGCCGATAATTGTAATCTTTTTGTTCATACTTAAATCTCCATAAAAATATTATTTTTAAACTTTTTTGTTTGTTAAATTTTTAACAATTACCTCTAAAATCAGTAGCGGTAAAAGGGCATACTTATCCTTTGACCGCCATTTGCAAAGCAATTATAACATATTTTTTTTATAAATAAAAGCGTTTTACGGTTATTTTGTAGTTTTTTGAAAAAATTTTTATAAAAATTTATTAAACAAGTGTACATTTACATTTTATGGCAAGATTTTTTTTGACTTTCGAGTTTTTTTGCGCATATACTTTAATTATGAAAAAATCTAAGCTTTACAATAAAATCAACCCGATTATTTTCTACCCTGTCAAGTTGATTTCAAAAATTTATTCAAAGGCCTTTTTGAGGCTTAGGGTTAAACGCAATGAATTTAGCTGTAAAGACGGGCGAAGAAAGGTCGTTATTATAAACCATGAGTCTTCGCTTGATTTTATGATTGCTTATTCGGTAATTCCAAGCAAAATTCATCTCGTTGCAAGCAATTCTTACGTTAGAGGGCTTTCTATTCACGATTTAATGCTACAATGCGGTCTTATAGGTAAAAACCAGTTTTCAACCGCAGTTACGGACATGAAGAAGATGAAAGCCGTGCTTGACGACGGCAACGTTTTAGGCATTTTCCCCGCGGGGCTTATGCCCGAAGCGGGCGTTGCAACTCCTACTCCACCCGCCACCGCTAAAGCACTTAAATGGTTTGATGCAGATATTTACGCACTAAAGATTAGTGGAACGTATTTAACTACGCCTAAGTGGTCAAAGGTTAAAAGAAAGGGAAAATGCACCGCAGATCTTTATAAGCTTGCTACCGCAGAAGAATACGCTAAACTCTCGCCCGAAGAGGCGTCTAAACTTATTGAAACACATCTTTATTTTGACGCGTATAAAAACAACGTTGAAAATAAAATTGAGTACAAAAACGGCGATAACGTAGAGGGGCTTGAAAACGTATTATATAAGTGCCCAAATTGTAGTGCTGAATATTCAATAAAATCTAAAAGCAACACTTTAACTTGCTCTAGTTGCGGATATTCGGTTAAAAGCGATAAGCTTGGTGTTTTACATATAAATAGCGACTTTCCCTTGCATTTTTCGCTAGTGAGCGACTGGCACGCCTATATTGAAAAATGCGTTTACGAAAAAATTAAAGCAAACCCCAACTTTAAGCTTGAAACGATAGCTGAAATTCATAAAATAAACGATAAAAAGCATAAGTTTGAAAGGGTGGGAAGTGCTACGGTTGCCCTAGATATGCAAAACTTTACAATGGAGGGTATTTTGTTTGGCGAAAAATTTCAAAAGCAAATTTACGCAGGCAATTTTCCCATACTACCCTTCGTTCCAGGCAAGCGTTTTGAAATTCAGGACGGGAACGACATTTACAGGGTATACCCCGAAACCCCCGAAAGGTGTATGGAGTTTATCTTTGCAGTAAAATCAATTTTTAAATTACGCCACGAATAAAAAACACGAGCAAGCCGAGTCCCTACAAGGGATTCGGCAACTAAATAAATCCGCAAACGGATTTGTTATATCCGTCTAACAACGGGTGATATCGCCTACGGCGGTGAAATTTGCCTAACGGCAAGTTGTGGATTTATTTAATATAACTTTGG
>JAZSMT010000030.1:0-27423 GCA_045536025.1 Christensenellaceae bacterium
CGCCAACGTTCAAAAAACGTGGTTTGGCGATAGGTCTATTTTGTGGTACAAATTTTTAGGTGCTACACTCAAAAAATCAAATACTTCCGGATAAGAATCCGTGTAGAAGTGAACCCATACGTGGGCGAGATTTTTACACGGATTTTTTTATTCCCTATCGGAAAGGAGATATGCTTATGTAAAAAAATTAAAACTTAATAATGTGTACGTAGCATTTTGCCCTTACACCTTTTTAGGTCGGTGATAGTTTTATCAGCGACTTTTTTGCACCTTTTTTCAAAAAGACCGTGAACTTTTCAATTTTCGTGTCCTTGGATAAGTGGAAAATAATTTTCTAAAAAGGTTAAGTTTTAGGCGTTTTCAGTGCCTACCTATTGTAGGGCTTTATTAAATTTATGAGGAAATAAAAATGAAAAATTATCATCATTACCACCCGCCGTGAATGTCAAGCAAACGGCAAGCAAAACTTTATAGAAGGCTTGTAAAGTATAGCACACTATACTTTCCTTGAAAGTAGTGTGCTCTGCGAGGATTTTTTACGACCAAAAAAATCATAAGGAGGAAACCAAAATATCGTATTTAGTATGCCATATGGAGAAGTATCATAAAACGGATATTTGCCCCATAGAAAATGAAAACGAGCGTGACGAAAACTACGTCGGCTCAAACACTTGTATCGACAGTTCAAGGACAAAAGACAATTACCGCCTTTTGTTTAGGAGCAGTTCTTATACGGATTTTATCAACCAAAGAATAAGCGAGTTAAACTTACCAAAAGCACCACGAAAAGATGCTGTGCTAATGGCTTCATTTGTAGTCGGCTCGGATAGAGAATTTTTTAAGGGTTTAGACGAAGATGAGCAAAATCATTTCTTCCGTGACTGCACTAAATTCTTTGCTGAACGATACGGAAGAAGAAACATAATCTCTGCCGTTGTCCACAACGACGAAACCACTCCGCATATGCACTTAAATCTTATTCCTATCAAAGACGGTAGGCTCTGTGCCAAAGACTTACTTAATAGAAACGAGTTATCTAAACTGCAAACGGAATTTCACGAGAAAGTTGGAAAGCGTTGGGGCTTAATGCGTGGTAAAGAAGGAAGCACAGCTTCTCATCTCTCCACTGCCGAGTTTAAGGCAAAGTGTATCGTGGACGAAGCGATACATAAATCTTCGGAAATTATTTCAAACGCAGGAAAACGTGCGTACACGGAATTAGATGCGATGGAAAAAGCCGTTCAAAAAGCAGACGAGCATTTTACGGATACAATGAAAGAAATCTCAACGGCGAAAGCCGAAAGAGATAAAATCGTTGAAGAACGTAATGCTGAAGCTGATTATACCCAAGCGTTGGAAGATGCAAAACAAGGCAAGTTTGCTTTTAGTAAAAACGGACTACGTAATCAAATTGTCGTATTGACTGCCGAAGTTAAACGTTTAGAGGAAGTCGTTAACCGACAACAAAAAGATAACTGCTTATTATACAAGGAAGTTCAAGAGCTTTCAAAAGATAAGGATAAGTTCAATAAAATGAGCCGTGCCTACACTCTTTTCCGAGAACGAGAGCCCGAAGCGTTTACACGAGCATTTCACCGTGCGCCGTCTATTGTTGGTGCGTTTATTCCTAAAGATGAGCCTATCGCCAACTTGGGAAAAAGTCGTTTACAACAAATCGAAGAAGAAATCGAGCGTGAGAAAGCGCCGAAATCAACAAACAAAAAATTTAATAGTAAAGCAGATTAATAAGGAGGAAAAAATTATAGGTTAATGTCAAGAAAGCGTAAGAACAACACAGGAATACCTGACTTTGAAATCGATTCGCTTGCAAGGGCGTTGTTGCCTGCAATACAAAAGTTATTTGAAAGCGAAGAAGGCAAGCGCGAATTTGAAGAATGGCAAGCCGAAAGGCAAAAATTACAACTGAATAAAAAAAAATAAAGAATCTCGTTGATTACATAGAGATAACCGCCGATTAAGGTAAAGAAAATAGTAAAATGTATATAGGAACGGCGGACGGGTTTTGACCGTTTTCGTATCCCGAAATAAAAAAACGGTTAAAAATATTTAAGCCGTTCCCCATCAAGGGGAACGGCAAAACACAAACGGAGGTAAACTATTGAAATATAAAAATTGGTTAAACGAGTGGCTTACTTTGTACGTCAAGCCCACTACGAAAATTAGAACGTACAAGAAATATCAAAGGCAAATAGAACTACATATATTCCCCGCGCTCGGAGAGTTTGAACTTAACGATTTAACGGCAACCGTTTTGCAACGCTTTACCGTGGATTTATCGGGAAAAGGCTTATCCGCAAACACAGTAAACGGTATTATATCCGTGCTTAAATCTTCTTTGCGTCGAGCAGTATTACTTGGCGTAACGGACAAAGAGTTTACTAATTCAATCGTGCGTCCTAAGGGGCGAGAAAAACAAGTAGATTGTTTTTCTAAAGAAGAGCAACGAAAAATCGAGCAATATATCTTTGAAAAGAAGAAAAATAAATTGTTCGGCGTGGTGCTTTGTCTTTATACAGGCTTGCGTATTGGAGAATTGCTATCCCTTACTTGGGATGACATAGATTTACAAAAAGGTATTATAGCTGTTTCTAAATCTTGTCACGACAGTTGGGAAAACGGTGAATACGTTAAGGTAATAGACACGCCGAAAACGGACTTTTCAGAACGTATTATTCCTTTACCCAAGCAACTGCTTTCACGATTAAGAGAGTATAAGAAATCGTCAAGCGGAAACTACGTTGTTGAGGGTAGAAAAGTACACGGTGCACAGGTTCGCTCTTATCAAAAGAGTTTTGAACTATTATTAAAACGTTTGAAATTACCGCATAAAGGCGTTCACTCTCTTCGTCATACGTTTGCAACGCGCGCTTTAGAGTGCGGAATGGATATAAAAACATTATCGGAAATTTTAGGGCATAAAAACCCTACGATAACGTTAAAACGCTACGCTCACTCTATGCTCGAACACAAGACGGAAATGATGAATAGACTTGGTAAATTATTGTTCTAAAAATGGTAAAAGTGGTGGTTTTATAACCGCCACTTTTTCTACATAGAATAGCATAATCTATGTAATTATTATAGTGTTTTTTGTCAGTTTTTGCAAGTGATTTTGTAGGTTTACAACAAAATAATTCACATAAGCATTTATATATAATGTAAATAAAATTTTACAATTACATAGATTATGCTAATCGGTGTAATTTTAAAAATTAGAAAGTTCATCTTAAGGAAATTAAATTATGACACAAGCAGTAGCAATTACTTGTCCAGGTTGTGGAGAAAGATTAACACTTGAAATGAAAAAATGTCCGTCTTGTCACGGACCTGTTACTATTTCGACATTCAATAGCGTATATTCAATGTCGCCATTAGACACCAACAAATACGCTAATGCTTATAGGAAGGCATTAAGTGAGAACCCCAATGATAAAAGCCTCAATATATCTATTGCGATGTGCTATTTGAAGTTGAACTTGTACGATAAAGCATTACCTGCTTTTGAAAAAGCAATAGAGGACAATTTTGATAATTCTGAAGCTTTCTTCTATGCGGCGGTTTGCTTACTTAAAGGCAAGAAGGCGTTTTTGCAACCTCGACCTATCATTGACAAAATAATTGAATATATTGATGCAGCTATAATGATAGAACCTAAAGGCATTTATTATTACTTTTTAGCTTACATCAAGTACGATTATTTTGCACGGAAATCGTACATTACCTCTCCCAATTACGAAGAAACCTTGATTATGGCAAGACAAGCAGGATTTACCGAACTTGATACAGCTCAACTCTTCGATATTTTACACATAGAAAAGCCCACTTACTTATAATTTTAATTATTTACCCCCATCACTGTGATGGAAGGAGATTTCATTATGGAAAGTCGTATTTCTTTTGAACCACTAACAAACGGCGAAGGTGTTGCATTAGGGGTTATTGAAATTACATCTATCCCTCACATTTCTATTATTGATCCCCGCGCGAAGGATGATGACATTGTTGAGAGATACAAAAATGAGACGAATGGATTGCTTACCGAAGTTCATCAAATATACAAAGATGTAAGTGTAAAAGATCAAGTTTATAAAGATATTGCGTTGGAGTTACTGTGGACAACCCACGAGGTGAAAAATCAGCCTTACAATGCGGAGATTAAGCTTTTTATAATCGTTAGAAGCATTGATACAAATGAGGAAAAAGCGAAAGGGTTGGTATCGAGCCTTTTAAGAGTATTTAAGACCACACTTCACTCTCAACGATATGAAATAAAAGAAAGTTCGTATGACGATATTTCACCAATAATATCGAACGTAAATGACAATAGCATAACTGCCATTGTTAAGGATGAAAAAGTTTCTAACCTTCAAAATGCTGCATTACCTTACTGCTACTCATTTGATAAAATTTCGTCATCAAATAACTTTAGCAAAATTGTTGGCTCTCTGATTGACTATCCTAATTGTGCCATATCTTTTCAGTTGATGCCTACCACTTTCACAGTACAAGAATCAACCGAGTTAGATAGAGTTACACAGGTATTGGATACATTGAGCCACGGTGTGATGGAACACGGTGTTGGACATGTCAGCTTCACTTTAGCAAAAAAGCATTCTGATACCTATCGTTATTACTCATCGCACAAATCAATGCCGTTATATCTTTTCAACGCCTTGGTTTATGGTAGTCAAGATGCTGTAACACATATTTCTACTCAGCTTTCGGGATTTTTAGCAACAAGTGGTGACCAAGCCGCAAGTTTGAAGCTTGTTTCTTTACAAAAAAATGAGGTAAATAAAGATAACAATTTCTATCCTTTGCCGTGGGCAATAAATGAAGTTTTGATGCAGATTGAGCATCGTAACTCTCAACTTTGGAATTCTCGTCAATTCTCCAATGTGCTTTATCGTTTGCCTTATGTTATTGGAGGTGATGAAGCCGCTTCTTTCTTTAGACTTCCTATTGGGAGTACGAATGTTTCTGCGGGGTTACAGATAAATCAATCTAACAAAGGCGAGAAAAAATATACCGATAACATCATTAACTCTGGAGATATTATCGTCGGCAAATTAAGATCATCTTCAAATGGTGATACAATTGGTTTCTCTCTCAAAGATCTTGCCAAGCATATGCTTGTTGTGGGCACTCCCGGTTCGGGAAAAACAACATTCTCCGTTAGTTTGCTTGATAGACTTTGGAAAGAATATCATATCCCGTTTTTAGTAATAGAACCTGCAAAGAATGAATACCGAGCATTAGTTCAAAGCATTCCGGAATTGCAGGTGTTTACACCTGGAAAGAATTTTATATCTCCCTTTGTGTTTAATCCTTTTGTCCCTCCCAAAAATGTAAAACTTGAAACCTATAAATCTACGTTGAAAACGGCGTTTGCAGCCGCTGTTTCGATGTCAACCCCTCTTGATAAGATTTTCGAGGAATCGATCAATAACTGCTATTCTGATTTTAGATGGTTGGATACGTATACCATCGATGATAAAGGCAAAGTATTCAACATCGCAGATTTTATCAAATGTTTCCAACAAACATTTGAAGAAATTGGATATACGGGCGATGCCAAAAACATAGGACGCGCAGGCGTAGTTCGTTTGAATAGCCTTGTGAATCTTTTCGATAATTATCACTCTATTCCTATCGAAGATCTGTTGCAAAAGCCTACGGTTATTGAACTTGCTGCTATTGAAAATTCAGATCAAAAGGCTTTAATTATCTCTTTGTTATTATTGTCAATTTTGGCTTATGTAAACGCTAACTATGTTGGCGAAGGTGGCTTGAAAAATGTGATTATGCTTGAAGAAGCTCACGTCCTTTTGGATTCTGATAGTAACAAAGGCGAAGGTGAAGCCAATCCAAGTGCAATAGCGCAGGGACTTGTTAAACGAATGTTGGCTGAAATTCGTTCTTATGGAGTTGGCTTGGTAATAGCCGATCAATCACCGCGAAAAGTGTCAACCGATGTTGTGGCTCTTACTGATATGAAGATGGTATTCCGTTTGGTAGAAAGCGCGGACAAGCAAATCATTAGTGATAGTACAAATATGTCCGAGGCTCAGAGCCAACGAATGTCTAAATTAAAGCCCGGCGAAGCATTCTTGTTCTTCAATAAATTGGATGAGCCGGAAGAAGTTATAACCCCCGACTACAGGCTTGAAAACAACATAAGCATATCGCTTTCCGATTCAGGTATAAAAGAATTAACAACCTATTGGAGCGACAAACCGGACAAATTAAGACCTTATCCACAATGTGCATATTGTCAAAGTTGTTCAACCGGTTGTGACTATTATAGGCGTGTTCTTGCTCGTGAGATTGCACGACGTATTTTTGTGAGAAACTTTAAGCCTGCCGATGATGGATTTGATGTGGTTATTAAAGTGTTTGGTCGAATAAGCAAACTTGTATGCGACGAACTCAATGATGAACCATTCACTCCCGAATTGTTGTCTTGTGTAAAACTACATTTGTGGAGAAAAATCAATTACGGCACCAAAATACCAATTAAAGATATTCAAATTGAAAACTCTTTGAAAAAAGTTAAGGAGAAATAAAAATGGGTGACGAATACGATAGCTCCGTAGATGTATTTGATGTTGATACATCGAGTGATTCGTCGGCTGATTATTCCGTTGATACCCCTTCCTATGATTATTCGGATAGCATTAATGATTTTTCCGAGGATACATCAAGCGATGATTATGGAGAAATAGCGGACGACATACCCGACGAAATAACTGAAGATACATATGATGACTCAACAACTGACATTGACGAGGACACTTTAGATGTTCCCGAAGATATTGAAGAAGATATATCTTCCGTAAGTTTAGAAGATACGACGGAAGATATACCCGAGGATATTTCGGAAGACACGGAAGAAGAGATAGTTGAGGATAACCAAGAAAGCATCGACGACAGCTTTGATGACATATCCGAAGATATTGAATCGGATGAAACAGAAGTTGAAGTATCCTCTGATATTCCCGAAGAAATTGAAGAAGATGTTGAACCTGAAGTTACCGATGAGCTTGTGGAGGCAGAGCTCGAGGATGTTGATGAAACCGCCGAAGTGGAAACTACCGAGGAGTTTGCCGAGACAGAACCTACTGACGATCTTATAGAGCAAAAAACTGAGGCTGTTGACCAAATTGACAACGCCGAGACTACCGAGATACTCGCGGAGGTAGAATCTGAGAGCGTTGGTGAAAATGACGAAACGGAAACCACTGACGAACTTGCGGAAGAAGAAACCGAGGTTGTGGATGATACTGCCACCGAAGCGGAAAGCACCAACGAGCTTGCTGAGGAAGAAGTGGAGGTTGTTGATGAAATTGCCGAAGCTGAAGTTGCCGAGGAACTCGTAGAGGAAGAAACAGAGATTGATGAAACCAATGAGAAAGCAATTGACGAAAAACAGACACAAGATGATCTTGTAGATATTGATTCCTTATCTCAAGAAGAAGCAGAAAGAAAAATATCTGAGTATTACGGAAAGCACGATTATTCTCCTGGAGATTATGATACTTATTCCCAAGATCCCGAATGGAGAAATCTTATGCGGAAAGCGTATCCAGATGCCGAACTTCCCGAATTAGCACTTTCGCAAGAAGAAGCGGCAAATAAGATTTCCGAATATTACGGAAAGCACGACTATTCTCCCGGAGATTATGATACTTACTCGCAAGATCCCGAATGGCGAGAGTTGATGCAAAAAGCTTATCCCGAAGTTGAGTTGCCTAAAACAACAAGTGATAAAAACACTATACTTGAAGATTTTAATGATTACGAATTATCATTGAGTGACTTGATTGGCGGATCTAATGATGATGAAATATTTCATTACGAATATAATAATGAAACGCATGATGTTAGTGATGTCGAGTATGAGAATTATAGTAAGAAAGATGCAAGTGACCTAGAATATGAAGGACAAAGAGCAATCCGAGATTATTCCTGTGAGGACTATCATAAAATTAATAACTATTTAAGAGGAAAAGGACCTGATATGGATCCTTATCAAAAAAAAGTTTTGGATGAAAAAATCAATCTAATGTCAGATGCGTTGAATACAAAAACCTTATCTGATGATATGAACTTGTATAGAGGATTGAGTAATCCTCAAAGTTTATTTGGTGATGATTGGAGAGATAAACCTTTAAGTCAATTGCGCCTTGAAAATGTTGGCAAAGTTATATATGATGATGGTTTTTCATCTACGAGCACAGAAAGAAATATAGCAAAAACATTTGCAAATACTTGGAATGGAACAGTTATGGAAATTAAAGCCCCTAAAGGCTCAAATGGTATATTTATGGGAGATATAAGTCAATATCCGTATGAAAAAGAAGTTCTATTGCAAAAAGGCTCGGGGTTTAGGATTGAGGGTATAGACAAAGATCCGAATGGTGAGTATGTTGTTCGTAGTACATTAATTGGGAGGAGGTAAAATTGATGGATATAAATAAATTTGGAGTTAATGCAAGCGATTTAAAAGTTGTAACACAAAGCGAGTTTACAGCGAACGCAAAAAAACTTTATATTAGCAGTAGTGACGATTTACAAGATTGCTTCAAAAAATGTACTGAACGAGAGATTGAAATAGCAAAAAAGCTTGGTCGAAAAATATTTGACACTTATTTAAAAGAAAAGTTCGATATAGATATATACGAAAAGATACTAATTAAGTTTAACTCTTTGTGTAAAAAAATTTTATCTGAAACTGTTGAATATCATAAAGAACTAAATGATTGTGCCAAATTGATATTTATTGAAATCGTTAAAGAAAAATACTTTTAGTTTTTAATATAAAAAAGGAGGTTAAAAATGGGACTTTTTAAGAAAAACCCAAATGAAGCAGCATATCACGAAGGCAAAAAACATTTTACCGATGTGATAAAAAACACCGGTCCCGGTGAGCTACTGATTTGGAGGCAACCCGAGGAGGATTTTAATACAAATTCTACTCTCATAGTTATGCCCGGAGAAAAGGCAATATTTATTAAAGGTGGTACGGTTGAGCAAGTTTTTGAAAATGGTACATATAAGCTTTCAACCGAGAACTATCCGTTTATAAGCAGATTACGTAATATTCTTACGGGTGGTATCAGCTCGTTTAATTGTGTAGTTTATTTCGTTAGAACAGCACATAGCATTGAAATTCGTTGGGGTACTGATTCGCCGATTCAAGTGCGCGATAAGATGCTTGGTATTGCTACTAAGCTTCGTTGCAGAGGTTCGTATAAAGTTGCTATCGAAAACCCTGCAAAATTCCTTGAAAAGCTGGTTGGCAATAATATTCCTTTTCAACTCCAAGAGCAGTTGGATGATTATTTCATATCCGAGTTTCAAAGTAAAATCAAGTCTATCATTGCAAGAGCATTAAATGAGTCCAACACCGAATTGTTGGGAATAGATGCACGTTTAGATGAGTTCTCCGAAATGATTCAGCCGTACATGCAAGAAACACTTGATAATTACGGCTTGCGCTGTGTAAAATTCGTGGTTTCCGCAATAGACCTTGATGATGACGTTCTTCGTAGAAGATACGATGAAATTGGAATGAATGCATACGAGGAAAGAAGAATGGCAAACGCCAAGACTATGAGCCAACGTGAGTCCATGGATGTTCTTGGAGATGATTGGGGCAAACAGCAATCCGCGGAGATTCTTCGTGATTTAGCAAATAATCCTGGGGCTGGCGGTATTGGAGCTATGGGTGCAGGAATGGGAATGGGAATGGCGGCAGGTTCTGTATTTGGCAATATGGCTAACCAAATGTTTGAGCCAATGTCAAATAGTCCTCGTCAAAATACTTCACCTGTTTCAACACCTGTTGGTACTCCTTCGGGTAGGTTTACTCAACAATCGGCTGCTCCGCAACCGACCACGGAATCATCTGTGCCTACTGCAACAGAAGATCCCGTTGAAACTCTTGCTAAACTTAAACGCATGTTGGATGCAGGCTTGATTGATCAAAGCGAATACGATGCTAAAAAAGCAGAAGTATTGAGCCGTATGTGAGGTGAATTGTGATGAGAAAAAATGTTATTAAAGGCATACTTTATGCGGTTTTCCCGCTTCTATTTAATGTGATGTTTTTTACGCTTGGTGGTACAAGTCATCCTGCATCGGTATGGATTTCTTATGCGTGGATTCACGTTGCATATCTCATAATGATAGCTACTCCGTTGTTTACAAGAAAAACACAAAGTGCTATGATTTTTCAATTTACAACAAGTCAGATTTCTTCGTTGTATTTTGGCATTGAATTTATCATAGGTTTGATTTTCATTTTTATCGGTGCAGACGGCATAAAAGCTCCCATTATTATTCAGTTGATTCCTTTCTGTTTGTTCCTGCTTGTATTCTTGTGGAATATGTTGCACAATGAACACACCGCAGACAACGAACAAAGGCGCGCAGTAGAAATAAGTTTTATTAAAACAGCTTCTTCAAAAGCTAAATTTTTAATGGATAGCACCTCTGATGCTGCATTAAAAAATAAAATTGAGAAAGTTTATGACTTGTTTCATTCAAGCCCCTCAAAATCGTATCCGTCGGTAAAAGAGCTTGAAAATAACGTTATGATGATGCTCGGTGAGTTAGGAATGGTTTTGGAAGAAAATAATGTTGACGAAGCCAATAAGCTCGTCCGTAAAATTCAGTACACAATGGAAGAACGCAACAGAATAGTTGGTTTATCAAATTAAAAAAATTTAATTTACAAAGGAGATAAAAAATGGATTTTTTAAATGGAAACAATTTAGGAAACAACACGAACAACGCAAGCAATCCTATTGACAACATTGGAGAAGTTGATAAGGTTGAAAGAGAAAAAGGACATTATCGCTATCAGAACGATAATCAAGTAGTAATTAAAAGAAACGAAGAACAACAACGCATTAAAGATGAATATTTTGTTGTTAAAAATATCGAGACGACAACTTGTGATTCTTCATTAAAGAAGAAGGCGAAAAAAATTAAGGCTGCATCAGGCGCTATGCTTTGGATTGGTATAATTTTAGGAGCTATCGGCATTATTGGAGACAAGACTGCACTGTTAGTTATTGGTATAATTTCAGTGATTGCTTCTATAGTTTGTAAAATTGTAAATAGTAAACTATTAAAGAAATTTCAAGAAAGCATAAAAGTTACTGTTGCTCCTAAAAAGTTAATGACGGATGCGGAATACGAGGAATTAGTTGCGAAAAGAATTGAGGCAATGAATATTGGCCAAGTTAGTTTAGATAAATTAGGTCTTGACCCTGACCAAGTAAAAGAAATTCAACCAATTATACTTAAAGACAAAGTAATTAAAGACCACTCTTTTAGAGTAAAAAATAAAGAAAATGGTAGTTTGCATTCTTCTACGCAACACGTAACCTATCTATACTTTACAGACGAACAATTGTTTGTTTACAAAATAGTATTTGATATGTGTTGTAATATGCAAGAAGAATGGGCAAGTGAATTCTTCTATAAGGATATTTGTGACGTTTCATCGTATACCACTAAGAATGTTTTAGCAATTGATGACTTTAAATTTGAATATAGCACTGTATCGTTTGAGATTATTGCTTCTAATTCTAAAATTGGCTTTGATGTAGATGGTGACAATGAAAATGTTGGTTCTATCCAAGCAATGAAACAAAAAATTCGCGAAAGGAAAGCTCAATAGCTATTAGGGGTTTATATATGTACAATAGTAGTTATTGTTCTACTGATGAAATCTATGCAAAATGGAAAAAAGATAGTATAGCGGCTAAAATTGAAATTGCATTTTCATTAATATTTTTTCTATCAATCGTTTTATTACTTATTTATCTTTTATTGGGTGATAAAATAGGTATGCCTTCATTAATAAACAATCTTGATGAATTTTTTAGTTTTGAAGGTAAAACCGATGAAGAAATATTGACTCTTCTAACAACAGACCTTTTAAAATATATAATATACTTCTTTGGCATTTTTATGGCTGGAGGATTAATTGCCACTATTCTGGGAACAAATTCTTTTTTTAATATGGCAAAATGGTTGTCAAAGAATAAGATTGATTGTTCAGTCCTTTTAAAAAATGGTAGAGGGAGTAAACAGTGTAATTTTCTTATTGGTAACGGATTTTTAATAAAAGAAAAACCTGCGATGAAGAGTATATTTTATATTAGAGTCGCTGCTCTATTTGTAATTGATATACTGATAATTATATCTATGGAAAAGTTGTTTAAGAATCTAATTTACCAAATATATGATGCTGTTGAAATTAAAGGGATTGATCCCTTAGAATCTATAAAAGCTGTTTTTACATCTAATGAGGCTCTTGTTTTTTATGCTGCACTTATCGCCGCATTGTTTCTAAATGTAATTATCAATAAGATATTGCGTAATAAGCAAGCTGAATTACTCAATCAATTTTCTCATAGTACAAGCACCTATAACTCTTCTTATACTAATAGCACTAGCAGTGAAAATGCTTTAGGAAATAATGTTAACATAGCTATTGTTTCTTGTGGACCAAATAAAATAGAAACAATTAAATATATAAAAGAATTTGTTGGATTAGGTCTCGTTGATGCTAAAAACGTAGCGGAAGGGAAAGTTGGAATTCAATTACCGATTGAAAGAGCAGAGATATTAATTGGAAAATTAAAAAATATAGGAACGGATGCCCAAATTGTTAGATAAAAGGAGATTTTAGATGGAATATATTATTGCTGGTATCGCAATAGTTGTTGTAATTATTGTGGTTATATTTAAATCAAAAAAAGAAGAAATTAATGACGGTGTTGCAAAAATCACTGATGATGAGTTTGATGTAGATTATGATAGAAATCTTTTTAATGACAAAAAAGTTGTTATGGTGGTTGGAGACGTTGTAGAAGATGATTCTTTCTATTCTTTGGGCGTAATAGCGGATTATTCCGTTAAAGATGGAGATGTGGTTTCTATTGCAAATTCTCTTGGGCAAATTATTGATGGAAATGTTGTTGTTCATGATGTTAGCAAAGAAGTTGTGGTTGACGGAAAGCCCGATATAGAATTTAATACCGAAGCATACCCAGGCGATGTCGTAAGCGTTGGAGTATATACGCACATTGAACTAAAAAAAGGCATGGTTATAATTAAGAATTAATCAATTTTATTAATAATCCTAACGGCAGATTTTAAATCTGTCGTTTTTAATATCTAATTTTTATAAATATACCCATATCGTATTGACATTTGAAAACTTTTCGGTTATAATATACTCGGTTAGGCGTTTGCTTGCAAGGACGCAAAACCGAGTATTTTTCAATCAAGAAGCGTAAAAATCACAAGTTTTTACAAAAATCTAAAAGATTTAACTTGTTTTTCGCAAAATAAACAAGTTGCTTCTTAAAGATTATAATAATGTAAATCAGTAATAAAAAGAGGTATATATGCAAGAAAACATTATTGGATATAGAATTAAGTTATTAAGAGAAAAAGCAAAGTTATCACAAGCAAAACTTGCTGCGGCGCTTGGCGATGTAAAGCAACCCGTTCTCGCTCGTTACGAGCTGGGCTCTATTATGCCGTCCTACCCCGTGCTTGTGAAGATTGCCGATTACTTCGACGTATCAGCAGATTATCTTCTCGGTAGAACGGACAATCCCGAAGGTAAACTTTACGGACAACCTAAATTAGAAAATTCTGACCGTATGCAAGACTTTATCGAGATGTGTTTTGACCCAAGCACCAACGCTCATGCAAAACTTAAAGAAACCTTAAAGAAAATGCTTGAAGAAAATAAATAATGGGTGGGAATTATGGAAGAATCTATAAAAACATTACTAGAGAAAGATTCTATAGTGATTTGCGATACAAATGTTTATTTACGTATTTATGATTACTCACCTGAATTTGCTTATTTTGCAATTGAATGTCTAAAGAAAATACAAAATTATATAAAAATTCCATTCACTACATTTAAAGAATATAACAAACACTATCGTGCTAAATATGACCATTCCAAAAAGAAAATAGAAGAATATAATGTTAGGCTTTTAGAAAAAATTGATTCTTTTCACCAAAGTATTGATGAAGAATTCAAGAGGATAGAACAATATAATTTCCCCGATATGTCTTCTCTTCACACAAACGTTATTCAACAAATAGAAAGCATTCGTAATGATATTAAAAGTTATTGTGATTCACACGAACTATTAATAGCTGTAAATGACGAATACTTAAAAGTTGACCCAATAAAAAAATTTGTGGATTCTTTGTCTAATAATATTTTAAAGCAATATGATTTTTCGAGGATTTATGATATTTGTGAAGACGGTGAAAAACGTTTCAAAAACAATACCCCACCTGGTTTCAAAGATAAAGACAAACAAGGTCTAAGACAATACTCTGATTTAATTTTGTGGAATGAAATAATTGATGAAAGCATTGCTCAAGGTAAAAATGTTTTATTCATAACGGACGATGTCAAAATTGATTGGTGGGAACCTTTTAATAATAATGGAACTGTTGAAAAACGCTTTCATCCCAAGTTGGTAAGAGAATTTAATAAGAAAACGAATTGCTCAATTATAGGTATAACTTCCAAGGAATTGTTTTCTTTAATTTCTGATGAATTTAATGTGGAAAAATTAAACACCATAGATATGGCGCTTTCACAAAACACTGAAAATTATATTGAAAAAATAATGGACTCTGCGTTTGAAAAAATACAAGACGAAATTGCTTTTTCAGGTGAACGATTTATATCGGAATACAACAATATAGGAAGTGAAGGTCTTTCTGACCTAGAAATTGAAGAATATGAACTTATTGATTATGATTTGATTGAACAAATTGATAAAACTTTTATATATCTATTAACTTACAAAATAAAAGCGACAGGGACTTCTCAAGAATATCAAGGAAGAGATGACGATACTAAAGAAGTTATTACTTCTCCTGATAATAAGCACGAATTTGAAGGCATAGTAAAAGTTCAAGTTGAACGCAGAATAGATGATTTTATAGACTTGGTGACGGAAGACACGTATGAAACTGCATATATAGAATCGTGTGAATTGGAAGAGACAAACTTTATTCATTGGTCAGAAAGCGAATACGATGAATATGACCAATATAATTTATGTCCTAGGTGTGGGAAAGTAATAACATATGATAATGATGCAGGAAATGGTTTTTGTATAAATTGTAGCAATGAATATGACGACATTTAAATTTTTATCAATATCGTATAGAAAATAATTTTAATGTGACATCAATTGTCATATTTAATGTGCTAAAATATAAATAATAGGAGGTAAATCAAATGAAAGCAGTTATATATGCGCGATATTCTTCGGACAGTCAACGTGAAGAATCTATTGAAGGTCAACTTCGTGAGTGTTTGGAATTTGCGAATAAAATCGGTGTGGACGTCGTTGCAAACTACATAGACCGTGCAATGACGGCAACGTCGGATAATCGCCCTGACTTCCAACGTATGATTAAAGATAGTTATAAGCACTGCTTTGATATGATTATCGTTTGGAAATTAGACCGCTTTTCTCGTGATAGATACGACTCTGCCCATTACAAACATATCCTTAAAAAGAACGGAGTTAAAGTTGTTTCTGCAAAGGAAAACATTAGCGAAGGTCCTGAAGGAATTATTCTTGAATCAATGCTTGAAGGTATGGCTGAATATTATTCGGCAGAACTTTCCGTTAAGGTTAAGCGTGGGCTTAAAGAAAACGCATTAAAAGCGAAAGTAAACGGCGGACAAGTTCCTTTCGGTTATTACATAGACGAAGAACAAAAACACGCTATCGACAAAACACTTTCCCCTATCGTTGTGGAAGCCTTTACAATGTACGCCGACGGCTATCTTATTAAAGACATTGTAAATCGTTTTAACGCAAAAGGCATAACGACAAGACTTGGCAAGAAAATGTCCTACAATATCGTTCAATATATGCTTACGAACCGCAAGTATATAGGCGAATTTAGGTATAACGATATTGTAATCCCCGATGCCGTGCCTGCTATCGTTAGTAAAGACTTGTTTGAACGTGTCCAACGTCGTATGGAGCAAAATAAACACGCACCTGCCCGTCATAAAGCGGAAGATGATTACCTTTTAACGACCAAGTTGTTCTGCGGTAAATGTGGCGCACTTATGGTTGGCGAAGCAGGAACGGGAAGAAAAAAAGAAGTTCACCGTTATTACAAGTGCGTAAACGCTAAAAAGCATACTTGCGACAAGAAAACGGTACGTAAATTGTGGATTGAAGATTTAGCCGTTCAAAAGGCAATGGAGATTCTTCACGACGAAGCCGTGCTTGATTATCTTGTGGATAGAATTTTCGACTTGCAAGGTGAAGAAAATCCGCGCTTACCGAGATTACGCTTACAATTAGAAGACGTTGAAAATCGTATTAAAAACATAATCACGGCGATTGAGCAAGGAATTATCTTTGACTCAACGAAAGATAGACTTGCGGAACTTGAAAAAGAAAAGAGCCAACTTGATTTAACGATTATTCAAGAGCAAATAAAAAAGCCCTTCCTTACGAAAGAGCAAATACGCTTTGGAATAGAAAAGTTTAAGAAGTTGGATATTTCAACGAAAGAAGGTAAACAAAGGTTAATAGATGGGTTTATCAATGCGATATACCTTTATGATGACAAGATAACCTTTACCTTTAACTACAAGGACGGAACAAAAACAGTATTCCTTTCGGAACTCAACTGCACCCCGTCCGGTTCGGATTTGAAATGCCTTGGGGCACCAAAAAAGCGAATCACTTTATAGTGGTTCGCTTTTTTGCATTCCCTAACGACTTGAAATTTTAATATAGGGCTCCCGAAATTATTTTTAGTATTAAAAAGAATTTCGGGAAGAGGAGCAACCGCTATTTTGTCTTTGCGTTTATCTTTATATTAACGTAAGACTTTTTTTGCGAGTTGCGACGAGCCAGCGGCACCAAAAAAGAGAAGTCAATTAAGGGCGTTGCTCTTAGGGATTTTTATCCATAATAAAAGTGTAGCACACTATACTTCACTAAAAGTGAAATGTAGTGTGCTTTTCTTATCCACAAAAGTTAATTTTATATAAGTTATATTTTTAGCCTTGTGGCTAAAAGTGATATGCCGTTGGCGTGGTATTTTGGCTCTCGCCATAGTTATATTAAATAAATTCTTAACTTGCCGTTAGGCAAATATAACTGCTTAGCAATATCACTTGCGTTAGCAAATCTAACAAATCCGTAAGGATTTATTTAGTTGCCGAATCCCTTGTGGGGACTCGGCTAGACTTCTCTTTTTTTCGTATTTTTATTTTAATATTTTCTTTATTATAAAAAATTGTAATTTTTGAGGTAGTGCGTTCAAAAGCAACAAAAGCTTATTCCTGTTTATCGAATAAGAATATTTGGGATTTTTGCTTTTTATTATTTTCAATACTTTTTCAGCTATTTTTGTGGGCGATATGTTTTTTGCTTCAACGCCGTTTACAATATTTTTAAACCTTTTAGAGTTAACCTTATAAAGCTTAGTTTCATCACAAAACTTATCAAGCGCAGTGGTTGACGCGCCAAGCATATCGGTGGCAACCGCCCCAGCACGAAGCACGGATACCGATATACCTAACAGTTGAAGCTCCATTTTAAGTGAATATGCGTATTTATCGAGCGCGCTTTTAGATACCGCGTAAATGCCCGTAAACGGAAGTGGCGCAAGAGGCGCAAGCTCGCTAGTAGTAATTATTATTCTACTGCCCTTTTTAAGTAGAGGTAAAAAGGTTTTATTTATGTAAAAAGCGCCGTATAGGTTGATTTTTAATATGTTTTCAAAATCTTTTTCGCTCATTTCTACAAGCGAGTTAAGCATATAAACGCCTGCAAAATGAATAATAGAATATATCTCGTTCGTAACCGATTTAACCAGCTCAAATGCCGATTGTACGCTTTTTATATCGGTTAAATCAACTTTAATTGGTATAACGTTTTCTTCGGGTTCTTTCACGTTTTTATCAAGCGCAAAAACGGTATAGCCTAAGCTTTTAAAAAGCTTAATCGTTTCATATCCCATACCGCCGTATGCACCAGTTATTATTACGTTTTTATAATTCTTTTTTTGCATAGCAACAGTATAACATATCGATAAAAAATTTTCAATACACAACAATTTTATATTTTATTTTATACGAAAACTTAAAAGGTAACTATAATATAAATGTCCTATCAAAAAGTTTTATAAACCGTAATTTTTATCCCTATTAAGAAGCCCCGACGGCGTTGGTAGTTGATTGGTGCGATTAAAATAAAAGAACTTGCTCTCGCAAGTTCTTTTTTATTTGTTTTTATGAAATAAATGATGTTTGTGACGTTCGCTAATTTTACCTTCAAAATCAATTTCGCCCGCTTTTGCAAGCGCAGTTTTGGTAAGGAACGGCCCGATAAGCTCGTAAATTAAAACTGAAAATAGCGTTAAGTTTGCAACGATTAAACCTATACCACCCGAGAGAGCGCCTGCCTTTATAGCCATACCAAGCGCTACACCCGCCTGCGGGAATAAGGTTATACCTAAATACTTTCTAATGTTAGGCTCGCTTTTTACAAGCGTTGCGCTTATTCTTGCACCGTAATATTTACCTGCGCACCTAAACACAATATAGACAATACCTATAAGTACGATAGCAATGTCGGTTAAAACTGTAAGGTCGAGCTCTGCACCGCTTAAAACGAAGAAGAGAATAAATATAGGTGCAGTCCACCTATCAAGCCTATCCATAAGCTGTTCTGAAAAATCGCAGATGTTGCAGAAAATCGTTCCAAGCATCATACAAGAGAGTAACGGCGAAAAGGCAACGTGAATACCGCCTATAGAAAAGCTAAAGTTAGAAATTGCTACCGTTACTAAAATGAACGCTACCGACATAGAAAGCCTTTTCGAGCGCGAGTGGAAAAACCTTTCGCAAAAGGTAAACAAATAGCCCATACCTGCGCCAAGCCCTACCGATAAAATCACTTCAAGTATAGGCTCGATAATAATTGCAAGCAAGCTTATCTGCCCTGCAATTAAAGCCTTTGCTATACCGAACGATATTGAGAATAATACAAGCCCCACCGCATCGTCAAGCGCAACTACTGGAAGTAACACTTCAGTTACAGGGCCTTTTGCCTTATATTGCCTAACTACCATAAGCGTTGCAGCAGGCGCGGTAGCAGACGCTATTGCGCCCATAATTATTGCTGCGGGAAGAGGGAATTTATCGGGAATTATAAGGTGTAAGCAAATAAGTACCGCGTCCACTACTAGCGTTGTAAAAACAGCCTGAAAAATACCTATAACCGTAGCCTGCTTGCCTATAGTTTTAAGCTGAGAAAGCCTAAACTCGTTACCGATTGAAAAGGCTATAAAACCAAGCGCCACGTCGGATATAATTGAAAAGCTTTTAACGTTTTCTATGCTTGTAAAACCCAAGCCCGAAACACCGAACGCGCCTAAGCAGAAAGGACCTATAAGTATACCTGCAACGAGGTACGCCGTAACCGCTGGGAGCTGAACGAGTTTTGCAAGCCTTGACAGCATAAGCCCTGCAAAAATTGCGATAGATAAAGAAAGTAAAATTGCTTGCATAATATCACCTTATTTATTATATTTAACTTTTGTGAAATACACCTCAACAAGTTTATTCCTTTTAATTTGTTTTGTAAAGCGTTTTGCCCATCATTTTCTATAATTTTTAAAAAAATTAAAGGCGTAAAAAAAAGCGAGTTAAAACACTCGCTTTTTTAAAATTATTTTACGAAATCGTTAAGTTTTTTATAATCAAGCTCGCTATATCTTTCAATAAATTTAAGTATCTCGTTTGCAATTATCTTAGCTCCGCCCACCTCGTCGCTTTCAATGTTAAGCGGTAAAAGTGGGTCGTGAAGCGAAAGCCTTAACAAGAACCAACCGTTGCCACGCTTATCGTCAAGCGATACTCTAACGCCTTCGTGATTGTCGGGAGCGAGCGTCCAACCCTCTTGAGCTTTAGCGTATTCAAGCAAATCACCTATTACCTTTTGACCGTACGACTTAAAGTCGTCTACTAAAATATTCATTCTAAATTCTACGCTTTCTTTAGGCTCTTCAAGGTTAGCTATCATAGAAGCAAGCGTATATCCTTGCTTTTTACCCTTAGCAAGCTCGATTAAAAGCTTAGTAACGATATATGCGCCGTCGTCTAAGAAATAGTTTTCTTTAAACGCACCGTGTCCACTCGTTTCAATGGCAAGCTGACTGTCCTTTCCCTCGTTATTTAGCCTTATAGCCTCGTTTATAACGTTTCTGTATCCGCGTTTAAAGCGATGATGAACACCGCCTTTTTCTTCAATAAATTTTTTAAGCCCCGTAGAGGTTATAGAGTCGGTAACTATAGTCGTACCCGGATAATCTCTTAAAAGTATTGCCGAAAGCATAGCAATAATTCTATTGCGGTTAAGCTCGCTACCGTCGGATAAAACTGCGCCTGCCCTATCAACGTCAGTATCAAAAATAATACCTAAGTCAGCACTCGTTTCATTAACCGCGTCGGTAATGCTTTTCATAGCCTCTTTATCTTCGGGGTTAGGAATATGGTTGGGGAAACTTCCGTCAGGCTCTAAAAATCTACTGCCCGTAGTGTCCGCTCCAAGAGGCTCAAGCACCTTTGAAACGTAGAAACCGCCTGCACCGTTGCCTGCGTCAACTACTATTTTAAAGCCTTTTAAAGGTAATTCTTCGCCCGTTTCTTTAATGATTTTATCGCGGAGGATTTTCGAGTACGCGTCCATAAACTCGCCCGATACTAAACTGCCTTTTGATAAAGGGGTGTTTTCACCGCTTTCAGCGTATGCAAGAATTTCTTTAATGTCTTGCTTTTCAAGCCCACCGCCCGCGGTAAAGAATTTAAAGCCGTTTCTATTAAAGGGAAGGTGGCTTGCAGTTATCATAACCGAACCGTCAAACTCGTAACCCTTAGTTACGGTTGACATAAACATTGCAGGGGTAGATGCCATCTTGAAGTCAGTAACGTTTAGTCCACTTTCAACCATACTCTCCGATATCCAGTTAGATAAAGTTTCGCCCGATAATCTACTATCTCTACCAACGGCAACCTTGATATCTTTTTTGCCCGTTTTTTTGTAAAGCCAAACGGCAAAACCTCTACCTATATCACGGCAAACCTTTTCGGTAAGGTTAATAGGTTGACCTTCAACGCCCTCAAGGGCAACGCCACGTATATCGCTTCCGTTTTGAAGTTTTTTGTAATCCATATTAAGCTCCTTAAATTTAATTATATTATAATTATATCACACTAAAACTTTGAAATCAACGCTAAAAGGGGTTATATCTAACAAGATTAGTCGAAAATATTAAAAGATAAGTCAATTCATTGACAAATAAATTATATCAAGATATAATTAAACGGCTATGTTAGAACTTAAAAATATAACCTATACCGCTGAAAACGAGGACGGTAAAAAGGAAATAATTAAAGACGTTTCACTTAAGATTGACGAAAAGTTCGTCGCTTTTACCGGCCCTAACGGTGGCGGTAAGTCTACCCTTGCAAAAATTATTATGGGTATTATTAAGCCGACTAGTGGTCAAATCTTGTTAGACGGCGAGGATATTACCGAACTTTCTATTACCGAGCGCGCTCACAAGGGGCTAGCTTTTGCATTTCAGCAACCCGTTAGATTTAAAGGCATTACCGTTTCGGATATTATAAACCTTGCAAGCGGAAAAAAGCTTACGGTTACCGAGGTTTGCACCTATTTATCAGAAGTTGGGCTTTGTGCACGTGAATACGTTAACCGCGAAATCAATTCAAGCTTGTCAGGTGGCGAACTTAAGCGTATTGAAATTGCGGCAACTATGGCGCGCGGAGCTAAATTTACCGTGTTTGACGAGCCTGAAGCAGGTATCGACCTTTGGAGCTTTAACAGCTTAATCAAGGTGTTTGAGCGTTTAGCCGATAAAACTAACGGCACGTTACTTATAATTTCGCATCAAGAAAGAATACTCAATATTGCAGACAGAATTATCGTTGTTGCTAACGGTCAAATTAAAACGGACGGGGCAAAATCAGGCGTTTTACCCCAAATTCTTGCAAATTCCGCCTGCCAAGCGCTTACTGAAAAGGACGGGGCAAAGTAATGGTGTTTGACAATATTCAAAAAAATCTATTAAAAGAAGTTGCAGGGCTTGAGGCTGTGCCTAACGGCGCGTATAACATACGCTCTAACGGCGGTCTTTTAGGTAGAAGTAATTCCTCAACTATAGAAATCGTAAATAAAAAAGACAAGCCCGGTATTGATATTTTTATAAAAAAAAGCGATAAAAAGCAAAGGGTTGACCTCCCCGTTATCATAACTCAATCGGGGCTTTCTGACCTTGTTTATAACGATTTTTATATCGAAGACGGGGCTGACGTTTTAATCGTAGCAGGTTGCGGTATTCACACCGTAGAAGATGGCGACTCCTCGCACGACGGTATTCACTCTTTCCACGTAGGTAAAAACGCAAAAGTTACCTATTATGAAAAGCACTACGGCGGTGGCGACGGTAACGGAAAACGCACCCTTAACCCCACTACCGAGATTTTTATCGACGAGGGCGGTTCACTCACTATGGACACAGCTCAAATAAAAGGCGTTGATAGTTCTATAAGAAAAACCCGCGCCGTACTTGAAAGCAAAGCTACGCTCGTTATTAAAGAAAAGATTATGACTCACGGCGAGCAATACGCCGAAACTGACTTTAACGTTCAACTAAACGGTGAAGACTGTGCCGTTCACGTAGTATCGCGTTCGGTAGCGAAAGATAATTCCGTTCAAAAATTCTATTCGGTGCTTGACGGTAACACTAAGTGCTCTGGAAGAACTGAGTGCGACGCCATCGTTATGGACAATGCTAAGGTTATGGCTCTCCCTGGTCTTAACGCAAACGATATTAACGCCTCGCTCGTTCACGAGGCGGCTATCGGCAAGATTGCAGGCGAACAGCTTATTAAGCTTATGACGCTTGGTCTTTCAGAGAAAGAGGCTGAAGAGCAAATCGTAAACGGCTTTTTGAAATAATAGTTAATTTCACCTTAAAAAGATTGATTTTTTAAACTTTTTAATATATAATGACTTAGCGTGGTTAAAACAAACCACGCTTATATATGGAGAGATGTCAGAGTGGTCGAATGTGCTCGCTTGGAAAGCGGGTAGGCCTTAACGGGCCTCGCAGGTTCAAATCCTGTTCTCTCCGCCAACGAAACGGACGCATAATAGCGTCTGTTTTTCGTTGACGAAAAACAGTCTTTTCACCTACGGTTCAATCGCTAGCCGCGGACGGCAATCCCCTCGTCAACTTTGTTGACACTCCCCTTATCAAGGGGAATTACCTGTTCTCTCCGCCAAGATAAAAAACCCTGCTATAAGCAGGGTTTTTAAATTTATTTATTTTTCGTCTATGCCGAGTTCTAAACCCTCGTACATATAGTCGTTCCACTTAAAGTTTTTGTAATAGTTTACGTGATAGCGGTGCATTTCCTCAACAAGCAAACTAAACTTACCAACAGTTTGGTGCTTGGGGAATATATCAAAATATTCGCCCTTAAGATAGAAATTGAAAAAGCTTGAATCAACTTCGGTGATAAGCGTGTATAAGCTTTTGTAATCAGCAGTAAATTCGTACGGCTCACCGTTGCGCGTACCTTTATAGTGCAAACCTTTATGGTCTATTCTAATTTTACCCTCGCCCACTATAAAGCTCGTTTTGTTATTGCTTAAAAGCTTATATTCGTCTAAATTGCCTATTTGGCACTCGTCCTCAAAGAAATAATCGGGGTTAGCGCGAATTTCTTTAATAATGTCCATACGCTCCTGCTCAACCCACTCAAAAGGTGATTTTGGAATAACCGCGTTTTCAAAGGGGTGGAACTGGTAATAATCGTCCATACTTGCGCCGTTGCCACAATTTGAACAGGTAATTTTATCCCCCTCGCCTTTCATTGTGAACTCTTCACCGCATTTTGGGCACTTATAACAAAAATCCTCTAAACGATGGCAAATTCTACCGTTAGTTTGCCACTTAATTTTCTTTTCTTCGTTCCAAGCGTATTCGTTGCGCCTAAATTTTTCGTTAATAATATCGTCCATTTCGTCAACGGACAACCTCTCAACGTCCTCTTTAGAAAAAAGTAGCGACATCGTTGCGTGCGTTTCGCCAAGTCGCTCGTCTAAGCAAACCTTGGTGTTTTGCAAATACTGCCCCTCAAGATAGCATAAGTATACTGGAACTTTAAAGTGCTTAAACATCTTGCTAGTCCCTGGAACGATAGGCTTATTTCCGCCGTAATCACTAGCTAAACCCTCGGGCGCAAAGGTTACGCAACCGCCCTTTCTAATAACGTCGCCTATACCTTTTATGGCAAGCCTGTCAGGCGAATAGTTTTTCTTAGGAATAACTTTATCAAGTCCGAATATAAACGAGAATTTTTTGCGGTAAAACTCCGAATATCCCGCAACCATATTAGTAACTCTTGGGTAACACGCACCCATTACGTACATGTGGTCAATTCTAGATAAGTGGTTAAATATTACGAAACAAGGACCGTCGCACTTGCTAACGTCGTCAATAATATGAAATTTGGGCTTATATTTGCGACCTATAATGTCCACCATTATAAATTTGTAAATCCTTGCAATAAGTTTGGGCGCAGGTCGATATTTTCTTTTTGCTAATTTTTTTGCAATAGTTAACTTTTTTGCCATAACGTCTTCCTTTGTAACTAATTATAATTATATTTTATTATTTAATTACAACTATGTCAATATTTTTGTACTTTCCATAACATTCTTAACACTTGCACAAAAAAAGAACTCAGCGTGTGAGTTCTTTTTTTGTTATAAGCAGTCGCTATAAATTTTTTCGATATCTTCTTGATAAAGTGGCTTAAAACCGTCGATAAACTTACCTTTGCAAGCACCCTTTGCCATAGCTGATAGGTTTTCAGCACCGATATTTATTTTAGAAAAACTATCCGAAAGCCCAAGCGTTTTATACAAAAATTCACTAAGCATTTCGATTGACTTGTTTGCAATTTCATAATCGGGCAAATTCTTATCTATCCCAAACACGTTTACGCCGAACGATACGTAGCGTGAAACGGTAGTATCGTCCAAGCAATACCTCATCCACCTAGGCGTTAAAATAGCTAAACCTAAACCGTGGGTAATACCGTAATATGCGGTTAATTGATGCTCTAGCGGATGACAGCTCCACGCCTTTACCTTACCGCCTAAAATAAAGCCGTTAATCGCCCAGCTTGACGCCCACATAAGGTTAGCTCTCGCCTCGTAATCGTCGGGCGTTTCAAGGGCTATGGGCGCATATTTTATAACCGTTTTCATAATACCTTCCATAACGGTATCGAGCATATAAAGGTCTTCTTCTTTAGAAAAATACGTTTCCATAACGTGGCTTAAAATATCAGCCGAGCCACACGCCGTTTGATATCTATCAACGCTGTATGTATAAGTTGGGTCTAAGAAAGAAACTTTGGGATAAAGCGGATAAGCAAGTTTACCTACCTTTTCTTTAGTTTGGGGGTTGGTTATTACACCGCAACTATCCATTTCGCTACCCGTTGCCGAAAGCGTAAGTACGGAAATTATAGGTAACGCAGTATTTATAGGTGCGCCTTTACAGTAAAAATCCCACGCGTCAAAATCAACTTTTGCGCCAGCTGAAATCCACTTAGCGCAGTCAATTACCGAACCGCCACCTACTGCCAAAACAACGTCAATCCCGTTTTGCTTGCACAGTTCAACTCCCCTTCTAACCGCATCTATTTGAGGGTTAGGCTCAACGCCCGAAAGCTCGATAAATTCTACGCCCGCGCTTAAAAGCCCCGACGTAACGTCTTGATACAGCCCGATTTTTTTAATCGAACCGCCACCGTAAACAAGCAGTGCGCGACTGCCGTAGTTTTTAACCTCTAACCCAAGGTGTTGAATTTGATTTTTGCCAAAGTATACTTTAGTTGGAATATCGTAAATAAATGATTTCATAACTATATTTTAATAAATTTTATTACCTTTTTCAATATCTAAATTGACATTACGTATAATTTAGTTTAAAATATTTTATATGGACTTAACCCTTTTAAGAAACGCCGTAAAGCTAAAGCGAAACGCCCTTATAAAAAGTGAGGTGGACGCGCTTAGTTTAAATGTTACAAACAACTTATTTTCACTTGATTTTATCCATGAAAAATCTAGCTTTTTTATATATAATTCAATAAAAAACGAAGTGGATACCTCTTGTATAATATCACGGCTTAAAGGTTTAGAAAAGAAGCTATCGTATCCGTTGACGGTGGGTGACGATATGCTTGCGGTAGCGCCTACATCAAACGAGTGGATACTTGGCGATTTCGGTATAAAAATTCCTAAACATTACACCGTAATAAACGATATTGACGTTGCCGTTATCCCATTACTACTTTGTGATAATAATAAAAATCGCGTAGGCTACGGCAAAGGCTATTACGATAGGTTTTTAAGTAATAAAAATTGTATAAAAATCGGGCTTTGTTACGATTTTCAAGTGGTTGAAAACTTAACGCCAAATAAGTGGGACGTTCCGCTTGACTATATTATTACACCCACAAAAATTATAAGGTAGTTGTTTAAAAAAATTGCAATAGTTAAAAAAGCAGTTAAAGAACTTTTAAAAAGATAAAGACTGAACTTTTAGTTCAGTCTTTTTTATTTGAATATTGACAAACCTTGCCGTTTTTGATAAACTAAAAACAAAAACGATAGGAGAATTTTTATGGCAAACGTATGTGTAATAACAGGTGGCGGTAGCGGTATGGGTTTTGAAGCCGCTAAGTATATGCCAAAGGACAAAATTATCGTAGTTTCAGGAAGAACTATGTCAAAACTTGAGGGCGCTGTTCAACAGCTTAAAGAATTAGGTTACGACGCCTACGCCAAAACCTGCGATACCTCTAGTAGAGAAAGCGTAAAGGAACTCGTTGAGTTTTCCGCATCTCTTGGCGAAATTAAAAACGTAATAAACTCGGCAGGCGTATCCCCCGCAATGAAAGGCACTCCCGAAGGTATTCTTAAGATAAACGCTCTCGGCACGGTATACGTTAACCAAGAGTTTTCTAAGGTTATGAAGCCTGGTAGCGTTATCGTTGACGTATCGTCAAATTCAGCTTATATACTCCCCTCGTTTATTATTCCTAATAAATATCCACGGGTGAAAACCCGTGGTATTTCATTTTAGGGGTAAAACCCCATGTTCTAGCCACGCGTAAACGCGTAGTCCACACTTGCGTATTGCAAATCAATTACTTTTTAGCAAACGGATCTTTTATCTCTTGCA
>JAZSMT010000027.1:0-49513 GCA_045536025.1 Christensenellaceae bacterium
GAAATCGCTTTTGCGATGAAATCCTGCTTCGCAGGGTTGCGTTTAGACGGATTTGATTTCATCCAAGGACTTGTCCTTGGATTTCATCTGAAAGAAGTGAAGATTTCATCTGTTGCATAAGCCGTAAGGCGGCTTGCAACGATTTCATTAAACCAACAGAAAAAAGAGAGAACATTTCGGCTGTAAAACCGATTTGTTCTCTCTTTATGCCGTTATAAGGGGTTGGGCTTAGCCCATAAAGCATTTGTCCAGACAAATGCGATGCTCGCACTTAGCGATGTTTTCAAATTCTCCGCTAAGGACATCACCCAATCTTGCCTACTTTTTTGATTATATGATATTTTTGATTGCCTATTACAACCCACATAAGACAACTAAACAAGCTTATTTAAAGCTCTATTAAGGGCTTAGTTGCAAGTATATTACTCAAGTTTATAACAACCTAAATTAAGGCGATAGAAACAAGCAAGACAAGGCTCGGCAAGGCGGGGACTACAATAGACCTTTTTGGTCATTGGAGGTGCAACGACTTGACAGTAACTAAGTATTGCACCGTTTATATCGCCTTAATTATAGCCGTTGGGATTATTAAACTGCCAACGAAGAGCATCTTCACACATATCGTCAAGCGTTTTTACTGCTTTAAAGCCTAAAAGCTCGTAAGCGTAAGATGGGTCGGCGTAGCACTCGGCAATATCGCCGGGGCGACGGTCAACGATTTTATAAGGAATTTCTTTACCGTATGCTTTAGAGAAAGCGTTTACCATATCAAGAACGCTATAACCCGTACCCGTACCGAGATTTACAACGAAAAGCCCACAGTTTTTAAGGAGTTTATTAACGGATAAAACGTGCCCAACTGCAAGGTCAACAACGTGAATAAAGTCGCGAACGCCTGTTCCGTCTTTAGTTTTATAATCACCACCGAAAACGTTAAGATAAGGACGCTTACCCACTGCAACCTGAGTAATATACGGGCAAAGGTTGTTAGGAATACCGTTAGGGTCTTCGCCGATTGTTCCCGACTCGTGCGCGCCTACGGGATTGAAATATCTAAGTATAGCAATATTCCACGAGTTATCCGCCTTATAGAGGTCTTTTAATATGTATTCAATAAATAATTTCGTACTGCCGTATGGGTTGGTGGTAGAAAGGGGAAAGTCCTCTTTAATAGGAACGGACGCCGGATCGCCGTACACGGTAGCAGACGAAGAAAATACGAGGTTTTTACAGTTAAATTCCTTCATAACCTCAACAAGCGCAATAAGACCGCCTATGTTGTTATGATAGTATTCAATGGGTTTTTGCACCGACTCGCCAACCGCTTTATAGCCTGCAAAGTTGATAACCGCGTCAATTTTATAATCTTGAAAGATTTTTCTAATCGCGTCTTTATCTAAAATGTCAGCCTCGATAAAGGGAATTTCTTCCCCTACGATTTTTTCAACGCGCTTTACCGATTCGTATTTGCTGTTTGACAAATTGTCAACAATAACGGCTTTGTAGCCTGCTTTAATAAGTTCAATAACGGTGTGGCTACCGATATAACCTGCGCCACCCGTAACTAAAATAGTGTTCATTTTAGCCTCCAATAAATTAATGTATTTTATTATACTACAGTTTGCGTTTTTTTTCAAGGGTTTGCATAAAATATTAATATGAAAACGATAGTTTTAACTGGTGGTGGAACTGCAGGGCACTGCACCCCACACTTTGCCCTTCTTGAGGGGCTTGAAAAGCACTTTGACAAAATTTATTATATAGGCTCGGAATCGGGAATTGAAAAAAATCTGGTAGCTGAAAAAGGTATACCCTACTATGAAATACCAACGGTAAAGCTAAAACGAAGTTTAAGCTTTTCTAACTTAAAAATTCCGTTTGTACTAGCAAATAGCGTAAGCTCAGCTAAAAAAATACTTAAAGAGTTAAAGCCTTCAGTAGTATTTTCAAAAGGTGGTTTCGTTGGGCTACCCGTAACTATTGCCTCTAAAAAGCTAAATATCCCGGTAATTATTCACGAGTCTGACTTAACGCTTGGGCTTGCAAACAAGATAGCAACGAGGTTTTCAAGCGCAACGCTCACCACCTTTGAAGGTACGGCAAAGTCCATAAAAAACGGCAGGTGCGTAGGCTCGCCGATACGAAAAGAACTGTTTTTAGGCAACCCTGAAAAAGCGCTTAAAAAATACGGTTTTTCTAAGGAAAAACCCACTCTTTTAATAACGGGGGGATCAACGGGCGCAAAATACATTAACGATTTAACCGTTAAAATAGCACCCGAGCTTGTAAAAAAATTTAACGTTTTGCATATTGTAGGAAAAGGCAATTTAACAAATCTTTGTATAAAGGGATATTATCAAACGGAATTTACCGATATGAAAGAGGCGTACGCCGTAACCGATATTTGCGTTTCACGCGCAGGCTCTAACACTCTTTTTGAGCTTTTAGCACTAAAAATACCCACCCTTTTAATACCCCTGCCTAAAGCACAATCGCGTGGCGACCAAATCGAAAACGCCAAGCACTTTTATAAAAAAGGACTTGTTAACTATATTCCGCAAGAAAAATTATCCGCTAAAGTTTTTACTCAAGAGATTGATAAACTCTATAAAGAAAGAGGCTTGCTCCTTTCAAAATTAAAAAACTCAAATATAACGGCAGGAAACGATAAAATTATAGATATTTTAACTAAATATTGACAAGCGTTTGGCAATAAGATAGAATATTATTGTTGTGAGGTGCTTTTATGAAATACCAAATGATGCTTAAAATTCTATTTTTACTACTTGCGCGTAAAAAGGTTTCGGCTAAATACATTGCAGATAGGTATGAAATATCTCTTAGAACGGTTTATAGGTATATTGACGAATTGTCGCTAGCTGACGTTCCTATATATAATATACGCGGTAGAAACGGCGGTTACGCTATATCTGATAGCTATAAAATACCTGCAAATTTTTTAACCGAAGAGGAAAGCGAAAAGGTTATTCAAACGCTAACTGAAATAAACGGCGAGCTTGGTTCGCAAGTGCTTGACTTAGCTATTCAAAAAATAGGCTCGATATCCAAGCAAGGCGGTGCCGATTTACATATAAGCTTTGGCAATTTAGTGATTGACGGCTCTGGTTGGGGCACGGGCGATATCTACGGCGAAACGATTAAAATAATTCAACGAGCAATCGAGGATAACTTAGTAGTATCGATAAGCTATCGCGACCGCGACGGAAATAACACTGAAAGAGATATTGAACCTCATACTCTCATACTCAAGCAAGGGCTGTGGTATACATATGCTTATTGTAGGCTTAGAAACACTTTTAGGCTATTTAAGGTGGGGCGCATTGAAAAAATTAAACTTTTAAGCGGAACCTTTATTAAAAGGCAAACTGAAGATATAAAATTAGTTCTTTCAAAATTTTACGAAAACTCGCCCGAGGATATCGACCTTTTAATTGACGAAAGCATCCGCCCCGACGTTGAAGAGTGGCTTGGCGTTGATAAAATTTCAGTATCTTCAAGCGGAAAAATTACGGCTACGGCAAAGCTTCCTATAAGCGATTATTTAACGGCAAAGATTTTATCGTTTGGAAATAAAATAAAGGTGCTTTCGCCCGAAAAACTTAAAAACGCCGTTATAAAAACGGCGCAGTCGGTAAAAGATTTATACAATTAAAATTTAAAACGCTCGCAAAATGCGAGCGTGTTTTAATCTTTTACAAACTCAATAATATCTTCAATTTTACAATCTAAATAACTGCAAAGCTTATCAAGCGTTTTCGTTTCAACGTTATCGTTAGCTTTTAATCTACGAACTGTTTTACTATCTAAAATACACTCCTCGCGAAGTCTATAGGTTGTAACACCCTTTTTCTTCATCGTATCAAATAGCCTATCAAACTTAATCATTTTTACTCCCCCATATTGACATATATTATTATGGGGGTTATAATCTAAAATATTAAGGGGATATAGTCCCCATATTTAGGATGGTATATTATGGATTTATGGAAAAACATTTTAATAAGCGGATTACAAAACGAAAATACGGTTTTTGACTTTAACGACGACAATACGTTTAAAGAAATAATTAATAGTCAATGTTATAAAATACTACAGTCAATAATTAATGTCATTAATGACGATAATTTATCAGATGAAAAATGCTTTTATAAAATTGAAAAAATATTGTCTAATTTAGAAAATTACACTATATTTACAAATAGACACGATTTTGGTTAATTTAAAACGCTCGCAAAATGCGAGCGTTTTTATTATTGTTTTTTAAGTTGGTCAAGTATTTGCGCTAATAATTGCTCGGTGGTAGGAGGAGCGTTCTTTTTTGCCTCCTCGTCAGCAAGTTTTTTAGCATTTTCAGTGTCAAGCTTTTTTTGTTTTAAAATAGCTTTAATCTCTTTTCTAGATTTGCCTTGCTTTCTAAGTTCGATAACCTCTTTAGACGCCATTTCTTTAGCTTCTTTCTTAACGTCAGCCCAGCCACTATTGATTTGGTTCATAATTTTAACGATAGAGAAAAGCACGATTGCAATAAGCAAGAAGTTAATTATAGCACTTATAAAAGCACCCCAGTCAATGTAGATTGAGTTTGCAAGGTCAAGAGTTCCGTCAACGTACGCCCCTGACAATACGGTAATTGCACCCGATAAACCCTCTTTACCTAAAACGAGGGATATTATCCAGTTGATAATGGGTTTAAGCACGTTGTTAGAAAGCCCGTTTACAATGCCCGTGAACGCACCACCGACGATAACGCCGACAGACATATCGAGTACGTTACCGCGAGTGATAAATTTTTTAAACTCTTCAAAAAATTTTTTCATAGGTTTCTCCTTAATTAAATTTTAAAATTTGTTCTAGTAGCTCTTCCGCCGTATCTGCAAAGTTTACACAGCCCGCCTCAACTAAAGTTTGTTTGGGTCTAAAGCCCCAAGTTACGCCTATGCCGTCAATACCTGCACCTATAAAGGTCTGAACGTCAACCTCACTATCGCCGATAAAAATCGCGTCCTTTTTGTCAATACCTAAACTATTTAAACAGTATTCAACACACGATTTGTCGGGCTTGGGATTAAAAAGCTCGGGGCGATTGCCTGTTACGAAATCAAAATCGTATTTAGAAAGCTTTTGGTTTACTACTATTTGCGTAACGCTATCGGGCTTGTTAGATACGATAGCAAGTTTAAAGCCGAGGCTTTTAAGTTTTACAAGCAACTCGTCAAGCCCGGGGTATAAACAGGTGTAGCGATTGTCGCTTTTTTCTTGCATAGGAACGTATTCGGCAAAGAGTTTTTCGTGAGTTTCTTTATCGGGCTTTCCCGCCGCTAAATATACAAGTTGCTTTGCGCCGTAACCTACGCATTGAAGTATTCTTTCAGAGCTAAGCGTCCTATAGCCGTGTTTTTCTAAAAGTAAATTTACGCAATAACGCAAATCTTCAATAGTGTCAAGTAACGTTCCGTCAAGGTCAAAAATAATAAGTTTTTTCATTACATTTTCTCCGGTGTTTTAATTCCAAGCAATTTTAATGCGCTTGATAAAACGGTTTTAGTAGCAAACGTGAGTGCCAAGCGGAAGTTTTTAATCTCGTCCTTTTCGCCAAGTATTTTACAATCGAAATAGAATTTGTTAAAGGCTTCAGATAGGTCGACGGCGTATCTAGTAATTATGCTAGGCTCGTATCTTTCAGCCGATAATAAAACCGTTTCAGGGAACTTTGCAAGCTCGCTTATTAGATTATACTCGTCGTCCGAAAGACTATCTGGAACGGTATAACCGTCAAATACGCCCGCCTTTTTAAGCACGCTGTTTGCACGCGCGTAGGTGTACTGGCAATAAGGGCCCGTTTCTCCGTCGAAATTAAGAACCTTATCGTAAGAAAATACTATATCTTTAATTCTACCGCTTGAAAGTGCGCCGAATATAACCGCGCCAGTTCCTACGGCGTTTGCCGTTTCTTCCTTATTTTCAAGGTCGGGATTTTTCTCGTTGATTATCGATAAAGCTTTTTCACAGCACTTATTTATAACGTCCTCTAAAAATACGACCTTACCCTTTCTTGTAGACATAGTGCCTTCTTCAAGTGAAACCATACCGAAAGCAACGTGCACCATATCTCTAGCCCAAGGCTTGCCCATTAGCTCAAGAACTTTGAAAAACTGCTTAAAGTGAAGGTTTTGTTGGTAAGCAACTACGTATAAGCACTTGTCAAAATCATAGGTGTTTTTACGGTAGACCGCCGCCGCTAAATCACGCGTGGCGTAAAGTGACGCCCCGTCCGAACGGAGTATTAAGCAAGGTGGCATATCGTACTTTTCAAGGTCAACTATCTTTGCACCGTCACTCTCTTTTAATAAGCCTTTTTCAGAAAGCTCGTCAATTACCGGCGACATTTTATCGTTAAAAAAGCTTTCGCCAGCGTAACTGTCAAACGTAACGCCAAGTTGCTTATATACCTTTTCAACGTCGATTAAAGTAAGCTCTTTAAACCAAACAAACAATTCGTTACACTCTTTATCGCCGTTTTCAATAAGCTTAAAATACTCTCTTGCCTTATCGTCAAGCTCGGGGTTTTTCTCAGCCTCGTCGTGATACTTTACGTAAAGGCGCATAAGTTCTTTAACTCTACCCTTTTCAACCTCTTCGCGGTTACCCCACGCCTTGTAAGCGTAAATGAGTTTACCAAACTGAGTGCCGTAATCGCCAAGGTGGTTGATACCTACTACGTTATATCCAAGCTTTTTATAAATTTTGTAAAGCGCGCTACCTATTACGGTGGTTGATAAATGCCCGATATGAAAGGGTTTTGCAACGTTGATTGAAGAGTAGTCTATACAAATAGTTTTACCCTCGCCCTCGGTTGACGAGCCGTACAAATCGCCTTTAGAGGTGATTTCATTAAGAACTTTTTTGGCTTTTGCCGACCTATTCACCATAAAGTTTAAATATCCGTTTACAGCCGTAACTTTAACGATAACCTCGCCAACGGGAAAGGTTTTAGAAAGCTCGTCCGCTATTAAAGCGGGAGATTTTCTTAAAACTTTGGCAAATTTAAAGCAAGGGAGCGCATAATCTCCCATAGAGTTGTCAGGCGGAAGAGAAATAAGGTCTAAAATCTCATTTTCAGCTACGCCGTCTATTTTTAAATTTTTTGCAATATATTCTTTGTAATTCATACTAGTAATTTTAACATACTTTTATTTTATCTGCAATAATTTTCAATCTATAAGCTTAAAAAGTTTGAAAATTATATTAATATTTGCTATAATAAGCGCAAGAGGTTACAGTTTATGAAATTAGGTGTTGTTGGGCTTCCCAACGTAGGTAAATCAACTTTATTTAACGCAATAACCCACGCAGGTGCGCAAGCGGCGAACTTTCCGTTCTGCACCATTGAACCAAACGTGGGCGTAGTTGCCGTTCCCGATGAAAGGCTTGATAAACTTGCTAAGTTATATAGCAGTAAAAAAATTACGCCTGCTACTATTGAGTTTGTGGATATTGCAGGGCTAGTAAAGGGCGCGTCTAAGGGCGAGGGGCTTGGCAATAAGTTTTTATCGCACATAAGAGAGGTTGACGCTATCGTTCACGTAGTTAGATGCTTTGAGGACGAAAACGTCGTTCACGTAGAGAGCAAGGTAGACCCTATCAGCGATATTGAAACTATTAATTTAGAGCTTATTTTATCTGATATGGAAAGCGTTCAAAAACGCTACGATAAAGCCGTGTCAATGATAAAGACCGGGGATAAAAAATATCAAGTTGAAAGCGAGCTTTTAAAACGTATTTTAACCGCGCTTGAAAATGAAAAGCCCGTTAGAAGTTTAGACTTTTCAGAAGAAGAGAAAAAATACGTTGACGGATTATTTTTAATAACGTCAAAGCCTGTAATTTACGCCGCTAATATCGCTGAAAGCGATATCGCAAAGGATATAAACGAAATTCCGTTTGCTAAAAAGGTTGAAAAATACGCCCTTTCAGACGGTAGCGAAACGCTTATAATATCTGCTAAAACGGAAGAGGAAATCAGCGAGCTTGAACCCGACGAGCAACAGATGTTTTTAGAAGATTTGGGGCTTAAAGAAAGTGGCCTTAATAGGCTTGTAAAGGCAAGCTATCGCTTACTTGGGCTTATAAGTTATTTGACTGCTGGCGAGCCTGAAACGAGGGCTTGGACGATAAAAGAGGGAACTAAAGCACCTCAAGCGGCAGGCAAAATTCATACCGACTTTGAAAAGGGCTTTATAAGAGCCGAGGTCGTTGATTACGAAGTTTTACTTGAGTGCGGTAACTACACTAAAGCCAAAGAACTTGGCAAAGTGCGCTCCGAGGGTAAAGATTACGTTATGAAAGACGGCGACGTCGTTTTATTTAGATTTAACGTGTAATATTAAAATCCGATGCTATTTAGCATCGGATTTTTTTAATACCTTTTCATAAACCTTTTCAAGCGCGCTACCAAACTGAGCTTTATCGTACATAGACGAAATTTCTAAACTTTTCCTGCCTGCCTTTTGGCGCACGGCTTTATCTTTTAATTTTGAAAGCCCGTCGGCAAAAGCTTGTCCGTCCGAGTAAAAGTAGCCGTTTTCGCCACTAATTAAAACGCCGTCTAAGCAGTCGTCATACCGACATAGTAGCGGTAGACCGTTCGCCATAGCTTCAACGTAAGTCAGCCCTTGCGTTTCGCTGGTTGACGAACTTACGTATATATCGCCAAGCTGATAAAACAAATGAACCTCTTTAGGCTCTACCATACCCGTAAAAATAATTTTATCTTGCAAACCAAGCTCTTTTGAAAGGGCTTGAAGTTCTGGCTTTGACGGCCCGTCCCCTACTATCATATAACGAAGCTTGTCGTCAAGTTTACACTGCTTAGCAAAAAATCTAATAACCTCGTCAACGTTTTTTTCGGGCGCAACTCTACCTAAGGTTATTAGTAAAAGCTCGTCGTCCTTTACACCCATAGACCGCCTAACCTCTAACCTTTCTTTTTGCGATATGCGTTCTTTATGTTGCTCAAGCGAAATACCGCTTGGTATTACTTGAAGTTCGTTTTTAAGCCCGTAGTCGAGCATTGCTTTTTCCACTTTGTGTGTAGGAACGACTATCACGCCCGCCTTCTTAAGGCGAACTTTAGTCAGTTTTTTAATAATCCACCTACCCAAACGCTTAAAAGGAATAACGTAGCCCACGTAATCGTCGTACATGGTGTGATAGGTGTGAACTATCGGTGCGCCCGTTTTTTTAGAAATTTTAAGCGCATATTGATAGGTAAATACCTCGCATTGACTGTGTATAATATCAGGCTTCCACTCAATAATTTCCTTTATGTATTCGTTGTTGTACGATAATGGCATACGAATACCTTTATAAACGACGTCTAACGACGCAGACTTTACGTAGTAAAAAGTATTGTCTTTATGATTTTTGCCATCGCTTGAAAGGGTTAAAAGCCTTACGTCGTGCCCTAGCCCGATAAGACCGTAAAATAAGTTTTTTACCGAAGTTGAAACACCGTCAACTTTAATAAACACGTCTGTAGTAATTAAAATTTTCATTGAAACACCACGAAAACACTCAATTATATCATCTTGGGTAACGACTGCAATTTAAAACTAAATTGCAGTCTTATTATATTTAATCGTAAGTTATTGATAAATCGTAAATTGCAAGTTACGCTATAAATTTGCTAATTGTAACTAGGTTTTAAGACACTAGAAACAAGCAAAAGTCTATAAACTTAAACATCATATACAAAGCTCATTTAAGGTATTAGTTGCAAATATATCAAGGCTCGCCTAGACGGGTGGTTGCAATAGACCTTTTTGGTCGTTGCAGACGCACGGCGACGGCAGTAACGCAGATAGATTTAGCAAATAAGACCTTAAATAAATAACGGTTTAGGAGATGACCTATAAGCCGAGTTCTGTCATTTAATACTGCTATCTATCTAGACCTACCGTCGCCGATAGGCTCAAGCGAATAAAGCGAATATAAGCGCCGTAGCCACGTAGTTCTTATATTCCTATCTTGCTTCGGGTGGGGTTTACACAGCTCCCCGCGTTACCGTGGGGACGGTGAGCTCTTACCTCGCCTTTTCATCCTTACAACTTTGGTTGCGGTTATTTTCTGTTGCACTTTCCTTAAAGTCGCCTTCACCAGCCGTTAGCTGGCACCCTGCTACTGTGAAGCTCGGACTTTCCTCGTGGGCATACGCCCCCGCAGCAGTACAGTCATCTCAATAGGTATTATAAACCTTAAAAACCTTATCGTCAATTATTTTTAAGCTTTCCGCCCTTAATGCCGTCAATTTTTAAAACGGATGATTTGTAATCGAACTTTCTCGACAAATATTTTAAATGATTTTGAACGGATAGCTCTATGATTTCAGTTAAGATATCGGTAAAACCTTTCAACGTATCTGAAAATAAGTAATAAGCAAGAGAGCCTGGAACGGTATTTATCTCGTTAAGATAAACTTTACCGTTACACAACAAATAATCAATTCTAATTATTCCAAAATACCCAAACGCCTCGTAAATTTTTTTAGTGGTACTTTGAATTTTTGCCGTAATTTTGTTGGAAATATTAGCTGGAAATTCCCTCTCGCCTCCACCTTTAAAACCCTCGTATTTGTCTTGAAAAGTTAAAATTTCGCCAAGGCTTACAGGCCTTTCTACCATAGAAACGACAACGCCGTCTTTACCTTTATATGCGGCGCAATTAAGCTCGATAAAATCACTTAGCTTATTTTCTATTATTATTTTATCGTCGTAAACAAAAGCTAAATCTAACGCTTTTTCAAGAGAAAGTCTATCCTTTGCCGAAGAAATGCCTATGCTAGAACCAAGGTTTGCAGGTTTTACGATAACGGGATACTCTAAACCCTCTTCAATTTCTTTTAAGGTTTCTTGCTTATTTTGATAATAATCATTTTCATAAACCTTAAAATAATCTAGCCGACTAACCTTTATGCCCGACAAAACGAACTTTGAGTATTCTTTATCTATTGCGAGCGAACTTCCAAAAAGGTCTGGGCTTGCAAGAGGGATACCGTGCAGTTTTAATAGTCCTGCAAGACTTCCATCCTCGCCGTTAAGACCGTGAACGCAATTAATTGCCGAATAGCAGTTACACAATTTTTTTAACTTTTTACCTTTTATGTAAAGAGCGTTATCATTAGATAATAACGTTACCTTTTTGAGAGGTTTTTCAGTAAAATTTTTATAAAAAGCAACGTCAAAAAGTGCCTCGCCCGTAAACCACTCGCCTTGCCGAGTTATATAGACGGGGACGGCATTATAAAGATTTTTGTCAAGCGAATTAAGGGTTAAAACACCCGTTACTACGGACACGTCGTGTTCGCAAGATTTGCCACCGTAAAACACTAAAATATTTTTCAAAATAAAACACCTCCGCATATTTTTCAGCTTTGGTGTTTTATTATTATTTTTCTTTATAAAGCTCTTTAGAACTTTTAGTTAAAAAAGTCGGGTAAATCGTTTTCAAATAAAACCACGTCGCCAGCCTCTACTAAACCGACGAGGGCTTGCTTTGCCTCTGATAAATTCTTTACCATGGTGATTTTAGAAACGGGGTATTCTTTACTTAAAAGCCCCTCTCGAATTTGCAAACTACCGCTTCTTCCAACGAGTATTACTCCGTCGCAAACGTCTGACAGCATTTCGCCAAGCTTGTAGTTAAGTCCGCTTTCAGCGTGACCAAGCTCAACCATACCGGGAGTTACAACGTATTTTTTACCGCTAAAGTTTTTAAGAAGGTTTATTGCCTGCTTTGCACCCTCGGGGTTACTGTTATAACCGTCGTCAACCACTAAAACGCCGTTTTCGCCTCTTATAAGCTCAAGTCTATGTGGAATTTGCTCAAGCCTATTAACCGCACTTGCAATTTCGTTTAAGCTAAAGCCAAGTTTTAAACAAACAGCCGATGCAAGAATAATGTTTTGAACGGCTGTTTGACCTAAAATAACCGTTTTAACGGCAACTCTTTCGTCACCTAAAACCATAGTAAATTCCGTGCCGCTTTCAGAAATTTTAACGTCCTCACCATAAAGATAGGACTTTTTATTCTTGCTATAACCTGCTAAATACTTGTTACAAGTTGCGTTTTTAAATATTTCTAAGCAGTATTTGTTGTCGGAAGATATAAACGCATCGCCTTTAAAATCTCCGCCTAATATTTCGCTTTTAGCTTTTATTACGTGCTCAAGCGTGCCGAAAGATTCAAGATGCTGATAGGTTATTCCCGTGATAACGGCAACGTCATGCCCTACCATATTGCAAATTTCTTTAATGTCGCCCTGTCTTCTTGCGCCCATTTCGCAAATGAAAATTTGATGCCCGTCTTCAAGGCGCTTTACCGTTTTTGCAATACCCATAGGCGTATTGTACGACTCGGGCGTTGCTAAAACCTTAAATTTAGTTGATAAAATTCCGTTTAAAATATACTTAACAGAGGTTTTGCCGTAACTGCCCGTTACGCCTATCTTTATAAGGTCTTTCCTACCCTCAAGCGTTTGCTTGCATTTTTGATAATACTTTTTGTTAACAGACCTCTCTATAGGTTCGTTAATTTCGTAAGCAAGAAGAACGAGGTAAGGAACGGCTATAGGAGATAAACACAAAATTGCGTATCTAAACTGCGCAAGAAGATTGTATTTAAAGGGAATTGCTATCGAGTTTACAAGCATTATAAGTATTACGCTAAGTAACACCGTTAAAAGAGTAAACGTAATAATAAGCCTAAGCATGCGCTTGGTAAGCACGAGTGGCGTTTTGGTTTTTCTTTTCCTTTCGCCTTTAAAATATATCGCTAGGAATATAAAGTAAACTATAAAGCCAAGATACTTAATTATAAAGTGGTCTATAAACGAAAGCGCCATATTAACTAGTAAAAACCCAAGCATTGAAAGCATTGATACCATAAGCAGTCTGGTAAGAAAGGCGTTATCGCGCTTTTTAAGCCACTTTAGATAAGGTCCGCCCTTATATCCGCATTGTTGTATGGCTTGAAAAAACCTATAGGATATAAATATCATTAAAACGGCGTTTATAAGACCTATTAGTAAAAATCCGAGTATCCGATAAATCGAAAACATATCAACGATGGTTTCGAGTTCGTCTATAGGTAATAACACGTCGTTTAAATTTAAAATTGACATAGCTAATCTCCCAGCAAAAATTCTTTTAAATAAACGTTAAATAACAAAGGTTTTTCAGTAAAGGCGAAATGCCCTGCATCTTCAATTATAATAAGGTTAGAATTTTTGATTTTTTGATTTAATTTTTTTGCCATAAATAGTGGCGTGGACTTATCGTTTTTACCAAATACGATAAGCGTTTTATTTTTTATTGTATCAAGCTCGCCGTCTTGATAGGTGTTTACTATTTTTTTATAGCTTTGGCGCATAATTTCATCTAAGCTTTTATACTCGCTACTGCCGAAATTTTTAAGCAGTTTTTGAGGCAGAATTTTCTTCAAAATCTTATACGAATACACTTTAATATAGTAAGATATCTTTCGCCTCGGCTTAAGCCCTGCACACCCCGTCAATATAAGCTTATCGAGCCTATCATCAATATTAGCAAGCCTTAACGCTATACGCCCACCGAAAGAGTGCGCTAATAAATCGTAACTTTTTATATCGCACACAGTTATGAAATCGTAAACTTTCTTAACGTAATCGTCAAGCGAATAAGCACTTTCAAGCTTTGGGCTTTCACCAAACCCATTAAGGTCGGGCGCGAAAACTTTTCGATACTTTGAAAGTGCGTTTATTTGATATATAAAGCTTTCCTTAGAAGATAGATAGCCGTGAAGTAAAACTATAGGCTTTCCTTCCCCTTTAACTTCAGTAACAAGACCATTTATTGTGGTTTTGATAACTGCTCCTTATAAAATTTTATTAAAAATCAAAGCGTCCTCACGGTTTTCGTAATAATTTTTGCGCTCTGCAATTTTTTTGTATCCAAGACAAGTATATAGATTAATCGCAGGGGTATTTGAACGCCTAACCTCTAAAAGTACGGTTTTTACCCCTCTATCTAAAAGCTCAACTTCAAGGCTTTTAATAAGATTTGACGCTATTTTTTGACCGCGGTATATTTTTCTAACCGCAACCCTATCAATATTAGCCTCGTCAAGCACGACGGTTGCTAAAACGTAGCCTCGTATATCCTCGCCAACGTCTACAAGCCCTAAAAAAGATGGGGCGTTATATCCGCTTTCAAGCATAGCTACGGTATAAGGAAGGGAAAAACACTCACTTTCAATCTCGGCAACTTGGCTTAGCGATTTTAAGGTTATTTTTTCAACCATTTCGCTCTTCCTCTGCCTGACTTTTTTTAACGTACAAGGGAACTAACTCTTCAGCGTCAAAACTGCCTCTATCAAGATTTACTAAAACGGCTTTTTCAAACCCTTTTAAATAATCGCCCTTAACGTACGGTATAGCTATATCGCTATCCGAAACCACTTCAAAACCCATAGCCAAGCTTTTTAACTCTTCAAAAGATACAAACCTTGGTGGAATTACTTCCTTAAACCCGTCAAAACCGCAAACGTAATAATTTTCGTGTTTTGCGTCAATTACCGCTAAAACCTTTCTTTCTTCACTATTGTATGCAAGCGATTGAAAAGAAGTAACACTAAACACCATTTTGCCGTTTGCGTACGCTAAAGCTTTAATCGCCGATACGCCTATTCTAATTCCCGTAAACGAACCGGGGCCGACTACCGCGCAAAATTTATCTATATCGGATAGCTTAGTGCTGGTTTTTATAAGCAAATTTTCAATTTCGGGCATAAGGGTTACAGAGTGCTTGAGCATAGCGTTATCAATATGGCTTTTATAAACCTTATCACCTTTTATAAGCAGTACGGTTAAATGATTTCCGCCCGTATCTACAGCCAAGCAGTTCATATAATAATTTCCCTCGTGTTTTCGTCAATTTTATTAATGGTTACGTTTTTTACCTCTTTGGGAAGTGCGCTTTTTATATTTTCACTCCACTCGATAACGCACACGCCGTTCCCGTAAAAATAATCGATAAGACCAAGTGCTTCAGCATCTTCACCCGAGGTTAACCTATAACAGTCGTAATGGTATAAAACCCCGTCGTAATCGTTCATATACGCGTACGTTGGCGAGGTAATTTCTTTATTTATTTTAAGACCTTTTGCAATGCCTTTAGTAAACGCCGTTTTGCCAGCGCCTAAATCGCCGTGAAGAAGCACCACGTCCCTACATTTTAAAGTCTTTGCAAAATTTTCGCCTATCTCAAGCGTTTGCTTTAAAGATTTTGATATGTATTTCATATTTTTATTATAATAAAAATTTTATTATTTTTCAAGTTAATTTAAAACCTTTTAATAAGGTTGGAAAGCCTTTTATATAAAAGCATAGTAAGTATTGCGATAGAAACACTTTTAATGAGGTTGAAAATTACAAGCCCCCATACGAAAGTATTGAAGGCAACTTCCACAGTCATACCGAAAATACTACCACCAAAAAGATAAGCGTATACAGGGAAAACTATAAATCTATTTGCAAGTAACGCAACGCCCGTTGCAATTAAACAAGAAACTGAAAGGGTTATTATAACCGTTTTAATGTTGCGTTTAAATTTATATAAAATAGAGGGCAATAATATAAAGGCAGAAGTTGATATAAAGTTAGCAAGCTCGCCTGCGCACAGCGAAGAGCTGGTTATACAACGCAATAATTCTTTAAGCAAACAAACGATAACACCTTCGATAGGCCCAAACAAAAAGGCAATAAGCGTTATAAACACGTTTCCTAAATCAAGCTTTAAAAAGGATGCACCGAAAAATGGCGCTGGTATTTCTATAAAACTAACCGCATAAGAAAGCGCAACGAAAATACCCATAATTGCTATTTTTTTTGCATTAAAAATTTTTTCTTGACCTTTCATAAAATCTCCTTAAAAACAAAAAGCCCCTTTTAAAGGGGCTTTTTTTTAACAAAGTTAAAATAGTATTTTTTTAACATCCGGACTATACCGTCGGTTACGGAATTTCACCGTATCGGGAATAGCTATATATAAAGCTATTCTTAGCAGACTTTACTGCCGGTGGAGAATTTCACTCCGCCCCAAAAAATACAATTTTATTTTAGTATTTTTATGGGTTATTGTCAAGCGTTTCAGGCACTTGACAACCGGTAGTGTTAATTTTTTTGTTAAGGTCTAAAACGACTTGCTCGCATAGCGGAGTAGATAAGACGTTTACACCGCCAAGTAGTACGGATACAGCATCTTCTGCTGAACACACGTCGGAGTGAAATTCAACGCATTCTCTACCTGCAACAGCTGAAACGACGCTTTCGATTAAATGCTTGTCAACCCCCGTGTTCATACAAACGATTATTGAACTTATATCTATTGAAGATAACGAGCAAACTGCACTTTCAAGTTCGGCAAGAGTTAAGCTTTGAGCGTCAAGCGATAAACTTACCGCCTTTTTTCTTGAATATTTTAAAAGCTTTTTATATTTTTTTGCTATCTCTTTTAACTCGCCGTTTTTAATTTCGTACGACGATACCGAGATAACTATTTCGTCCGCACCAAGTTCTACCGCTTGCTTTAAAGAATATTTTATAACCTTATAAACGTCTCCTCCGTGCGGGAAATTTACGAGCGCCCTCACCTTTACACCGCTACCTTTAAGCACGGTTTTTGAAATAGGTATAAGCGAGGGGAAAACGCTCACGCCGTAAAATCCGTATTTAACAGCTAAGCGAAGTTTAGAGATTACGCCGTCTTTATGAAGATAGTTGTCGTCTATAAATAAATTAAGTTTTTTATAGATTTTTTTAGCTTTATACGTTCCAAATTCTTTTTGTAGTTCAAATTCGCTTTGACCAAACAAGCTTGCAAGCTCTTTGGTTGCTGAGTCGTTTTCCTTTACGAAATAGTCTTTTACAAGCGAGGGGTTTTCTTCGGGCACGTTACTGATTTCGTCAAGGCTTATTTCTTCTATCTCGGGGTTTTCTTGTTTTATTTCCAAATTTTCCATATAAATCTCCTTTTTAAGGCGTTAAGTGCCTGAGTTTATATCAATTATTGCTGTTTTTTATTTAAAAAATACCCCTTAAGTAAATTCCGCTACCTTTCGACAAAATTGCCCTAAAAATATTAAAATTCTTAATAAATATGCGCTATAATCGCATTATGAAAGGATTGATTTTTATTTTAGCAATTTATCTTTTAACACTTGCACTTTGCGTTGCCGTAAAAATAGTAACGTCTAAATTTGACGGCAAAAAAAAGAGTATCCGCGAAGATACTCCTAAAATTTACTACGTTACCCCTCAAAAAAAGGAACGCAAAAAAACCGATAACACCCTACCCATTAAGGCAACGGTGGTTGAAAAGGAAAGACTTAAAGATTAGTCTTCGTTTTCTATCTTTTCACCCTCGCCCCAAAGCCTTTCAAGGTGGTAAAACAACCTCGTTTCGTCATTGAAAAGGTGTACGATTACGTCGCCAAAGTCAAGTATAACCCACCTTGCGTCGGATAAACCCTCTTTTCTAAGTGCGCGGTAGCCGTTTTCGTTGGCGCGCATTTCAACGTGCTCGGAAAGTGATTTTACCTGCGTTGACGAGCGTGCCGAAGCTATAATAAAATAATCGGCAACTGAAGACTTTTCTTCCACGTTGATTTTAACGATATCAAACGCCTTTCTTTCCTTAAGTGCTGAAAGTACTATATTTGCAAGTTTATTTGATTCCATAATTATTCTCCTTTTAATGCTTGTAGCGTAAGCTCGTAAATCTCTTTACCGTTACGCTTTAAAAATTCAACGATTTCCTCGAGGCAAGTTTTAAAGCCTTTATGAAAATCTTTATCTACCTCTCGGCGCAAAGCCTCAACCCCGTCAAACGTTCTTGAAGGCTCTAAAAGGTCGGCAATATATATAACCTTTTCAAGGTCGCTCATACCACCTCTACCCGTGGTGTGATACTTTATAGCCGATAAAACCTCGCTATCGCTAACACCAAGCTCCGTCCTCGCGATATACTCGCCTAAAAACTGGTGAACTATATCTTCGGGCAAACTCTTAGGCATTTTAAAACCTTTGTAATCTTCGGGGTTTTTATATTTAGCAAGGTCGTGTAGCAGTGCTGAAAGCTCCGCCTTTTCACTATCAACACCAAGCTTTTTAGAAAGCTGTAACGCCATAAATATCACCCCTGCCGTATGCACTCTTCGCTTTATAGGAAGAGTATTTTTAATATACTCGTAATACCTATCGGCAGGATATACCTCGTTTTCGTCAATATAATTTTCAACGCTTTTAGGAACTAAACCGTCAAGCGAAAGACCTAATTTTTTATAAACTCTGATTTTAGTGCTAGATAGCGTTTCACCATAAACGTTAAGCTTTTGAACTTTAGCACCGTAAAGGTTATAAATTTTATCAATCAGCGCGCTATCGTCAAACTCACCGCTACGCCTTTCGGTTAGCAAAAGGGTGGCGTTTTTAACGATTTGGTCGGGATTTTTCCAAGTGGGAAAATCATCTAGCATATCGCTACCCACCATAAAATAAAGCTCGGCGTTAGGATATAAACTTTTAAAATATTCAACCGTTTGGTAGGTATAACTAACCCCTTGCTTTTGAATTTCATAATCTGAAATTTCGATGCGGTCGTCGTTTAAAAAAGCAATTTTAAGCATTTCTAAGCGGTGCGTTGGTGATATAACGCCTAGCCCTTGCTTGTGCGGAGATATAAAAGTGGGCATTATAACAAGCTTATCAAGGTTAAGCTCTTTAACCGCACCCTTTGCTATCTTTATATGCTCGTTGTGAACGGGGTTGAAAGAACCGCCGAATATTGCAATCTTCATAAATATATTTTAACATAACTTAATAAAGTTTACAACAAGATTTTCAAGTCAATACTAATATTATGCGTAAACTCAAACTTTCTATCGCCCTTGACGGGCTGTTCGTATTCGGAATATCCTTTTTTATATTTTACGCCCTCGTAAAACCTAAGATTTTAAGCGTTTTCACGGCAACGGGTGTAAGCGTAGTATTATCAGCGCTCGTTTCATTTTTGTTTATGCTTGTAATTTCATACAAACAAAAGCTTAACGGCGATAAGCAAGATAGAATAAATATGATAGACGCACTTAATAATCAACTATATCTTTCAAAGGATAGTGAAATTGTAAATTTGATATCGTCTTATCTAGAAAAGGTTAATTATAATTTTGAGGTTAAAAAAAGCGCCTTTTATTTTAAAGAAAGTAAAGCAGTTTTATATTTTTACTTTACGCCCGACGAGCTATCTTTAACGAAAACACTTGAATTTTATAAAAAAACGCCCAAGGGCTATAAAACGGTAGTACTTGCGTCTAATTACGATAATAAAGTTAAAGAGTTTTTTACTGACTTAAAAGACGTGTCGCTATATAAAACAAGCGACTTTTACGTTGCCCTTGAAGAAAAAAATCTACTGCCCAAGTTAACGGTAAAAGGCAAGCAAAAAATCACGTTTAATAAGCTTATAGCCCACTTTTTACAAAAAAAGAACGTTAAAAAATTCTTTATATACGGCGCTTTGCTATTACTGTTTTCTACCATTTCTTATTATAAGTTTTTTTACGCACTTATAGGCACTATATTTTTAATAACGGCAACTTATTTAAAATTTTTTGCAAAAAACTAAAGCACGGCAAGCCGAGTCCCTACAAGGGATTAGGCAACTAAATAAATCCGCAAGCGGATTTGTTATATTTGTCTAACGACAAGTGATATCGCCTACGGCGGTGAAATTTGCCTATCGGCAAGTTGTGGATTTATTTAATATAACTTTGGCGTAGCCAAAATATAACTGCTTACGCAGTTGGCGTTCGCTTGGCTCGGCTAAACTGTTTACTGCGTAAACAATACAATTTTTAGCCACACGGCTAAAAATATAACTTTTTTATTTTAAGATTTTGTGGATAAGAAAAGCCCACCATATTTCGCCTTAAAGCGAAGTATAGTGGGCTACACTTTTGTATTAAATTAAAATTCCCTTATAGGAACGCCCAAATGCCGTGCTTTTTATATTAGTTTATTATAATACTTTTAGGATATAAAATACCATAAATTTCGACTTAGTACTTTATATGAACTATGCCTTTTTTATGGGAATACCTATATAAAACTATCTTGTGCCCGATAGTGCAAACGAGTTCTGCACCGAGCTTATCAGCAAGTTCTATGGCGATTTCTTTTAAATCTTCGTCGCTATTATTGAGCAAAGTTATTTTTATAAGCTCGCGAGCTTCTAATGCCTCTGAAAAGGTCTTTACCATATTTTCACTTATTCCGCCCTTGCCTATTTGACCTATCGGCTCGATAGTTTGCGCCATACTTCTAAGTACGCTTCTTTGTTTTGACGTAAACATAATTTCCTCCTTTTAAATTGTTGTTTCTATTTATATATCATTAAGGGGTTAGTTGCAAGTTAGACGAGGCGTTTACAGTTTTTTAAAAGGGAGCGTCCTTTTTGGTCGTAGGAATTTTAAAAAACGTAAAGAACAAAGTATAACGAAGCAAATAAACCCTTAATCTATGAAATCAAACTCGATATCGCCTATTACTACCGTGTCGCCGTCCTTACAGCCTTGTTCGCGAAGCTTTTTGATAACGCCTTTAACGCGAAGAACTTTTTGCATATACGCCATACTGTCCATATCGTCGATAACGACGTTTCTAGACAGCGTTTTAACAAGGTCACCGTCAACGATAAACGCACCGTCCTCGTCGCGATATATTTCAAACGTGTCGTCAACTATTTTATCGTAGGTAAAGCCCTCGTCCTCTTGAGGCTCGTACTTAGGAATATCTTTTAAGTATTCGTAAAGTGTTTTGATAACTTCTTCTTTACCCTCGCCAGTTAGTGCGGATACGGTTATAATCTTATACTTTTTAACGCGCTTTTTAAATTCTTTGATATTTTCTTCAGCGCCAAAAAGATCGCATTTGTTAAGAACGATAATTTGCTTTAAATCGGCAAGCTTTTTACTGTAATTTTTAAGCTCGTAATTTATCGTTTTGTAATCTTCTATCGGGTTTCTCCCCTCCGAGCCACTTATATCTACTACGTGGCAAAGTAACCTCGTCCTTTCGATATGGCGCAAAAAGTCGTGCCCAAGCCCAAGCCCGTCGGACGCGCCCTCGATAAGACCAGGGATATCCGCTGCAACGAAGCTATCGTCATAATACTTAACCACGCCAAGGTTTGGAGATAAGGTTGTAAAGTGATAGTTAGCAATTTTGGGTTTTGCCGCCGAAATTTTAGAAAGTAGCGTTGATTTACCTACGTTAGGAAAGCCAATAAGTCCTACGTCGGCAATAACTTTAAGCTCAAGGTTTACCCTTTTAACCTCCGTTCTTTCCCCCTTTTGAGCAAAGTGCGGACAATGGCGCCTAGACGTTGTAAATCGCGCGTTGCCTTTACCGCCTTTACCACCACTCATTACTAATCGCTTTTGCCCGTCGTAGAATATATCCGTAATAAAAGCGCCAGTTTCAGCGTCTGATATAACCGTGCCGAGTGGAACTGAAATATAAAGGTCCTCTCCGTTTTTACCGTGGCAGTTTTTAGTGTCGCCCTTAGCGCCGTTTTCGGCAACGAATTTATGCTTGTATCTAAAATCAATAAGGCTGGTTTTATGCCTGTCCCCTATAAAATAAACGCTACCGCCGTTACCGCCGTCGCCCCCGTCTGGGCCACCAGCTGAAACGCCTTTATAGCGGATAAAAGAGGTAATTCCATCACCGCCGTCACCCGATTTTATTAAAAGACTTTCTTTGTCTAAAAAATTTTCAAGTATCATATTACACCTTTTTATTTTTATACTCACACTCTAAATTGAGTATACAGCTTTTGCACTTTGGATTTCTTGCCGTGCAAATCCTTCTACCGTGATAAATAAGATAGTGGTGTGATTTAGACCACATATTTTTATCAATTTTTTTCATAAGCTGTTTTTCGGTAGTTAAAGGATTACCGCTTTTAGCAAGACCTATTCTATTTGACACCCTTTGAACGTGCGTGTCAACGGCTATAGCGTCCCCATTAAAAGCAACCGAGTATACTACGTTAGCCGTCTTTCTTCCAACGCCCGATAAGGTGCGTAAATCTTCTAACGTGCTTGGTACTTTTCCGTCAAATCGGTCAAGTATCGAGCGCGAAGCCTCTAAAATATGCTTGGCTTTAGAGTTGTTAAGCCCACAAGGAAAAATAATTTTTGCAAGCTCCTCTTTTGATAATTCAAGCATTTTTTGAGGGGTATTATAGTTTTTAAAAAGCACGGCGGTTACTTTATTTACCCTTTCGTCCGTACACTGCGCGGATAAAATAACCGCTACTAAAAGCTCGTAGTCGGAAGAAAATTCAAGCGCAGGCTTTGCGCCCAAATAAACGCTTTCCAGTTTTTCGATAATTAGTTTTGCTTTTTGGTTATTCATAAAAATTAACGCGCCGTCTTGTGTTTTTAATATTTTAACACACAACGGCGCTAAAGAGCAATCTTTTTAAGTTAAATTCTTTTTACCACTCTTTTGTCAATAAGTAGCACGGCATAAAAGGAGGGGTAACGATTTTTATTTATCAGTCTTTTTGCAACGGCAAGCCCAGCATAGCTAATCTCTGCCGAAATTCCGCATCCAACTTTAGCTTCTTTAGGGGTTGAAATTGCCTTGGCGTATGCGGAATTTTTACGCATATCGTCGATAAAGGACATCACGTCCGTTCTCGAACGGAACACGGCAACGTACCTTCTCATAATTATTTTCTCCTTAGCATATACATTTTATATGCGGAAAATAGCTCCGCACTCTATATTTTATTAAAATTTTATCAATAAGGTGTATAATGATTTATCTTGACAATGCGGCAACGGGTGGATTTAAACCATCAAACGTTATAGACACGGCGGTATCCGTTATTAAATACTTAAACACTAACACTGGGCGCAGTTCGCATAGGCTTTCGCAAACGGCTTCTAATTACGTTTTTTCGTGCAGAAAAAAGGTGGCTGAGTTTTTTGGCGCAAACAGCCCCTCCCGCGTGATTTTTACAAAAAATTGCACAGAAGCTTTAAATATTGCCATACACGGCGGTATCAATGGCGGTTTAGTTTTAACTACCGCGCTAGAGCACAACAGCGTTCTTCGCCCCCTTTTCACCTTAGAAAAAAAGGGAGTAATATCTCTTAAAATAATAACGCCCGAAAATAGAAAATTTATAACCTTAGAAGATATTAAAAAGCATTACACAAGCGAGGTTTCAGCAGTAGTTATAAACGCTTCAAGTAACGTAACCGGCGAATCGGCTGAGCTTGAGAGTATCGGCGGTTTTTTGAAAAACAAAAAAGCCCTTTATATCGTAGACGGCGCTCAAGCAGGTGGGCATATCCCCATTGACGTTGATAGCTTTAATATCGATATGCTTGCTTTGGCGGGGCATAAAGGACTTTATTCAATTCAGGGGCTAGGAGTTTTAATCGTCGGCGAAAAAACTAAAGTTTCACCCATTATGCAAGGCGGAACGGGAACGGAAAGCTTTAACCCCTACCAGCCAGACGTTTACCCCGAAAACCTAGAAAGCGGAACGCTAAATCTCCCTGCTATTTGTTCGCTAGAAGAGGGAATACGCTATATTGAAAGTAGCTTATCTTACGTTGGTAACTGGCTTGAAGAAATGACTGCGTATCTCGTAGAAAAGCTAAGCGGTATAGAGAGGGTTAAAGTGTTTTCACGCAAAAATCGCGTGGGAATAGTATCCTTTTTGATAGAGGGTATCCCTTCTGGCGAAGTTGCCGAAATACTGTCTGACAAGTACGATATCGCCGTGCGTAGCGGATTTCATTGCGCACCACTAGTACATAAAATGTTAAACACTGACGACGGCGGTTTAATAAGAGCTTCGCTTAGCCCACACAACACTAAGCGCGAGTTAAACGCGCTTATTTTTGCCATAAAAGAAATAGCTAATTCTTTTTAATTTTATCTACTATCTTATTGAGTTTAGCGCGCTGAGAGCTGTTTAGCATAGGCTCAAGCACACTCTTAAAGCGGTCGATATCGCTATCGGAAAGCGTGCCGTTTTTTCTTCCCTTTTCGGCTTCTTTCATAATCTCGGATAAAAGCTCACTTTCGCTTGCTCCCTCGTATTTACCTGCAAAATTCTTGATAGCGTTCATAGCATCGGCTTGGTTTTTATCTCCGCTTTTTTGATAGTTGTTAAAATCTCGCATATTTACCTCCAGATTACAATTTATTTGTATGCTTACCTTTTATAAAATGTTATTGAGGAGCTTATTATGAGTTTTTTACCTATAATTTTAATCGTTTTGTTTTTACTTAACAAAAACGGCGGTATGAACGAGCTTTTAGGTGGGCTTGATTTTAAAAGCATTTCGCCACTTCTTTCGCTATTTGGCGTGGACGAAAAAGCGGTAGATATGCTTTCGTCGCCAGAACTTTTAGATTTGTTTAGTGGAAAAGGTGATATTAAAGCTTTAATTCCCCTACTTAGTAGTTTTGTTTCTACTATGAAAAGCACGCCGTCTGCTGAATATGAAAAACCGAACGAATCAACCTTTACGCCCGAGTATTTAAACCCTATAAAAGACGTTGCAAGCGAAGAGGTTTACTCAACGCTAAGTAATTACTTTCAAAATTAAAAAACGGCTTATAAGCCGTTTTTTTAATGGTTTAACATATTTATTGCGAATTCGTATGCATCGCTATTTTCGGCGTTTTTAACCTTGTTTGACACGTCGGTCGTTACGCCTTTACCGTGAATAGAAATATTTGATTTAGGCCAAAAAATCTCGGCGGTCGTAACCTTTACGGCACTACCGTCAAAGTTAAGATACGTCGTTTGCATTATGCCTTTACCAAACGTTCTATATACCGTTTTATCGTTTTCTTTAAATCCATCGAGCACGACTGTTACTTTGTTTTGAGTATCGTAATCAAGCATAGCCCCGATTAAAACCTCGCTTGCAGACGCCGTGTTCTGATTAGCTAAAACTATTAAATTTTCAAAGCCGTAACTGCTGTACGAGTTGTTTTTTACGTAAAACTCTTGCGTTTTAAAGTTTTTATCTTTAGCATAAGATACCACTTGATTGTTGCCGTTAGACTCAACGAATAATCCTGCAACTTCAGAGAGTATATCCATATACCCACCGCCGTTATCTCTAAGATCTAAAATTAAGTTTTTGTTTCCGTCCTGCTTGAATTTTAAAAGCGCCGATTTTAACTGCCCAACCGAACCGTCAGTTCCGCTTGCGCGACCGCTAAACTGCTCGTATTTTATATACGCGGTTTTGTCAGCCTCGATACAGTCTAAATTTCTTAAGCAAAGCTTCATACCACCGTCGTCAATAAAATTATACGTTCCCGTGCCGTCTTTATACGTTACGTACGAGCGTTTATATTCCGACTTTACCACCTCAAAGGTTTTAACCTCACCATCGTAATCAACGGTGAGCTTTACCGTACTACCTACCGAAACGCCGTCTATAATATCGAAAAAACCGTCGTAATCAGCAAATGGTTTATCGCTTCCGTCAACGCTAATTTTGGTAATCGTTCCACCCTCTTTCACACCTGCTTTATCGCACGGCGAGTTGGTTACTACGCTTACGATTTTAAGAGAATTTACTAAAAACGCTACGCCTATGCCTTGATTTTTACCCAACGCCTCGTCGGTCATTTTATCGTATTCTTCCTTACTTAGATAGGTAGAATATTTATCAAATATAGCGTCGGATATAATATCTACGACGTTTTCATCCTCATAATAATAGTATTTTTCATACTTATCTAAAATACTAAGAACTGCACGTTGGTTTTTAGAATAGGTAAACTCTCTTGTGAAAAATCCGAGAAAAAATACCGCTACAACGCCTACGACTGCCACTATTGACAGTATTACTTTTTTTGCTTTTTTACTCATATATATATTTTAACCTTTTAACTTAGAAAGAATAAACAAAATTCTAAAATTTAGCGCGTCTGAAAACTTTCTTATATCAAGCCCAGTCAGCCTTTCGATTTTATCAATGCGGTAAATTAAGGTGTTTCTGTGAATATACATCTCTCTTGCCGTTTCTGACACGTTTAAATTGTTAGATAAAAACGCGTCACCCGTCAGCATAAGCTCTTCGTCGCTAAGTAGCTCGGACTCGCCGTCGCCAAGTAGTGCCGAGAAATAATCGGATATTTTGGAGGGAGAATTATCTTCAAGAATTTTAGCTAGTATTACGTCTTTATAAGCTAAAACACCGCTTCCAAGCCCAAAAATCTCGCTCATTTTCTCGGTTGCTAAGGCTTGATTATACGAAACCGCAATATCAATAAAACTCTTAACCGTTCCGCCTACGTACACGATAACGTTTATGCCAAGTTCTTCAAAAATAGAACGCTTAAGCGTTTCAGCTTGCTTAGACGGGGAAGTTAAGTCGGCTAATTCGTCGCTGTCAACGTGTTTAACGTAGGCAACTCTGTTAGACGATAAGGTAACGACTCCGCCCGTTTCGCCGTAATAGCTTCTAACGAACTCTTGAGTTTCAATGGCTCTATTCTCTGGGCACTTTATATACGATATATACGCAGGCGTTTTAGGCGTGGAATATTTATTCATAAAATGAAGAGTTCTACTTTTTGTGGAATTGCCTGTAATTATAAGGCTTAGCTCTTCATCAAAAGATAGGTGAGTATTTTTAGACTGGCTCATTTCGATATAGCCAACTATTAAGTGAGCGTAGTTTTTTTGCTCATTATCGTTACCACTTATAAAACCTAAAAATTTACTACCGCCAAACGCAAATTTAAAATAGGTGTTTTCAGTATCCTGAAAAACCTCCTCTTTATACGAAAAATACTCTTGATTAACGGGAACAAACACCGATTTAGTGCTTGCGTAATATACACCGCTTTCCGATACCGCTTGAATTTCAATACCCGTTTTGTCCTTTACTGCGTTTAAAACTCTTAAAAGTTCTCTTTCCATAACCTACCCTTTTGTGCAAATTGCATAAATTTTGCTATTATTATAACTAATTAGGTTAGCTTTGGCAATACTTTTCACTAAAAAATCATATAAATTTGCACAAAAAAAGAACCGATACGAAAATCGGTTCTTTATAATTTAATGATTATTCTTCAGTTGCCTCTTCAGCAGGAGCTTCTTCAACAGGAGCTTCTTCTTCAGCGGGAACTGCGTTCTTTGCTTGTTTTGCAGCAAGCTTAGCTTCTTTAGCAGCTTGTTTTGCAGCAAGTTTAGCAGCCTTTTCAGCCTCGGCAATAGCCTTTTCTTCCTCGCGTTTTGCCTGTCTTTCAAGCTCAACTACGGGAACGTAAGCCTTAGTGCCTTCGCCTTCTAAGATAGAAAGCTCGGTTTCCTTATCGAACAAGTGAGTGTGCATAATGTCAATACCAAGGTCAATTTTAGTGTTGATAACGGTGTTCGAACGCGAGTCAACCTTAGCGGTTAATTGAACGTGCTGTTCAACTAAGCTTTCAATTTGGTCAACTTCGTTATTAAGTTCACCGAATACGCAGTAAAGTAAGCTTTCGGCACCGAGTTTTTCAACAACGTCAACTCTTACGTTGATAAGCGCCTTGGGGTTAGCCTTAATAAACGCTTCTTCATCGTGGAAGTCTTCAGGACGAACGCCGAATACGATTTGCTTACCGGTATTGAGGTAATCTTCAAGATTGATAATTTTAGTAACCTTTTCTTTGGGAAGCTCAAGCTTTTGACCTTCGAACTCAACGTAAACTTTAGCCTTAGTGCCCGTTAAAGTAGCGTCGAAGAAGTTCATTTGCGGAGTGCCAATGAAGCCTGCTACGAATACGTTAGCGGGATAGTCGTAAAGTTTTTGAGGAGCGTCAACTTGTTGAATAAAACCGTCTTTCATAACTACGATACGCGTACCCATAGTCATTGCCTCAACTTGGTCGTGAGTAACGTAAATGAAGGTGGTTGCAAGTCTGTGGTGAAGCTTGGTAATCTCGGTACGCATTTGCGCACGAAGCTTAGCGTCAAGGTTAGATAAAGGTTCGTCTAAAAGGAATACTTTAGGCTCACGAACGATTGCACGACCGAGCGCAACACGTTGACGTTGACCGCCTGAAAGAGCCTTAGGCTTTCTTTGAAGATAAGTTTCAAGACCTAAGATACGAGCTGCTTCTTTAACTCTAGCGTCAATTTCAGGTCTGGGCATTTTGCGGAGCTTAAGACCGAAAGCCATGTTATCGTAAACAGTCATATGAGGATAAAGAGCGTAGTTTTGGAAAACCATCGCGATATCTCTATCCTTAGGTTGAATAAGGTTCATCTTAATACCGTCGATAATAAGGTCGCCATCGGTAATTTCTTCAAGACCTGCAATCATACGAAGAGTGGTAGATTTACCACAACCCGAAGGTCCTACGAATACGATGAACTCTTTATCTTGAATATCAAGAGTAAAGTCCGTTACGGCTTGAACACCGGACGGATAAATTTTATAAATGTGATCAAGTAATAAACCAGCCATATTTGCCTCCTAATTTGTTTTACCATAAAATGATATCATAAAAGAGCTAAAAAATCAATGTACAGTGTGTACAAAATTTAACGCCTTAATTTGTAATTACCACTAAAAAATTTAAAAAACCCCGACTAAATCGAGGTTTTATACGCTTTATATGTGAAAGTGTAACAATTGTTATATATGATTATATATAACGCACGTCACATACGTTAGTGGCGTATTGTTTATAACTGAAAATTTTGTTAATCTCACAGCATACGCTAAGCTATCTTTATGACGTTAGTTGCACCTCTACTAAACACCAAGCTTATGCTAAGCGATTATAAGGCGTTAGAAACAAGCAAGACAAGGCTCGGCAAGACGGGGCATCTACGACTAACCCTATTGGGTTGTCGTAGATGCAACGGCTTGACAGCTAACGCAGTATTTGCGCCGTTTATAACGACTTATAATAAAATGCAGATGACACCGCCCCTTCCCTCGTTCACAATGCGAGTTACAGTCTTTCTCATTTTGTTTTTGGTTTCTTGGCGCATTGAGCCGATTTTTGCTAAAATTTCATCGGATACAAGCGAGCATAATTGCTTGCCGAAAACGTCGGTTTTCCAAACTTTTTCGGGGTTTTCTTGATACTCGGTCTTTAAAAAGTCGGCAAAATCTCTACACTGCTTTTCAGTGCCTGAAATAGGCGAAACGTCAGCTGATAAGCCTATTTTCATAAGGTGCATACAAGAGGTGTTAGCCTTAATTTTAACGCCGTAACGACCGCCTTGCTTGATAACCTCTGGTTCGTTAAGTTCCATATCGCAGTTTTCAGGAATAACTATACCGTAGCCGTTCTCGTCAACCTCCGAAAGGGCGGATTTAAGCTTTCTGTAATTATCTTTTGCAACGCAAAGTTCTTTGACGTAGCTGATAAGCTCAAAGTCGTTTTGAATTTTATCGCCTGAAATTTCAGACAGCATATCGTAAAACAACCCGTCTTTAATTTTAATATCGTATACAGCCGAGCCGTCGTCTAAATTAGCAACGGATTTTGAAACGCAATCAACCGCCTCAACTGCCGAAAGAGCGTCCTCTATAACCTTATAATGTTTCATTTTTGAAACGATACAAGATACGTCCTTTACCTTTTCTAAAATCTCGGTAATGACGGGGCTGTCTTTTGGTAAAACTTGCATCCATTTGGGAAGGTTAATATCAAACGTTTTAAGCGGAAATTCTAATAAAAGGTTTTCTAAAATTTCGTTAAGACCGTCTTCGCCCACCTCTTTTAAGTTGCACTTAATTACTTTTACGCCGTATTTATCGGTTAAGCTTTCTGAAAGCGCGGTTGCCTCGCTACCGTTTTTTTCGGCGGTGTTTAAAACTATTACGAAAGGCTTACCGCACTTTCTTAAGTCCTCAACAACTCTTTCCTCAGCCTCAACGTAATTTTCGCGAGGAATATCGCACACCGAGCCGTCGGTAGTAACTAAAACGCCTACTGTAGAGTGGTCTTTAATAACCTTTTCAGTGCCAATTTCTGCCGCCTCTTTAAGGGGAATAGGGTTTTCGTTCCAAGGCGTTTTTACAAGCCTATCAGCACCCTCTTCTTCTCCTCCAAGCGCGCCGTCAACCATATAACCAACGCAGTCTATAAGCCTTACCTTTGCTTGAGCTTTTTTACCAACCGAGATTTTAACCCCTTCGGCAGGCACGAACTTTGGCTCGGTAGTCGTTATAGTTTTTCCCGAGCCTGACTGTGGCATTTCGTCAATGGCGATTTTAAGTTTTTGTTTGTTTATTATGTTCGGCGTTACCATAAGGTCCATAAACTTCGTGATAAACGTCGACTTGCCCGTTCTTACAGGGCCTACTACACCTATATAAATGTCGCCGTTTGAACGTTTGGCGATGTCCTTATAGATATCGAACTTTTCCATTAAAAAAATCCTCCCGAATACTAATAGATGTATATGAGAGGAATTTTTTATTTATGCTATTTGCTTTCAGTTTTATTTTGTTTGTTTTTGCGCTTAATTTTAGCCTCGCGTATCATTTGTAGCCAGTTGGTGGGGTGCTCTTCGTCGGTCAACATTCTAGTGATGTTTTTGCGGTGAGCGTACCACGTTAGTAAAATAATAGATACGATAAATAAGTTTGTTATACCTGCAAGCAGGGAATTTAATAGGGTTATTGATTGAGCTTGAATATAGTATTTATACACCGAATAGCAGGCAAAAATTGCACCTGGGGTAGTTGCGATAAACGAGCCCATTGCGCCTATTTCGGTAATTAGGATAAATAGTATTGCTAAAGCACCGCTGATAACGGCAATTAAGGGGTTGCAAACTGCAAACACGCCGATAGTGGTCGCAATGCCTTTACCGCCTTTAAATTTCATAAAGACTGGGAAGATATGCCCAAGCACGGCAAAAAATCCGCAACCTACCATTGCAATTTGGTTAATAGGCAAACTCGTTCCAACGAAATACATATCCTTATATATAATATAGCCTAAAAAGGTGGGTAAAGAACCCTTAACTATATCTAATACGAGGGTTAAAACACCTATTCCTAAACCGAAGTTTCGGCTCATGTTAAGCGTGCCGGGGTTACCGCTACCAAGCTTTCTAATATCGCGTTTTTTAAGTTTTGAAATAATGATTGCAAAGTTTATATTGCCCATAAGATACGAGCCTATTGCGAGCAATAAAAACTGCCACCAAAGCATGTAAAAAGATACCGTCATTATTCTTCCTCCGATTTTTCACGTATGAAAAGTTTAATAGGCGTGCCCGAAAAATCGAACGCGTTTCTTATAGTATTTTCAATAAAGCGCTTATAGCTAAAATGCATTAAATCTTGATTGTTTACGAACATTATAAAGGTTGGAGGCTCAATCCCGTCTTGAACGGTGTAATAAATTTTAAGCCTTCTGCCGTTTTTTGTGGGTGGATCGGTAGTTCTAACGGCATCGCCGATAAGGTCGTTAAGCGTACCCGTTGAAATTCTTTGACGGCTGTTTTCAAGCGCCTCGAGGGCAACCGATAATATTTTTTCCGTTCTTTGCCCCGTTTTTGCCGAAATAAACACCGATTTATAATAATCCATAAACGCTAGGTCATCATCTAACTTTTTGCGGAATTTTTCTATGGTAAAGGTGTCCTTTTCCACCAAATCCCACTTATTCATAACAACGACCGACGGTTTTCCTTGCTCGTGCACGTAACCGAGTATCTTTACGTCTTGCTCGGTTAAGCCCTCAACGCTATCGATAACCACGAGGCAAACGTCCGCCCTTCTTATCGCACCGAAAGCTCTAACAACGCTGTAATACTCAACGTCGTCGTACACCGATTTTTTCTTTCTAATTCCTGCCGTGTCTATAAGCGTAAAGTTTTGACCGTTGTAAGTAAAAGGCGTGTCTATCGCGTCACGCGTAGTGCCAGCAATTCCCGAAACGATAGTTCTATCAAACCCTAAAAGCTTATTTGCGAGGCTTGATTTACCTGCGTTTGGCTTACCCACTATTGCAATTTTAACGGTGTTTTCTTCCTCTTCAGTCGAAACGCTTTCAAAATTAGAACAAATCTCGTCAAGCAAATCGCCAAGCCCTTTACCTTGCTCGCAAGATACGCCTATAGGCGTACCCAAACCAAGCTCATAATATTCAAAAAGGGCGCTTTGGTCGTAATTATCAAGCTTATTTACCGCTAAAACGATAGGCTTTTTACTTCTTCTAAGCATTGAGGCAACCTCAACGTCAGAAGCGGTTAACCCACCCTTACCGTCACACATAAAAAGTATTACGTCCGACGTTTCAATGGCGATTTCAGCTTGCTTTTTGATATGTTTCCACATCTCGTCTTGCGATTTTAGCTCGATACCGCCCGTGTCGATAAGAGTAAACGCCTTTCCGCACCACTCGGCATCACAATAAATGCGGTCGCGAGTAACGCCCGGCTTGTCTTTAACTATTGAAATTTTCTTGCCGGTAATCTTGTTAAAAAAAGTAGATTTACCAACGTTTGGTCTGCCTACTACGGCAACTATGGGTTTCTTCATTTTTTATATCCTTTGGTAAACGCTTTAAAAAAGCTTTCTCCGCTACCGTCGGTCACGATAATTTTAACGTTTAGCTCACGGCTCAACTCGTCAAGAGTAACACCGTCTAAAAACACGGGCTCGTCACACTTTAAGCATACGCTTGGCAAAACGAGGTATGAATAATCACCGTTTATAACTTTTGGGCGAGCAAAGTTTAATATATCATTACCAACCAGCAAGCCCGTACAGTTAACCGTTTCGCCGAAAAATTTATTAGGCACGGCAAGCACGTCTATTTTAACGCCTTTTATATAATTTTCAACTTTTTTAGCGCAACTACTTATAAAAGAATTTGCGCTAGTTCCCGTAACTACGAGAAATTTTGCGTCGTTTTTACATTTTTTTAAAGAAGATATAAGCTCGTCTTCAAATTTAGCGGTTACGCCTACGCCGTTTTCAATTTGAGCAAAATCGTCGTAAAAATCTACGCTTTCAACTTTTCTACCGCTTTTAAAATAAAACTCGTCTGCTGGTTTTATAAAGTTTTTGTTAAATTCTTTGTTAAGAGATTTTATTTGGTCGATTACGCAACCTGCGTATCCACTATCAATATCCTCGATTTTATAAAGGTTTTCTCTATGCCTAGTTATTCCGCAAGGCACTACCGCTACCGATAAAACGCCCTCTATATGGTGTAAATCACGGCAGGTTTTATCAAGCACCGCACCGTCGTTTAAATAGGGAACAAGCACTACTTGCGTGTGCATTTTTATGCCGTTATCGCTAAGTTTTTTAAGCTTATTTAAAATATCGCCTGCAAAGCGGTTGCCTAAAAGCTTTTTTCTAATGTCACTATCGGTTACGTGAACGGAAACGTATAAGGGGCTTAAGTTAAGCCTTATTATCCTGTCAATCTCCTCGTTTGATACGTTAGATAAGGTTACGAAATTGCCGTGAAGAAAGCTTTGACGATAATCGTCGTCTTTCAAATACAGCGACGGGCGCATCCCCTTAGGCATTTGATCAACGAAACAAAACAAGCATTTGTTTCTACAAGTTTTAACCTCTAAATTATCGCTTTGAAAGGTTAAACCCAAGCTCTCGTCCTCGTCCTTTTCAATCTCGAAATCGATAATTTCATCTCCGCTTTTAACGGTTAAGGTAAAAAACGTTTTGCTATCGTAGAAAAGATAATCTAAAATATCTATCGCATCAAACCCGTCAAAACTAAGAATTTCGTCCCCTTTTTTTATACCGAGTTCATTAGCTATTAAGTTTTTTTGAACGCTTTGTACCTCTAACATATTTATATTATATATAAACTTATTCAATTTGTAAAGTAAAAGCGGTGCACGTGCACCGCTTGGGCTACTGTTTATTAAACAGTTAATTCTTTTTCTTTTTTTGCTTGGGATTTTTGATAAAGCCAAGCACGAAAATAATAAGCGAAAATATAAAAGCAACGCCGGTTGCAATCCAAAGCACCGTTTCGCTGGATATAAAGTTAGACGCTATAATAAAACCACCTAAAGTTACCAAAGCTATTGCTATTAAAAGCTTATATATTGGATATTTCTCGCTTGCGCCGTTATAATAATACGCCCTTATAATTTCAATACTTCCGCGCATCCAAACGGCAAGCGCAATAATAATCGAGATATCAAACGAAAATACCGCAAACTGCGAAACGATACAACCAATGGCAACGAGCGCTAAAAGGGTAAATTCAATAATGGTTAAAACTTTAACTACGGTTATTTGCGCGCTTATTACCTTTTTTAGAAGGTATCCAAACAAATACAAGATTATTACGCCCGCAATTACGATTTTTACAAAGTTACCGCCCCAATGCGCAAAGAATAAATCGGGAGCAACGTGCGCCCAAAAGGGCATTAACATAACGGACGCAATCATAAGCAGTGCGCCAACTACGATGTATACCCAGAAATATTTACTTTTTTGTTTACTTAAAAGTTTAGTCAAATTAGCCATAACGCCCTCCTTTATAAAAATTGTAGCAAAAAAATTTAAAGCCGTCAATACGAAAATTAAAAAACGCACGATTTTGCCGTGCGTTTTAGAATTTTGTAAAGCCAAGTTTTTTTAAGATTTTTGTAAAATAATTTGGAATTTCCGCCTCGAAAGACACCTCTTTTTCGTAGCTAGGGTGAATAAACGAAAGCCTTTTAGCGTGCAAAAGTTGACCTGAGAGTTTAAACTTTTGATTTTTAAATCCGTACACCGTATCGCCAACTATCGGGTGACCTAAGTGCTTTGAGTGTACGCGTATTTGATGCGTTCTACCCGTTTCAAGTGAAAATTCGCAAAACGTATAACCGTTTGAACGCTCTAAAACTTTAAAGTTAGTTATTGCCTTTCTTCCGCTTGAGCTAACCGCCATTTGCGTACGGTTTTTAGTAGAGCGTGATATGTACGTTTCAATCCGCCCTTCGTCCTCTTTCAAAACGCCCTCAAGTAGCGCAACGTACACCCTTTTGCAAGTTTTAGTTTCAATTTGTTTTGATAAACTTAAATGAGCCTTGTCGTTCTTTGCAACTACTAATAATCCCGACGTGTCTTTATCTATTCTATGAACGATACCAGGGCGTATCACTCCGTTAATTCCGCTTAAACTATCAAGGTGATAAAGTAGCGCGTTTACGAGGGTATCGTCCCCTGTGCCACTACCTTGATGAACGGTTAAGCCCTGTTGCTTGTTAATAACGGCAAGGTCGCTATCTTGATAGACGATATCAAGTGGAATATCCACCGCTTTAACGGATATTTCAGTCGGCGTTGGAATAACGATTTTAACCTCGCTATCAAGCGCGGTTAACTGCTTTGATTTAACAACTTCACCGTTTATCGTAACGTTGCCGTCGTCTATAAGCTTTTGAACTTTCGCCCTTGAAAAGTCGAGTTTTTTAGAAAGATAAACGTCAAGTCTTACACCGCTTTCATCAACTTTTATCGTCATTTATCTCTCCTTGTTGAGGCTCTATTTGAGGCTTTTTTTTAAATATTGCGTCTTTATCTAAAAACAATAGATAAATACATATCATAATTACGCCGATAACGAGTGCCATGTCCGCAACGTTAAAAATTGCTGGGAAGATTTGCGTATTGTAAAAAACAAAGATAAAGTCGCGCACTTTTTGATATAAAATTCTATCAATCATGTTGCCAAGCGCACCCGAAAAAACGAGTGATAGGGCGATTAACAGCCATTTTGACACTTTGCGCTTTTTTACGATATTAAAGATAAAATAGCCTAAAATTAGTATAAGCGTAATACTTGTTAATATCAAAAAAAACGTCATCGCCCAGCTTTTACCGCTTAAAAAACTGAACGCCGCACCCGTGTTATAGGTAAGCTTAAATTTAAGTAGCTCTTCAATTACCACGAAGTTAAAGCTCATACTTTCGGCAAGATATTTAGTTATAAGGTCAACGGCAAGAACGCCTATTGCCGATACTAAACATATAATATATATCATTCGGTAACTCCAAGTTCTTTAAGTAGGCTTTTAAGGTCAAGCTCGCCTTTGGGATTTAAAACCTCTTCCATATCAAAGCCGTTATCGCTTTTACCAAAAAGTGAGGGTTTTTGAACGGTTTCGTAAACCCCCTCTTTGTCAATTAACCTATAGATATCTTCAATTTTATCCTTTGCGGTATAATAATCTTCTTCCTCGCGCATTAAAATTTCGGTTATCATTTCGGATACCACTACTAATTTGCGCGTTTCGTCAGAGGGGTACGCCTTTACGGTTTTATTGATAAAAGCGTTCCACCGCGCGTTGAAAAGCTTTAACCTTTCAACCTCAATTTTATACTGCTCTTTTGCAGTTTGGGTTATTTGCTCGGCACTCTCTTTTGCACCGTTTAGCTGTTTGCCTGTTAAATTATACATTATTATTTTCTAATTTCCGCAAGCATATCAGTTTTGAGTTTAAGTAATTTATCAGATAAGTCAACTTTATATATATGCGGTCTATCAAGTCTTAAATACTCGTCCCAAAACGATTGCATTTCAGAGTCTGCGTAACTTGCAATTTCCTTTACGCTTGGGAATTTATATATAAGTTTTCCACCTTCAACGACCTTGACGGAAAGTTCCTTTATTTTATAGTTTGTAAACGTCATCTTCTTCCACGTTTCGATGGGATGCGTTATGGTAAGAGGCTTAGCCTCGTCGATTTTTTCATCGAAGAGCGTAATGAGGTCGGCTTCAGCCTTGCCCGTTTCCCCGTCGTAAATTCTAACAACCTTTTTAAATCCGGGGTTGGTTATCTTTGCGCTCGTTTCCGAGATTTTTATCTTGGGAGTAATGCTCCCATCCTCGTTAACTACGCCTACGAGCTTATATACACCGCCAAGCGCAGGCATATCCGCGCTAGTTATAAGCTTAGTACCTATTCCCCACGAATTAATTTTAGCGCCTTGAAGTTTTAAAGATTGAATAAGCTTTTCGTCCAAATCACCGCTTGCGCAAATGATAGCGTCGTGATACCCTGCCTCGTCAAGCATCTTTCTTGCCTTTTTTGTTAGGTATGCTAAATCGCCACTGTCAATTCTTATACCCTTGGGCTTTTTACCTTGCGCCTTAAGCTCGTCAAACACCTTGATAGCGTTTGGAATACCGCTTTTAAGCGTGTCGTAAGTATCGACTAAAAGCAAAGCGTTATCGGGATAAATTTCGGCGTAAGCTTTGAAGGCTTCGTATTCCGACGGAAAACTCATTACCCAGCTGTGAGCGTGCGTACCCGCTACGGGAATATCGAATAACTTGCCTGCTAAAACGTTGCTAGTTGAATTGCAACCGCCTATGACCGACGCGCGCGAGCCGTAAATGCCGGCGTCAGGCCCTTGAGCTCTTCTAAGTCCAAATTCCATAACGACGTCGCTTCCTGCCGAGTGGCGAATTTTAGCCGCTTTTGACGCGATAAGCGTTTGATGGTTTATAATGTTTAAAACTGCCGTTTCTATAAGCTGAGCCTCGATAACGGGAGCTTTAACGGTAAGTATAGGCTCGCCGGGGAATACCATAGTTCCTTCGGGAACGGAATAGATATCGCCCGTGAATTTCAACCCTTCAAGATAGGTTAAAAAATCCTCGCCGAATACGTTTATGCTTCTTAAGTAGTCAATATCGCTTTTTGTGAATTTAAAGCTTAATATATAATCGATAGCTTGCTCTAAACCTGCCGCTAAAGAATAGGTTATAAGCTCGTTTTGGCGAAAGAATACGTCGAATATTACCACCTCTTTATCTTTGCCTTTTTGGAGGTAGCCATTCATCATAGTGAGTTCATATAGGTCGGTAAGTAAAGTTAAATTGCGTTTAACGTCCATCATCATTAGTCCTTAAAAGATTTAATTTCAGGAAATGGCTCTTCCTCTTTAGATTCTTGCTTTTTTTGCTCGTTAAGCTTTTGCATATAGGGAACGAAATCTTCTTTCTCGTCAGTTCTTTCAACCGAAAGGGATTTAGCTTTTAATAAAAAAGCTACAAGTATAGCGATAAGTGCTAATCCTACGCCCACGATTACGATAACCCAAACGTCAGTTTTTAAACATACCATTAGTAAAATTATGCCGATTACCGTTAAAATTCCACCAACGGCGTATTCGTAACCGCCACGCCTTACGATAGCATAAACGGTAACGTATAAGCCTATACCCAAGGTAAGCACCGTCATAATAAGTAAAAAGGTGTCAACCTTAAGTTCAATTACGTTTGAAACTTGAAGCGCACCGAGAACGGTAGCTACTGCAACGATTAATATAATAGCGATTATAGAAACGACTATATCAACCGTTCTTAATTTTTTCATAAATTTACTCCTTTTTATTTTATTTTAACACATCTTTATAAAAATACAAAGTATTTTAGCAAAAAATAAAAACTCCGCAAAAATTTTTGCGGAGTGGTTTTACGCTTTTTTGGTAAAACCTAAGCTTATAAGTAGCGCGTCGTCTACCATTATCATCTTGGTTGGCGAAAGCTCGCCTATTCGCTCTTTCAAACGCCGTTTATCAAGCGTTCGTATCTGCTCTAATAACACCACCGAATCTTTACTCAAGCCGTATTCAACGGCATTAAGCTCAATATGCGTTGGGAGCTTTGCCTTGTTTATCCTACTTGTTACCGCGGCGGCGATAACCGTTGGGCTGTATTTGTTGCCGACGTCGTTCTGAACGACTAGTACCGGGCGTATTCCGCCCTGCTCGCTCCCGACTACCGGGCTTAAGTCGGCATAATATAGTTCACCGCGTTTAATCATTTTTACCAACTTTTCCCCTTTACTATTATACGATTTTAAAAGGAATTTCGTTATTGATTTAATTATTGACAAGGAGCTTTAATTTTATTCGGTTAAATTACACAAAATTTCCGCTTGTGCAAAAAAATAATTGCTTATTTTAGTAAATTAGTATATAATTGGTTTAATCAATTTAAATATTTAAAGGAGAAATTTACTATGGCACTTGTTAACAGTAAAAAAATGTTTGAAAAAGCTTATAACGGCGGTTATGCTATCGGCGCTTTTAACGTAAACAATATGGAAATCGTTCAAGGCATTACCGAAGCTTGTAAAGAAGTTAACGCTCCCGTTATTTTGCAAGTTAGTAAAGGCGCAAGAGCTTATGCTAACCACACCTATCTCGTAAAACTCGTTGAAGCAGCCGTTTTGGAATGCCCCGAAATTCCCATCGTTTTACACCTTGACCACGGCCCTGACTTTGAAACTTGTAAAGCAGTTATCGACGGTGGCTTCACCTCGGTTATGATTGACGGTTCGCACCTTCCTTTTGAAGAGAACATCGCTCTTACTAAAAAGGTTGTAGATTACGCACACGACGTTGCTGCAAGAGGCAGATACATCACCGTTGAAGGCGAACTTGGAACGCTTGCTGGTATTGAAGACGACGTTAAGGTTGAATCAGGCAACGAATCTTACACCAAGCCCGAAGAAGTTATCGAATTCGTAACCAGAACGGGTGTTGACTCTTTAGCAATCGCTATCGGCACTTCTCACGGCGCATACAAGTTCACCCCTGAGCAATGCACCGTTAACGAGGACGGTATTTTAGTTCCTCCTGCTCTTAGATTTGATATCTTAGAAGAAGTTTCTAAAAAGCTTCCTGGTTTCCCCATCGTACTTCACGGTTCTTCGTCCGTTCCTCAAGACTACGTTAAGATGGTTAACGAAAACGGCGGTAAAATGCCCAACGCTATCGGCGTTCCTGAAGAACAACTTAGAAAGGCTGCTGAACTTTCAGTTTGCAAAATCAATATCGACTCTGACTTAAGACTTGCTATGACTGGTACTATCCGTAAATTCTTCAACGAAAAGCCCGACAAGTTTGACCCCAGAGAATACCTTAAACCTGCAAGAGCTAACATTAAAGAAATCGTTAAGCACAAGCTTATCAACGTTTTAGGTTGCGCAGGCAAGGCTGACGAGTGCAAGTAATTTAGTTATTTAACAATAAAAAAACGGCTTGAAATCAAGCCGTTTTTTTATCTTTTTGAATATTCGCAACCGCAATAATTTTGTCTATATAGGTTGTGCTTATTACTAAGTTCTATCGAGCGAAGATATCCACCGCCCTTTTTAAAATCGCTGTTTAAAAATTTAACGCCGTATTTTAGCTGTAATTCCTCGCCCATTTGGTTTATCCACTCGGCGTTTTTGTGTGGGCTTATAGATAAGGTGGTGGTAAAATAATCGTAGCCGTTATCGCGCGCAAACTCTGCGGTTTTTTCAATGCGTAGCTCATAGCAAATTTTGCAACGGCTAGACTTTTCTGGGAGTTCTTCTAAACCCTTAACGCTCTCATAAAAATCGTTTGGGCTGTGCTTGGGCGCAATTACCTTTACCAAATCGCCGTAAACCTCGTTTATAAATCTTTTTTGCTCTTTTAGCCTCTTTTCAAACTCTACGCTTTCAATATTTGGATTATAGTAAAACACGTCCGCTGAAAAGTATTTGGTTAACTCTTCAAGGCAAGCTGACGAGCACGGCGCGCAACAGCTATGAATTAAAAGCCTTGGCTTATTAGCAAGGCTTTTTATAATATTTTTATATTTTTGGTAATAAGTTATCATTGTTTATTCTCTAAAAACGCTTGTAAAAAGTGCTTGGTTTCTTCCCTTTCAGGATTTTCTAAAACTTTATCAGGAGTGCCAAATTCACACACTTTACCGTCCCACATAAACATAACCTTATCGGATATGTTTTTAGCAAATTCCATTTCGTGGGTTACTATTATCATAGTCATACCAGTTGACTGTTTAAGTTCTTTTATAACCTTTAAAACCTCGCCCGTAAGCTCGGGATCTAAGGCAGACGTAGGCTCGTCAAAACACAAAACGTCAGGCTTTAACGCCATTGCCCTCGCTATCGCCACGCGTTGACATTGACCGCCCGATAATTCGCACGGATAGTTGTTCATTTTATCTAAAAGCCCTACTCTTTCAAGCAAACTTTCGGCAACCTTGTCAGCAGGCTGGTCGTAAAGTGGCTCTTGACCGTTTTTAGCGCGTTCCTTTTCCATTAAAGATAGGGCTAAACTAACGTTTTGCTTAGCCGTGTATTGAGGGAAAAGATTAAACGACTGAAACACCATACCGAAACGCAAACGCTTATTTCTAACCTCTTTATCCTTGAGGTTTTTCACGTTTTTATCCTGAATAATTTCGCCGTTTAGATAAACCTCGCCCTCGTCTATGAACTCAAGATAGTTAAGACAGCGAAGTAACGTCGTTTTACCGTTACCCGACGGACCGATTATAGATAAAACTTCGCCCTCTTCAAGGGTAAAAGAAACGCCATTTAAAACGTCCGTTTTGCCGAAGCTTTTTTTAATATTGTTAACTTCTAAAAATGCCATTTTACACCTTGTAATAAGAAAGTTTTTTCTCGATATATCCAAATAAAATCGTAAGTATGCCAACGAAAATTAAATAGAAAAGCCCAGCACCTATTAAAATAGGCAATAATTCTAAACCATAGCCAGCAGCCAAGTCTTTTGACGCTTTAATTATTTCAGTTATCATTATAGTATTAGCAAGCGACGTATCTTTAACAAGTGTTATAACCTCGTTAGACATAGGCGCAAGTATTCTTCTTATAACTTGCATTAAAACTATTTTAAAGAAAATTTGAGTTTTGCTCATACCAAGCACTTGACCTGCTTCGTATTGACCTTTCGATACGCTTTCAATTCCACCGCGATAAATTTCAGAAAAATAGCACGCATAGTTTATAACGAACGCTATAATCACGGCAAGCATTGGACTTCGCATTGGTGGAAGACCTATAAGCCCCGGTCCATAACAAACCACGAGAATTTGAAGCATCAAAGGAGTTCCCCTAATAACCCAAACAATCCCTCGCATTAATAATTTAAGCGGTTTAAACTTTGACATTGAACCAAAAGCGACCAAAAGCCCTAAAGGAAGAGCAAACACAAGGGTTAAACCAAATATTTCTAGCGTCGTAAAAAACCCTTGCAATAATTTTGTAAAAACAAATGCTAACATTATAACCTCAAACTATCCCCGACAAATATCGGGGATAGTCAACTTAATTACTTATCTTAATTCAAAATAATTCATTGGAGCAAACAAGGTATAACCAACTACGATTTTACCTTTATTTGCGCAGTTTTTATATTGACCGTCAGTAGGTAATTGGAAGGAATCGGTATCAATACTGCTAAATCCATCGTACAACACACCACCAAGACCGTAAGTGTTAGCAATTTGAGTTGCTTTACCACTCTTGTACGCTTTAGCAAGTGCATAGTTAATAACGCTTACAAGGTTGCTTCCTTGCTTGCAACCTACTGCGTAATACTCTACTTCTACTCCACCAATTTGAACTACTGCTAAATCTTTATTGTATGCACCGTTTTCAGATTGAACGTATACGCTAGCCATTGATGAGTCGATAACAGCGTAATCGCAAGTGCCCGCTTTAACCGCGGTAAAGGTATCAATTTGCTTAGGAAGCTCGTTAGCAGTTTGACCTAAAATAGTAGTTATAACCTTAGCACCTGCAGAAGACGCCTCAGCACATCCAACTTTGCCAGCAAAAGATGCGTTTGAAGTAAAATTAGCAAGTTGTGATTTTTTTACAACGGCAACTTGCTTGTTTTCCATATAGAAATTAGTAAAGTCAAGCCCGCCGATTTGTTGCTCTCTCTCTTCATCGTAATATCCGTTATCTCTATCTTCTGTATAAGTAAAACCGTTCCAAACAAGGTCTATTTCCTCAGAATTTAAAAGAGATTCTTTCAAGTCCCAGTTAATTTCTACAAATTCGATTTTAAGCCCAAGCTCTTCACCTACGGCTTTCGCAAGGTCGGTATCAAAACCAACAAACACTTCCTTCGGCGGTTCTTCACACGCCGTAAAACATCCAAGCATAGCAACCGACAATAATGCCGATACTAAAATTTTGATAAATTTTTTCATAACAATTCTCCTTTCACTTTAGTTTGATAAAGTGTTATGGTTACATTATACTTTATTACGCTAAAGTTGTAAAGCGTTTTAACGGCTTTTTTAAAAAAAAATTAAAAAGTGCGAAATTTTTCGCACTTTTTTTATAGGTGAAATAATAATAAATAGTTAATTAGCATATTTTGCGGTTTGATGGCGAAATACAAAAAATTACAAAGTTCTCGTAAGGGCGCATACCCTTTGAGGTCTGTAACCGAGCGAAACTGAAGTAATTTGAAGTAGTTTGCCGTCAAAAACTAACTAGTTATTATAATTGAAACTTTTATTTACAAAGCAAATTTATAATTTTTTCAGCAATTTCAGTTGAGTTTTCAACCTCTAAGCCTGCAATGAGCGAAGCCTCGGCATACAAGATTTTAGCGTAATCAGAAAGCTCGTTATCACTAAGCGATTTAAGCTTTTCAGCTATCGGGTGTAAAAGGTTGATTTTTAATACTTTTTGCGCTTTTATTTCACTACCGCCTGCTTGAGAGGACAAAACCTTTTCCATTTCGAGCGAAACTTCGCCCTCGGTAGACAAGCACACGGGGTGTTCGCCAAGGTCTTTAGCCCCAACTACTTTGATAACTTTGTTATCAAGTGCCGATTTAACCTTTTCAAATACCGCCTTTTCGTCCTCGCTAAGCTCAACTTCTTCAGATGAAATTTCTTGGGTAGCGTTTACGAATTTCTTACCGCTATAATCGCCGATAAACTTAACGGCAAACTCGTCAACGTCGTCTGTCAAACATAAAACGTCATTTCCGTCCGCGATAAGCTTTTCCGTTTGAGGAAGAGCTTTTATACCGCTTACCGACTTTCCGCTTACGTAATATATATCACCGCTTGCGTTATCAACGTATTCTTTTAAGGTTATAAATTTGTCTTGTTTGATTGAGTAGAATAAAAGTAAATCTTGTAAAAGGTCTTTATTCATTCCAAAAGATTGATAAATGCCAAACTTAAGCTGTAATCCAAAAGCCTTGTAGAACTTTTCATACGCCTCTCTATCGTTTTTCAAAAGGTCTAAAAGTTCAGCTTTAATTTTCTTTTCAATACTTTGAGCTATCGCTTTGATTTGACGTGTTTGCTGTACCGTTTCACGCGAGATGTTAAGGGTTATTTCACTATCTACTATACCTTTTACAAAGCTAAAATAATCGGGAAGAAGGTCTGAACACTTTTCCATAATCATAACGCCGTTTGTGTAAAGTTTAAGACCTTTTTCGTAATTTTTGCTGTAATAGTTATAAGGTGGCGTTTCAGGAATATAAAGTAGCGCTTTAAAATCAACCGCCCCTTCTACCGACATTGATACCGACTTAATCGGCGGATTACCGTCGAAAAACTCAGCCATATAAAACTCGTCGTACTCTTCCTTTTTAACCTCGGATTTAGACTTTTTCCAAATGGGCGTCATAGAGTTAAGGGTTTTGTTCTCGGTGTAGCTTTGTTGCTTTCCGTCAACTTCTTTATACGAGGTAACGTCCATCTTGATAGGATATCTTATATAGTCAGAATATTTTCTAACGAGGTTTTTAAGGGTGTATTCTTCAAGATAGGTAGAATAATTTTCACCGCCCTCGTCCTTTTTAATATATAGAGTAATCTCCGTACCAAAGCCTTCTTTTTCGCAAGGCGTTATTTCATAGCCCTCAGCGCCTTTTGACGACCACTTGAAAGCGTTTTCTTCGCCGTAAGCTTTAGATATAACCTCAACCTTTTCAGCTACCATAAACGACGAGTAAAAACCAACGCCGAACTGACCTATGATGTTAATATCCTCTTCCTTAAGCTTTTCGTCCGCCTTAAATTCAAGCGAGCCCGACTTTGCTATCGTGCCAAGGTGGAGTTCTAGCTCCTTTTCAGTCATACCGATACCGTTATCGGTAATTTTTAGGGTGCGTGCATCTTTATCTACCTTTATATCAATATAAAAGTCGTTTCTCGAAAGCCCCGAAATACCCCCTTGTAAAGACTTAAAATAAAGCTTGTCAATCGCGTCGCTTGCGTTGCTTAAAATTTCTCTTAAAAATATCTCTTTATTAGTGTATATGGAATTAATCATAAGGTCGAGTACCCTTTGAGATTCCGTTTTAAACTTTTTCATACCTAGCTCCTTATCTAAAATTAGCACTCTTGACTATAGAGTGCTAATTCATTATAAAACTAATATTTTTAAAAATCAAGCCTTTTTGAAATTTTTTATTATAAAATTTAGGTGAAATAAAAAACTCGTTTTTTTGCACGAAAAAAGAGTGGTTAAAAAACCACTCTAAATTTCAATTATTGTTCGTTATTTTCAGCCGTAGCAATAACCTGCCTACCATCGTAGTAACCGCACTTCTTACAAATTCTGTGGGGTTGCTTTTTCTCGTGGCATTGGGGGCATTCTACGAGCGTGGGAACAGCTGCTTTATAGTTGCTAGCAAATCTTTTATTTCCTCTTGCTTTGGAAACCTTACTCTTTGGAACTGCCATGTCTTAAACCTCTCTTTTTATTTTTTACAACCGCAAGGACCGTCATTTAAGTCCTTACCGCACTTTGGGCACAAACCCAAGCAATCGTCTTTGCAATAAATAACCGTAGGAAGCGACGTTAAAATAATATCTTCAACCGCGGGCGTTAAATCTACCCTGCCGTTTTGATATAAGTAATCGTCATCATCTTGACGGATTATCGCGTATACGACGGAAAAATCACAAGACCACTCGCGCTCTACTTTTTTTAAACACCTTGCACATTCACCAACAATCTTGCACCTGACAGTACCGTCGATATAAACGTCGTCTCCTTGAAGTATAGAAGTTCCGCTAATCGATACGGGGCCGTCAAGAACGATGCCGTAAAAATCGGGCAAATCGCCTTGCCTATTATATTCAAAAGCGAAATCGCTTTCAAACTTTCCGCTAAATTTTAACTTTCTAACGTCGATAATCATTATATTGCTTATAAAGTATAGTACATTTAAAAATTATTGTCAACTTTAATAAAGTAATAATTTTAATTATTTTTAGTTTTCGTAATTATATTAAAACTTAATTAAAGCGTTAGAAACAAGCAAGACAAAGCTCGCAAGCCTACACAAAACTCTAATTAAGGCATTAGTTACAAGTTGGGCTAACCGCCAAGCTTATGCAAAGCGATACTTTAAGGCGTTAGTTTGGGTATTAGACGAGGCTCACGCAAGCCGATAAGCAGAGATAGACCTACTCGGTCATCGAAGTTTATCGGCTAAGTAGAAACAAAGTATAATGCCCGAAATAACGACTTAATTTTTGCCGTTCCAACAATAAGTACAAATCTTACACTTATCTAAGCCGATTGACTCTTGTAGTCCTTCAAGCGACTGAAAGTCAAGGGTTTTACAATGGAATTTTTCGGCTAGGGTTTGCCTTAATTTTTTACCTCTTTCGGTCTTACCGTCGGCGTATTCTTCGATATGCTTTAACCCCTCTTCACCCTCAAGCTCAACGATAACGCTTCTTGCAATAAGCTCCATTTCGCTAGTTGAACGAGTGAAATTTAAGTATTTACAGCTGTAAAATATAGGGGGGCAAGCTGAACGAATATGAACCTCTTTCGCTCCGTTTTCGTATAAGAAATCTACCGTACCTTTAAGCTGTGTGCCTCTTACGATACTATCGTCTACAAAAAGTAGGTTTTTGCCCTCGATAAATTGATGAACGGGTAATACCTTTGCCTTTGCAACCTTATTTCTTTCAGATTGCTTGGAGGGAGTAAAGCTCCTCGACCAAGTAGGCGTGTATTTTACGAAAGGTCTTGCAAAGGGAATACCGCTTTCTTTAGCATAACCTATTGCGTGTGGCGTTCCAGAATCGGGTACGCCCGCAACGTAATCTATATCGTATTTTTTAATTTCTTCAGTCTCGTCGCGCGCAAGAATTTCGCCGTTTTTATACCTTGAGTATTCTACGCTTACCTTTTCATACTCCGATGCAGGATATCCGTAATACGTCCAAAGGAAAGAGCAAATCTTCATTTCTTTTTGAGGTGCGGATAAAACCTCAACGCCATCTGACGAAACCTCAACGATTTCGGCAGGGCCTAAATCTCTTTCCGTTTTATATCCCACTTTGTTTGCTGCAAACGACTCAAAGGTTACGCAGTAACCGTCTTCCCCTTTACCGATAATGATGGGAGTTCTACCAAACTTATCCCTCGCGGCGATTAAGTTACCGCCCTCTTTAAGTATTAGTATCGACGCAGAGCCGTCAATCACGTCTTGCGCAAACTTAATACCGTCCACAAAATTGTCTTTATGGTTAATGAGCGCAGTTACAAGCTCGGTTAAGTTTACTTTACTGCCCGACAAGGTGTCAAAATGCCCACCGTAATCGTCAAGATATTCTTTAATAAGTTCCTCGGCGTTGTTGATTTTGCCGATAATACATATTGCGTATTTACCAAGTTTTGAGCGTATAAGTAACGGCTGAGGGTCGGAATCGCTTATACAGCCGATTGCCGAATTGCCGTACATATCGTCGAAGATATCTGCAAACTTGGTTCTAAAAGGGGAATTTTCTATGTTATGAATTTCCCTTTGAAGCCCGTCTTTATCGTTGTATGCGGCGATACCACCGCGCTTAGGTCCGAGATGTGAGTGGTAGTCGATAGCGTAGAACACGCTAGATATTACGTCCGACTTGCCAACCGCCCCAAAAAAGCCTCCCATAAAATAATTCTCCTAAAATTTATCAGTTTTCAAAAAAGAGCTTAGAAAGAGTCATCGGGTCGATATACTCGCCGTTTTTGTAAACTCTCATGTTGCCCGAGGCAATCTCGTCGATAAGCATAACCGAACCGTCTTTATCATAGCCGAATTCAAACTTGATATCGTAGAGGATAAGTCCCTTTTCCTTAAGGTCGTCAGCAACGATTTGGGTGATTTTTTGAGTCATAACCTTAATATCGTCGTATTGCTTATCAGTCATAACGCCGAGAGCAATAAGCCCGTCTTTAGTAACTAACGGATCGCCCTTTTCGTCATTTTTAAAGGTCGTTTCAACGTAAGCGGGAAGGTCTGCACCTTCTTCAATATAATCGCTGTAGCGACGGAGGAAACTACCCACCGCTTTATGACGGCAAATTACCTCTAAGCCTTTGCCGAAAGGTTTTGCAGGAAGAACTTCCATCGTGGTATTTTCAAGGTCAGCCGATACGTAGTGAGTTTTAATACCTGCAGCGTTTACCTTTTCAAAAAAGTAAATAGACATTCTAAGGTTTACGTCACCAACGCCGTCAATAGTCAAACCTACGGAGTTTTCACCCGGGTCAAACACGCCGTCTTTCCCCGTGCAGTCGTCTTTAAACTTGAGCATATAATTGCCATTATCAAGCGCGTATACGTTTTTGGTTTTACCGGTATAAACAAGATTTTTTTCCATAATAATTCTCCTTTAGATTTAAATTATATTTCTTTAGATATTTTAGCGTCTTTTTCAAGCGCCTTAAGCCTATCGTTTTCTTTTTTGTCTTTGAGTTTCTTAGCTAGCTCGCTATCGCTGAGCGCAAGTATTTGAACAGCTAAAAGCGCGGCGTTACCAGCACCGTTTATAGCCACCGTTGCAACGGGAACGCCCGTTGGCATTTGAACGGTAGAAAGGAGCGCGTCAAGCCCGTCAAGCGCGGAGGACTTGCAAGGAATTCCTATAACGGGGAGCGTAGTTCTTGCAGCGATTGCGCCTGCAAGATGCGCCGCCATACCCGCCGCGGCAATGAGTACGCCAAATCCGTTTTCTTCAGCCTTGCTTGCAAATACACCAGCTTCATCTGGCGTTCTGTGCGCTGAATATACGTGAACCTCGTAAGGCACGCCGAATTGCTTTAAAACGTCTACCCCCTTTTGAACGATGGGTAAATCGCTATCGCTTCCCATAATGATTGCTACTTTTTTCATAATAATCTCCTTAAAAATAAAACAAGGCGCAACTATCCTATTTAATTAGGAAGTACGCCCAGACGGTCGGCTCAATCGTTAGATTGTTACAATTTCTGCTCCACTATGGTAAACCATAACTATCCGTCAGTAACAGAAATTCCGAATTACAAATATTTATTTGTAATAAGTATAACATAATCTAACCTTTTTTACAAGCGTTTTAACTTGTACATTTAAATTTTTTTATAAATTGAAAAGCGCGGTTAAACCGCGCTTTAACTTTTATCTGTTTTTAGTTAAACTCAAAGTTTATTCAAAGCGTATTTAAGGCGTTAGTTACAAGTATATCGTGGCTCACGCAAGACGATAAGCAGAGATAGACCTTTTTGGTCATCGAGGTTTATCGTCTAAGTAGAAACGAAGATAGACGCCGTAAATAACGCAT
>JAZSMT010000018.1:0-30844 GCA_045536025.1 Christensenellaceae bacterium
AACTCCCACCACTTATATAATTTCGGGGATAGGTTGAAAAGGCATCGGCTTATCTTTGAAAGGATGCGGGAGTAGCTCAGTTGGTAGAGCACTGCCTTGCCAAGGCAGTTGTCGCGGGTTCGAGTCCCGTTTCCCGCTCCACTATACGCTTGCAATAGCAAGCGTTTTTTCGTTTCGCGAGAAACGGAACTCGAACTACGTTCGGGCGTTAGCACGCCGCAACCCTTTTGTCCTTGCGGACATTTCCCCTAGCAGGGGAATCCCCCGTTTCCCGCTCCAAAACGAAAAGCAGTCGAAAGGATTGCTTTTTTTATTGCCCAAAAAAGTGGGGATAAACGCCCGTATTTATAAAAAATTTTGTGAAGTGTTGCTCATTTCAGTCGTAAAATTCCACAAATTCCGCCAAAACGCTTGTAATATAGATTAAATTAGTATATACTTAATATACTAAAAGTATATTATGCTGTTTTATTTTTAATTTTGTAACATACTAATGACAAATATCATAGCGTATATGAGGTACTTGCGAGGAGATTTTATGTATAAGTATTTTCTAAAAAGAGTTTTTGATTTTATCTTATCTTTAGTTGCAATTATCGTTTTAGCGTTACCTATGCTTATTATTGCACTACTTATAAAGATTGACAGTAAAGGCCCCGTTTTTTTTAAGCAAAAAAGAATAGGTAAAAATAAAAAGCATTTTACCATACTTAAATTTAGGACTATGAGGACGGATACTCCGCCAGATGCTCCTACGCACGAGCTTTCAGATCCTGAAAAGTGGATAACAAAAGTTGGTAAATTTTTGCGCAAAACGTCGCTTGACGAGCTTCCACAGGTATTTAATATTTTTGTGGGTCAAATGTCGATTATAGGTCCTCGCCCAGCACTTTGGAATCAGTACGATTTAATTGAAGAAAGAGATAAGTATGGTGCTAACGCTGTAAGACCAGGTCTTACCGGTTGGGCACAAATTAACGGTAGAGATGAGCTTGAAATTCCTGTTAAAGCAAAATTTGACGGCGAGTACGTTCAAAAAATGGGTTTTTTCTTTGATTGTAAGTGTTTTTTCGGTACGTTTATATCCGTTTTGAAAAGCGATGGTGTTGTTGAAGGTGGAACGGGTGAACTCAACAAAGAAAAGAAAGAGGATGCCTCTAATGGCGTTAACGAAAGCGAAAAGGATGAGAAGACAGATAAATGAAATACTCCGTGTTAATGTCGGTTTATAAAAACGATAATCCTAAATATTTAGCTTTGGCTTTAGAAAGTATTTACGAAAAGCAAACTCGAAAGCCCGATGAAATCGTCGTTGTGTTTGACGGTCCTTTGACGGAAGAGCTTTACGCCGTATTAGATGATTTTTATAAAGGTAAAGAGGGAATCGTTTTTTATTATTCGCAAGAGGAAAATAAGGGATTGGGTGAAGCACTTAAAATAGGCTCTGAAAAATGCACGGGCGACTATATTTTGCGAATGGATTCTGACGATATAAGCGACCCTACGCGATTTGAAAAACAGATTGCGTACGTTGAAGAACATCCTGAAATTGACGTTCTTGGAACGGATATTGCTGAATTTCAAGAGAGTGAACTTGAAGAGAATAAAAGAACTCGTGTATGCCCTGCTGATCATGATGCCATAGTTAAAATGGGAAAAAAGAGAAATCCTATGAATCATGTAACTGCTTGTATAAAAAGTGAAGCACTTAAAAAATGCGGTGGATACGAAACGTTATTATTGCTAGAAGATTATTATTTATGGCTTAAAATGATAGTTTCGGGATGCAAGCTTGCAAACATAAACGAGTCTTTGGTATACGTAAGAGTTGGAAACGGTTTTGATTCTAAACGAAGCTCAAAAAAGAGAATAGAAGGCTGGAAAGTTATACAGCAGTTTATGTTAAAAAACGGCATGATTACAAAAATTCAAGCGAGTATGAATATGTTTTATATTCGCGCATTTGTAGGCACGCCCGTATGGCTTAAAAAATTTTTATACGATAAAATTTTGAGAAAGTAATTAATTTGGGGTTAAAGTATGACGCTACAGCAAGAAAAATTAGTAAAAATGTTGGCTTGGTTTCATGATTTTTGCAACAAAAATAATTTGAGGTATTATATAATAGCTGGGACAATGCTTGGTGCAGTTAGACACGGAGGTTTTATTCCGTGGGATGACGATATTGACGTCGGAATGCCCAGAAGCGACTATGAAAAATTACGCGAGTTGTCTAAAAAAATAAATGAAAACGGTTATATATTTGAGTATCCTAGCGATAACAACAAAGAATATCCATACTTGATTGCAAAGCTTTATGATACTTCAACCACACTTATAGAAAAACAACGCTATCCTATTAAAAGAGGCATTTATATAGATATTTTTCCTATAGATGGAATTGGAAATTTGCCTGAAGAATTAGAGGCTAACTATAAGCCGTTTAGTAGAAATTTTAAATTGTACTTAACGATCACAGGTGCTTTTTTAAAACGAAGAGGTTTTAAAAAGAATTTAGCTGTTTTTATTGGGCGCTTAATATCTCCGCTTTTTATAAAACGTAGCAACCTTCAAAGAAAGATAGACAAACTTTGTACAAGATTTGATTTTGATAATTCAAATTACGTAAGCAATTTGATGGGTGGGTCTGGTCTTAAAGGCATAGTTCCTCAAGATTATTTTGGTAATCCTACGTTAATCAATTTTCAGGGATTGGAGGTTTACGGTTTAGAAAAACCTGATTTTTACTTAAAAAAAATGTATGGTAACTATATGGAGCTTCCACCAGTTGAAAAAAGAGTATCGCTTCACGATGCGCTGAAATGTGATCTTAACAAGTCGTTTTTAGGCAGTTAAGTAAAGGAGAAATGGTTTAATGAAAATTGGATATACATGTGGCGTATTTGATTTGTTTCACGTTGGGCACTTAAATTTACTAGAAAAATGCAAAAAATCTTGCGATTATTTGATAGTGGGGGTTTGCTCTGACGAATATGTTAGGGAATGTAAAAAAACGGAACCTATTATTAGCGAGAAAGATAGAACTAGAATATTAAATGCTTTAAAATGTGTTGACAAAGCTGAAGTCGTTTCTATAGAAGAAACTACAGATAAACTTTTGGCGTGGAATAGATTTAACTTTAACGTTCTTTTTTCGGGTAGTGATTGGAAAGGAACGCCACGTTTTTTAGAAACGGAAAAACAATTTAAAGATAAAAATATAGATCTTCAGATTGTTTTTTTTGATTATACCGTAGGGGTTTCAACAAGCGATATAAAAACTAGTTTACAAGATAAAAATGGAAAATAAAAAATAAGATGGTAATTTTACATATTGCGTCAATTAAAAACGATCCTTACAACGGAGTATGCGTTGCTGTTCCTCAACACGTTATTTCGCAAAGTAAATATGCTACAGTTGCATTATTCAACGTTAGAAACGAAAAAATTAGTGGGCTTGAAAATCAAATATTTCTTAATGATGAATTTTCGCTTGATAGGCTTGTGGAGCCTTTTAATAAGCCAGATTTAGTAGTTTTTCATGAGGTATATATCTCTAAATATTTAAAAATTGCTAAACATCTTCGCAAAACAAGTATTCCTTACGTTGTTGTTCCTCATGGTTCTATAACTTGTACTGCTCAGTCTAAGAAAAAACTAAAAAAACTTATAGCAAATTTATTGTTTTTTAACCGCTTTATTAAGGGTGCAAAGGCTATACAATTCTTATCTGAAAAAGAACTTGAAAACACTAAATTTAAAAGTAGCAAGTTTATAGGCACTAACGGTATTAATATGCCGTTGAAAAAAAAGACCGAATTTAGAAAAACTGGCAGAAAACTCGTATACGTAGGTAGGTTTGAAGTTTTTGTTAAGGGTTTAGATTTACTCGTTGAAGCGATAAATAAGGTGTCATCGCTTATGAGAGAAAGCGGTTCACGTTTATATATTTACGGACCAAATATTTTGGGTAGGTTAGAACAGCTTCAGGACTTAATTTATAAAAATAACGTACAAGACATAATTGTTTTGTGTGATCCGATACGAGGTAAAGAAAAGGAGGACGTTTTATTAGATGCTGACGCGTTTATTCAAACATCGCGGTCGGAGGGTTTGCCTGTGGGGATTTTGGAAGCATTGTCTTATGGGCTTCCTTGTATAGTTACTGAGGGCACTACATTAAAAGAATTAATAGATACATCAAGTGCCGGTTTTGGAGCAGAAACAAATGCAGAGTCTATTGCCCAAAAAATTGAGGAGTTTTTATTGGCAAAAGATTTACTTTTAATTTCGGATAATGCAGTAAAATGCATTGAAGAAAATTATACGTGGGATAAAATATCAAAAGATGTTATTAATAAATATTTAAAGATTATAAGAAGTTCAAAACGAAAAGGGTAGATTATGAGTAAAACAAATAAAACAATTGAAAAACTTACAAATAAAATTATGTCGTTTTTTAAATTTAAAAGGTTTTTTTGTAAAGAAAATTTATATAAGATGAAAAACACTTCAACCTTATTAAATTTTGCATTAATAATTTTTTCGCTATTAACTATTTTTCTTATAATATTTGATTTTTCAAAGCCAGAGTATTATAATGCTTTATTCTTGTTGCCTTTAACTTTTATTTTTATTTCAGTTGTTTACTCTAAGTTATATAAGTTAATTCCTTCTAATTTGGGTGTTTCTCTTATCTTAGCATTGTTTTTTGTAAGAATGGTGCTGTCTCCTTTTTTTATGTGTTTAGGGTCTTATCAAGTAACTATTAATCATAATATTGATCAAAATACAATATATGCTATTGGATTAGTTTGTTATGAAGCATTATTGGTTTTCTTTTTCCTATATTACGTTAATTTTATGAAAACTTCTAAAGTTAACATAGGGAATGTCACATTGAAGAAAAATGAAAGTAGAAAGTCAACTAGGATTTTTAGTTTCGAATTTTCTAAAAACAAACAATTTATTATTTATTCGGCATTGATAGCTTCTATTTTAATTTTAATTATAATTTCAGTTATAATAGTGCCTGATATTTTGAGTGGATTTCGACCTATTACCGATATGGTTAATCCAAATTTTTCAAGTTTTGAAGATGCTTATTTGGTAACTAAATTTGGTACTACATTTATTAAAAAATTAGCAATTGTTGTTGGAATATATTTAATACGTGCTATTTGCATATTGCTACCGACATATGTTTTAGTTGTTATATCTAAATTAAATAATCAATCGATTATGAATAAAATTTTGTCATGGTTGGTTTGTTTTATACCACTATTGTGTGTAGGTGGGACAATTGCTCAATCACTTATATATGTGGTTGTGTTGATATTGTTAAGAAGTTTTTTATATCCATCGAAAAACACTTATAAGATATTGTTTGCTGTGGGAGCAACTTGTTGTATATTTATTTTTGCTTACTGGACAATGCGAGAAATAATGACTGAAGGCGAAGATTTTTTAGGTGATTTTTCAAAAAGGTTTAGTGCTTATTTTTCTGGTGTTAATATAGTATCAGGGACATTCAATATGCCTATAACTGCAAAAAATCAAATTACTTATTTCATCTACGATTATTTATCAACAATGCCTTTTGGGAATACGGTGTTTGGGCTTGATTCATCCATACCATCTATTCATGTTTTCTTTAACAACTGTAATTTAACTCAAGGTCAAATTCCGACGACTATAGGTATGGGATATTATTACTTCGGGTTTTTGTTTGCTCCTATATACTCATTAATATTTGCAATAGTAGTTAACTTATTTTCTATTAAAATATATAGAGTTAGAAATCCATTTACTATTATGAGGTATCTTCTTACCATTATTTGGTTCAGTATGGGAATAGTAATGTATAACATTGAAATAACGTTAACTAATTATTTTACAATTATATTACCTTTATACATTATGGAATTAGTATCTTTTAAGCGAGAGGAACTGCTGTGAAGTTAAAGGAAATTCACTATTGTTGGTTTGGTAAAGGTAAAAAGTCAAAGCTCATTCGTAGATGTATAAGAAGCTGGAAAAAGTTTTGCCCTGATTATCAAATTAAAGAATGGAATGAAGATAATTTTGATATAAATTGCTGTAAGTACGTTCAAGAGGCATATAACGCTAAAAAATGGGCGTTTGTTTCTGATGCTTGTAGATTTTGGGTTTTATATAATTACGGCGGTATATATCTTGATACCGACGTTGAGCTTATAAAGCCTATAGACGATTTGCCTGAAAATTTTGTCGGATTTGAAAGAGTAGGCGTAGTCGCTAGCGGTCTTATACGCGGGGCTGAAAAGGGCGATAAGATTTGTAAAGAAATGTACGATTCTTATTTAGAGGATTCATTTGTTAATAAAGATGGCACGTTGAATTTGTGCACCGTATGCGAAAGGGAATCAGGCTTACTTAAAAAATATGGGCTTAAGGATATTGATGAGATTCAACTTGTAGAAGGTACGACTGTTTATCCTACAAGGTTTTTTTGCCCTATAGATATTGAAACGGGTAAACTCACAGTAACTGAAGATACGTATTCCATACATCGATACGCAGCAAGTTGGGAAACTCCGATGAATAGATTCCGCGGAAAGGTATATTTTTTGCTTATAAAAATATTCGGAGAAAAAATTGCTAATAAGATAAGGAAGATACTTGGAAGAAAAAATTAATTTTAAATGGGAGGATATTATGAACGCCAAACTAATTTCTTTGAAAAAAACAAATATTTTCTCCCATATGTTTTCTTTTTTTATTTGCTTGAATTATTTAATTTTATTGAGCGATAATTTATTTAAATTTGCTGAAAACTATCTAATATATGTATATGTTATTTTAATCGTTGCACACGCGTTTAAATTTATAAAATTTGATGCTAAGAATTTACTAGTTTTATTATTAAACGTATTTTTTTGTATTGTTTCGGTATTTTTTAACGGTGGTGGATTAGGAAGTGCAATATGTTATATTATCATTGTTGGTTTATTATCCGTTGTGTCGGAGACTCAATTCAAGCAGATTGACTTTATAATTATTAGCGTAGCTAGTGCACTGTGTTTATTAATACTAGGTGTGTATAGTTTTATTTACGTTAATTTGCAAATTAAATCTGATGTAATTAACCCAAACACTTACGCACAGTTTTTGCTTTTTTCATTTTTTTTGACTGTATGTTTTTTCAATCTAAAATTTAAAAACAAACTGTTTGAGAATATATTATTTATTATTACTGCTATAATTGTTGGCGTGTTTATTATGAATTTTAAGTCTAGGGGTGCGTTGTCAGCTTTAGTTGTTTTTTCAATAATGTATTTCTTGCCGAGAAAATGGTTTGTTAAAAAAACTTTTTGCTTAATAATAATCGTTGGTTTTATTTTACAAATAATGATACCTTATTTATATCTATTGCTTTATAATAATGTAAAAGAATTTGAATTTTTAGGAAAAGATTTATTTTCTCGCAGAATTGTTTGGGATAGTATGATTAGAGAGTTTACGAGCAGTCCGTTCAATTATTTAACTGGCGTTGGTTCTGATTTTAACGTAATAGGTTATGGTAAAATTAATACTCATAATTTGGCTTGGCACTTAGCATTTTGCTTTTCTCCAGCAGTTTTAATCTTATATTTATTGATTACTTTAATTACGATAAAAAGATGTGAGATTAAAGATGATATTCAATATAAATGTGTACTTGCATTTACTTCAAGTGTCATAGTAATGGGCTTGTTTGAGGTCGTAGTTTTCTACGTTCCCATACTTATATTTACGGTAATTTTATTTGGAGTTGCATTTAATCGTAAAGTAGAGGAAAAAAAAGATGCAAAAAACGTCTCGTGTAACTAAAAATACGATTATGCTATATTTAATAGCAGTGGTTAAACTTGTTCTGCCGTTATTAACTATGCCGTATTTAACAAGAGTATTGTCCGAACAAGGTTACGGGCTTGTTTCATACGTCAAAAATTGTATGATTTACATGACATTAATAATTGATTTTGGGTTTATATTATCTTCTGTTAAAGATATTGTAGACGCAGATGGGGACCTAAAAAAGATAGGTGAGATTGCAGGAAATACCTTTTTTGCTAAATTCTTGCTTACAATAGTTGCTTTCGTCGTGCTAATAGTAATGATTCTTACAGTCCCGATTTTAAGAATTAACGTTCTATTCGTTATATTGAGTTTTATTGCTGTTGCAACGACTTTGTTTTTAGCAGATTTTCTATTCCGCGGAATAGAAAAAATGGAGCATATAACCACTATATTTTTAATTTCAAAATCTGTAACGACCATTTTAACTTTTATTTTTGTTAAAGGTGATTCTACTATTTTGTGGGTGCCTATTTTAGATATAATAGGTAATATAGTTTCGGCATTAATCTCCTTCTTAATAATTGCAAAATTAAATATTAAAGTAAAAATGACTAATCTTAGTGATTGTCTTATAATGATTAAAGATTCGTTTATATATTTCTTGTCAAATGTGTCAACTACGGCTTTTACAGCGCTTAATACCTTGATTATAGGTATATATTTTACCGATTTAACTGAAGTTGCACATTGGAGTTTGTGTTTCAGTATTATAGGAGCAATTCAAGGTCTATATGCACCTATATGTAATGGTATTTACCCTCACATGATAAAAGAAAGAAGTCTGCGCTTTATTCATAAAATATTAGCGATTTTTATGCCTATAGTCGCGTTAGGTTGCGTATTCTGTTTTATAATTGCAAAGTATGCGCTATTATTGATAGGTGGCGAAAAATACATTGAAGCACACGTCTTATTTAGATGGATGATTCCTATTTTGTTTTTTAGTTTTCCGGCACAAATTTACGGTTGGCCTACGCTTGGCGCTATTGGTAAGCAAAAACAAAATACCATTTCTTTGATTATTGCGGCAATTGCGCAAGTGCTTGGTATGTTTTTACTTATATTTATCGGTCAGTTTAATCTTATTTCGCTTGCAATTTTAAGATGGTCAACAGAACTAATAATGCTTATAGCACGAATGTTGGTTGTTTATAAAAATAAAAAATTATTTTATTAGTAGTAAATCAATAACCAATTATGTGGCAAAAAATCTGAATTTTCAATAATATTAATATAATAATATAACGGCTGGGGATACACCAGCCGTTAATTAGTTTGTGTATAAAATAAATATTTCTATAAAGTATATTAAATTGCTTGAAAAATTTAACAATTGTTGATATACTATCTATGTTGTTTTTCAAGTAATATGCTGGTGTGGCTCAGTCGGTAGAGCAGCTGATTCGTAATCAGCAGGTCGTCAGTTCAAGTCTGATCACCAGCTCCAAACAAAGCGATAGGTAAAGACCTATCGTTTTTTAATGATTACGAATACTTTTGCTGTCGCAAAACAGCTGATTCGTAATTTGGCGTAAACGCCAACGCGTTCGCTACGCTCGGCTACAGCAGGTCGTCAGTTCAGCCCTTAGCAGGGCGCAACCCTTTTGTCTTTTAGACATTTCCCCTAGCAGGGGAATCCCTGCTCACAGCTCCAAACAAAGCGATAGGCAAAGCCTATTTTTTTGTTATAGAAAACCACGGGACTATCCCGTGGTTTTCTATAACAAAAAAGAACGAAGTTGCAACTTCGTTCTTATTTTGGAGGCGCCACCCGGATTTGAACCGGGGGATAAGGGTTTTGCAGACCCGTGCCTTACCGCTTGGCTATGGCGCCTTTTAGACAACGAGATTATTATAATTTGTTTTTTAAGTAATGTCAAGTAATTTTAAGTTATTTTTATTATTATACTGACCGTCATTTTTAAATATTCAATAATTTTAATTTGGTTGAGTAAAAATTTAACTTTTACAAACAATAAGTTTATGAAAAAGATTTTAATAGTGTTATGCGTTACGTTACTATCACTAATTGCGGTGGGGTATAAAGTAGTAAACGCCGAAGAAAAACAACGGCAAATAATATATCAGTTATCGGCAAACGTAAGTGGTGGTGTTGAAAATGAAAGTGTAATACTCTCTGGCGTTAAAAAGGGTGACGGCTTATTTTACGAGGATATTAAAATAACGGTATTTGAAGAAAAATCAGGTAAGCTATTACACACTTTAATTCCAACCTTTAATTACGGTTTTGAGCCGAGTGTTTTACCCGTTGACTTTGACGGGGACGGAATATCCGAAATTTTTTACTCTGCAATAGATAGTAAAAATGCAAACGGTTACTATTATATCTATGATTTTTTGAGCGAGGCTGTAAAAACTATTTACGACTTTGAAGTGGATACTTTAAACTGTAGCGCTAAGTTTAATAATTATTATAAGGTTTTATTAAACTTAGGTAAGAAAACCGTGGTCGTAGATATTTCCCATAAAGATAAAGCATCGTTGTCAAAATTATATACAAACGACGGCAAGCTTTATAAACAAGCGCTTGCAAGCGTTTCGTCGGTTAAAAGGGTGTATCCATGTTTTATTGACGGAGAGTTTGATTTGGTAGTGGTAAGAGAGGTTACGGGCGAAAACGCCAAGGATTTAATTTGTTTAATTGTTAGCGTGCTTGAGCTTGATAATGACGGGTTTGAGGTTGAAAAAATATTAGTATCTCATTAAAAAAGCAAGGCGTAGCCTTGCTTTTAATTATCTTTTGCAAAAGGATTTGCAGTAGTGGGGAGCTTCCATAGAGGTAGCGCCCGTTTGTTCGTGACTTATCTCAATAGTAGATAAGTTACAAGTGTTGCATTGAGAGTTGTGCTTGCACTCACATACGTTACATTTTACGTTACAGCATAAATTATCCATATATAAACACCTCCGATTATATGGTTGCCAAACATAGCAAAAAATATTCCTTAAAATAAATAAAAAAACTTGTCAAAAAGGGTTGACATACTCTTATTTCAGGTGTAAAATAAACTTGCAATTAGCACTTGAACGGTTAGAGTGCTAACACTTTAACGGGGAGTTTGCCAAATGGAACTTTCAGACAGAAAGAAAAAGATACTTCAAATAGTGGTTGACGATTATATTGATACCGCCGTGCCCGTATCTAGTAAGCAGATATCTGAAAAATATATGCAAAACGTTAGTTCGGCAACTATTCGCTCGGAGCTTTCTGCGCTTGAAGAGCTTGGGTATTTAACTCAGCTTCACACGTCGTCGGGTAGAGTTCCGTCGGCGGAGGCGTATAAACTTTACGTTTCCGAGCTTATGACGAAAGAGTATTTGTCAACTAAAGAGCTTGATTATATTAAAGAGATATTTCTTCAAAAGGCGGACAATATTGAAAACGTTTTCAAAAACGCCGTTAAGGTTATAAGCGAGCTTACTGATTACACGTCGGTTGCGGTGTCGCCCTCGGCGGTTGAAGATAAGCTTAAGCAAATTAAGTTTTTTAGGTTTAAAGAAGATAAAGCACTCGTTATTATCGTAACGGAGCTTAAGCTACTTAAAGATAATTATATTAATATCCCCGCCGATATGACGATAGAGCAACTTGACGAGGCAAACGCCTTTATATCAAAGCTTTTCGAAGGTAAAACCTTTAGCGAAATTTGCGATATGGAGATTGATTTTAACGAAAGCTTTACGGGATATAAAACGATATTCGTAAACGTAGTAGACGCGCTTAAAACTTATTTTAGCACGCGTGAAGATACGGTTATTATGGAAGGGCAAGATAAAATTCTTCGCCACGCCGATTATTTAGACGTTGATAAAATTAAAGATTTCTTGTCGGTGGTAACGAGTAAAGATAAGCTGTTAGATGTTTTAACCGAAGACAATAAGGAACTTAAAATCAACGTTAAAATAGGTTCTGACGGGTATGAAAAGTTACCTAAAGAAAGTTCACTCGTTACGGCAACGTACACGGCAAACGGCAAAAAAATTGGAACGTACGGTGTGTTAGGGCCTTCGCGTATGGATTATCAAAAGGTAGTAGCCGTTTTAGAAAACGTTGGTAGAATTTTAGAAAGTATATTATCAGATAAGTGAGAATTTTATTATGGAAGAGAAAGTAGAAACAACTAAAAAACCCACCGTTAAGGCGCTTACCGCCGAAAACGAGGCGTTAAAGCAAGAGATTGAAGCGCTTAAGGCGGAGGTTGATAAAACTAAAGATAGTTGGCTAAGAACCGCCGCTGATTTTGAAAATTTTAAAAAGAGAAATCAAGATACGCGCATAAATGCGTATAAAGAAGGCAAGTTCGATATAGTTAAAAAAATACTCGTAGTTGGTGATACTTTAGACAGGGCACTTTTAATGGATTTAGACGATAAAACTAAAGAAGGTCTTAAAATGATAGCGCGCCAGTTTAAAGAAACGCTTGAAAGCGAGGGTATTACCGAAATTAATCCCGTAGGCGAAGTGTTTGACCCTAACACTCAAGAGGCGGTAATGCAAGCGCCCAAACAAGAGGGTGAAGTCGAGGGGACTGTTAAGCAGGTATTTTTAAAAGGTTATAAGCAAGGCGATAAGGTTATCCGTTACGCACAAGTTGTGGTAATTGGATAAGATTTCAAAATATATAATATATAAGGAGAATTAAGATGAGTAAAATTATAGGTATAGATTTAGGTACGACAAACTCGTGCGTAGCCGTTATGGAAGGCGGTGAGCCGATAGTTATTGCAAACGCCGAAGGTAGTAGAACTACCCCCTCGGTAGTAGGTTTTCAAAAGGACGGGGAAAGACTTGTAGGTCAGGTTGCTAAACGTCAAGCGGTTGCTAACAGCGATAGAACCGTTATCTCCATTAAAAGACATATGGGTTCTGATTACAAAGTTGATATCGACGGTAAAAAGTATTCCCCTCAAGAAATTTCAGCAATGATACTTTCTAAGCTTAAAAAGGACGCTGAAGCATATCTTGGCGAGAGCGTGAAGGACGCGGTTATCACTTGCCCTGCATACTTTAACGACGCGCAACGTCAAGCAACTAAAGATGCTGGTAAAATCGCAGGTCTTAACGTTTTAAGAGTTATTAACGAGCCTACCGCAGCAGCGCTTGCTTACGGTCTTGATAAGGACAATTCGTCACATAAAGTTATGATTTACGACCTTGGTGGCGGTACGTTCGACGTATCTATCCTAGATATTGGCGACGGCGTGTTCGAAGTTTTAGCTACCAGCGGTAACAATATGCTCGGTGGTGACGACTTTGATAAAAAGGTTATGGACTATCTTGTTGAAGAGTTTAAAAAGAAAGAGGGTATAGACCTTTCTAAAGACAAAATGGCAATGCAACGCTTGAAAGAAGCTGCTGAAAAGGCTAAAATTGAGCTTTCGTCAATGTCGTCAACCAACGTAAACCTTCCCTTCATTACGGCTGATGCTAACGGTCCTAAGCACCTTGACGAAACTATTACTCGCCAAAAGTTTGACGCGCTTACGTCTGATTTAGTTGAAAAGACTATCGAGCCTTTAAATAAATCACTTAAGGACGCGGGATTAAGCTTTAACGACCTTGAAAAGGTAATAATGGTTGGTGGTTCAACTCGTATTCCCGCAGTTGTTGAAAGAGTTAAACAAGTTACCGGTAAAGAGCCGTTCAAGGGCATCAACCCCGACGAGTGCGTTGCAATCGGCGCTGCTATTCAAGGTGGCGTATTAACCGGCGAGGTTAAGGACGTATTACTACTTGACGTAACTCCGCTTACTTTAGGTATTGAAACTTTAGGTGGCGTATGCACTCCGCTTATTGAAAGAAATACTACAATCCCTGCTAAAAAGTCGCAAGTATTCTCAACCGCGGTTGACAATCAACCCGAAGTTACTATTCACGTACTTCAAGGCGAAAGAAAGTTCGCTAAAGACAATAAGACCTTAGGTCAATTCAACCTCACGGGCATTGCACCTGCACCTCGTGGAATTCCTCAAATCGAAGTTACCTTTGATATCGACGCTAACGGTATCGTTCACGTAACTGCAAAAGACCTTGGCACTCAAAAGTCGGCTGACATTACTATTACCTCGTCTACCAACCTTTCGGAAGACGAAATTAACAAAGCTGTTAAAGAAGCTGAACAATACGAGGAAGAGGATAAGAAGAGAAAAGAAGCCGTTGATAATAGAAACGCGCTTGACGGTATGATTTTCCAAATGGAAAAAGCGCTTAAAGAAAACGGCGATAAACTCCCCGAGGAAGACAAGGCTAAGCTTGAAGAGCTTATTAAAGAGGCTAAAACCGAGCTTGAATCTAACGATAATGATAGAATTAAGTCGGCTACTGAAAAGCTTTCTAACGAGGCACAAGCTATATTTGCTAAGCTTTATCAGCAAGCTGGTGGCGCTCAGCCCGAGGATAATAATCAAACGGACGGCGACACTGAATTCCACCAAAACTAAAATGAAAAGTGAAGAGCAAAACTGCCCTTCACTTTTAGACTAATTATACAAGACTTAAAAGGATAACTATGGCAAACTATTATGACGTTTTAGGCGTTAAAAAGGACGCTACTCAAGACGAAATTAAAACTCAATACAGAAAGCTTGCCCGTCAATACCACCCAGACCTTCATCCTGGGGATGAAAAAGCGGCTGCTAAGTTTAAGGAGATTAACGAGGCTAACGAGGTTTTATCAGACCCCGAAAAGAGAAAGAAATACGACTTTGAGCTTGAAAACCCCGGTATGGGCGGTTTCAATTTCGGTGGCGACGGTGGATTTGGCGGTTTCGGCGATATATTCGGCGATATTTTCAGCTCGTTTACGGGTGGTGCATCAAGCCAGAGGGCAGAGCAAAACCGCAAAGGTCAAGATATAACCTTAGAGGTTGAGCTTTCCTTTTTAGACGCTGCTAAGGGCTGTAAACGCGAGATTAAATACAATAGAAACGAGCCTTGTGCTAAGTGTAGAGGCACGGGTGCTATGAACGGAACTTCATACACGACTTGCTCAACCTGTAACGGTAGCGGTCAAGTGCAGTACGTTTCGGGCGGTGGATTTTTCCGTTCAATTAGCGTAAAACCGTGTAAGGACTGTAATGGAACGGGTAAAAAGATTACCGAAAAATGTGCTGACTGTAACGGTAAAGGCTACAATAGGGCGCAAACCGTCGTTACGCTTGATATTCCTGCAGGGGCTGACAACAATTCGTATATGATTAAGCGCGGTTACGGCAACGCCTCCACGATGGGTGGAGATGCGGGCGACTTGATAGTAGTATTTAAGCTTTTACCGCACAAGCTGTTTAAAAGAAAGAATTTCGACCTTTACGTTGAACTTCCCGTATCGTTTATGACGGCGTGCTTGGGCGGTAAGGTTAAAATTCCCACGCTTGACGACGTGCAGGAATTAACTATCCCCGAAGGCACTCAAAGCGGAAAGACCATCATCGTTAGAGGTAAGGGCATAAAAACGCGTAACGGAGTTGGCGATATGTACGTTACCGTTATAGTGGAAGTTCCCTCAAAGCTTTCAAAATCGGCAAAGAAAATGCTTGAAAGATTTGACGACGAGCTTGAAATTAAAAATTACGAAAAAATGAAAAAATACAGCGACAGTATGGATTCGCTGTACGGTAAATGATAAAAAGGAGCAAATTACCGCTCTTCCCATAGGGATTGTCCAAAGCAATTAAACAAATTCCAATTTTTCGAACACGTAATCTTTGTGGGAAATACTTTCAAATGAAAGTTGTATGTTTTCAATACGAAAAGGAAAAGACTAACGAAATTTTCGTTAGTCTTTTATTTTGTCTAAAAAATCCCTACTAGAAGAGCAACTTATGTGCGGTGTTTTTTATTTGTTTAAGTTGTGGTCCTCTTTATCAAATAGTAACTTTTTTTCTATAAACAGCGCAACGAGCGTTACGGTAAGTGCAATAACTAGTATCATTAGCGTATTGTTAAAGTGGCGACTGCCGTTGCTTGATACTACGTTTATCTTCGACGTTGCACTAGTAATTTCTTGGGGTAACGTATCGCTTAAATAACCGCTTATAACGTATCCTATATAGTTGCCGTCTAAATCGCTAACAAGCGTCATTGAAACGCCGTTAAAAGTAATTTTAGATACGGCTTTTACAGATTGCCCTTTTGATAGCGTTTGAGTTTTATAATTGTAATCAAAAAGCGGTTTTGCAAAAGCGGTGGTGTCGTTAGTTATAAACGCGTTAGCAGAGTTAAGGTCGGTTATTGAAATTTCAAAATCGGTATAATAGTTTGAGGGAATTACTGCCGAGTCGTAAACGGTATTGGGCGCGTATTCGGTAGACGTTTTTCTAACTAGCGCAACGAGCTTGTCAGAATGCGACACTAAATAGTAGTTTTCAATCTCGGCTACCACCAAATAAACCTTGCTAGGGTTGGGGTTAGAAATGGGGGTAATTGAGCTGAAATTACCGCTTTCGTCATAATCGTTAATTGATACTTTAAAAAGCTTTGCCGTTTGATTAACCGTTACAAACTTAGGTTCAATTATATCTAAAGGCGATACCTCTTTCGCGCTGATTTCAGAAAGGTTTTCAATTTCAAGGTCGTTATCTTTGGTAATTAGTATGCAGGCGTTTGAAAGGGCGTAGCACCTATCGCTATGGTAGTTAAGCTCAATATCTTTTACAGGTAGGTCGGTTGAAAATTTATACGACGTATAGTTAGAGTAGTCTTTATAATCGTATTTGTAAACAACGTTACCGTCGCTTAAGATATAAACGTTGCCTGCAAAATCGACTTTAATAGATTTAACAGAGTAATCAATAGTTGCAAGATTATTTAAAACGCCGTTTTTGAGTTTAACGAGCTGTTTATTCGTTCCGTCTTGCTCGTCAACTACCATATAAACGTTTCCAAATATATCAACGCAAACTTTCTCGGCAATGCCTTTTATTGGGGTGTTGCCGTTTAATTTTGAGTTCTTAATTTCTGAAAGCTCGTTGTCTTCCGATGGAAGGGTGAGCTTGTGAACGTTAACTGCGTTGTGTTCAAAATTATGAAGGGCGTAATCAGTATAGTAAAACTCGCCGTCAAGATAAAATAGTGAGGTTACCGATTCGCTTTCTATCGAGTAAATTTTTGAAAGCGCTCCGTTAGATACGTCGTACAAGGCAAGTGTTTTATCTGCATATATCGCTATATGCGTATCCGAACAAGTAATATATTTAACGTGAAGTTCGGCGTTTTCATTATACAAAGGTTCTAACCTAAACGATTGATAGCGATTTTCAGCGTTTTTATCAAGCGAAACTTTAACTATTCGCTTGTAAACCGTTCCGTCTGCTTTTGCCTCGCCGTCATCTAAAACGTAGGCGTAATTTTCGCTTAAGGATATTGAATATGCGTTGTTGGTTAAGCGGTAATCAGCGGTTGATTCTGTTGTGATTGCAAAGTCGGTAAACTCACCGCTTGCAGGGTTAATTGCCTGAATACATTTAAGAGTGGGGTCGGCAATTAAAAGATGCCCGTCCATCACCGTTAACCCTTGCGGGTTTGATATATGTCCAAGCGAGGATACGCTGTCGGTTGCAACTACGAGCTCAAGCGTTTTATTGCTTCCCTTTTCCACCTTAAAAATACCGCTACTTGAAGATAGGTAAACGTAACTACCGCACTCTGCCATATAGTTTACGTCAACCGAAACGTCAGCCACCACGTAGGAGGTGGAAGTTGCAACCTCAAAGCAGTAAAGCTTACCGCCGAATAAATAGTAAACGTCGTTCTCTTCCGAAATAAAAGCGTTTTTAGTGGTAAAGTTGTGAGTAGATTTTTTAGTAAAGTTTAAGCCGTTTTCGGTTGATACCGTATAAACGACGATTGAGTTGTTGGTGTTAGTAATTAAGTAATTTCCCGTTATCGAGAAAAAGTTAGAGCTGGTTACGCTAGTTTCAGTAGGTTCGCTCGACAAATCGTCAGCCACAACGTAGTAGAGGCGCGAATTGCTGAGATATAAAACGTAACCGCCGTATTCTTCAGCGTGGGTTACGTTGTAAATCGTGGAGTGAGAACTTATAGCCTCAAACTTTTCTTTAGTTGGGTTGTAAACGGAAATTCTATCAAATTCCGAAGTGCCGTCAGCTTTACCGATATGCTCAGATATTACCATATAACCGCTACTTGAATAACTTACCGATATCGGCGATTTAAGCTCGTAAAGCTGTATGGCGGAAGAGGGTAAAAATGTGGTAACGTCAGCCGATTTAACGGTGTCGGTTTGAGCGGTAGCCGAAAAGCGCGGGATAAAAACCGCAAAACATAAAACCGATATAACCGATAAAATTAAAAGTGCAAACTTTCTCATAACGCCCTTGTATATAAATATTACTTAAGTAAGTATAACATTATTTCATTATTATTTCAATAAAACTTAGAATAATTTTTTAAAACTACTATAAATTTTTCGTTTGCGTCTTAATCTGTCAACATTAAAGCATTATCATAAAAGCGAACAAATGTTCGTAAAATATCTAATTTTATAATCAAAAATATTGAAAGTCAAGTGGTTATGACAGGGTTGCGACATATTTTGAATAAAAATAAATTAATTTGTTCAAAATTGTCATATTCAGTTGAAAAAAGGGATGTGTTTGCTTATAATTTGAATAGATTAGGTCGTTTACGGCAATTTTGTTAAATTTAATTTCGAACAAAATGGAGGAATATTATGGTAAAATACGCAAAAACAATATTATCAGCTTACAATCAAATTTCGGGTATTATTACTCAAATTGAAAACGTTATTCAAAGGCGTGCAAAAAATTCATTTTATTTAAGGTGTGATACCGCCTCTTTTGCCGAACAACTTTTAAGTCTTGGGGAAATAAGAAAAGACCTTATCGAGTTAAAATTTATCGCGGACGATATTTTAAGCATGATAAAGCCTGAAGATAGAACGCTTATTCTTTATAAATATATGGGAATTGTGCCAGAGGATGAAAACTTTGACCACACCTCTCGCAATTATTTCAGAAAGCAGATAAAAGCACTTGAAAGGTTTACTAATAAGTTAGTGTCTAATGGTTATGACGAAGATTGGTTTCAAAAAAAATATCTTAAAATTGCCTTTATTTCAGGCGTTTATAAAAAGACGCTACTTGAAGAAGGTAAAAAGCACGTGAGATATTAATCGGTTGAAAATTCGTTTTGTTCTTCACCCGTACGGTTTTTTTGAGGTTTGAATAAAAAATATACTACCGAGATTGAAACGACTGATATTCCTACAATAATTATAAGTTGCAAATTTTCGCCAAGCGGAAAGGTTGAAACGGTAGGTTGTTTGTCAGTTGTAGGTTCTTCGTTGGTGGGTGGTTCTTCTTCACTTTCAATAGGATCGGGATTAGGTGTTACCGAAAAGGGGTTTAGGCAGGTTTTGTCAACGTAGCCTAGCTTTTTAGAGTAGTAAACGTAGCATAAAACTTTATCGCCCGACTCTATCTCGCCATAGTAATACATAACTTCGTTTTTAGGTAGGTTGAAATAGGGGGTTTTAAGCTCAACGTCGTTAAATAAAATGTCTGAGGTGTCGGTAGACACCTTTATTATTGAAAAAGGTGCGGTAGGTTCTACCGTTGCGGGCGAAAGGTCTGTTTCACTCATATAACCTATAATGACGGGGCAGTCTTTACTGCCGTCGCCGTAAGATACTTTGACGGTGGAGCTGATTTTGCTTTCAACTTTAACGTAATAGGTCTTTGGGATTTCAAACATAGGCTCTGTTAAATCGCCGTCAGAGTATATTATTGCACCGTCGGTTAAAACCCTCATATACTGAGAGGTTTGGGCTAAAACCTTATCGCTTTTAGTATTTAAAAATATAGTTGATAGTAGCACCGCTAATAGGGTGAATTTAATTAATGATTTCATAGTTAAAACATTATACATTACAAAAGTTAGATAGATATGTCGAAAATGGCGGTTTTTAGTTGGATTTAGTCAAATGGAAAAGGACGTAATTATTAAAATTAAAAAAATAGAAGAGGAGCAACGGATAAGATACAAAAAAAACGTGCTTGAAAGATACAACAAGGGAAAGCTAAAACACAAAAAGCAAATTGCCTTTCATAAATGCAAAAAAAGGAATAGGTGGGTGTTCGGCGGTAATCGTAGTGGGAAAACCGAGTGTGGGGCGGTGGAGTGCTTGTATATGGCAAGGGGAATTCACCCTTATCGTAAAAACAAAGACGGAGTTTTCGGTTGGGTGGTATCGCTTTCACAGCAAGTGCAAAGGGACGTTGCTCAAGAAAAAATACTTAAATATATAAACCCCGATTGGATTGTAGACGTTACCATGCTATCGGGCAAAAAAGACAATTTAAAATCAGGGGTTATCGACCAAATAAGAATTAAAAACGCGCTTGGGGGAATTTCGACGATAGGTTTTAAAAGTTGCGACCAAGGTAGAGAAAAATTTCAAGGCGCGTCGCTTGACTTCGTGTGGTTTGACGAAGAACCGCCAAAAGATATCTACGACGAGTGCCGTATGCGTGTTCTTGATAAAAAAGGGGATATATTTGGTACGATGACGCCTCTTAAAGGTCTAACTTTTATCTACGAAGAGATTTTTTTAAATAAATTTAATTCCAAAAACGTTTGGTACGAGTTTATTGAGTGGGCGGACAATCCCTACCTTAGTAAAAGCGAAATAAAACTTTTAACCGAATCGATGAGCGATAGTGAATTGCAGTCGAGAAGATACGGGCTTTTTTATACCGATACAGGCCCCGTTTATCCTGAGTTTGACGAAAACGTTCACGTTATAGAGCCGTTTGATATTCCGTTTGATTGGCAAGATACGCTATCTATTGACCCGGGGCTTAAAAATCCGCTGTCTTGCCACTTTTACGCAGTTGACTACGATGGACGGGTGTTCGTGTGTGGTGAACATTACGAAAAGGGTTTATCCGTTGAAGAGCATGCAGATAGGATTAAAAATTTGGCTGAAAAGTTGGGGTGGAGAAGGGATAACCAAGGTAGATTAAACGCGCTTATCGACTCTGCTGCAAATCAAAAGACGCTAGCGGGTGTAAAAAGCGTATCTGAACTTTTTTACGATAATGGAATTAACGTTAACAGTAACGTTAACAAAGATTTGTTCACGGGTATTAATAGGGTAAAGTCGTATTTTAAAAACAACAAGCTATTCATCTTTAAAAACTGTGTAAATTTGATTAGAGAGATTAAAGCTTATCGCTGGGGGAAGGAAGACGTACCTGTAAAAAAGGACGACCACTCGCTAGACGAGCTTCGCTACTATATAATGACAAAGCCAAAAACTGAACGTCCACACGAGCCTAAAAGTGAAGTTCTAATGAAAAAAGAACAACTTATAAGGCGGTTAAAAGGCAAAAGAGGGAGGGGTGGTTATGGATGATAAGAGTTTAGAAAGCGTAAAGAGCGCGCTTGAAAAACGCGCGCTTGGATACGATTCTACCGAAGTTACCGAAGAGTATTCAGACGACGGTAGTGGTGGCATTAGAATGTTAAAGCGTAAAGTAGTTCAAAAAAACGTTCCACCCGACGTATCGGCGCTAAAGCTACTTATAGAGCTTAGTGACAGCCAAAACAAAATAGAGGACTTAAGCGACGAAGAGCTTGAAAGCGAAAAGCGTCGGTTAATAAAAATGCTTATGGAGGAAAAGTATGATAATTAAAGTGGCCGATAAGCCTATCGTGTGCGATATGGGCGGATGTAAAAACAAGGCAAAGTATTTCGTTAAGAAAAAGGAGGGGCAAAGGGAATATTATAGCCTAAAACTTTGCCCCGATTGCGCTAAAAAACTGAGCGCGGAATTAGCAAAAACTATTAAAAAGGAGAAAGGCGTTGAAAAAAATTAATAAAGACGATAAAAAGCAATTAGAACGTGAAATTGCGTCGCAAATAACAAGCGATTATATTTCAAGGCGCGACGCTAGGCGAACGCTTGAGCAACAATGGAGATTAAACGTAAACTACGTTTCGGGCAATCAATACTGCGAGATATCTCCGTCGGGTGAAGTGTTTGAAGAGGAAAAATATTACGGCTGGCAAAGCCGAAGCGTGTTTAATCACATTGCGCCTATTGTGGATACGAGGCTTGCTAAACTTTCACGCGTTAGGCCTATGATGAGTGTAAGAGCTGTAAGCTCTGAGGAAAACGATTTAAAAACTGCGGTAGTATCGTCAGACATTTTAAGGTCTACGACCTTAAGAATTGGGCTTGACAAGCTTATATCTGATGCAACTGCTTGGTCAGAGGTTTGCGGTAGCTGTTTTTACAAAATGGGCTGGGACGCGCTAACGGGTAAAAAGCTTGGCGAAAAAGACGGCGTTTCTATTTACGAGGGTGACGTTTACGTCAAGGTGGTATCTCCGTTTGAGATTTACCCCGAAAGTTTATTCACCTCTGATATAAACTTGCAAAAGAGTATTATTCACGCAAGGGCTGTAAGCGTTGAAGAAATTAACTCTACTTACGGCACTAATTTCGAGGGGGAAGAACTAGACGTTTTCACTCTTGAAAAAAGCGGTTTATCATCTAACGGCGGTTATAAAGTTAAAACTGTTTCCGACACGGCAAAAAATCAAATAATACTTATTGAAAAATACGAAAAACCCACCCAAGCGTATCCTAACGGCAGGTATTTTGCAGTAGCCGGCGGTGAGCTTTTAGAAAGTGGAGATTTGCCCTATCAAAACGGCGTAGACGGCGAGAGGGGATATCCCTTCGTTAAGCAGGTAAGTACAGTTCAGGTAGGTGCGTTTTTCGGTGTAAGCTTAGTTGAAAGGCTTATTCCCCTTCAAAGGGCGTACAACGCAGTTAAAAACCGCAAATACGAGTTTATAAATAGAGTTAGCATGGGCGTTATCAACGTTGAAGACGGCTCAGTCGACACCGACGATTTGGTCGACGAAGGCTTATCTCCCGGTAAAGTTATCGTATATAGGCAGGGTAGTCGTCCCCCTCAAATTATGAATTCGGGTTCTGTTCCCCTTGATTTTACTTACGAGGAAGAAAGACTTAAAAACGAGTTTGTAACCATATCAGGAACTAGCGAAGTTTCTAAAAGTTCAGGCGTGTCTACCTCTACCATGTCGGGTACGGCAATTGAACTTTTAATTGAACAGGACGAAACTAGATTATCAGTAACCGCAGAGTCAATTCGCTCTGCCGTTAAAGAGATTGGCAAGCACATTATAAGACTGTATCGTCAATTTGCTAAAAACACCCGCATAATGAGGTGTATCGGCGAAGGAAAATCGGTAAAACTATTTTACTTTAATTCAAGCGATTTATCCTCAGACGATATAGTGTTCGACACCGAAAACGAACTCACGCAAACGCCTGCGCAAAAGAAAACTGCAGTTTTGGAAATGCTTTCAAGCGGTCTTTTAACTGACGAAAACGGTAGAATTTCTTCAAGAACGAAGATAAAAGTTTTAGAAATTTTAGGTTACGGCTCGCTATCTAACGCTCAAGACCTTATAACTCTTCACGCGCAAAAGGCGGAAAAGGAAAATATAGAGCTTATAAACGGCGACTTACCCGTAGACGAGCTTGACGATCACCACGTTCACGTTGAAGAGCATTTGAGAAAGCTTTTGTCGTTATACAACGAAAAGCTTGGTGAAAGCGAGTATAAATTGAGAATTAAAAATCACGTAGCTATGCATAAAAAACTAATGCTAAAAAACCAACTTAATAATATTGCAAACGAGATTAAAGGAGAATAAAAATGGAAATTAAAGCGGGAGAAACTGAGCAAACCACGGCTGAAAATGCTAAAACTGAAACTTCGCACCCCGCGGAGGCGGAAAAAATATTAGGCGATAGGAAAAACGAGTTTGGAAAGTTTTCAACTAAAGAGGAATTGCTTAGTGCTTACAGTTCGTTAGAGTCTGAATTTACCAGACGCTGTCAGAAGCTAAAGGAGCTGGAGAGGGAAAATGAAAGGCTAAAAAGTTCGGAACAATCGGTAAAGAATTCCGATAACGAGGTTTTTCAAAGGGGTAAAGCCTTTAGGGAAAAATACCCAGAGGCGCAAGAACTTTTACCGTCGCTTTACGAGTTAGCCGCAAAATCGGGCGACGAAGCCGAAGGCTTTTTGGAAAGAGCGTACGTCAATTATCTCAAGGGCGAGTTAGAAAACCAAAAAAACTACTATTTGTCGGAGGGATATATTCTTGAAAAGGCGGGTGAAAACCAAGCCGTAAAAGACGGGATAATTCGCGAGTATCTCGTGGGCGTTGATTGCTCAAAACCAACGGTCGGGCGATTTAAGGGAAACGGTGAAAGCATAATTGCACCGCCGTCAAAACCCAAAACGTTATCCGAGGCAAATCGGATAGCAAGTATCATATTTGAAAAATCAAAGGAGATAAATTAATTTATGGCAGTATCTACGTTAAGTGCAGATAAAGCACTAAAAACAGCATACCTCGACGTCGTATCCAACTATCTTGATTACGGAGTGAACCCGTTTTTCGCAAAGATAAAAAAGACTAGCGATAACGTATGGGGTAAAGAAATTAAAAAGCTTATCAGAATGGGACACACCAAAGCTGTAGCAGCTGGTACGGAAACGGGAACGCTCCCCTCGGCTAGTGGTCAAAATTATAAAGAATTTGTCATTAGCCTTAAAAATCTTTACGGCACTATCGAAATAAGCGATAAGGCTTTAAGAGCATCTCAAAACAAATCGGGCGCTTTCGTCAACATTCTTAACGAAGAAATCGAGGCTTTAATGAGTTCGGCTAATTATAATTTCAGCCGTATGCTTTTTGGCGACGGTAACGGAACGTTAGGTAAAATTGAAATTGTTGGTTCCGTTGATTACAAGGTTACGAACATTGAAAACTTTGAAGCGGGCATGACCGTAATGATATATGAACCAGGGGTAGGTTACAGGGAAAACGGTAAATTGTTTAAGATAGAAGCAGTTTTCCACGACTCTAGCTCAATTAGATTTGAAGTTAGACCTAATATAGTGTATGATCAGGAATTAATTGTTTTACCTTACGCATACGGTAACGAACTTACGGGGCTTAATGCAATTTTCGATTCGTCTGTTACCAAGCTTTACGGTTTAAATAAATCGAGTAATAATGACCTTTTACCGCAAATTATAACTGACGCTGGAGATATAAGTGAAATGCTTATTCAAAGGGCTATAGACAACGTTGAGGATAAATTTGGCAGTGGCGTAGACTTTATTCTTTGCTCGTCGGGCGTAAAGAGAGCATTTATCGAGCATATGTCTACCTATAGACGAAACATTGATATGCTTGATCTTCAAGGCGGATTTAAAACGGTATCTTATAACGGTATTCCTATCGTATCGGATAGATTCTGTCCAGCAGGAACTATGTATCTACTCAACAGTGAAGACTTTGCTATTCATCAGCTTTGCGACTGGGAGTGGCTTGAAGGTGAGGACGGTAAAATCTTAAGACAAATTCCCGACAAACCCGTTTACAGAGCAACACTTGTTAAATATGCGGAAATGTTATGTTCGCGTCCTTGGGCGCAAACCATGATTACTGGTATTAACGAAGTTTAAAAACAATTATTCTCCGCCCAATAGGGCGGAGAATTTAATAAGGAGGTAATATGACGGTTTCAGACGTTGTTTGCTCGGCAATTAAAATATTGGGCGATTTCGATTTATACGAATATATATCAAGTGGTAAAAAAGATCAAGAAGTTTACAATAACGATAAAGAACTGTTATTGATTGCTTACAATCAAGCAATTGAAACTGCGGTTAATTATTGCCCGCTCGTATACGTTCAGACACTTTCACCCGAAAGCTCTTCTATCAAATATAGAAGGTTTGCGCATAACCCGTATAAAATACTAAAAATTACTACCTCTAATTCGTCACAAACGGTTGAAATTTTACCTACTGAAATTAAAACTGACTCTACAATCACCGTCGAATACGTATACGTTCCGACCGTGAGTGATTTTAGTGTTGCTTTCGTCTACGAGTTTTCACCCCTTTCTAAAGTAGACGTTGCCTACGGCGTTTTAAGCGAATACCTTATATACAAAGGAAGATTTGAAGAGGCGAGTGCATACTTAGATAGATTTATTACCGCACTTAAAAATTCAAGCGGTATTAAAAAAGTGGGAAAATTAAGTCAAAGGTCGTGGTTTTAATATGTATCACAGCACGAAATATCCAACCGTAGTTAGAAAAAGAATAACGGTAAAATCATTTGCAAACGGTATGAAAAAAGCCGTTGACGAAAAACTTAGCGATTTGTCAACGGCAGAGCTTTCGTATAATTTTAATTATTCAAGCGGTGTTTTGAAAAGGGGTATAGGCGTTAAGGTTTTTAACTCTTTTTCAACCTCGGCAATAGGAGATTATAGCGTACTTGGCGTGTATTTTTACAAAAGATACGACCAAACGCTTGAAAAAACTGTAGAAAGCATTATTTATTATTGTTCGGATAAGCGGTTGTACTTAGCTAGCGTTTCAGGCGGTGCGTTTACAAAAATTAGCGACGTAACTTTTGATGAAAAACCGCTTGCTATAAGTTACGATTATATGGATAGTGACGTAATATTATTTGCAAGTAAATCTGGCGAACTTTACTTCCTTGATAATTTAACTTTAGTTAAAATTGACGGTGCGCCTAAAATAACGTCGCTTTGCGTTCATAAAGAGCGAATTTTCGTAACGACTGACGGCGAGGGTACGTCCCTTTGGTTTTCAGACGATTTTGATCCCACAAACTGGGTGGTATCGCTAAACGAAGCGGGTTTTATCGACTTTCAAGGAGAATACGGAAGCTTAGTAAAAGCAGTAAGTTTTTTAGATTACGTTTACGTTTTTAGAGAATACGGAATATCGCGAGTTACCGCCTACGGCAGTCAAGAAGATTTTTCAGCCGACACCCTTTTTGGAAAACAAGGGCGAATATACGGCGATAGCGTAACCGACTGTGGTGATTTTATCATAATGCTAACGACCTCTGGAATTTATCGCTTTAACGGGCTCGACACTACTAAAATTTTAAGCGAATACGACGATATGCTTATTGGCGTTGACAATCAGTCTGCTAAAGGCATATATGTTGGAAACGTATTCTATTTAAATATGAAAATGAATTTTGGAAGTGGCGCAGAAAACGTAATACTTGTTTACGATACGGTTAAAAAGTCGTCTTACGTTACTAGAAAATTGAAGCTCGTTGACCTTGCGTTTTTTGGAGGCGACGTCAATAAAGCAATTTGCTTAGTGAGTGGTAAGAAATATCCTTATCAACTCGCTGAAAGCGGTGCTAACGGTTCCGACGTTCTCGTCAAAGAGTGGATTTCACCCTTTTACGACTTAGGTGTAAATTGTAAACTAAAACGTTTATATAAGCTTAGCTTATATACTTTAGAAGAAATAACTTTAACGGTGGAGTGCGACAACAAAAAACTCGTTTATAAAATATCGGGTGGAGGAATTCAAGAGGTTTATCCTGCACTTCAAGGCGAACTGTTTAGGATTTCGATAAAATCAACTACCGCCTCTCCCGAAATTTGTAATTTATCAGCCTACGTTGAGTACGTAAAGGGGGTAGCATAATGTTTTCAGATTATGGCAAAAGAGCGTACGTAAAGGTAATAGAGCTTGAAAAGAAGTTCGAAAAATTACAAAAAGAGTTAAAAAATTCAGTTACAGACACTTTGAATTTTGATTTATCAACACCAGAACGCCGAGTAATATTCGGGCAAAAGTTTGCGTTTGTAAATAAAGATAATTCTAACGTTACCTTAACGATTGACGTTACTACCGATATTAATCTTGCCGTTAATTATCAAATACTATTAGGTGGTGTGGTAATTAAAAGTGGCGAATTTGCAGGTGGTGGAGGATCGCTTAAAACTGAAATCGGCGTGGGGAGTGGCGAGCTAAAATTTCAAATAAATTTATCCGCGCCAATAACTTTTGGGCTTCAAAATCTATTTGTTACCGTTAGTGGAAAGGTTGAGTACGTTTCCGACTATAGAAGACTTTCAGTATTGAATACTTCTAATATAAGCTACGTTACGATTGTTAATGAAAACAGATTGATTTTATACGGCTATGATTCAACCGAGGGATTATACGAACTGTTTAACTGGGCTGACGTTAAAGACGTGGCTATTGCAGGTTTTATAGGTGGCGAATTATACGTTTTATACGTTGATTTATCGCACGCTGTTCATTTGCTTTTGTATAATCCTGTAACCTTTGAGGGTAAAATAGTCGGGCTTGGTTGCAAGGGCGTAAACTCTATATGCGGATACCCCTACGGCAACGGAATAAAAGTGTTTTACGTACAAACGGGAAACGTTTATTCAGGCGTTTATATAAAGGGTGAAAGCTTTATCTCTTCAGCCGTAAAGCGAAAGGGTGTTAAGGTAACTGCTGATGCAGGCGTTGCCGGTGCGTATATAATAAGCGACGCGTACAACTCGAACAAACTAGTAACCGAGAGTTCAACTTACGTTTTAGAAAAGGGAAAGAATCACCATTTAACTAAAACAGAGTTAGGTTATACAATAACCTACAATAACGATAACGTACTTTACACGCAAGAAATTGAAGAACTTGTCGGCACGCCGATAACGGCAGGTTACTGTGATGAAAAAATTCGGCTGTGCGACGGTAAAAATTTAATTAGAGTCAGGGAGGCTCTTAAAATCAGTGAGGGTTAATATGATAAGTATTCATGAAAAGATATTACAGTATTTTAAAAAACACAACGTCGGTGACGACGTAAAAATTAAAAACCTCAGCGAAACGTCTCAAGACAATACATCTAAGTCGGCGTCTAAAATCGTTGAAACGAGCAGTGAGGTAAAAACCGACAATTCATCCGCTAGCGCCTATTCTAGCGATAAAAGTAGTTTAGTAGCTAAATTAAAAGCTCTTGACCAACAAATGAAAGGTGTGGATGAAACGGAGGTGCTTGAAATGATGGAATACACTCCGCTAACCGAAGAGGAAATAAAAAATAAAGCAAAAGAGGGTATGGATGAAAAGTACGGTGCCGAGATTGACGTTTTAGCAAACGAAACGGCAAAAAAGCTTAGCGATATTGAAAAAAGCAACAATATTTTAAACGCTAACGCCCTTTCTCAAAAAGAAAAGTTGGAAGTTCTTTATGACGACGCTCAAAAAAAGGTTGAAGACAGCGCCCTTCGCCGTGGAATTTCACGTTCGTCAATCGTTCAAGAGCAAATTAAAGAGTTAGACGTAGAAAAGATTAAAGACACCTTGTTAATCGACCAAAATTTAGCAACCGAGCTCAAATACAACTCGGATAAAATAAGTCAGCTTGAAACTGACTATTTAACGGCGGTTAATAAACTAAACGTCAAAAAAGCGCTTGAGATAAGCGATAAAATAGAAGATTTAACTAAAAAACAAAACGATAAAATCGAAGAGGTTTTAAAATACAACAACTCAATTAAAAAACAACAGGCATCTCTTGCTGAAAATGGTACATCTGCGGTATCGGAAACCGAAAAGCGCAACATTAAAAAGCAGATGGTAGACGAGGCGCTCAATTACTATTTGTCGCTTCCTGTAGACGTTGCTAAGAAAGAGTTTGAAGAGGACGGGGAAATTCAGCTACTTCTCGGCGACTCTTTAGACTTAGTGCGCAGATATATAAACTCAAGAGGCTGAGTTTTAGCGGCGTAATTTTTTACGCCGTTTTTACTTGCCAAAATGGAAATTATAAGTTATAATTTAAAAGTATATTAATTTTGAGGAACTTATTTATGAAAGTTACTAACGGAATTAAAATTGCAATGGCGAATAAACCGCTTTGCTACAAAATGCTTTTTAGTAGAACGATTATTACGGTTATAGCCTACGCTGTATGTTTGCTTATGGCAAACATAGTAGTGCAGGATATTTTGCGCAGTCAAGAAATTAAAGATTTTTTTGGGTTTGCAGTAAGCGAACTTAAAAACTTCATTTTAGGCAATAGTTCAACCAACCAAGAACTAAGCGCTAATTTAAACTTTCATATCTCGGCAACCCTTAAAATGCTCGAAAGCAAGCTTACCGATATCATTTGGAAAGTTGTTATTATACTTTTAATTATTCAAGTAGCAAAATTTTTTACAAGTATTTGCGATTACGTTATGGCAGTAAACGTTAACGAACATATGTCAAGCGTTCGCCACGCTGAATTTTTCACAACCCTAGTTGAGCATATTTCTCCTGCGATACGCTACGCGCTTTACTGTGTAATTTCGCTGTTATTATATAACACCTTAATCGCAACGATATCAGCGCTTTTATTTATTCTTCTTATAGAATATATAGGTTTCTTTACCTTCACTTTCGTTTTATGCTTTATACTTTTTGCCGACGCTTTTAGGTTAATGCTCGTAGGTATGGTTCCTGCAAAAATGGTATGTGAAAATTGTGGAGTTATGCGTGCGTTTAAAGACGCGTTTAAAGCCTTAACCTTTAAGCTTATGCTAGAAAGGTTTATATCCTATTTTATAATGCGTTTAATACACATTAGTGTAACTATACTTATGTGCGTTTCAACTTTGGGTGTATCGTTTATCGTAACTATTCCCTTTTTCTCAGTTACCTATATGTCAGTTAGGTTTGTTGATTATTATACCGTACATCACAGAAAATACTATTTAACCTTTGACGAAATCGTCGTTCCCAAAGAACTTAGGAATAAAGGGGAGCAGTTGCTCAACAAGGTAGATATAGACTAAAATTTTTTAAGCCGTTATTTGCTACGTTATACTTTGTTACTGCGATTTTTTATCACCTCGATAACCAAGCAGGTTAATCTCTGCGATAAAAAATCTTGTGCCTCGTCTAACTTGCAACTAACGCCTTAATTTAAGTAGTTATTTGCTACGTTATACTTTGTTACTGCGATTTTTTATCACCTCGATAACCAAGCAGGTTAAT
>JAZSMT010000017.1:0-51098 GCA_045536025.1 Christensenellaceae bacterium
CCTGACCTTTGGTTCCGTAGGGGCTTCAAAACTTTGTTTTTTAAGCCCTTGGGTTAGAACAAATCCGTTTATTTCTATCATTAATTATATATATTGTTTATAGAAGTGCTTTTTGCGGTTATATATATAAACAAACGTTGAATATTTTAACCGCAATCTATATGAAATTGACATAGACATAAGTTTGCGCTATAGTATAAATAACAAATACAAGGAGATTTTCTGATGTTTAAGATTTTGATAGCAGAAGACGACAACGAGCTTCGTTTAATGTTCCAACGTTTTTTAACAAGAAACGGTTTTTCCGTAACGACGGTTACAAACGGTAAAGAAGCGCTTGACGTTTTATCCAAAGACTTTTTCGATTTGATTGTTTCCGATATAATGATGCCCGTTCTCGACGGCTATGAGCTTGTTCGCTCTTTGCGTGATAGTGGCGATAATACTCCCGTTTTAATGATTACGGCAAAAAACACATACGAAGATATGCGCCTTGGTTTCCTTTCGGGTACGGATGATTATATGGTAAAGCCCGTAAACGTAAACGAAATGCTACTGCGTATCAACGCACTTCTTCGCAGGGCGCAAATGGCAAATGATAAAAGCCAAACGATTGGAAACACTACGCTTGAATTTGAAACGTTTACGGTTATTACGGATGGAGAACAAATTATACTTCCACAGAAAGAATTTATGCTTTTATATAAAATGGTTTCTTATCCGGGGAAACTCTTTACCCGTCAACAACTGATGGACGATATTTGGGGATATAATACGGACAGCGACGTTCACACTTTGGACGTGCATATTGGTTCTTTGCGTAATAAATTCCGCGATAACCCCGATTTTGAAATCGTAACGATGCGAGGCGTCGGATTTAAGGTGGTAAAAAAATGAGTATGATAAAACCGTCTAAATGGAAAAAGAGAAAACTTCGGAGTTTCCATTTTTATTTCATTTTATTTGTAAATCTCGTTTTAGTAAGCTCAATAGCGCTTGCATCGTGGGCATCTCCACCAATAGTAGAATGGTTATCCCAATGGTTTAGCCTTCCTGCTTTTGTGATGGTTATTATTTTGAGTTTGGTCATCGGGATAATATTATCGCTATTCGTTGGTAAAATGATTTTGTCGCCTATAAAGAAAATTCGTGATTCTATGACCGAAGTATCTGAAGGCAATCTCGATATTGCCGTAACAGAAGAGAGCCGTTTGGATGAAATAAAAGATATTAACCACGCTTTTAATATAATGGTTAAAGAATTACGTTCGACGGAAACAATACAATCCGATTTCATTTCCAACGTTTCCCACGAGTTCAAAACGCCACTTGCCGCCATAGAAGGCTACACCACTATGCTACAAGCCGAAGACTTAACCGAAGATGAACGAAAAGAATATACGGACAAAATCTTGTTTAACACGTATCGAATGAGCGAGCTTGTGCAAAACATTCTCTTGCTTTCTAAACTTGATAATCAAGGAATAGAGCGAAGAAAAGAAGAATTTTCTCTTGACGAGCAAATCAGACAAGAGATTTTAGCGACGGAAACGAAATGGCAAGAAAAGAACATTGACTTTGATATTGATTTAGATATCGTTCGTTTTTACGGCAACAGTAGTTTAATTTCTCACGTATGGAGCAATTTACTTGGCAATGCCATTAAGTTCAGCCCTAACGGCGGGAAAATCACAATGACGTTAAAACAAAACGGCAATGAATGTATCTTTTCTATATCCGACGAAGGCGAAGGTATTAAAGAAGACGCAAAAAAATATATTTTCAATAAGTTTTATCAATCGGACACTTCGCATAAGCAAGAAGGAAACGGTTTAGGGCTTGCGCTCGTAAAGAAAATCGTTGACATTTACGGTGGCGAAGTTAGTGTGCGCAACTTGGAAACCAAAGGCTGTGAATTTACAGTGCGGTTGCCTTTATAACTGAATAATGATAAATAGCGTGTTATCTTAACGGATAGCACGTTATTTTTTGTCGAAAAAATGAAAATTCAAGTAGAATTGAATATTTCTTGACGAAAACTTGAAACTTTGTATTTTATAATTTTTCTACAATCCTATTTATTGTGGCAAAAAATTATTATACATGGAGCTTTTTAGGAAAAAAATTTTTGGTGATTTTTACGACCGCTTTTTCTGCTTATAGGAGATTAGATTTATGAAGTACATAGCACTATATAATCCCCATTCTGATAATGAAAATGGAAAAGATAACGCTATATTTATGGACATAGTTTTAGAATTTTATAAGTTTGAACTTATAGATATAACGGCCATAGAAAATTATAAAGAGTTTTTCAATCAACTTCCGCAAGAAACAAAGGTCGTTATTTGTGGTGGCGATGGAACGTTAAATAGGTTTATCAATGAAACCTGCCACTTTATAATTAAACAGCCACTATATTATTGGCCGTGCGGTAGCGTAAACGATTTTGCTCGTGACCTTGGTTTTAATAATGAATTAATACCGCTTAATGAATATATAAAAAATTTGCCTGTTGTGTACGTAAATAATAAAGAATATCGCTTTATAAACGGTGTAGGTTTCGGTATTGACGGTTATTGTTGTGAAATCGGCGATAAAATGCGAGAAGAAAAGCCGAAAGAGCAAATAAACTATACGGCTATTGCTGTGAAAGGATTACTTTTTCATTACAAGCCGACAAAAGCAACCGTTATCGTTGACGGTAAAAAAAGTGAATATATAAAAGTGTGGATTGCGCCTACTATGTATGGAAAATATTATGGTGGTGGAATGATGCCTGCGCCAAAGCAAAGTCGTAGAAACGTTTGTGGACAAATTTCAGTTATGATTTTTCACGGATGCGGAAAACTAAAAACTTTTTCCATTTTTCCTTCTCTTTTCAAAGGGGAACACGTCAAGAAAAAGAAACACGTCGAAATTTTGTCAGGACATAGCATTACCGTGAAATTTGACCAAGCTCGTAGCGTTCAAATTGACGGAGAAACGATAAAAGGCGTAAAAGAATACACCGTAAAAAGCGCATTTGCGGTGGCAAATGAAAAACGCCAAAAACGTATTGGATAAGGAGTGTTATGGAAAATAAAGTGGAAACAAAAAGTCAACTTTTAACAATTCCAAATCTAATAAGTCTATTTAGAGTAATACTTATTCCGTTTATCGTTTGGTCTTATTTTGCATTAAAGCAGCCTTACGTAGATTGTCTAATTTATCTCATTGTTATTACTATAACAATATTTCTTATAGGTCGGTTTTCCCGCGTCGTTGGATTTTTGAAAGCAAATTCCCTTTCCGTTCTTACAACATAGAAAAAGACGGCAAGATATATGAAAAAATCGGAATCCGCAAATGGAAAACCATTTGGTCGGAAGTAATTGATATCATGGCTTGGGTGTTTTTATGGGAAGCGGTTGATATTAAATTTTTCAAAACAAGAGAATTAAAACTAAGGCAAAAACGATATTCGGCGTTTATAGATATAAAAATAGAATACGTTAAATAAAGAACAAAAGGAGAAAGATTTATGTACCAATTATTTACAGATACCGATACGGATATTACCCCTGAAATTGCAAAAGAATACGGCTACAAGCTCATCAGTATGCCGTACACCTTAAAAGGCGAAGACGTATATCCTTACGTGGATTTTGAAGAATTTGATTATAAAACGTATTACAACGTTCTTCGTAGTGGCGAACTTCCAAAAACGTTTGCGCTATCGCCCCAAAAATATATTGAATATTTTGAATCCACGCTAAAAGAAGGCAAGGATATTTTATACGTCCATTTTTCGGCGGCTATGAGCGGAACTTTTAACGCAATGAACCTTGCTTGGCAAGAATTAAAAGAAAAATATCCAGAACGCAAATTATGCACTATTGACACCAAAGGCGTAAGTATATGCTGTTACAATATCGCAATGGAAATTGCCGAAATGGCGAAAAACGGGGCTACTATGGACGAGATTACTGCTTGGGCAAACAAGGAAGTCGATAAATTTGCCGTATATTTTTATGCGGACGATTTGAAGTTTTTTGCCCGTAGCGGTCGTGTTAGCAATCTTTCCGCTACGTTTGGCGGTATGCTTGGTATTCGTCCGATTATCAACATCAATTCGGACGGAATTATGAACTCGATTGCAAAAGCAAAGGGCAGGCGCGGAGCATTAAAAGCCGTGTTGAAATACGTAGATACTCTGCAAGAAAATATAAAAGATCACCGCGTGGTTATAGGACACGCAGACGCATACGATTTGGCGTTAGAATTGCAGGAAAAATTAAAAGAAAGATACGGCTCGGATTTGCAAACGGAAATTATGGTCGTCAATCCTACGATTGGTGGACATTGCGGACCTGATACGGTTGGCGTTTGTTTCCACGCGATACATAGATAATTTACGAAAGGAAAAAGGTTATGGTTGAGATTAAAGAAGTAAAGTCAAAAAAAGATATAAAAGAGTTTATCAATTTTCCTTTGCGCCTTTATAAAGGAAATCCCTATTTCGTACCACCCCTCTATGCGGATGAAAAAGCACTTTTCAAGAAAGAAACCGTATATTCCGAGCAAGCGGAATCGGTATTTTACATAGCAAAAAAAGACGGAAAAACCGTTGGGCGTATACAAGGCATTTTACAGCGCGTTGCAAATGAAAAATGGAATCAAAAGCGTGTGCGCTTTACTCGTTTTGATTGTATCGACCACCAAGAAGTAGCAAACGAACTGTTCTATGCCATTGAAAAATGGGCAAGCGTAAAAGGTATGAACGAAGTTGTCGGTCCGCTTGGGTATTCCGATTTGGATAGAGAAGGTTTGCTTATAGAAGGTTTCGACCAACTTTCTACCTTTGAAGAACAATATAATTATCCCTATTATGCGACCTTGCTTGAAAACTACGGTTATCAAAAGGAAGTCGATTGGGTGGAATATAAACTTTATGCGCCTGAACAAATCGACGAGCGTATCGAACGCCTTTCTTCTCGTATGATGGAAAAGTACGGTTTAAGGCTTGGAATAGCAAAAAACTCAAGAGAATTCGTTAATAAATGGGGAAACGAATTTTTCGACGTTTTAGACGAAACGTACGAGGCGATTTATCAGTCAGTTCCGTTTACGCCTAAAATGAAGAAAAATTTGATAGATAATTTCAAACTAATTTTGAACGTAAAGTATGCTACCGTAATTTTAGATAAAAACGACAAGATAGTTGGGTTTGGTATAGCGTTCCCTTCTATTGGTAAAGCCCTTCAAAAAAGCGGCGGTAGATTAACCCCTGCGACAATCGTTAGGACGTTAAAAGCAATTAGAAAACCAAAAGTGATAGACTTGGCTTTGATTGGGGTTATTCCCGAATATAGAAGCAAAGCGATTGCAACGTCTATCATAAGTGAAATGATAAAAATGCTTACGGACGGCGGTATTGAATACGCTGAAACTAATCTAAATTTGGAAACGAACGCAAATATTCAAAATCAATGGAAATCATTTAAGAGTGTTCAACATAAGCGTAGAAGAAGCTACGTGAAAAAAGTACGATAAGGATATAAAAATCAAGCAAAAAATTATATTAAAACATGGCAAAATAATGAAAATCTTTATTTTCTTTTTGCTATCAACGTTATTTCTCCTATAAATGGCTGGTTGCGGGAAAAATAATCTTGCTATTGAAAATTACTAATGGAGTTTACGCTATGCTTACCAAGTAGAAGGTAATCAAATAAACGTGATTGCAACAGACAAATATGATACGGTTCATCCTAATGCAAGCATAGTAGAAGTTACGTTAAAAGCAGAAAATGGTAAAATAACGATTGTAGATAAAACAAATAGTAAGACCTATGCAGGTACTTACACGTTGGAGAATACAAATCCAAAAGAGAAAAATTACAAGGTGCTAATTAACGGACGGGATGGTTATGCGACTGTGGCTATGACAACCTATGCTGATGATAGTGAAGAACCTACTTTACCTATCAATCTGGGCGAATATTCTTTATACTTTTACTCCGAAAAATTAAATAAATAGACGAAAGGAGAATAAAAAAGACAAACAAAACAAAAAACGAACAAGGTTTTGAAGTCAAGCCAACGAAATTCTTTTGGGTGTATTGGGTGCTTGTAGCGTGCTGTCTTGCGCTCGGCATCTTCCATTTATAAACGAATCATTCTTCCGCTACGTGGTTTTATCGAACGGCGCACGAATTTTTGACGTTCAAAGCAAAAAAACAACCCAAAACGTAGTGTTTTGGGTTGTTTTTGGCGCGCCGTAAGAGATTCGAACTCCTGACCTTTGGTTCCGTAGACCAACGCTCTATCCAGCTGAGCTAACGGCGCAAAATTATTAAAGCCTAATAATTATATAATAGGATAAAAGTTTTGTCAAACAAAATATATCCGTTTATGCGTTAAATTTTGCGTTTTCTATTTACAAAACTTTGCTTTCGTGTTACCATACTTATATAAATTGTTGCAAAAACCACAAAGGGTGGGGTATGAAGTATATAAATTGTCCTTTATTTTCAAACATACGTGAAACCGAGCTAAAAAAGCTGTATACTTGTTTGCGTGCTAAAGAGGTTAAGTTCGAGCAAAACGCTGAAATTTGTTCATACGATAGTCAAAAGGGAGTTTTAGGCGTCGTTACGCAAGGTGAGGTTATCATTAAAAAAATCGACCTAAACGGCAACTCTACTATACTTGACCATATTCAAAAAAACGGAGTTTTCTCGGATATTTTTGCATTTACCGCAACGGAGGCTAACTTTATAGGCGCATACGCTGGCGAGCCTACTACGGTAATATTTTTTGATTATCCTTCAGTTTTTAAGCGTTGCCAAAAGGCTTGTGAATATCACTCTACTTTCGTTGAAAACCTACTCAAAATCGTGATAGATAAGTCTAAAACCCTTTCGCAAAGGGTGGAAATACTTTCTAATAAAACCATACGTGAAAAAATTTTATCGTATGCGAGTATCGTTGTTAATCAAGCGGGGAGTTTGACGTTTACTCTTCCTATGTCGCTAACAAGCTTTGCTGAGTATTTGTGCGTTGACCGTTCGGCAATGATGCGCGAGCTTAAAAAACTTTCTGAGCAGGGAATTATAAAAACTAATAAACGCACCTTTACCGTTCTTGATAAAAAGTATATTTAACCTCATATCTTGCATACTAAAAGTATGCAGGCGATAAAAAGCAAATTGGTATTTTGTTTGATTTTTATAGCGACTGTGTTTATGGCAGTCGCTATTTTTTGCTGTAAAGAGGCGTTTGCTTACGCGCCCACCTTTACCGTTATAGCAGGGAATAATCGCTACGATTTCAGCGGAGAAGAGCTTGGATTTTACGAGGGTAGATATTATATTAAATGCTTAGAAGGCGTGGTTGACGGCATATATTACGACACCCTCGTTTCACCCGTAGACGCTACCGTCAATTTTCATCCCAACCGCGCTCAACCTTTTACCTTTACGGCTGAAAAATCGGGTAGCGGAATTGACCGTAAAAAACTTATTGACGATATAAATACCGCCCTATACGGCGGTAAAATGGAGGTTTTAGCCACTTTTAAAGAGATAAAACCGCAAGTAACGGTAGCCTATCTTAAAAAGTTTACTAACTACCGCGCAAGCTTTTCAACGAGTTACGGAACGTCTAGTGATAATCGAAAGCATAACGTAAAGCTTGCTGTAGATAAAATAAGCGGTAGCGTTTTAAAAAAGGGGGATACGTTTTCATTTAACGAAGTGGTTGGCGAGCGTACTGAAGAAAACGGTTTTCAAAACGCCGTAGTTATAGAGAACGGGCAGTTTACGGAGGGTGTTGGCGGTGGAGTGTGTCAGGTTTCGTCAACCTTATATAACTCGGCGCTACTATCAGGTGTAAAGGTAATTGAAAGGCACGCGCACAGCCTTGTTTCTAATTACGTTGAGCCTTCTTTCGACGCTATGGTATCGGGAACTGCTTTTGACTTAAAATTTATAAACGACACGGGCGGAGATTTATATATAAAAGGCGTTGCCGACGGCAATAATATCACCTTTACTATATTCGGCGAGAAACCTACGCTTAAGTATGAAAGGCTATCGGTTACTAAAATGGAAATTCCGCCCGAAGAGGACGAGATTATTTCAGACGGCGAAATGTTTATCGGTGAAACGCTACTCGTTCGAAAATCTAAAAGCGGGCTTAAAAGCGAGGGGTATTTGATTATATATAGAGATGGCGAGCGAATAAAAACGGTAAAACTTCATACTGACGTATATAAGTCAGTGCGCGGTCAAGTGCGGGTGGGCAAAAAACCACTTGAAGAGATATCCCCTGAATTGATTGACAACGGTGCGCTGATAAGTTAAAATTAATTCGAGGTAAAATTTATGCAAAAAGATTTTTATTCGGATATCGCTTATAATAGAGAAAAACGCCGTAGCGCAGTAATACTTAATTCATTGCTGGTGGTAGTTGCGCTTGGCACGGCGTCAATATTTGTAATTGATAAAGACTGGGTGTTTATGGGTTTATTCATAGTAATTGCGTTACTTCCCATCGCGCTTATACCCATTTCTTTCAAGAACTATCCTATTCACGGCAAGCCTGTCGTAACCGTTACTGATAAAGAAATAACGGTAATGGGGCAAACGGTTAAGATAAAAGATATAACCAAAATTAAAGTTTTAATCGAACTTCCACCTTGCACAGACGATAGAGAAAGTATTAAGCAATTAGAAGAAATGAAGTCCGTTCACCCAGGCTACGAGGTGTACGGCAATCTCGATATGTTCTATATCGGGGCAGACGGTAAGAAAAAAATTGCTTACAGTCACGTATCAAACGTTATCGAGGCACTTGAACTTATGCTTTACGTGGGCGTTAAAAATTATTCGGTTACGTACAGCTGTAAGAAAAACACCACGCTTTCAGTATTTGACTTTAAAAGCGTAGTTAACGACAAAAAGCAGACTCAAAACACAAAAACAACTAAAAAGCAAAAAACCAAAGAGCTCATTTAACGGCAAAATTCGGCATTTTTTAAAAATATTAAAAATTTTGAAAAATGCCGTTAAATCATTTGCTCTTTTGAAAAGTTTGTGTTAAAATACATAGGCGCGCGGATGTGGCGGAACTGGCAGACGCATAAGACTAAGGATCTTATGAAGGCTACTTCGTGCAGGTTCAAGTCCTGTCATCCGCACCAAGTCTTAATAGGTTGAACCTCTTTACTGTAAGAAAGACGTTCGGCCTATTTTGTTTTATGGAAGAGTTTGAAAAGCTATAAAATTCCCACGAAAAAAGCGAAGAAAAAATTCTTCGCTTTTTTCATCTTAATATTCAAATCTATTTTTTTCTTCAAAATTTATATTTAAGACATTGTCAAAATTTTGGTTGATTTCATTTACAAATTCTTTATAAAATTTGTCATATAAGGCATTTAAGTCAACGCTTGTTTTGTCCGATAAAATCAATGCCTTATTTTGAATTAATAGATTGGAAGATTTTCTAATATCCTCCATTATTAAAGTAATATTGACAAGCCTATTCAAACTAATTAAATTCTTCTTTAAAACTACAGATGTCTCTTTTGAGAAGATATATTTTGTTTTAAATAACATTGAACATAGTTTGTTTTTTGCTTTATTAATATAATACCAAGATTCAATATAATAAAAAGAGGCTAAATTGCTAGTGTTATTAGAGGCTTGTGCAATTAAGTCTATTAACATCTGATTGTATGAATCAGCCATCATTACATAATAGCATATATCGTTATCAAACGACTCAATGAGCTCTGGTATACTATAAGTCTCATATCTTTTTTGTCTTTTTTTAGCAAAGGTATATATGTTTTTAACTAATATTACAAGAAAGGGAATAAGGCAAATAGTTAGTAGTATCCAAAATATCCAAGTTTTACTAGCTTCGTTTGAAGGTAGAAGAAATTTATCTATTAAAATGGCGATAACAGCAATAAGTAAATCGAAAATTATAGCATGGTGAACCTCTTGATTTTTGATTATCGACTTGCGTATTTTTTCGATATCTTTTTTTAAACTTAATTCTTGCCATTCATTTACTTTATTTTTCAAAACCTAATCTCCTTATTTTGCATCTAAAGACTCTATATCAGTTAATAATGTTGTCGCAATTGTTCGAATTATATCAGTTTTCCCGTGCATACAAACAAATTTAATGCCTTTTTTTACTTCAGGAATTAGCCAATCCGAATAATTTTGACGTTTTTCATTGGATTTTTGAATTACTAATTCTATTATATTTTTATAGTATTTTTTGCTACATCTATATACATACGGAGTGTCATATTCATCTTTAATTAATGAATTAGAAACATTTCTTAAAGTCATTTTTATTTGCCTTTTAGAAGGTCCTTTCATTTGTTGATATATGTAATGTATACCTTTTTTTAAGTTGCTCCCTGAAATTGTTCCAAAATTTTGCCCAATATATTCAACGAGTTTTATGAGTTCCCTATTGTATTGCTGGTAATCTCCGCCTGGAACATTTAAATAAATATTTCCAAATGTAAGAGGAATTAATCTCATTTCTAGTGTATTCAAATCGTCCATCGCAAGTTCTCCTTAGTAAAAGTTATATAGCAAGTATATTATATCATAAAAAAATTGTTTTTTCAAGCACAAATAATCGTTTCTAGCGAAATAAAAAACGGCAGGTGTGCTTGATTGCACACTTGCCGTTGTCGTTTATAATCGGGATACTAACGATAAACCCGTCCGCCGTTCTTTCTAGCTTCTACATTTCCTTTTCATTTTCTTATTTCTTAATCGGCGGTAACCTCTATGTTATCATTGAGATTTCTTTGTTTTGTTCAGTTGTTTTTGTTTGTTTTCCGTCCATTCATCGTAGTCTTTTTTGCCTTGCTCGGACAATAGATATTTCCGTATTGCCGGCAATAATACTCTTGCAAGCGACGTTACTTGATGTTCGGAAAGGTTGAAATCGCTTTGAAGTCGTTTCTTTCTTGCCATTAAAATATGTAAATCATAATTCTCCTATAAATATTGTTTCCTAAATGGATATTTTATTCATAAAGTCAATAGTCAGGTGTACAAGAACGTGTACACCTGACGTCTTTTTGAAAGATTTTTATCTTTTTTTGTCGTAAAAAGAAAAAACGGCAGGAACGCAAATTCCTACCGTTATAAAATTATTTCTTCAACTTAACGTAGTTTATTATATTTATAACTCCCATTACAACAAAAGCGATAGAGACTATTAGTGTAATAATCCATTTTCCAAGTGGCTCTCCCGAAACGGAGACAAAGATGAATGCTATAATTGCAGCTATTCCAACTAATATTTGAAATATAGCGGTGAATAAATACCATTTTTTCATATTTTTCTCCAATGCACTTACTGCTTCTTAAACACAGTTTTCATAATATTTGAGAACTTCGGGGGCATACCATAGAGAAGAACGCCTACACGATAAATCTTTGCTGAAAGAATACCAATACCGACGGTAGAGCCGATGAGAATAGCAATTGAAATAGCAATTTCATACCACGCCACCGTACTCATACAAATTCTCGTAAACATTGCCATAGGCGAGGTGAACGGAACGTAGGAACATACGAGCATGGCGGTGTTATCTACAGAGCCACTGCTCATTGAGAAAATAACCACCATAAATGCGATAATAAAGAGGAACGTGATTGGCATAACCGACGTGTTGATATCTTCAAGCTTGGATGCTGTCGAACCTATCGCACCAAACATAAAAGCGTAGATAAGGAAACCAAGCACGAAGAATACGATTAGATAGATAAAGAGTTCAATCGGAATATCGAAGATGGAAGCAATCAAAGGATTAGAAAGTGCTTCCTTGTTCACGTTGTAAAGGAGTATCGCCGTACCAAATACGAGAACAAGTTGCGTAAATCCTGCGATACAAGAAGCAAGCACCTTTCCGAACATCATACTTGTGGGCTTTGCGCTCGTTACGAGAACTTCCATCGCACGAGAACTCTTTTCGGTGGCAACGTTGGTTGCGACCATCTGTCCGTAAAGAAGAATGACCATATACAAGGCAAAAATCATTATGTAGGTATAAAAGAAGTTTTGCGCCTGATTTTTGCCAAGAGCTTCGGTGCCACCTTCAATTTGAACGGACATAATCTCTCCCGCTTGCTCGGGAGTAAGTCCGTTTTGTACCATAGCGTTAATGCGATACACCTCTTGCAATACGGTGTTAGCGATTTCGGTATTCATATCGTACATCGAAAGATTATTAACGTAATACGTATAAGAGGAAACACTGGTCATTACAAAAGCACATTCTGCATTGCCGGAGATAATCTCGGATTTTACATCTTCAACGCTACCTTGTGCAACTTTTACGTTATATTCAACAAAAGCATTTCCAAAATATTCTTTTACGGTCGCCGAGAGGTTGTCATCTTCAGCGTAAACAAGCATTGTGGGAAAATCGGTTGGATTTATATCGCCCTCATTATCCGATTCAAATGCCGCTATGATATTGGGGATGAACATAACAATGGCGATTGCAACAACGAGAAATATCGTAATTCCAACAAACACCTTGTTTTTAAGATAACCTTTAAGTTCAAATTTAAGTATTTTTCCAAACTGTTTCATTGTTCCATCTCCTTATACCTGCGCGCCTGCGTACTCTACGAAAATATCATTGAGCGAAGGCTCAAACACCTTTACCTCGTCAATATCGTAGGTTTCTACAAGTCGTTTCATCATAGTCAGCTTTTCATCGGGACTTGCAAGTTGAATGAGTAAGGTTCCGTCCTCACGCTCAGCACAAATTTCAGCCAAGTCAGATTTTATCTGCTCAGGGTTAGTAGTGCTTACAACGATCTTATCGCGCGGATAGGTCCTTTTGATTTCGTGGAGATCTCCGCTAATAGCAACCTTGCCCGCGTTGATAATTGCGATGCTGTCGCAAAATTCCTCTATGTAACTCATCTGATGGCTTGAAAACAGAACAATCTTTCCTTTTGATATCTGTTCCTTTACCACGTCCTTGAGAAGCATTGCGTTCACGGGATCAAGCCCTGAGAAAGGCTCGTCGAGGATGACGATGTCGGGATCGTGTGCAAGTGCAGTAATAAGCTGAATTTTCTGCTGATTTCCTTTTGATAAAGTATCAAGTCGCTTGTTACGATATTCGCTCATACCGAGCCTTGAAAGCCAATAGTCAACGGCTTTTACGGCATCCTTTGCGCTCATACCTTTCAGTTCCGCAAAGTACACGAGCTGATCTATGATGAGTTTCTTCGGATAGAGTCCTCTTTCTTCGGGGAGATAGCCAATTCCGATTTTGTCGTAATCAATGGGCTTTCCGTCAATCAGTACTTCGCCGCTGTTTGCGGGAAACACGTTCATCAAGATACGAATAGAGGTTGTTTTACCTGCGCCGTTTCTACCAAGTAGACCGAACGCTTTTCCTCCCTCTGCCGTAAAAGATACGCCTTTAAGAACTTCTTTTTCGCCAAAGGATTTGTCAATGTTTCTGAGTTCAAGTATCATTCTATTTCTTAAATCCTCCTAAAATATCTCTATAATTAAAAAGTGCGCGACCGAAGCCACGCACGAAAAACGCAAACTCCGATTGTTGTCACACAAACTTAATCAGATGAGAAAAGAGTTTCTTCATTCTAACTGCAGGAATTTGCATTTTTACCAAATTCAAAAGTTAGAATGAGAAAAAAAGGTATAATTATCCTTTAAATAAAAAAAAGAAACAACTTTACCGCTGATTATTAAGTTTGTGTGACATTTATAGTATAGCACTCTTCAATAAAAAAATCAATCTAAAATGATGGCTTTTCAAAAAGTTTGAACACATAAATCTAACAAAAGATAAAAACGACGATATAGAATCGTCGTTTTGGCGGGTATTTGAGGAAACGAGCTTAAGCAAAAGTATAAAAGAAACCATAATAGCTAAAAAAGCAAAATTAGTTTTTATTTGTGTCCAAGTATAATAAATCCCCTTTTAATTTTTTTATACATAATTGATGAAAGTTTCAAATCAACAGTAAAAATCATAGAAAATAAAGTAAATTTATGCTATAATATATAAAAATTAAAAAATTAATGCACGAAGGAGGGTTTTTTATGAAAGCAGTTATTAAAAAATTAATATTACTTATTGTTGTTTTATTAATTTGCGTTACTTTGTATTATTTAATAAAAAGTTTATATATTAATATAAAAGTATACAAAGGTACAATAGATAACACCTATAATCCTGTGATAGAAATAGTCATACCTTTGATAATAACAATCCTAGGAACTTTTTTAGGGTTTATATTAGCGATAATAGGTGAACTACAAATTGAAAAAATAAAAACGAATAAAGAAATTAGAGAAATAGTTAGTGCACTTATAGAAGAAATAACTATCAATAAATCTATAATTTATGAGAGAGATGAACTATATCATGAATTTTATCGATTGTATTCTTTTGAAGGTGTATGTAATTCAGGAAAATTGTACTTAATAAACAACCAGCCTTGGTTTTCGCAACTGGTGTGTTTGTATAATAAATATCGTGAAGTAAATTATTATTTTTCTATAGCAATTAAGCAATTGCAATTAGGGAATGATGATAAAAAAATCATAGAGAATCAAATAAATACTATTAATGAATTAAAAGAAGAGGCCGAAAAGCTTTTAAAAATAATTAACACTTAAAAAACTGGAGAATCTACTAATGAAAAGAGATGCGCTTTTAAAACAAGATGGAAATGAACCCGTATGTGAATTTGCAGAAAAGGATTTTTACAACTATATTTTAAATTCATTTTTGAAGATGCAAAACATAAAAATTGATGATATATATGTGGAAAATGTAAGCGATGAAGCTACTATAAAAAAAGTGGCTATTTTAAAAGCTTTTATAGATTTAGATTTTTCTAAAAAAACCAACATTTCAACCAACAGTAGAGATTTTTTTGCTCCATCAGAATGGATGTCGTTAAATGAAGATTTTTTTTCAGAACATTTTTCCAACACGGAAAATAATTGTGGTTTTGTTGAATATATAATACAGAAAGAAATTGAATTATCTAATACGGCCAACAATGAATACTCGCGTACAATTTTTCTCCAAGGAAATGCAGGGTCGGGCAAATCTACGCTTACTCAGTTTATTTCACTATGGAATTGGGCTCTATGGTTGAAGAATAACAATCTTCAACTAGGGTTGCATGATGCTGTTAAATCATTTATTAGTGAAAATCTTTATTCTAATTATGCATTAAAATTTGAAACGAGTTTAGATATACCATTAACTTTTAAATTAAAACTTTCTGATTTTGGGAAGTTTTTATATAATCTTCAAAAACAAGAATCATATGCTTTACTTTGCACAGTTACTCATTTTATTGCATATACAATTTGGTCACAAACAAAGGAAACCCAAATAGAGGCCAATTCATATTTATTATGGGCAAACGAAATGCAAACCGACTCAACTTTAGCATACAAAATTTATTTATATTGCAATGAAACTGTCAATTCTCAAACGAAAAAAATTTATTTATTTGATGGTTTGGATGAAGTAAAATTTGCAAGAGAAGACTTGATTTTAAATTTAAAAAACTTTCTTAATAACAAAGTAAAAGACATACGTAATAAAAATTTGTTCATTGTCACTTCTAGGGTGGAAAATGCAAAAGACATGCTAGAAGAAAAAATTGATTTAGAAAATCTAGAAAACAACACTTCTAGTAAAAAAGATTTGTTTGATGAAATATGCTATTTAAATGTCTTAAAAAAGACAAAGGTTAAACAATGTGTAAAATGTTTTTGTGATGCTAAATATGACAAAGATACGGCGTTAAGTACATATAACTCAATAATAGAATCTTACCAAAACAAACCAAACACTCGCAATTTAATGAAAACGCCGTTGGAAGTTACAATGGTATGTTTGGTTTATCAAGGGAATAAGGAAATTCCAGAAAATGATGCGAAACTATATAAAGCATATATAGATATGTATTACAACAGAGAAAAAGAGCGATTAAAAGTGGGTAATAGTAAATATAAGGATTTTTATGATCACCCCTGCACTAAGGATACTATATATCATATATTACAATGGGCGGGGTATCAGTTGGAATTGGAACATCAAAGCACAATTAGCTGGGATCAAGTAATACAAGAAGCAAAACAATATAACACTAATGAAGATGGGGTTTTGAAGTATCAAACATTAGATAACGATTATTTTAACAAGGTAGCAGAGGTAATATTAACTAAGCTTAATTTATTAAACGTTACTTTAGATAATAAATATGAAATGGATGAAGTTCATAAAACTGTAAAAGAATTTTTAACAGCATTACATGTGACATCTATAGAAAATGAACATGACTTTGAAAGAAACATTATTAAAATCATATTACTTGAAAAAAATGTAGTGTTCGACTTTATTGTATGGATGCTTTCATCAACACCTAAAAGGGAAAAAAGCTTTAGGGACAGTGTGTCATTAAATTTTCAAAATAGCGAGAATGCTAATATTGCACACTTGTGTAATTCAATTAATATTGGAAATAAAATATCTTCAAAATTATTGAATTCACGAATATATAAGGATAGAACACCCGAAAAAACTATTGTCGAAAAATTAGCAACATATATTAATTTTGATAAAGGAAACAAAAATACAACGGACAAAATTATTTCTTTGTTAGAACAAGAAAGTTCTCCTAGTTCTATTATATTACTGGAGTATATAGAAAAATTTGTTAGTGATAATATTATGACCGCTAATTTATTTAGAGTGCTGTCTTCGATTCTTGAAAAAAGGATTTTTATTGATAAAAAAGTTTACCCTAATATAGATAGAATTTTAAATTCAGAAACTTTAAGAAAAAACATTTTAAAAAATGCAAAAAAATTTAGAACTGAACTTTCGATAGAGCTTTTATCAATTATTTTAGATTATGGCTCGCTAATTGATGTGTCGGAAAACGACGAAGAATTATTGTGTAATAATATTGATCAAATCAAGTACATTGAAGCATTAAAATGTCTTCTTGCTAATAGATTTTGTCCAGTAAAAAACATTCGCAGCTTTTTATACGAACAATTAGAATCTTCATTTTTGTCAAATAATGAAAAAACTATATTTCAATTCCCCCCAACCGAAAGTATTTTATCTTTTAAATATTGGGAATATGATTCAAAAAGTTTTTGGGAGAAGATACCTAAAAAGAAGTATTTATTATTTCTTGATAACCTAAAAAATAATGGATTATTAGCCTGCTCAGAATTGTTGAAATGTATAAGATATTTTACTTGCGAAAACATGTTGAAATATGCAAAAAATCTTTCTTCTGCTTCTTATTGTAAAGAATTATTACAAGTTTTTGGGGAACAATGCGAGTTTCTTTCAAAAGATGCCTTCCCGGCTCTTGTACTTACAAGAAGATATTTTACCCGAAAAGACCACGTTGATTTGGTGGGAATAGTTAAGTCATCTTTCCCAAATAAAACAAAAAGGATGTTCAATACTATAACTGAAATTGATGATGCCTTAAATTTATACAAAGCAAAACTCCCGTGCTCTATTATAGCTCACAACATTGATAATATAGATAGTTGGAGTGAATCTTTTAATAATTTAAGGAGGTATCTGCTTGACAAAACAGATCCAGAAATTTATGAGATTTTAGCATTTGTTTTTTCATCTATTCAATGGTCGTGTCAACATGGCGCAAAAAAAGTTAAATATGATCAAATAATTGAAAGGCTTAAACCATATAAAAAAGAACTTTATGAAATTTTATTTAAATATTATAACACTTCTATAGATCAAGATAAGATTTATATTTTAAATTATATTTTTGCATCATCTCCATCTGAATGTATTAATGAGTTAAAAAATCTTTCAACAAAAATTTACGATTATTTTCCTAAATATTTGTCCCAGCAAATAAATATAGAAGCTGATAAAAATGAAAGTTTTTTGTCGAGCGAATCATATCGAACGATGTTGCATTTTTTAAATTCATTTACATTTTCTGGGGCGACAGAATATTGGGAATTTTTTGTGAAAACGTTTTTGCTTGTCCGTAACTCAAAAGATTTTATACTTTCTTTTTCTTTTTCTTCCGCACCGAACGAAAAAGAAGATTCATTTAAAATTTTATATATAATTGATTTGATAAAAACATGGTTTAAAGAATCTGAGCGTGAAGGAATGACTAAAACAACAGCTATAGAGATTATAGAAACCATTGAAAGGACAGAAAAAGAAAACAAGCCTATTCTATTGCATTTAGTAATTAATTACTTAATTTATAATTTTGGGGAAAACAAAGATTTTAGTTTGTCTCTACTATTAATTGAGATACTTAAGCAAATACAAAAGGACGAATACTGTTTGGCTAGAATAAAAGTTTGCAATTACTTAGAAGAGTATTTAAAAAATAATGTTTAGAAAATTTCATAGTAAGATATAGTCCCAATTTAATTATTTATATATTAATGCAATTAAAAACATTTATCTTTTTATTGCAAACTCAAAAGTTTAGACAAACTATTAAATATGTTCAAAATGAGTTCACTATTACACTGGACTCATTTTGAATTTTGAAAAATAAGACAAATTTTGTGTTAAAGGTGTTTAGATTTTATGTCATATATACTTGACAATTATAATCAAATCAATTATAATCAAATCAAACAAATATTGATGATTAGAAAAAGGAGCTTTTTATGATAGAAACGGATGTTATTGAATTTAAGGCAACGTTTGTAAACGACTTGAATAAAGAAATCATTGCCTTTGCAAATACCAATGGTGGTGAAATCTATATTGGTTTAGACGATAGCGGAAATCCTTGTGGATTAATAAATATCAACGATGTTGAATTGCAATGTATTAACCACATCTCAAACACAATCAAACCTGATGTTAGCATGTTTGTGAAATATGAGAAGATAGTTGTTGATGGAAATGATGTTCTTAAAATAGTTGTAAACAAAGGCAGTATGTCACCCTACTATATCGCAGGGAAAGGCATTCGTCCTGAAGGTGTTTACGTTAGAATGGGTACTGCATCTGTTCCTGCAACAGAAACGAGCATAATAAATATGATTAAAGAAACAACTGGCGAAACATACGAGGATACTCGTTCACTGAATCAAAATCTTACTTTTATTCAAGCCGAACAAGAATTTTCCAACGCAGGAATTTCATTTGGCGAAGCGCAGAGAAAATCGCTTGGGATTATCGGCAGAGATGGTTGTTACACGAATTTGGGGCTTTTGCTTTCCGATCAATGTGAACATAAAATCAAATTCGCCGTCTATGAAGGTACGCAAAAGCAAGTTTTTAAGGATAGACACGAGTTTTCGGGTTCTCTCTTCCGTCAATTTGAAGATTTGACGAGAATGATTGACAGTTATAACCGTTTAAGTAGCCCTAAACTTGACGGAATGAAACGAGTTGACCAAAGAGATTATCCCGTACAAGCAATTCGTGAAGCGCTCTTAAACGCTTTAATTCACCGTGAGTACGGGTTGGGCGGATATACCCTTATTAGTATGTTCGACGATAGAATGGAAATCGTGTCGCTTGGCGGCTTGATTCGTGGCGTAGAAATGAGTGATATTATGATGGGTGTTTCTTATCTTCGCAATAAACGGCTTGCGGAAATTTTCTATCGCTTGCAATTAATTGAAGCGTACGGTACGGGCATAGATAAAATCAAGGAAAGCTATAAAGGGCAAGCAAAACAACCCGTTTTTGAAAGTTCGCCTAATGCCTTTAAGATAGTTTTACCTAAATGGGGGGAAAAAGCAATGGTAAAAGATGGTCGTGAAGATGAGATTATTGCTTTGATCAAGAACAAAGGAGAAATTGTTAGAAGCGATGTTGAAAAATTGCTTAATGTGTCGCCAGCAACAGCAACAAGACTTTTGGCAAAAATGGTAGAAAGCAAACAAATTAAACGTTTTGGCTCTGCACGTAATATTAAATATAAAATATAGTAAAATATGGAATTACATAATTTAACAAAAGCTAGTGAAGGCCTATTAAAAGATTTTAAGGGCAATTTTGTTGAAATAAACAAACAAATGACAAGACATATAAAGCAAGCTCGTGAAAACGCAAAAGGAACCACCTGTATATATTGTGGGAAGCCAGTCTCTTCTTTTTGCAATTCTCATAACATACCTGCTTTTTGTTTACGTAATATAGATAGCAATGGAATGGTTTTAACTGTAAATAGTATTATTGAGTTCCCTTTTTATTTCAAAGAAGATAGTGGAATTAATAACGCAGGGACTTTTCATATTATCTGCGAAGATTGTGATAATACTATTTTTCAAGAATATGAAAACCCTGATGTTTATAATATTAAGCCTTCGCATAAAATTTTAGCTGCTATCGCATTAAAATCGAGTTTGAAATACATTTACAAACGCAAAGTTGAAATAGAGCAATACAAGTTGATGCAAACAATTAAGGACGCTCCACGTTTTACTCAAACAAATGCAGTAAATGCACTTGATTTACAAGATTATTTAATAGATTTCAACAAAGCAAAAAAATATTTAAATAACAATTATAATGATGGATATTATCTGATATATTACGATTTGATTGATTATACAGTCCCCATTGCTTTTCAAGGCCAAATTGCCTTATATGTAGATTTTGATGGAAGTATTGTAAATGATATATACAATAAAGACCCTAGTTATCATATGAAAGATTTGTACATCTGTGTTTTTCCATTAAAAAATAAAACAGCAATTATGCTCTTTATAGATAATAACGAGAATAGATATAGAAAGTTTTACAAAAAATTCAATTCATTATCACGTGTAGATAAATTATCAGTAATAAATTATTTGATTTTTCTTTATTCGGAAGATTTTTATTGTTCAGAAAGTTTAAGACAAGTTCTTAAAAATGATGAAAAAGTAAAAGAGATTACTGGAAAAACGACTACAGCAGGAATATCGTTTGATGATTTAATGAAGGGCAATGTTTACGAGAGGATACAAAGAGAATATGACTTAAAAGAACATAGGAATTTTCCTAATTTTTTAAGCGAGAAGTATAAAGTTGAGGAGCATAAATGAAAGCAGTTATATATGCACGATATAGTTCAGACAATCAAAGAGAAGAATCTATCGAAGGTCAACTTCGTGAATGTTTAGAGTTTGCTAATAAAATCGGTGTGACGGTTGTAGCAAACTACATTGATCGTGCATTGACAGCTACTTCGGATAATCGTCCCGATTTTCAACGTATGATTAAAGACAGTTATAAACACTGTTTTGATATGATTATCGTTTGGAAATTAGACCGTTTTTCTCGTGATAGATACGACTCAGCACATTATAAACATATTCTCAAAAAGAACGGCGTTAAAGTCGTTTCAGCCAAAGAAAATATTAGCGATGGACCCGAAGGTATTATTCTAGAATCTATGCTCGAAGGTATGGCTGAATATTATTCGGCTGAACTTTCAGTAAAAGTAAAGCGTGGATTAAAAGAAAACGCCTTAAAAGCCAAAGTAAACGGTGGACAAGTTCCGTTTGGTTATTACATAGACGAAGAGCAAAAACTTGCCATTGACCAAACACTTGCTCCTATCGTTGTGGAAGCGTTTACAATGTATGCTGACGGATATATCATAAAAGATATTGTAAAGCATTTCAATAATAAAGGTGTTGCAACAAGGCACGGCAAGAAGATGTCATACAATATCATTCAATATATGCTTAACAACCGTAGATATATTGGTGAATATCGGTATAACGATATTGTGCTTCCCGATGCCGTTCCGTCAATTATAAGTAAGGAATTGTTTGAACGCGTTAGAGAACGTATGGGGAAGAATAAACGCGCTCCTGCCCGTCATAAGGCGGAAGATGATTATTTATTAACAACCAAGTTGTTTTGCGGTAAATGTGGCGCTTATATGGTTGGAGAAACGGGTACAGGCAGGCACGGTGAAGTGCATCGTTACTACAAATGTGTAAACGCTAAAAAGCACACTTGCGATAAGAAGACAGTACGTAAGTTTTGGATTGAAGATTTAGCTGTTCAAAAGGCAATGGATATTCTTAACGATAAAGACATAATAGATTATCTCGTTGAAAAAATCTTTGATTTACAAAAAGAAGAAAATCCACGCTTACCAAGATTGCGTGAACAATTAGTAGACGTGGAAAATCGGATTCAAAATGTTATTAAAGCAATTGAAGAAGGACTTATTTTTGATTCTACAAAAAACAAACTTGCTGAGCTTGAAAAAGCAAAAAGCGAACTTGATTTAGCAATAATGCAAGAAGAGATTGAAAAACCTTTTTTGACAAAAGAACAAATACGTTTTGGAATAGAAAAATTTAAGGACTTAGATATATCCACAAAAGAAGGTAAGCAGCGGTTAATTGACGGATTTATCAATGCGATATATCTCTACGATGACAAGGTTACGTTTACCTTTAATTATAAGGACGGAACAAAGACAGTTTTCCTTTCAGAGCTGGATTGTTCGTCGTCTGGTTCGGATTTAAAATGCAATGGCGCACCAAAAAATACACTTGCTAAAATGCAAGTGTATTTTTTATATCTAAGGACTTGAACCTACGGTTCAGCCACTAGCGTGGCGCAAACCACTCGCAAACTAAAGTTTGCCTTCCCCTTATCAAGGGGCGGAAAGCCTGTCATCCGCACCAAAAAAGAGAAGTCGATTTGACTTCTCTTTTTTTGGTGTAAAGTATTTGAACCTAATAGTATTATAACAAATTAAAATTTTATAAATTTTTTCAAAGTTTGGCATTGACGAATTAAGTTAAAATTAGTATCATATAAATAAGAAAACTAAGGAAGGTGTCGTTATGGGTAAATTTGTTATTAAAAAAACTGCAACAGGGTTTAATTTTTCGCTCTACGCTGTAAACAAGGAAAAAATTGCAGTATCTTCGCAAGTATATACTACTAAGGCAACTTGCAAAAAGGGTATGGAAAGTGTTGCTAAATTTGCCGTTAAGTGTATAGAAGAAGATAAAATTGAAGATAAAACCTTGAAAAAACCCGTTGAAAAAACTTGCCCAAAATTTGAAATTTACTTTGATAAAGCAGGTTTATATAGGTATAGGCTTATCGCGTCGAACGGCGAAAGTATCGCTATGAGCGAAGAGGGTTATAAATCTAAAAGCGGAGTGCTTAACGGCATAAAAAGCGTATCTGTTAACGCTGTTGGCGCTGAAATTGAAGAAGAAATTTAATTTCTTAAAAGGTATTAAAATAAAAGAAGGCGTTTCGTTCGAAACGCCTTTTACTATGTAAATTTATTCTTGGGTTTTAGATTTTTTTGCTTTTATTTTTTCGTAACCTATAAAAGCGTAGTGTAAAACCAAACCAACCACTATTGCAATTACTAGGTTAAACACCACCGTCAAAACGAAAGTGAGAACTAACACTATTATATCGTATACCTTTTTGGTTTTTATAATTTCAACGAAGTGTCGCCACTCGCTCATGTTATACGCAACTATAAAAAGTATAGACGCGATAACGGGCATAGGAATAAGCGACGCATAGGGCATTAAAACGACTAAAACGATAAATAAAACTACGGCGTGTACCATACCAGATATAGGCGTTCTACCGCCGTTTTTAACGTTAGCGGCAGTTCTTGCGATTGCGCCCGTTGCTGGAATTCCACCAAACAATCCAGAGCAAATATTGCCAAGACCTTGAGCTATAAGCTCGGTGTTTGGGTTGTGCGTGTCATCAATCATACCGTCTGAAACAACGCACGATAGTAGCGATTCGATACCTGCAAGAATTGCTATGGTAAACGCGTCAGGAAGAACGGATAAAATAAGTTCACCGCTAAACTCGGGGAAGGCAAATTTTGGAAGAGATGACGAGATTTCAAACGCATCACCTATCGTTATTACGGGCATACCTGTAAGCGCAACGACTAGCGAGCCAAGGAGTACTACGATTAGCGAGGCGGGAATCTTTTTAAAAAATTTTGCCCAAACAATCATAATTACAACCGAGAGAGCGCCAACGATAAGCGCAAGCCAGTTTATAGTTGAAATATTAGATATAACGTTAGCGATTTTATCAACCGTTTCAATATTTTCTACACCCGTGGGAAAAGAAAGCCCCAAAAAGTCTTTAATTTGACCTACTACTATCGTTATAGCAATACCTGCGGTAAAGCCAACCGTTATAGTTTTAGGTATGAACTTTATAAGGTTACCAAGCCTAAGTACGCCCATAAGTATTAAAATAACGCCTGCAAGCAAGGTGGCAACGATAAGCCCGTTAAGCCCCTTAGTTGCAACTATTCCTGCAACAATCGTGGCAAACGCTGCGGTAGGACCTGAGATATTAACTCTACTACCGCCGAAAAGCGCTATCACGAAACCTGCAAATATAGCGGTGTAAAGCCCTTGCTCTGGGCTAACGCCCGACGCTATTGCAAGCGCAATTGAAAGCGGAAGGGCAATAATTGCAACGATTATACCCGAAACAACGTCTGACAAAAAAGATTTTTTAGTATAACCCTTAAAACAGGTAAAAATTTTAGGCTCAAAAGTTTTCATTTGTAACTCCTATAAAATACCGCTTAATTATACATAGATATCAAAAATTTATCAAGTATTTTCAATAGTCTTCAGCTAAAACGTTTGAAATAAGTCTGTTTTCATATTCAAGCTTACACGCTGTTACGCCGTTATTTTTTATAAGCCAAACCTCTCCGTTGTTACAGGAGGGAATAACCTTTAAAGCCTTGCCTAAAAATTCTAAAAGGTCTGAAATTCTTTCGTTTAAGTTTGGGGTTAAGATACTTTTCACGCTACCGCCTATTATTAAATTTTCAAAAAAAGCAAGCGGTAACAAATAGGGGTGAATTTCTAAAAAATCCCTTTCTTTTATATCTTTTCTAGAAATAAGTGTGGGTGTTGAAGATAACGTCCACTCCTCCTCGATAGACGTTTTAGTTACAGAAGAAAAACTCTTTTTAACGGTTAAGTTATCCGATACGAAAAACCCGTCGGCAACGTCGGAAAAAACTAGCTTACGACTTTCGCTATCGTATATAAAAAAAGCTGTTTTTTCTGCGGAAAAGGCCACCGTTATTAGGTTTGAAATTATATTTATTTCAAAGTTTTGGGGGATAAACGGCAGGGTTTTTACGTCGGACACCGTGCCGTCTAAAAAAAACTTAACGCCACCGTCGCAAACGACGGTAACGGTTGCGTAAACTGAATAGCTTGACTGTTGTTTTTGACCTAATACTTTAAAGGGGTGATTATTCTTTAAAGGGTACACCGGGTAGACGAGTAAATGGTTATTGATATTAAAAATTTTAATATCTTTCGAGGTTTTATCTCCGTACACTTGAGCGTGACGTTGGCTTTTAGGATACAGCTCGAAAAAGGGCGCAGTTTTATCAACTTCCACCTCAGAGAGGTTGCCGTTAACTACGCCTTGATATTCGCCGTTGACTTTTAAATGGGCGGGAATTTCAGAAAAAATAAACGCGTTCATACAAATAATGTATTTACAAAATTTAAGCGGTATGTATTATAATCGCAAAATCGGGTAAAAATCATTAAAAAGGAGGTCGCTATGAAAAAAATTAACTATTCAAAAACCAAAGAGCTTATTAGTATCGCTAAAGAGGCAAAGCAAAAAGGGCAAAGCTTAAACAAAGTATTTTTAGAGTTTGCAAGCAAGTACGGATATGCTGAGGGAAGCGTTAGAAATCATTACTATAAAGTGGTAAAAAACACCGAAAAAGGTGGTGATTTATATAAAAAATTAGGGCTATCCGATAGGCTTATTCCCACCTTTATAAAAGAGTTTACGCTAGCGGAAGAAAAAGAGCTTTTATACCTTATAACAAAGGGGGTTGCGCTTGGAAAAAGCGTTAGAAAAACAATATCGGAAATATCGCTCGGCTGTGAAAAACTTGCGCTTAGATACCAAAATAAATTTAGAAACCTTATAAAATCCGATTCTCCGCTAATCGGCTACGCGGTAGATAAGGTAGAGAGCGAACTTGGCGTTAGAGTTTGTTTTAGAAAAAGGGCAAAAAGTGCCGAGTATAAAAGGCTTGAAAGCCAAATAAACAAAATGCTTGACGGCATTATTAGAGAGGTGAGCGACGAAAATAGACGGCTAAAACAACGCGCCGTTAAACTCGAAAAAGAAAACCTACTACTTAAAAACGTGGTAAAAAAAACTATGCACGATAAAGAATTTTTGAAATTCGGTAGCACAGATTGAAATTTTACAACTTTTATGAGTGATTTTGTTATAACTTATGACAACTAAGTAGTGTATAATAATATAGTTATACTATTATTAGGAGATTAAGTTAGTGCTTCAGCTAATCGACGTAAAAAAAACTTATAAAACTAAAGCTGGAGATGTTGCCGCGCTTGACGGGGTTAGTTTGCTCTTTCCCGAAACGGGCATGGTGTTCGTTACGGGTAAATCGGGTAGCGGTAAAACTACTTTACTTAACGTAATAGGCGGTCTTGACGGTATCGACGGGGGCGAAATCCTCGTTTACGGCAAGAAGTTCTCGGAATTTTCAGCAAGCGAGTACGATAGTTATAGAAACACCTTAATTGGTTTTATATTTCAAGAATACAACCTACTTCCCGACTTCAATATCGAAAAAAACGTTGGGATAGCTAACGAACTTCAAGGCAAAAAGACGGAAAAATCCAACCTTCAAAACGTTTTATCAAGCGTTGGAATTGAAAGTTTTGAGGCGCGTAAGCCAGGTCAGCTTTCGGGTGGGCAAAAACAGCGTGTAGCTATAGCGAGGGCGCTTATTAAAAACCCCAAAATTATAATGGCGGACGAGCCGACCGGCGCACTTGACAGCGTGACTGGTATTCAAGTGCTTGAAGAGCTTAAAAGGCTTTCAAAAGAAAAGCTCGTAATAGTTATATCTCACGATTTAGAGCTTGCTAAAAAATACGCCGATAGAGTTATAAGGTTAGTTGACGGCAAGATAGTTGAAGACGTTACTATTGAAGATAAAGAACTTAGCGCAAACGTAGTAGAAAGTAGCGATGCCGTTACCGTTAAGTTGGGTAGCGATTTGTCAAGCGCGGAGAAAGACGTGCTTGCAACCGCTATCAAAAATAAAAAATCGGTAGTGGTTACCGACAAGCCTACCGTTAAAATAAGAAAGGCAACGGACGAAAAAGAAATTAAAACGAGCGATGAAAAAGTTAAGCTTATAAAGAGCAAAATGAAGCTTAAAAGCTCGGCAACGTTAGGAGTGAAGTCGTTAAAAGTAAAACCGTTAAGGCTTATCTTTACCATACTTTTATCAGCTATTGCATTTGCCGTGTTCGGTGTGTTTGATACCGTTGCTTCGTATTCAAGAAGTAAAGTGGTGGCAGACTTTTTGAAAAACGGCGATTTTAAGACCATAAGCGTCGGCGCGCAGGAAAAGACTGCGGACGGCGAGAGTTATGATATAAATATCAACTCTGATGTAGTTTCCACTATAGCAGATAAAACAGGTTATAAATTTAAACCCATATACGGCGTTCACCCCTTTGTTTCAAGCGTTATAATTAATCCCTCGAATACGAGTGTTTACGATATCAAATCCGACACGGGTGCAACTATTAACAGCAGGAGCAAAGGTAAAGGTTATTACCTTGCTAAAATAAGTGGTGTAGTTGAGTTTTCCGCTACCGAAAGGAACGAATATCAAGATATTCCTGAATACGGTTACCGACTTATTTGGGGTAAATATCCTGAACTTGAATACGATAAAGATAACAATCTAATTACTGATAGTATTTATAAAGTTGCAATATCGAAATATCTTGCCGACAGTATTATTCATCACGCAAAGGATAACAAGGGCAATCCCTCGTCAAATTTATTTGGATCGCCAATTTTAACTTATTCCGATTTTGAAGGAAAGCATATAATGCCGGTTAAAACGACGATGACTCAAGGCGTTCCCGCGCTTGAGATAGTGGGAGTTTACGATACGGGTGCGATACCTTCTAAATACCAATCGTTAAAAGAATCTTACGTTTTATCCAATAACGATCCGCAACAACCGCTTATCGACGAATTTAACGCATATCTTGCATCGGGTGCAGAGCAGTTGTTGTTCGTAGCAGAAGGCGCGATAAATGCGTCCATTGAATTTTTGAAAAGACCAACCGCATATTTCTTGCCTACTGCAGAATATAAAATCAAAAACGATAGATTAGGAACTTTAACCATAGATAAAGGGTTAAACAACGTTTTCTATACCACCGAAAGTGCAAATAAGCAAAGTCAGGTATTTTTATTCGATCCCGAGAGGGAGACGGCTGAAAATTACACTTTAGCTGAAAATGAAGTCTTAATTTTCTATAAGGATCTCGACTATATTTTTGAGCGTGAGAAGTCCAATACTAATTACGTTGACGGGTATCCTCAAAACGGCAACTATGCGCTCAACTCTTTGCTTAACGAAATCAACGCAACTAGCGGAAATGACGTTGAAAAACTTAAACCTCTACTAAAGGAGGCGTTGTCGCTTGCCAATAAATTAAGGTTTTATGGCGAGCCTGAAATCAATTTAGAAACAGCAACTCCCGAGCAAAAGGAAGAATATAAAAACACTCGCTATACTCGTAGTATAACCCTTACGAAAACGCTTATTTCAACAAGTGAATCTACCGTTAAGAATTTAAAAGTAGTGGGTGTGTATTTTGGCGTAACTAATCCCTATACTATCAATGAATTAGCGCCTATGTTAACAAGTAAAGATACGCTTACGGGTTTAGGCGTTTCACTTAATCAAGGGCATTATTCAAGGTTGTTATCCACTATCAATACTACCTCGCAAACGAGCAACGAGCTTAGCGATTACATTACCGCGCGCGAGGGTTTAACCCTTTATTTGTATGGAAACGACGTTTTGTCATCTCTTGAATACAGCGAAACGCAAATACTTCAATTTACTAACCTTTTCTTATACGCGTCGTTAGTTCTTGCCATATTTTCAATGTTTATGTTATTTAATTACATTTCAACTAGCATTGCCTCTAAACGCCAGTCAATCGGCATACTTAGGGCGCTTGGCTCTAACAGCTCGGACGTGTTTAAGATGTTTTTAACCGAAAGCTTGATAATTTCTACCATAAGTTCGATACTTGCAAGTGCGCTTTCGTTCTTTGCTTGCGAACTCGTAAATCATTATATTAAAGATATAATGAGTTTGATGGTTAACTTTGCAATTTACGGATTACGTCAGGTAATAATCATATTCGTAATAGGTGTTTTCACGGGTATTTTATCTTCAATCGTACCCATTATTAAGATAGCGAGAGAAAAACCGGTCGACCTTATTAGAAGACCGTAATTTAAAAATGAAAGATATAATTTATTTGGACAACGCGTCGACCACACCGCTTGACGGTAGGGTACTCGAGGCTATGACGCCGTATTTAACAACCGTTTACGGCAACGCTAATTCCGTTCACAGCGTAGGAAGAAGTGCCGTTAAGGGGCTTGACGAAGCTCGTCAAGCGGTGGCTGAAATTTTAGGTGCTGACTTTAACGAGGTGTATTTTACTTCGGGAGGAACGGAGAGTAACAACCTTGCTCTTCGCGGTGCTTTTTTTGAGCGCGGAAATAAAAATAAGCTCATAATTTCGTCAATCGAGCATCCTTCCGTTATAGAAACGGCAAAAGCCTTGAAAAATTTAGGTGCTGACGTTAGAGGGGTAAGACCTAATTCAAGCGGAATATTATCGGTTAGCGATTATTTAAAAGAGGGTATAAATGATGCGTTTTTAGTTTGTATGATGACTGCAAACAACGAAATTGGCACTATTCAGCCTGTAAAAGAACTTGCTAACGCCTGCAAGGGTAGCGGTGCGCTCGTTTTTACCGACGCCGTTCAGGCAATGGGCGCAACCGATATAAACGTTAAAGATTTGGGCGTTGATATGTTGTCTTTTTCGGCACATAAGTTCGGTGGACCTAAGGGCGTTGGTGTATTATATATTAAAAATGGTAGCCGTATCGCTCCGCAAATAACGGGCGGGCATCAAGAGAGGGCTAGGCGTGGCGGAACGAGCAACGTTGCAGGCGCAGTCGGTCTTGCTACCGCACTAAAATTATCGCGTGAAAATCTTGCTGAAAAAGACGTAAAACTTAAAAAGTTAAGAGATTATTTTGTAAACGGCGTAATTAAAGAAACGGGCGTGGCGATTTTAAACGGCGATAGTAATTTTAAACTTAGCGGTAATGCAAACGTGACCTTTAAAGGTGTTGACGGAGAGGCATTACTTTACGCTCTTGATTTAAACGGCGTGTGCGCCTCGCTTGGCTCGGCTTGTTCGTCGGGTACGGTAGAGCCGTCTTACGTGCTTAAAGAAATAGGGCTTAGCGACGGGGATGCAAAGTCAACCGTTCGCTTTAGTTTATCTTATAGTAACACCTACGAGGAAATCGATAAGGCGATAAAGATAATTAAAGAGTGCGTGTCTAAGCAAGTAAAATAAAAAAAGCAAGCAAAATTGCCCGCTTTTTTTACGAAGATTATTCTTCTTCAGTTTCTTCGCAATCACAGCACTTGCACTTACTTAGTTCTTCTGCTTTTTTGCGAAGTTGTTCTTGACTTTCTTTAACCATACGTCTTGCCTTGTGCGAGTTGGCAACGATTAACGCGCCACCAAGCATACCTAAGGAAAGACCTATCAAAAACATTTTTCCGTCCATATACTCTCCTTGACCTTTCGGTCAAAGTAAGTATGTGGGGAATATAAAAAATTATACGAATTTTGTCGAAAAAAGTTATGAAATGTATTTGTTTTGATATAGGCGATAAAAGAATAGGCGTTGCCGTTTCAGACCCGTTTGGGCAAATGGCGCTTCCGCTAGAAACTTATTATCGTAAAAATTTTAATAAAGATCTTGAATATCTTGCAAAGCTTGCTGAAAGTAGATACGCCGAAGTTATCGTTTGCGGGTTACCGCTTAACTTTGACGGCAGTAGGTCTGAGCAAACCGATAAAACTGAAAGTTTTATTGAAGAGCTTAAAAAGAAAACTAAAATTCCAATCGTTACTGAGGACGAGAGGTTTACCACCCTTGAGGCGAGGCGAGTTTTGCTAGAAGCGGACGTTAGACGGCAAGATAGAAAAGCGGTAATTGATAAAATTGCAGCTTCATACATACTTGAAACGTACTTAAACAGAATTAACAATCAAAAGGAGAAATAATATGGATAAAGAAAAAGAATTATTAGAAGAATTAGACGAGCCTATCGAACTTTTTGACGAAGAAGGTAATAAGTCTGAATTTTATCATATCGGCACTATGGAATTCGAGGGTAAAAACTACGCCTTTTTTCAGCCTGCTGAAACGGTAGAGGGCGCAGACCCTGACGACGTCGTTATCTTTGAAATCGACGAGAAAAACCAAGTTCTTCTTCCCATTGAGGATGAAGACTATTTAGAAAAAATCTTCGATAAATTCCAAATCGAATACAACGAACAGTTTGCTGATGAGGAAGAAGACGTTGATTTTATCAACTAATTTTTAAGTCGTTATTTACGGCGTTATACTTTGTTACTGCGATTTTTTATCACCTCGATGACCAAAAGGTCAATCTCTGCGCTAAAAAATTTTGTGCCTCGTCTAATATCCAAACTAACGCCTTAAAGTATCGCTTTGCATAAGCTTGGCGGTTAGCCCAACTTGTAACTAACGCCTTAAAAGGGAGCGTTATATAAGCGACCAATAATTAAAGCATAGGCTCACCCTATGTTTTTTTATATTCATATATAAAAAATAATCCACAACTTTTTAACGGAGTTAAAAAATATAACAATTACGCAGTAATTATATAACTACGCTAAAGGCGTAATATAACTGCAACGCAATATAACTTAAAAAAGCACGCGATTGCGTGCTTTTTTTATACTATTATCATATTGTTTTCGTTGATTTTAGTGTCCGTTACCGAAGAGTAAATTTCGGTTGCAAAAACGTCCTTTTCAAAAACTTCAAGCGCCGTGCCTGAAAGCTTTGATATATCGCTTTTTCTAGTAATTAACGGATAGCTTGCCGACGATAATTTAGATAAAAGATTAACTTTATCTTCTTTTATGGCAAGCACTTTTAAATAAAGGTCTTTTTTAAGCGCGGTGTGTACCAGCTTTTCGTCAATTTTAAGCATAGTAGATAGAAGTATTCTTTTAAGCCTTGCGCTCGTGTAGCGCTTGGTTTTTAGTTTTTCAAGAAGCTTATCTACCGTAAAATTATCTTTACAAAGTGCTTTAATTCTATTTTCAAGCCCCTCGGTGCAGTCAATTGCCTTTTTAATCTCTGATTTAGGGGTGGAAATTAATGAATAAATAATTTCTCTATCAAATTCGGGCAGGCATTTTAGGTCTTTATAAACGTAAGAGGGAACTGCCGTTTTAATCTTTAACTTTTTACCTTTTGAAAGGGCGTTTCTTACGGCAAGGGCGGAGGGGTTGCCTCTTTTTATTTTATCGTCGTTATACCCCGCGCCTTCGCGCTTGATAACGTCTACTGCGATAGGGTAGTCGTTTTTTAGTATTGCCTTTACGTACTCAACGCCTAAAACGTTGTTTGGCAACTTTAAAACGTCTAAGTTTAAATCTGACGAGGTTTTTTCAAGCGCAATTTCTCTCGCTTGAATAAGTGAAGAGCCTTTTTTAAGCTCGTCTTTAAGAATTTTTTTATACTCGGGCGTTTCGTTTAGCAAATTAAAAGCGGTATCTACAATGAGTTTTTTATCCCCACACTCCGAGCCGAAGCAAATAGATTTTTCAAACGGCAAAGCGTTTATTAGCTTTACTGCACCGCTTGCAAAAATTTCCGCCGTTTGCGTTGCAAACACGGTGGGAAGCTCAAACACTATATCCGCGCCAGCTAAAACGGCGTGGCGCGCACGCGTAAACTTGTCAAGCACAGCGCCTTCGCCACGCTGGGTAAAGTTACCGCTTAAAAAAACGGCGATATAGTCTGGCTTTAAAACCTCTTTTATATAGTTGATTTGGCGTAAATGCCCGTTGTGGAAGGGATTATATTCCGCAACTATAGAACAAATTTTCAAAATTCCCCCAATGTAATTTACTTTTTCAAAAAATGAGTGTATAATTACTTTATAAGTGGTATCTATTACATATAATACACCAATTTAAAAAAATAATAAAGCAAAAAGCAAATTTTTATTAAGGAGAGTTTATGAAAGACATTTTAAGTGAGATTAAACAAAGAGCTTCAGCTCTTAACAAAACGATAGTTTTACCCGAGGGTGAAGACTCAAGAGTGGTTGAGGCGGCTTACAAAACCGTTAACGAAAAGGTTGCATCAATTATTCTTCTTGGCAACCCCGAAGAGATTAAGAAAAACAATCCCACCGTTTGCTTAGACGGCGTTACGGTAATTGACCCCGTCGTTTATGAAAAGACTGACGCTTACGCTGAAATGCTTTATAGTATTAGACAAGGCAAAATCAACAAAAAAACGGGCGCGCCCGAATACGCAACCGTTGAAGACGCTAAAGCGTATATTTTAAAAGACTATACTATGTACGGTGCTTTAATGCTTAAAGCAGGCGACGTTGACGGTATGGTTTCAGGTGCTTGCCACTCAACTGCAAACACACTTCGCCCCGGTCTTCAAGTTATCAAAACTGCACCCGGCGAAAAGATGGTTTCTGCGTACTTCTTAATGATAGCTCCTCCTTGCGGTAACAAATACTGTGAAGACGGTTGCTATATCTACGCTGATAGCGGTTTAGTTCAAAACCCCACTAGCGAAGAGCTTGCCTACATTGCATTATCTTCGGCAAAATCTGCTATTCAAGTTGCTAACGTTGAGCCTAGAATTGCTTTCATTTCTCACTCTTCAAAGGGTAGTGCAAAGCACGCTGACGTTACTAAGGTTGTTGACGCTGTTAAAATTTTTAAAGAAATCGCACCCGAATACAAAGCAGACGGCGAGCTTCAATTTGACGCGGCTATCGTTCCCGAAGTTGCTAAATCTAAAGCCCCCGGTAGCGAGGTTGCAGGTCATGCAAACGTTATGATATTCCCCGACCTTGACGCTGGTAACAGCAACTACAAAAACACCGAGCGTTTAGGTGGCTTTATGGCAATAGGTCCTATTTGCCAAGGCTTAGCTAAGCCTATCAACGACTTATCTCGCGGTTGCGCAACTGACGATATCGTTGCGGCGGTGGCTATTACCGTTTTACAAACCCAAAATTAAGTCGTTATTTACGGCGTTATACTTTGTTACTGCGATTTTTTATCACCTCGATGACCAAGTAGGTCTATCTCTGCGCTAAAAAATAACTTGCGACTAACGCCTTAAGATAGTTGTAATAGGCAAATAAAAAATCTAATCAAATTAAAAAACAAATAAAAATCAAACTAAAATCATAATTAGGAGAATTATTATGCACGATAAATCCAAGTCAGACAGCTACGCAAAAGCGGGCGTTGACATAACTGCAGGCTACAAAGCCGTTGAACTTATGAAAAAACATATTGCAAGAACGGTTGTAAACACTAAAGCCGACGATATTGGCGGTTTTGGTGGTTTATTCCCTCTTGACCTTAGCGGTTACAAAAACCCCGTGCTCGTTTCGGGAACGGACGGTGTAGGCACTAAGCTTAAACTTGCCTTTTTGATGGACAAGCATAACACCGTTGGTATCGACTGCGTTGCAATGTGTGTTAACGACGTTATTTGTTGCGGAGCTAAACCCTTATTCTTCCTCGATTATATCGCTTGCGGTAAAAACGTGCCTGAAAAAATTGCCTCTATCGTAGAAGGTGTTGCTGAGGGTTGCGTTCAGTCGGGCAGTGAGCTTATCGGTGGCGAAACTGCTGAAATGCCAGGTTTTTATCCCATTGACGAATACGATTTAGCTGGTTTTTCAGTTGGTATAGTAGATAGAGCAAAGGTTATTGACAAAAACACTATGCAAGAGGGTGACGTTATGATAGCAATTCCTTCATCCGGCGTGCACTCGAACGGTTTCTCGCTTGTTAGAAAGGTGTTTGACGTTGAAAATTGCGACCTTAAATCTCCTATTGACGAGCTTGGCGGAAAGTCGCTTGGCGAAACTTTGCTTACACCCACTAAAATTTACGTAAAGCCTATGCTTAAAGTGTTTGAAGAGGTTAAAGTTAAAGGCGTTTCGCACATCACGGGCGGTGGTTTCTATGAAAATATGCCACGTTCTATCAAGAAAGGCTTATCCGTTAAGATTAAGAAAGAAGACGTTAAAATTCTTCCCATTTTCAAGCTTTTACAAAAGGTTGGAAACATTGACGAAAGAGATATGTTCAACACCTTTAATATGGGCGTTGGTATGACGGTTATCGTAGCAAAAGAGGACGTTCAAAAAACCCTTGATATCTTAAAAGCTAACGGGGAGGACGCTTACGTTTTAGGCGAAATCGTATCGGGTGACGAGGGCGTTATTTTATGTTAAATAAAAAGACGAAAATCGCCGTATTCGTATCGGGTGGCGGAACGAATTTGCAAGCCATACTCGAAAGCGAAAGAAGTGGAGAAATTCCCGACGGCGAGATTTCTCTAGTTTTATCAAACAACCCAAACGCTTACGCGCTTGAAAGGGCTAAAAACTTTGGCGTAAAAGCCGTGTGCGTAGACAAGTCGGTTTACAAAACGCTTGAAGAGCGCGAGCAAAAAACGGTTGAAATTTTAAAAGAAAACGGCATTGAGCTTATCGTGCTTGCAGGGTATTTATCAATACTTTCTGAAAACTTTACTAAGCTTTATAAGGGTAGAATAATAAACGTTCACCCCTCGCTTATACCCTCTTTTTGTGGAAAGGGTTATTACGGGCTTAAAGTGCACGAAGAGGCTTTAAAATACGGTGTAAAAGTTACCGGCGCAACCGTGCATTTCGTTAACGAAATTCCAGACGGTGGCGAAATCATTATGCAAAAAGCCGTTTATATCGAGGACGGGGACACCCCCGAAGTTTTACAAAAGCGCGTTATGCGCGAGGCAGAGTGGATTATTCTTCCTCTCGCCGTTCAAAAAATTGCAAAGAGTATAAAGGAGACGTTATGACTTATCAAACCTTGTCAATGAAAGAAAGAATTTTTGGAAACCCTTACGTTGGTAGAGGTATCGTAATAGGAAAGTCGGAAGACGGTAAAAATGCAGTATTTGCCTATTTTATTATGGGCAGAAGCGAAAATAGCAAAAATAGAGTTTTCGTTGAAAACGGCGAAGAGGTAACGATTTACCCTTACGACCCAAGTAAGGTTGAAGACCCCTCGCTCATTATTTATTCGCCCGTTAAAAAAGTTGGAAACGACGTTATCGTTACCAACGGCGACCAAACGGATACGGTTGAAGAGTTTCTTAAAAAGGGCGAGTGTTTTAAGTGCGCGTTAAAGACGAGAAAGTTCGAGCCTGACGCTCCTAACTTCACTCCTAGAATTAGCGGTATTTTACACCTTGACAACGAGTTTTCGTACGAGATGTCAATACTTAAAAGTGCGGACGAAAAGGGCAGTGCTTGTAACCGTTATTTTTACGATTACGAGCCTCTTGACGGCATAGGTCATTTTATTCACACCTACGTAACCGACGGCAACCCTCTCCCCACCTTTATGGGTGAGCCTGAAAGGGTTTCAATCCCCAACGATATAGACGAGTTTGCAAGTGAGATTTGGAATAATCTTGACAGCAACAACAAAATTGCTTTACACGTTAGATATATCGATTTGAAAAGCGGTGAAGTTGAAAGCGCAACTTATAACGTACACCAAGCCGAATAAGGAGAAGATATGAAAGAATTATTACTTAAATACGGTTGCAACCCCAACCAAAAACCCTCTAAAATCTATATGGAAACGGGCTCTGATTTACCCATTGAGGTATTAAACGGTAAACCCGGTTACATTAATTTTTTAGACGCGTTTAACTCGTGGCAACTTGTTAAAGAACTTAAAATTGCAACTGGTATGGCGTGCGCGTCAAGCTTTAAACACGTATCGCCCACCTCTGCGGCAGTTGGTAAAAAATTGTCTGACAACCTTAAAAAAGCTTGCTTTGTAGACGATATCGAGGGGCTTGACGATAGTCCGCTTGCTTGTGCTTATGCAAGGGCGAGAGGAACGGATAGAATGTCGTCTTTCGGTGACTGGATAGCACTGTCTGACGAGTGCGACGAAACTACCGCTAAAATTATTTCAAGAGAAGTGAGTGACGGTGTTATCGCGCCAGCATATTCAGACAAGGCGCTTGAAATTTTAAAAGCAAAAAGAAAGGGAACTTATAATATCGTTAAAATTGACGAAAATTATATCCCTGAAGAAATTGAGAAAAAACAGGTATTTGGCATTACCTTTGAGCAAGGTAGAAACAACTTTAAAATTGACGCCGAGCTTTTATCTAACGTTGTTACCAAAAATAAGGATATCCCAGAAGATAAGAAAATCGACCTTATCATCTCGCTTATAACTTTAAAATACACACAGTCAAACTCGGTATGCTTTGCCTTTGACGGGCAGGCAATAGGAGTTGGCGCAGGTCAACAATCGAGAATTCACTGCACCCGCTTAGCGGCGCAAAAAGCCGACCTTTGGCATTTACGCCAGCACGAAAAGGTGCTTAATCTCCAGTTTGCCGACGGTGTTGGTAGACCTGACAAAAACAATATTATCGACCTTTATCTTTCCGATGACGAGAGCGATTTAGTTCTTGGGGACGACGTTTGGCAAAAGAACTTTAAAGTTCGCCCCGAGCCGTTTACAAAGGAAGAAAAGAAGGCGTACCTTGCAACTATCAAGGGCGTATCACTAGGAAGCGACGCTTTCTTCCCCTTCTTCGACAATATCGATAGAGCAGCAAAAAGCGGTGTTTCTTACGTTGCTCAGCCGGGCGGTTCCGTGCGTGACGATTTGGTTATCGAAGCTGCCGACGGTTACGGTATGGCAATGGCTTTCACGGGTATGAGATTATTCCACCATTAAGGAGTAGATATGAAAATTTTAGTAGTAGGTGGCGGTGGTAGAGAACACGCCATTATAAAAAGTTTATTAAAGAGCGATAAAGTAGAAAAAATTTACGCTCTACCCGGTAACGGTGGTATCGCAATGGATGCAGAGTGTTATCCTATAAAGGCTACAGAGCTTGATAAAATCGTTGAGTTTGCAGTAGATAAAAAGGTGGACTATGCAGTCGTTGCGCCTGACGACCCGTTAGTTCTGGGCTTAGTTGACCGCCTTGAAGAGGTGGGTGTTCCCTGCTTTGGCCCTAAAAAGGACGCTGCCATTATAGAGGGAAGTAAAGTCTTTTCTAAATGGCTTATGAAAAAATACGGTATTCCAACGGGCGACAGCGTAACCTTTACAAACGCTGACGAGGCGATTGAATACCTTAAAAAATCTGATTACCCCACCGTTATCAAAGCTGACGGTTTGGCACTTGGCAAGGGCGTTATAATTGCTCAAACTTTTGAAGAGGCTGAAAACGCCGTTAAAGAAATTATGCTTGACAAGGTTTTCGGCGCAAGCGGTAACAGCATTTTAATCGAGGAATTTTTGACAGGCCCAGAAGTTTCCGTTTTATCCTTTACCGACGGCAACGTGGTTGTTCCCATGGTATCGTCTATGGACCACAAGCGCGCTAAAGACGGCGACGAGGGCTTAAACACAGGCGGTATGGGAACGGTTGCTCCCAATCCCTATTACACGGAAAATATAGCCAAAGAGTGTATGGATAAAATATTTATCCCAACTATCGAGGCTATGAATAAAGAGGGTAGAACTTTTAAAGGTTGCTTGTATTTCGGGCTTATGCTTACCCCGAAAGGACCTAAGGTTATAGAGTATAACTGTAGATTTGGCGACCCCGAAACTCAAGTGGTATTGCCTCTACTTGAAAGCGACCTTTTAACTATTATGCAAGCTACGACGAGTGGCACTTTAAATCCCGATGAGGTTAAGTGGAAAAAGGGCGCTGCTACTTGCGTAGTAATGGCATCAAACGGCTATCCGCAAAAGTATGAAAGCGGTTTTGAAATTAAAATCGGAAAATTAGAAGGCGACGAGGACGTTTACGTTGCAGGCGCTAAGCTTGACGGTGGCGTACTTAAAACGTCGGGCGGTAGAGTTCTTGGCGCGGTAGCAACGGCAAGTAGTTTAAAAGAAGCCGTTGAAAAGGCGTACAAGGTAGCTGGTAAGATTTCATTTGACAACGCATATTACAGAAAAGACATAGGAAAACGCGCGCTTTCGCGCCTTGAAAAATAGGAGCAAAATGGTTTATAGAGTTTACGTAGAAAAAAAAGACGGATTTCAGCACGAGGCAAACTCACTTCTTTCAGAGGTAAGAGATTTACTTGAAATTAAAGGCGTACAAAACATAAGAGTTATCAACCGTTACGACGTAGAAGATATTGAAAAATCATTATTCGACTACGCTTGCAAAACGGTATTTTCAGAGCCTCAAATGGATACGGCAACGAGTGCAGTAGATTTATCAGGCGCAAAGGTGTTTGCGGTAGAATATCTCCCAGGTCAGTTCGACCAAAGGGCGGACTCTGCCTCGCAATGTATCCAACTTATTTCTCAAAAGGAACGCCCAACGGTAAAAACCGCTAAGGTTTACGCCGTTTACGGTAACGTATCTAGTGAAGAATTAAACGCTATTAAAAAATTCGTTATCAATCCCGTAGAAAGTAGAGAGGCTGAGCTTAAAGAGTTTAAAACTTTAAAAATAGAGCAACCCGTACCCGAGCAGGTAAAAACGCTTGATGGATTTATTGACCTCGATAGAGAGGGGCTTGAAAAGTTCGTTTCCGACTACGCACTTGCTATGGATGGCGACGATATAGCTTTCTGCCAACAATATTTCCGCCTTGAAAAGCGTAATCCCACGCTTACTGAAATTAAAATGATAGATACTTATTGGTCTGACCACTGTCGTCACACCACTTTCTTGACGACGATTGACGACATCTCGTTTGAGGACGAAGAGATTGAAAGGACCTATCAAGAGTATCTAGACGCGAGAAAAGAACTTAACCGCACCAAGCCTATCAACCTTATGGATATAGGCACTTTAGCCGCTAAGCTACTTAAAAAGAGAGGCCAGCTTGACGGACTTGACGAAAGTGAAGAAATCAACGCTTGCACGGTAAAAATTAACGTTAAAGTTGATGGCGAAGACCAAAAGTGGTTGCTTCTTTTCAAAAACGAAACGCACAATCACCCCACTGAAATCGAGCCTTTCGGCGGTGCTGCCACCTGTATTGGCGGTGCTATAAGAGATCCGCTTTCGGGTAGAAGTTACGTATATTCGGCTATGCGCGTTACGGGTGCTGCAAATCCTTTACGCCCAGTTAAAGATACGTTAAAGGGTAAGCTCCCTCAAAGAAAAATAGTAACTACGGCAGCGGCGGGATATTCTTCTTACGGTAACCAAATAGGCTTAGCAACCGGTCAAGTTGACGAAATTTACCACGAGGGTTATGCCGCTAAGCGTATGGAAATCGGCGCGGTAGTTGCCGCAACCCCCGCTGAAAACGTTAGGCGTGAAGTTCCCGCACCTACTGACAAGGTTATTTTAATCGGCGGTAGAACGGGTAGAGACGGTTGCGGTGGTGCGACCGGTTCTTCTAAATCACACACCTTAGAATCCTTAACCGCTTGCGGTGCAGAGGTTCAAAAGGGTAACGCTCCCGAAGAGAGAAAGCTTCAAAGACTTTTTAGAAATAAAGACGCAATGCTTATGATTAAGCGTTGTAACGACTTTGGCGCAGGCGGTGTTTCCGTTGCAATCGGCGAGCTCGCTGACGGACTTTCTATCGACCTTAACGCCGTTAAGAAAAAATACGACGGTTTAGACGGTACGGAGCTTGCAATATCTGAATCGCAAGAGCGTATGGCTGTAGTAGTTGAAGCAAAGGACGTTGATAGATTTATCGCCCTTGCAGAAAAAGAAAATTTAGAGGCAACGGTAGTAGCTACCGTAACTGAAGAAAAACGTCTCGTTATGAGCTGGAACGGTAAAACTATCGTTGACATCTCTAGAGAGTTTTTAAATAGCAACGGCGCTGAAAAGCACGTTAACGTTGAAACTGTTAAACCCGATTGCTATAAAAAGCAAGAGGTTAAGGACTTTAAGGTAGGCTACGAGGCTTTAGCTACCGACTTAAACGTTTGCTCAAAGCGTGGTTTATCCGAGCGTTTCGACTCGACTATCGGCGCAGGCACCGTGCTTATGCCGTTTGGCGGTAAGTATCAACAAACGCCTCCGCAAGCAATGGTTAATCTCGTTTCGGTTGAAAAAGGCCATACCGATACGGTATCTTATATGGCTTGGGGCGGTAACCCGTACGTTGCTGAAAAAAGCCCCTATCACGGCGCGTACCTTGCAGTTGTAGAAAGCGTTTCAAAGCTTATTGCTACGGGCGCTGAATATAAAAACGTATACCTAACCTTCCAAGAATATTTCCAGAAACTTAAAAAAGACGCTAAGCGTTGGGGTCAGCCTGCAAGCGCACTTCTTGGTGCTTTCAAAGCACAAGTAGAGCTTGGCGTTGCCGCAATCGGCGGTAAGGACTCAATGAGTGGAACTTTCGAAAATATTGACGTTCCTCCCACCCTCGTATCCTTTGCCGTTACAACTGGTAACGTTGACGATGTTATCTCGCCCGAATTTAAAAAAGCGGGCAATAAGGTGGTTATATTAAAGCCCGAATATAAAAACGGCTTGCCTGTAACTAAGTCGTTACTTGAAAACTTTAACGTTGTAACTAACCTTATTAGAAGTGGTAAAGCACTTTCAGTTTACACTCCTTGCTACGGCGGTGTGGCTGAAGCAATACTCAAAATGGCAATCGGCAACCGCATAGGTTTTAATTACGATAGCAATTTATCGCTTGACGATATTTTTGCCTACAGCTACGGCTCGTTTGTAATCGAGCTTAGCGGTAACGAAGAAATCGGCGAGTTGTTAGGCTATACCACCGAGGAAGAGGCTATTACTTTCGGCAGTCAGAAATTAGGCTTATCCGCGCTCACTAAAGCGTACGAAGATAAGCTCGAGCCCGTTTTTGCTTGCAATATCAAAAACAAATCGCAAGAGGCTACTACTTTCTCGTCGGATAAAGTTAGCAGTTTAAAATGTAACGTTAAAGTTCTTAAACCCAAGGTGTTAATTCCCGTATTCCCAGGTACTAACTGCGAGTTTGACACGGCAAAAGCGTTTGAAGACGCAGGCGCCGAGGCAGATATTTTCGTTATTAAAAACTTGACGGCGGACAGTGTTTCGAGGTCGGTTGAAGAGTTTGCTGAAAAGGCAAAGCAAAGTCAAATTATATTCGTTCCGGGCGGTTTCTCGGGCGGTGACGAGCCTGACGGTTCTGGTAAGTTCATTACTGCCTTCTTTAGAAACGGTGCAGTAAAAGAAGAGGTAACTAATCTTCTTGACAATAGAGGCGGTTTGATGGGCGGTATTTGTAACGGTTTCCAAGCCCTTATTAAACTCGGTCTCGTGCCGTACGGCAAGATTATCGATACCGATGAAAATTGCCCCACCTTGACTTATAACGATATAGGTCGCCACCAATCAAAAATTGTTAGAGTAAGAGTTGCGTCCAACAATTCTCCGTGGTTACAAGGTGTAAAAGTTGGCGACGTGTTTAACGTTCCCATCTCGCACGGCGAAGGTAAGTTTATCGCTAGCGAAGCTCTTATTAAATCGCTTGCAAATAGCGGTCAGATTATGACGCAATACGTTGACTTTACGGATAAAGCGTCGATGGATATAGCCTACAACCCCAACGGCAGTATTCACGCTATCGAGGGTATATTATCACCCGACGGTAGAGTGTTTGGTAAGATGGGACATAGCGAAAGAAAGGGTTACGGCTTATACAAAAACGTTATCGGTAGTTACGATATGAAGTTATTTGAATCTGCTGTTAAATACTTTAACAAATAAAATTGTTATGGAGATAAGGTATGAAATACTTATCAGATATTGAGATTGCTCAATCTTGCAAATTACAGCCAATATCCGAAATTGCTAAAAAATGCGGTATTGGAGACGACGATATTGAGTTTTACGGTAAATACAAAGCTAAAATCGACGTTTCCAAATTAAAAGACAAAAAACGCAAGGCAAAGCTTGTACTCGTAACGGCAATTACCCCCACCCCTGCGGGCGAGGGTAAAACGACCACGACTATTGGCCTTGCCGACGCGCTTAACAAAATAGGCAAGCAAACGGTAGTTGCTATTCGTGAGCCCTCTTTAGGCCCTGTGTTCGGCATAAAGGGCGGTGCTTGTGGTGGTGGGTATGCTCAAGTCGTTCCAATGGAGGATATTAACCTTCATTTCACGGGGGACTTGCACGCTATCGGCGCTGCAAATAACTTGCTTTGCGCAATGCTTGATAACCATATTTATCAAGGCAACGCGTTAAATATCGACAAGCGCTCTATAACTTTAAAAAGATGCGTTGATATGAACGATAGGCAACTTAGGGTTGTTATTGACGGTTTGGGTAAAAAGGTAAACGGCATTAAGCGTGGCGACGGTTTTGAAATAACGGTTGCTACTGAAGTTATGGCGATATTCTGCTTAGCTTCGTCAATTAACGATTTAAAAGAAAGGCTTTCTAAAATAGTTGTAGCTTATAACTTTGACGGCAAGCCTATAACCGCAGGCGATTTAGGTGCGGTAGGCGCGATGACGGCACTACTTAAAGACGCTATTAAGCCTAATATCGTTCAAACGCTTGAGGGAACACCCGCTTTCGTTCACGGCGGACCTTTTGCTAATATCGCTCACGGCTGTAACTCGGTAATTGCTACCGATACCGCTATGAAACTTTCCGAATACACCATTACCGAGGCTGGCTTTGGCGCAGACTTAGGTGCTGAAAAGTTTTTAGACATTAAGTGTAGGGTGGCGGGCTTAAAGCCGTCAGCTGTCGTTATGGTTGCGACGGTAAGAGCGCTAAAAATGCACGGTGGCGTTCAAAAGACTGAGCTTGATAAAGAGAATTTAACCGCCTTAAAGGACGGTATTTGCAATCTTCTTCGCCACGTTAAGAATATAAAAGAGGTTTATAAACTTCCTTGCGTTGTAGCCATAAACCGCTTTCCAACCGACACTCAAAACGAGATTGATTTAATAAGCAAGGAGCTTAAGGTCTTAGGTGTAAACGCAATTTTATCTAACGTTTGGGCTGAGGGCGGTAACGGCGCTATCGAGCTTGCAAACGAAGTAGTTAAAATTTGTGAAGAGAAAAACGATTTTGGCTTTGCCTACGACGAAAAGCTTCCAATCAAAGAAAAAATTGAACAAATCGTTAAAAAGGTATATCGCGGAAAGGGCGTAGTGTTTACCAACGAGGCAAGCGAGCAAATCGAGCGCCTTAACCAAAACGGCTACGATAAACTTCCAGTATGTATAGCAAAAACGCAGTATAGTTTTTCGGATAACCAAAAGCTACTTGGTGCACCCGAGCACTTTACCGTTACCGTTAAAAAAGTTAAAATTTCAGCAGGTGCAGGTTTTGTGGTCGCACTAACTGGTAACATTATGACTATGCCGGGGCTTCCCAAAGTTCCATCGGCGGTTAAAATAGACGTGTCGGACGACGGTGTTATCACAGGGCTTTTTTAGGAGAAAATTATGAAAGCAAATGAACTTAGAAGAAAATATATTGACTTTTTCGTATCGAAAGGGCACAAGGAAATTTCCTCGGCGTCGCTTATTCCAGAAAACGATCCAAGCGTACTCTTTACTACTGCTGGTATGCACCCACTAGTTCCATACCTTCTCGGCGAAAAGCACCCCTCGGGTAGCAGACTTACCGACCATCAAAAGTGTTTGAGAACGGGCGATATCGACGAGGTTGGCGATGCTAGCCATTTAACCTTTTTTGAAATGATGGGAAACTGGTCTTTAAACGACTATTTCAAGAAAGAATCCATCGGCTTTAGCCACGAGTTTTTAACTAAAATATTAGGTATTCCCCAAGAAAAAATATCAGTTACCGTATTTAAAGGAGATGATGAAGTTCCTCGCGATAACGATGCTTACGAGGCGTGGAAAGCGCTTGGATATCCCGATGAAAGAATACATTTCTGTGGTAGAAAGGAAAACTGGTGGGGTCCTGCAGGTGAAACTGGTCCTTGCGGTCCCGATACCGAGATTTTCTACGATATGGGTAAACCTAAATGTAGTGAGAACTGCAATCCTACTTGTAACTGTGGTAAATACGTTGAAATTTGGAATAACGTGTTTATGGAATACGACAAGCAAAAAGACGGCACGTACAAGAAAATGCAAATTCACAACGTTGATACGGGGCTTGGCTTAGAGCGCGTTCTCTGTATATTAAACGGCGAAAAATCAGTATACGATACCGAAATTTTTAAGCCAATACTTGACGGGCTTAAAGAGGCAACGGGCGTTGAAATTACTGAGCAAAACCTTAGAATTTTTAGAATTATTGCCGACCATTTAAGGGCAATTACCTTTATCCTCGGCGACGACAAGGGGGTATCGCCCTCTAACGTTGACCAAGGCTACGTTTTAAGAAGGCTTATCCGTAGAGTTTACCGCCACTTAAAAAGTATTTGTAACCCCGACGGCATAATGGTAAAAATTTCTAAAATTATAGTCGACGAGTTTAAAGGCGTTTACCCCGAACTTGAAAGAAATCAAGCGTTTATTGAAAAATCTCTTCAAGACGAAGAGCGCACTTTCTCTAGAACTCTTGACCAAGGCATAAAAATTGCAACCAAATTTTTAGAAAACGTTAAAGAGGGGGAAATGCTTTCGGGCGAAATAGCTTTCAAGCTTTACGACACCTATGGTTTCCCCATTGAACTTACTGAAGAACTTGCCGGCGAAAGAAACGTTAAAGTTGACGTTGAGGGCTTTAAGGCTCATTACGCTAAGCATCAACAGTTATCTCGCCAAGGCGCTGACCAAAAGTTTAAGGGAGGCTTGTCCGACAACAGCGAGCAAACCACCCGCTTACACACGGCAACACACCTTTTAAACGGAGCGCTTAGAAAAGTTCTTGGCGATACGGTATTCCAAAAGGGTAGTAACATTACCCCCGAAAGGTTGAGATTTGACTTCTCTTTTGAAAGAAAAATGACGCCTGAAGAAATTAAGGCGGTTGAAGATATCGTAAACCAAGCAATTAAAGCTGACGTTGAAGTTGTTTGCGAGGAAATGCCCGTTGAAAAAGCGCGTGAAACAGGTGCTATCGGCGTATTCGGCAACAAATACGGCGAAAACGTAAAGGTTTACACAATCGAAGGCTACTCTAAAGAAATTTGCGGTGGCCCTCACGCTAAACGAACTAGTGAGCTTGGCTCTTTCAAGATTAAAAAGGAAGAGAGTTCTTCTGCCGGAGTCCGCAGAATTAAAGCCGTTATAACCGGCGCGTAACTTCGTTAACTGCCAAGCCGTTGCACCTACAATGACCAAAAGGTTAGTGCTGTCAGCAAACCCTTGCGAGCCTTCTTCTGCTTGCAACTAATGCCTTATTTAACTTGATGGGCGACAATTAAAAAAATCAACTTGAAAAAGCGTGTATTTTACACGCTTTTTTTATTTCGTTTATTGACAATGTAATATCATAAGTAGTATAATTTTAATGTTATTATATTTATTTTACTAAGAGGGTTTACTTATGACACTTGATTACGTCGTACTTGCAATTTACGCTCTTATGATGATAGGGGTTGCAGTATATACTAAAAATCGTTCTAGGTCGGTTGATGACTTTTTGCTCGCAGGCAAGAAAGGTCTTAACGGTTGGATGACGGCGTTTGCGTATGGAACGACTTATTTTTCCGCCGTTATTTTTATAGGCTACGCTGGGCAATTCGGTAGAGCTTACGGCTTAGCAAGTGTTTGGATAGGTATAGGTAACGCTATAATCGGCACGCTTGTTGCGTGGCTAGTTCTTGCTAAAAGAACTAAAAATATGACTACTCGATTGCAATCTAAAACGATGCCTGACTTTTTTGAGAAAAGATACGGTAGCAAAAAGTTAAAAGTTGCTTCGGCTGTTATTATCTTTTTATTCTTAATTCCCTATTCGGCGTCCGTTTACAACGGCTTAAGCGCTTTGTTTGAAACGGTATTTAATATCCCCGGTTGGGTAGTTATGATAGCGCTTGCAGTGCTTACTGCTATATATTTATTCTTCGGTGGTTATTTTGCAACTGCACTTTCCGACTTTATTCAGGGAATTATTATGATAATCGGCGTTGTTTTAATGATTATTTGTTTTTTAAGCCACGAAAACGTAAACTGGGATATTTCTTCAATAGCAAGCAATCCTCAGCTTACTTGGACGACGTTTGGTTCGTCAAACACTGGTATATACGGTAGCACCGTATCGCTTATATCACTTATACTTTTAACGTCGCTCGGCGTGTGGGCTCTTCCTCAAACGGTTCACAAATATTACGCTATTCGCGATAAAAAAGCTATAATGCAAGGCGTGGTAGTGAGTACGGTATTTGCGCTCATCATCGGCTTTATTGCATACTTTACTGGTGCACTCAGCGTGCTTTTCCCCGAGCTTGCAAACGTTCCCGATAGTAAAGTTATTCCAGAAATGATGAACATAGTAATCCCCGTTGGCTTAACCGGCGTGATTGCCGTTTTAATACTTTCGGCAAGCATGTCGACGCTGTCTTCGGTGTCGCTTGCGAGCGCGTCGGTAGTAGCGGTTGATATTTACGGCAACGCTCGAAAAGACGTAAGCGATAAAAAAGTTAACACCGTTATGAGAATTTTATGCCTAGTTTTTATCGCAATTTCGGTAATTCTTGCAATTCTTAACGAAAAATTCAACATTGTAGCTATTGCCTATATGATGGGCATAAGCTGGGGCACGCTTGCTGGTTGCTTTATAGGCCCTTACGTTTTAGGCGTAATTTGGAAAGGCGTTACCAAGTCTGCGGTGTGGTCTTCAATTATAATCTCACTCGTATTAACGGTAGGTTTGATATTATTCTTTGGCTTTCACAGAAACGGCTTTGACTGTTCGCTTGGCGTAGCTATAAAGTCGGGCATAGGCGTATCGCCGATGATAGGCGTAATTTGTATGATATCCTCGCTTATAATAACGGTAACTGTAAGCTTGTTTACTAAGCGTCCTAGCGACGAAGTTATTTATAACGCGTTTGAAAAACCGATAGAAAACGAAATTAAATAGGACTTATTATGATTTATTCAAAGGTAGAAACTTATTCAAGAGAACAAATTGAACAAATACAGCTTGAAAGGCTTAAAGAAACGGTAAACCGCGTATACGAAAAGGTTGCGCCGTATCGTAAAAAGATGGACGATTTAGGCGTTAAGCCCGAAGATATAAAAATGCTTAAAGACCTTTCGAAACTCCCTTTCGTAACTAAGCAAGACTTAAGAGATAATTATCCCTTTGGCTTTTTTGCGGTAGAGAGAGATAAACTCGTTAGAATACACGCCTCTAGCGGAACTACCGGCAAACCCACGGTGGTTGGCTATACCCAAGCCGACCTCGATACGTGGACGGAGTGCGTTTCACGAATTGCCTGCATGGGCGGTGCAACCGAGAAAGACGTTGCTCAAATTTGCTTTGGCTACGGTATGTTTACGGGCGCTTTAGGGCTTCATTACGGCCTTGAAAAGGTGGGTGCAACTATAGTGCCGTCGTCTACTGGCAATTCCGAAAAGCAAATAATGTATATGCAAGACTTTAATACGACGTTACTCGTAGCAACTCCTTCTTACGCCCTCCGCCTTGCAGAAGTTGCAAGGGAAATGGGCATAGATCCCGCCAAGGATTTAAGCGTTAAAATCGGGCTTGTAGGCAGTGAGCTTTTAACCGAGGCAATGCGTGAAGAAATGCATAAATACTGGGGTAAAGATATGTTAGTTACCTCCAACTACGGCATGAGCGAGCTTATGGGACCAGGTGTATCTGGTGAGTGTGAATATCTTGACGGTATGCATATAAACGAGGACTTCTTTATTCCCGAAATAATCGACCCTCAAACGGGCGAGGTATTGCCGGCTGGCGAGAAAGGCGAGTTAGTTATCACCTGTATTAAAAAAGAGGGCTTACCGCTTATTCGTTACAGAACGAAAGATATAACGAGGCTTATATACGAGCCGTGTAAATGCGGAAGAACTTTTGTTAGAATGGAAAACCTTTCAGGCAGAAGCGACGATATGCTTAAAATTCGTGGCGTAAACGTATTCCCAAGCCAAATCGAAGAGGTAATACTTGGATTTGAAGAGCTTGGACCTCATTACGAGATTATCGTTGAGCGCGAGGGTTATAACGACAAGCTAACCGTAAAGGTTGAACTCAACGTGGAAACTGACTCTTTCGGCGTACTTGAAAAACTGTCTAACGCGGTTAGGGGTAAGCTTCGCACTGTGCTTGGGCTTGATGCTAAAGTTAACCTTGTATCCCCCAATACTTTACAGCGCTTTGAGGGCAAAGCAAAAAGGGTAAAAGATTTAAGGAGTAAATAAATGTCAAATAAAAAAATTATGCTTGGTAACGAGGCAATAGCAAGGGGTGCATACGAGGCGGGTGTAACCGTATCGAGCGCATACCCCGGAACGCCGAGCACGGAAATTAGTGAAATATTATCTTCGTATTCAGAGGTTTATACTGAGTGGGCACCTAACGAAAAGGTTGCCTTAGAGGTTGCGTTCGGCGCATCGGTTGCGGGCGCGAGGTCGCTTGCGTCAATGAAACACGTAGGTCTTAACGTGGCTAGCGATCCCCTTTACACCTTTTCTTACACGGGTGTAACGGGTGGCTCGGTAATCGTGGTGGCGGACGATCCTGGTCTTGCAAGCTCACAAAACGAGCAAGATACTCGTATGATTGCGCGCTCGGCGCATATTCCCCTTTTAGAGCCGTCTGACAGTCAAGAGGCTAAAGACTTTACCGTTCTTGCTTACGAGCTTAGCGAAAAATACGATACGCCCGTTATACTTAGAACGACCACTAAGCTTGCTCACTCGCAAAGCGTTGTAGAGATTAAAGAAAGGGAAGAAAAACAGTTAAAGCCCTACGAAAGAAAGGTTAGAAAATACGTTATGATGCCTGCATCAGCTATCGGTAGGCACGCATACGTTGAAGAGCGTGAAAACCGCTTGAGCGAGGACGCTAACTCTTTAGAAATTAACAAAATCGAAAAGGGCGATAGCAAAATCGGCTTTATAACTAGCGGTATCGCTTATCAATACGTAAAAGAGGTTTGTCCTCAAGCTAGCGTATTAAAGCTTGGGCTTGTAAATCCTCTTCCTAAAAAGCTTATTGAAGAGTTCGTGTCGTCGGTTGAAACGGTATACGTTTTTGAAGAGCTTGAGCCTGTTATTGAAGAGCAAATTAAAAGCTGGGGCTTAAAAGTTTTAGGTAAAGATTTATTTACCCGCCAAGGCGAATATTCGGCAAATCTATTAAGAAAAGTTTTATTCGGGAAAACCGAGGAGATTTACCAAAAGAAAGACGCGCCCAACCGCCCTCCCATTTTATGCCCAGGCTGTCCGCACAGAAGCGTATTTTCGGTGCTTAAAAAACTTAAAATTCACGCTGCGGGCGATATAGGTTGTTACACACTCGGCGCGGTTGCTCCGCTTGACGTTATCGATACCACCGTTTGTATGGGTGCAAGTATATCAACCCTTCACGGTATGGAAAAAGCAAAAGGTAAGGAATATATCAAGAATTGGGTTGCCGTTATCGGCGATTCAACCTTCTTACATACCGGTGTAAACTCTCTTATGAACATGGTATATAACCAGGGTACAGGAACGGTAATGATTCTTGACAATTCTACTACAGGTATGACAGGTCATCAAAGTCGGATCGTAGCCATGTCGTTCTGTGAGCCAAGGAGTTGTCTGGGTTGGTTGTCTTCCTAAGACCGCTTGGCCTCCGACTTTATGAACATGGTATATAACCAGGGTACAGGAACGGTAATGATTCTTGACAATTCTACTACAGGTATGACAGGTCATCA
>JAZSMT010000015.1:0-64990 GCA_045536025.1 Christensenellaceae bacterium
AGTATTCACAGCTTGGGCCTGCATAGTAGTGGCCGTCATACATATATCTTGAACGCTGTGACTCGGATATCTTTTCGAGCGGAGAAATGGGTTGTCCCTGTCTTAAATCGGACTTATCGTTCATAACTTCGTCGATGCATAAAACGTTTCCGGCTCTCGCCTCGTTCTCGATATTTACCATACCCATAACGTCGTAAATTGCAGTTCCTGAAGTGGGTGCGTTTTTCAAAGATACGTCATCTACGGGAACGGGAACGATAACTACGCCCTTTTTACCCTCTTCATAAACGGTATCCTCGTGCGCGTCGGAAAAGCGTGCGCCTGCATCGATTAGCCACTGAACGCCCGTTCCACCACTCTTTAATTCAACGTAAATTTTGGTTTTGCCATCGTCTTCGTTATCGGGCTTTAGGAAAACGAACGCTAAAACCGCACCGATTACAACTACTACAGCAACCACTATTGCTATTATTTTTTTCATAACAGTCACTCCTTTTGTTTTACCTTTTTTACTATACCCCCAAGCATTACACTTAAAACGCTAAAAATTGCGTTAAGATGCTGTAATTAAGAGGGTGCTTGGCTTTTGCTTTAAAATAACTTTGAGTATTTTAAGCTCAAACCTTATTATTACATAATACATTATAAAACACTTTAAAAATTTTGTCTATACCCTTGCGTGTCTAAAATTTTCGTTTTTTTAACATTTTAGCTTTTTTATAGCCCTTATACGCGAAAAAAAGGTATTATTGCGAACTCTCACCACAAGAAAAATATCAGCAATTATACCAAAAATGCCCATTAAATTTGTGATTTTTTACCATAAAAAAAACTTTTTGCCAAAAAAAATTGTAAGTTGCTTATTTTTTTTGTAATTTTAACATTTTTTATCAATTGCGTTGACAAATTGTTTAAATACCGCTATACTAAAGGCGCGAGGTGAAGGTTTGATATGAAGAGATATAAATTTCCGACTGAAGACAAAAACTTTTTTATAAACTACAATACCGGACCGTATAACGAGCGGCACTGCCACAATTATTGGGAATTTAGCATTATTACAAGTGGCAAGGTTTTGCACAAGATTAACGATTTGGAGCGTTTGGTTGATGAAAACACCCTTTTAGTCATTCGCCCTGACGATGCGCATACCTTACACAGGGCAACCGATAAGGAAATAGCGTTGATTAACATAGGCGTTAAGGAATCTGCTTTAAAGAATATTTTACACCTTCTTTCCGACGGGCTTTACGAAAGCCTGCTAAAGGGGGATTATCACGAGTTTGAAATAAGTAAATCCACCACGGTTTACTTTATGAATATGTTTAACAAGTTGCACGCTTCAATTCACGACCAGCACGCTAGCGACGACTTTTTGTCTGCAATTTTCATAAGCGTTATAAGGGAATTGTTGCTTTGCAATAATAAATCCAAGCAAACGCACAACTATAGCCCCACCGTTAGCACCTTTATCGAACACATGAGAAAGGCGGAAAATTTAACCCTTACCATTAACGATATAATAAAAAATATGAACTACTCGCACTGTCACATTATAAGGCTGTTCAAAAAGGAAACGGGAATTACTCCGTCGCAATACTTTTTAAAAATAAAGCTTAACTATGCAAGAAACCTGCTTGAAACCACTAACCTTTCCGTTTTGGACGTGGCTTCTACCGTTGGATTTTCAAGCCTTGGGCATTTTACCGAGGTCTTTAAAAAGCAGTATTCACTGCCCCCTGCAAACTATCGCAGAAAATGGAACATCTATTACGATTCATTCGATGAAATGGACGATGGCAATTAGTGCGAAAAATACAAAAAACCGCGAGTAAAGGCGTTTCCCTTAGGGATTTTTTAAGATGGTAAAAGTATAGCCCACCAAACTTTGCAAAAAGCGAAATATGGTGGGCTTTTATTGTTTAAATTTTTATTTTATTGTTTGTGGTTAGTTTTATTGTTAATATCTTCAAGCAGTGAAACAGTTTTGTCGCTGTTTTCTATAAGTTGACCAAAACCGTATAAACATAAGCTTATAAGCCACGATAATAATGAGCCACCCAATGTAATTAAAATTAGATATAACTTGAAATCAGTCCAATATGAAACTAAAAAGCTAAGTATAAATTAAATGAGAGCGCCAAGCGGTGTAAAAACGTTTGCTATGCGCTTAATTTTTTTGCTTACGTTATAGTACATAAAATTTCCCCTTTGAGATAATATAGTTATTGTAACACTAATATTAGTGTATGTCAAACATAAACACGCTAAATAGTGTAAACTAAAAGTATGAACACCTTTGGAGATAATCTTAAAAATTTGCGTAAGCAAAAAAATATGAGCCAAATTGAATTTGCTAAAAAGATGCAAACCACTCAACAGCGTGTAAGCGAGTGGGAGTGTAATAAGGTAGAGCCGTCTTTGTATAACATAATTAAAATACTTAAAATTTTTGAAATTACTTTTGAAGAGTTGACCGAAGATATAAATTAAGTTCAATAAAAAAGAGTGTGAGGTTTTTCACACTCTTTTTCATTTTGTTTAGTTCTTTTTCTTTCTAAACGAAGACATTATCGACTTATTCAAATTGCTAAGCGGTTCAACCATAATAAGGTTAAGTTCGATTATCGCTATAAGTATCAACGGGAATTCCCAGTTTTCTTTAGTTAAAGGGAATAGGGCTGTTAAGCCGAAGAAATTGTCAATTCCTAGTGTTAGCGAGGTGTCAAGCAACCAAATTACCCAAACGCCCATTGCAAGAATTACTATCATAACGATAATAGCCCTTAACACGTTGTACGGTTTACATACTTTGAAAAGATATACCACACCGCCGAGCGAGAATGCAACAACTTGCATCGTCATTGAAAAGTCGCTATTGGGGAATATTCCAAACAATTCGAGAAGCTTTACGATATATACGTTCATAAGTAGTATCAATCCGCCGGGGATTGCGTTAGAGAATATCGTCGTTAAGAAATCGCCTTCAACGCGTTTTTCGTTGGGTTGTAGCGATAGTGCAAGTGAAGCAAAGCCTATAACGAATAGTTCAAGCATCGTTAAGTGCTTGGTTTCGAAGGGGAAAGGGGACATCGTAGCAATCGAGATAAACGCAAGCAAGGTTACGAATATCGTTTTCATAAGGAAAAGCGATGCAGATTGCTGTATGTTATTAATAACGCGCCTACCTTCGGCAACAACTTTGGGCATTGAGTTAAAGTTATTATCGGCAAGAACGATATGAGCAACGCTTTTAGCAGCGTCAGCACCAGTTGCAACGGTGATAGCACAGTCGCTTTCGCGCATTGCTAAGATATCGTTAACACCGTCACCCGTCATTGCAACGGTATGACCGCCCATTTTAAGCGCTCTTATAAGAACGCATTTTTGATCGGGCGTTACTCTTCCAAATACCGTATACTTATCGGCAATGGAGGCAACTTCTTTGTCAGATAACCCCTCTAAACTTATCCAGTTAGAGGCGTTTTCTATTCCTGCGCGCTTTGCAATTTCCGAAACGGTTATGGGGTTATCGCCCGAGATAACTTTAACTTGAACTTCGTTCTCTTTAAACCAATTTATAGTTTCGATGGCTTCTGGGCGAATATTATCGCTTAATACAATTAATGCAATAGCTTTAAGAGTTGTTGGGAGTGAGCCGTTTTTAGTTATTTGCGCGGTAGAGTGGGCAAGTAGTAAAACGCGGTTTCCGTGATTTACGTAATGGTCCATTTGCTCTTTAATAAACGGCGAAAGGTCGCTAAGCACAAACTCGGGCGCGCCGATAGCGTAAGTGCCTACGTCTGCAAAAGTTACTGCGCTATATTTTCTAGCCGATGAAAACGGTATCGTTTTAACAACGGTAAAATCACGCTTTGGGATATAGTGCGCTCTAAGCGCTGCTGAGGTTGCATTATTGTCTTCAAACACGCTTTGCATCGTTCCTATTATATCTTCGATAGAATAGGGGTGGCGTTCGGATACGATAATATCTTTAATAACTTGCATTCTACCGTCGGTTATCGTGCCCGTTTTATCAAGGCACAAAACGTCAACCCTTGCAAGCATTTCAAGTGAAAACATATCTTGAACGAGGGTGTTTCTTTTATATAACCTTATAACGCCCAAAGATAAAGCAATCGTCGTTAAAAGAATTAAGCCCGCAGGTATCATACCAAGTATAACTGCGCCCGTTCTCGTTACCACAAATCGCATTAAATTGTCGTTAGGTAGGGGATTTTTGTAGTTTACAAGACCTATACCTATCGCTATCGGAACGATTATCAAACCTACTATTTTAACAATCCAAGTAAGGGTTGCCATAAGCTCTGAGGTTGATTTTTTAAACTTTTTAACCTTTGCCGTAAGCTTTTGAACGTAGCACTCTTCGGCAACCTTATCCGCTTTAGCAACGAGCGATCCGCTAGTTATAAAGCTACCTGCAAGTATAGAGTCGCCAGCTTTTTTCTTAATGGGAACGGACTCACCCGTTAAAAGCGATTCGTTAACTTCGGCAAACCCGTCAAGCACGACACCGTCAACGGGGATTTGATTGCCCGATACTACCTTAAATACGTCGTCAAGCACGATGTCTTTGGTGGGAATTTCAAACTCAACGCCGTTTCTTATGATTTTTGTTATAGGCGCTTGCAAAATTGAAAGCTTTTCTATTGAAATTTTAGCCCTAATTTCTTGGAAGATACCTATAATTAAATTAATTGCAAACGGCATTATGAAGGTAAAGTTACCAAGGTCGGCGCTAACTGCGACGTAAGCAACTATAACGAGTGCGCATAATAGGTTGAAAAATGTAAAGGTGTTGCCGATAATAATTGCAGGTATCGACTTTGAGTTTTGGGCTTTAACGTTGTTGGTAAGCCCGTTTGTAACTCTCTCTTCAACCTGCTCACGCGATAAACCTACTGAGTAATCGGGTTTATATCGCTTTGCGTCACGCTGTAAAACTTTACGTTTTTTCTTAACGGTAGGATTTAACACCGCCTTTTCTGGCACGTTTTCAGTTACAGCCGTTTGACTATCAACCACTTGCTTTACCTCGGTGGTTTCAGTTGTTTTTATTTTTTTGCGGTTATTTTTCATCTTTCACCATAGTTTATATTATTATCTATGATTGTAACACAGCATTTTCAATTTTTCAACGATTTTTGAATTATTTTTAATAATTTATATTGACAATGGGAATAAACTATATTACAATATGAATATATTTTCATATTCTCATATAAGGAGTGTTATGGATAAAAACAAGTTTTTATTGAGTGACGAGCAAGTTTTAGAGTTGGTTACTGACTTTAAGGCACTAGGCGACGTAGGCAGATTAAAAATAGTTTTATGTTTACTCGGCGGTAAAAAAAGAGTTGGCGAGATAAGTAAATGGGTTGGGCTTTCCCAGTCGGCAACGTCGCATCAGCTTAGAATTTTAAAAGATGCACGCATTTTAAGGGCAAACAAGCAAGGCACGGTTAACGTGTACGAGATTGCTGACGAACACGTTAAAACGATAATTCAAAAATCGGTTGAGCATCTTGATTGTTGGGAGAAATTATGAACACTAAAATTAAAATTATCAAATTAACTGACGATAAGAAAACTAAAAATATAATTACAAAATCTAATCAACTCGAGGGTGTTATCTCGGTTAAAATTGAAAACGACGGTATTTTATCATACCAAATATCCGAGTGGGCGAGTGACTACGATATAATGGTAGCGATTATGAATATAATCGAGGAAGAAGGTTTTGACAGCGAGCCTCTTTTCGAGGGTGCGGATGAAATGGTTGAAAAAATTAATCCGCATGCTGACGAGCATGCTCATTGCGACCACGAAAAAGAACACGAGCATATAAATTGCGACCACGAGGAAGAAGACGGGGTATCTTTATGTAGTTGCGGTCACGACCATCATCACGTTGACGAGGTTGAGTCTAAAAAGCATTTTAAAAGTAAGGTTATAGAGATTTCAGCGTCAATAATTATAATGATTGTGGGTATAATTTTATCGGCTATTCATGCAACTGAAAAGTTTGCTGATTACGTATTAGTTGTTGCGTTTGCTCTATCGGGCTACGAGGTTATCGTAAACGGTATTATCGGAATTTTTAAAGGTAAGCCTTTTACCGAAGATACGCTAATGACTATTGCTACCATATCAGCGATGTTTTTAGGCGAAACGGTTGAGGCGGTTGGAATTATGGTTTTATACGGAGTTGGTTCAATGTTTGAACACGCTGTAACTAGCGACGCTACTAAAATTATAAACGCGCTAAAATCATACAAATCGGAAAAGGTGCGCATAATCGGCGAGGGCGGTATTGAAAGAACGATTACTCCTGATAAAGTTGCCGTCGGCGACGTTATGGTCGTAAGAGCAGGCGAAAAATTAACCGTTGACGGAGTTATAGTCGAAGGAAGTGCAAGTTTTGACACTAAAGTAATAACCGGCGAAAGCGCGTATAAAGATTTAGACGTTTCAAGCGAGGTTTTATCGGGTTATTTACTAGTTGACGGAACTGTTAAAGTAAAAGCTTTAAAAACTTATTCTGAAAGCACCATATCAAAAATTGCAAAAATCGTTGAAGATTCGGCTAAAAATAAATCAAAATCCGAAAGGTTTTTAGGAAAATTTGCTAAATGGTATACACCGTGCGTTGTGATTGTTGCGCTTTTAATTGCATTTATCCCTCCGTTTTTCTCGGCTGTATATTTAAGTGGTCTTAAAATTTGGGGTGTAAGGGCTGTTATGCTTTTATGTGTTTCCTGTCCGTGTTCGCTCGTTATATCAATACCACTTGCATACTTTATGGGCGTTGGCAATTCGGCTAAACACGGCGTTATCGTTAAAAACAGCGCTACGCTTGAAAAACTTTCAAAGTGTAAAACGGTTGTTTTTGATAAAACTGGAACGCTAACTATGGGCAAACTTGCCGTTACTAAAATTATTGCAACTAAAAAATATCAAGGTAAGGTTTTAGCTCTTGCAACTGCGTGTGAAACGCACAGTAATCACCCTATAGCCCACGCTTTACGAAAAAAGAACGGAGAGGTTAGCGGTGAAATTACTAACTATCAAGAGTTTGCCGGTAGGGGAGTTTCGTGCACCTATAACGCTCAAAATTTATTGCTTGGAAACTTTAAGTTTTTAGCTGAAAACGGCATTGCCGTTCCTGAGTGCGATTATCTTGGAACTAAACTTTATTTAGCTGTTGACAGCGAGTACGCAGGCGTTATAGTTTTAAACGATACGATTAGAAAAACTGCACGCGGAGCAATACTTGAGCTTTATGATAGCGGTATTGAAAATACCGTTATGTTAACGGGTGATAATAAAGATTACGCTGTATCGGTTAGAAAAGAGCTTAAAATGAATAAATCCGTTTCAGAGCTTTTACCTCAAGATAAGGTTAAAGAACTTGAAGAGATTATGTTAAATGCTAACAAATCAACCGTAGCTTTCGTTGGCGACGGCGTTAACGACGCGCCCGTTATCACTCGCGCAGACGTTGGAATTGCAATGGGCGGTGTTGGTTCAGACGCGGTAGTTAGTTCAGCCGACGTAATACTAACGACTGACGATTTGTCTAAAATACCATTTCTTGTAAAGCTTGCCAAAAGAACGTCTTTAATTGCTAAACAAAACCTCATAGTATCACTTCTTATTAAGTTTGCCGTTATGATCGTAAGCGTTTTTGGTATTTCATCAAGCCTTTGGCTTGCAATCGGCGCAGACGTTGGGCTTTTGATACTCACGATTTTTAACGCAATAAGGAATAAACTCAAAGTTGTTTAAACAAAAAACGCACCGATTTGGTGCGTTTTTAAATTATTTAAGATGTTGTTTAAGTGCTTGTGAAAGCTGGTCGGGGCAGGAGGTGTTATTCCTACATTTAATTCCCTCTAAAAGAGAAATTACTTCCTCTATTTTTCTTCCCTCCACAAGTTTTGAAAGACCTTGCAAGTTGCCCGAGCAACCGCCGATAAATTTTACGCTTTTTACGGTATCGCCCTCGATATCGTATAGTATTTGCCTGCTACAAGTGCCGTAAGTTTTATAAGTATGCATAATCAAATCAAAGCAAGTCAATCAACGAGGTTATCGTAGATAAGCGCGTAAATATTTCCTGCTTTTTCCTCCCATTTTTTGTAGATGTTTTTAGCCGTTTGACGGTTAGGAACGTTGAATTTAAGCTCAAGTAAGGGCTGACTCATATCGTTTATTTTTAAATAAACGGTGTAGGTCGAGTCTTTGTTCATATAATAATCTGCCGAACACTCTTGCTTTCTTCTATACCTAGCGCGGTTTTTCTTAACGAATTCTGCAATTGCCTCGCGCTGAGAAGAGGGGATTTTAACGTAAAATTCAGCTAAGCAATATCTACCTTCCGGCGTAATTGAATAAAGTGGCTCGCCGTACTGAACTACGTTGTAGATAAAGCCTTCGTCAATAAGCTTGTTAAGGACGGGCTTACTGTCCATATAACTTATCCAGTCGTTTGACGAACAGCACATATCTATAACCGTGTTTTCCGACAAGGGACATTCCATCTTGTCAAAAACGAACAAAAGTATTAACTTTGTAACGAACGCCTCGCCTTTGACAAGCATAGTTTTTTCCTCCGTGAAGATAGGTATTTACGATTATACACAATTTAAAATTAAAAAGCAAGACTTTTAATAAAATTCTTGAAACGTAAATATTTTTATGATATACTATAAAAGGTTAGAATTTAAATTGTAAATTTAACCCAATTTTTCAAAAATCCTTTAACTATGGGAGTTTTTATGAGAACGAGAGAAGAATCACTTAATAATTTTATCAAATTATGCGACGAGCTTATTTCGTCAAAATATTTATTTGCAAACTCAAAAGTGTTCGACGTTATTACCGCAATCAACTCTTCTAAGCTTTTATCCGACCTTTTTTCCTACTTTTCAGACGGTTACGATTTTCAGTCTGCGCTTGTAGAGGCGTTTTACGATAAGGGCGACGAAAAGGGTTTTTCTCTTCCCGAAAAAAACACTGACGTTTTGGCGTTTGTATTCTCCCTTCTTCGCGAAATAAATTATAAAAATATTCAGCTTACCGACCTTCTTGATTATTTTGACGGGGGCAAAAACTACGAAATTGCTTATAAAAATTTTGCTAAAACCGTGCTTCTTCCCTTTAAGTCTTACGCATACCAAATAGGCGTGCAAATGATTAACAGTACTCAAACCAAAGAAGAGGCTCTTATAACTCAAAAGTCGGTTGAAGAAGAACCGCTTGAGATTAACAGTCAAAAAATTATTGCTGAAGCTACAATAAAAGTAGGCAATTTTGAAAATGCAATTTCTACCATACTTCGTTTACTAGCGCTAGATAGGCTTGCCGTAAAAGAAAGCCGTTTATCAGGCGCCGACACGCAGGAACTTATTTATATTATAGACCTATTTGAAAATAAGCTTCGCGAAAAGGATAAAGAAAAAATTTCGCTTATTTATCTTGCATACCTTTACGCGGTTAGGCCTTTTAAAAAGCTTAAAACTAACGTTAAAAGAATTACCGAACTTTTGATTGAGGAAGAAATTATTTAAAATGTATTATTTAGGCGTTGATATTGGCGGTATGTCAATAAAAGTTGGTTTAGTTGATAAAACGGGCAAAATAATTGCAAGTTCGTTTATCCCAACTGAGAAGATACCACCTGAAAAACAAATAGAAAAGGTAGGCGTTCAAATTAAAAACCTACTAAGTTGTAACGGCGTTGATTTAAGCGCCGTTATTGCCGTTGGTGTGGGTTACCCTGGTGCTATAAACGGTAAAAAAGGTGTTGTTGGATATTCGTCAAATCTTAAATGGACGAAATTTAATTTAAAAGAAAATCTCGAAAAAGTTACGGGAAAACCCGTCCGAATTGCCAACGATGCCGACGTAGCAGCGCTTGGTGAAGTAATATTTGGCTCGGCAAAAAATTATAATACCGTCATTATGCTTACGCTCGGTACGGGTGTGGGTGGGGGTATAGTAATCGATAAAAAACTATACGAAGGCCCTAACGGCATGTCGTCAGAGCTTGGGCATATCGTTATGAGAAAAAACGGCTTAGTTTGCGGTTGTGGTAGAAGAGGTTGTTTTGAACAGTACGCCTCGGTTACAGCGCTTGTAAGAATTACCAAGGCTGAAATGCTTAAGGATAAGAGTTCTTTGATGTGGGCGCTTGTTGATAACGATATTGAAAAGGTTAATGGCAAAACTGCATTTCAAGGTGAAAAACTAGGCGATAAGACGGCTAAACGGGTTGTTAAGAAATATATAAGCTATCTTGGCGAGGGGATACTTGACTATTGCAATATCTTCCGTCCTGACGCTATCGTTATAGGCGGTGGCATCAGTAACGAGGGCGATAATTTAACGAAAAGAATTGTTGAATATCTTGAAAAATACGAATACGGTTACAAGGGAACGCCTAAAACTGCGATACTAACCGCCACGCTTAAAAACGACGCGGGCATCGTGGGTGCCGCTTCGCTTGTTGCAGAGGAGTTTTAGATTATGCGAGCAGTCGTTCAAAGGGTAAAGCAAACTCAGCTTAGAGTAAGCGGTGAACTGATATCAGAAATACCCTTCGGGCTAATAGTTTATTTTGGCGTTAAAAAAGGTGACGATAAAGAAAAAGCCGAATATCTTGCAAAAAAAATTGCAAAGCTTCGCGTGTTTGAGGACGGTAACGGTAAAATGAATTTATCCGTGTTAGACGTTAAAGGTGAGATTATGAGCGTTTCTCAATTCACCCTGTACGGCGACGTATCTCACGGTAATCGCCCTGGCTTTTCAGAGGCTGAAGTTCCAGAACTTGCAAACGCTATATACGATTATTTTTGCGATAAGCTTATCGAGCAAGGCGTAACCGTTAAAAGGGGAATTTTTGGCGCTGATATGAAAATTTCTCAACTCTCCGACGGGCCTGTAACTATTATTTATGACGTGTGATATGCAAAATTTATTGAAAGAAAATTTAATAGCGTTAGGCGCTGACCTCGTTGGTTTTTCAAGGTTTGATAATAGCCCAATAAGTTCACAGCCAAACTTGCGATTTGCGGTAACCGTTGCGGTAAAGCTACCTGACGCCGTTTTGAAAACTATAAAAAGCCGTCCTACGCAAGAATATTTTCACGAATACCGTTCGGCAAACGCATTGCTTGATAGAATTACTTTTTTAGGTGCTCGCTTTATTGAAAAACAAGGGTATAATGCCTTTCCTATAGCCGCTTCACAATCAACGAGTGATGATAAGGGTGCATATAAAGGTTTGTTTCCGCATAAGACGGGCGCTTGTTTATCAGGGCTTGGTTTTATAGGTAAAAGCGGGCTGTTTATAAGCAAAGAATTTGGCAGTAAAGTGCGCCTTGCGACGATACTTACGGATATGGAGGTATCTGCTGAGTTTTCTATGGTAGAAAATGGATGTGGCGACTGCGCTGAGTGCGAGAAGGCGTGCCCAGCTGGCGCGATTAGCGGAATAACTTATAAAAGCGGTATGAAAAGAGATGATTTTTTCTCGGCTGAAAAATGCAGTAACAATATGAAAAATTATAAGGACGTAGGCCGTGGTGCAGTGTGCGGAATTTGTATAAAAGTATGCCCTTATAACCGCCTTAAATAGTTTGACAAAAAAGTTATATTATAGTATAGTTATTTAAAAGCTACGAAAGTTATAGTTATGAAAGATTACAAAATTTCTCTCGCCGGTGATTTAGGTAGCGGTAAAACTACCGTCGGCGAGATTTTAAGTGAAAAATACAACTTAAAAAAAATTTCAATCGGTCAAATTCTTAGAGAGATGGCACAAGCGCAGGGCATGACGGTTGCTGAGTTTAACGTTTATATGGAAACTCACCCAGAATACGATAATTTGGTTGATGATAAGCTTAAAAGCTACGAAACGAAAAAAGGCAACTACCTTTTTGATTCGCGTATGGCTTGGCATTTCGTGCCGTCAGGATATTCCGTATATTTGAAGGTTGACGTTGAGACTGCGGCTCTTAGAATTATGAACGCGCAAAGGGAAAACGAGCAATATCCTAACGTTACCGTTGCCGTTGAAAAGTTAACCGAAAGAAGAAAGAGTGAACTTTTAAGATACAACTCTTTATACGGGGTTGATATATCGAATATGTCTAACTACGATTTAGTAGTTGACACAAGCGGTAAAACTCCTCAAGAGGTTGCGTCTTTAATAATTGAAAATTTTGAAAAATGGTTGGAAGAAAAACCTGTCTAACAAGGAGATAAATAATGCATTGGGCTGAAAAATTAGCAGAAGAAGTTATTCAAAGAAACCCTAACAAAGAAGAATACGTTTGCGCGGCAGGTATAAGCCCGTCGGGTAGCGTTCATATCGGTAATTTTAGAGACGTTGCAACTAGCTATTACGTTGTAAAAGCTCTTAGAAAAATGGGCAAAAAAGCAAGGTTACTCTTTTCGTGGGACGAGTTTGATAGGCTTAGAAAAGTTCCCTCGAACGTAGCGCCCATTTGCCCTGATTTCGATAAGTATTTGGGTATGCCTTACGCTCTTATTCCAGACCCTTATAAAACTCACGGCAGTTATGCAGAGCATAATGAAAAAGAGTTTGAAGAGTCGCTTGAAGAGCTTGGTATTGACGTAGATTTTAGATACCAAGCAAAAAAATATATGAATGGCGACTACGTTGACGGAATTATCAACGCCATTTTAAAGCGTAAAGAAATTTACGACGTTTTGATGGAATACAAAACTCAAGATAGCGACGAGGGCGAGCGTGAAAACTACTATCCCTTAAACGTATACTGTAAAGAGTGTGGTAAAGATACTACTAAAGTTATCTCTTCATCAAGTGACGGTGAGGAAATCACTTACACTTGTAAGTGTGGTGCAACTCATACCGTTAATGTAAGGGAATATCACATGATTAAGCTCGTTTGGAAGGTTGACTGGCCTATGCGTTGGGGCTACGAGGGCGTAGACTTTGAGCCGGGTGGAATTGACCACGCTGCTGCAAGCGGTAGTTTCGTAGTTGCAAGCGATATTGCAAGAAAGGTTTTAGGCGTTGAGCCTCCTCTTTTCCAAGGTTACGGCTGGCTTTCTATTGCAGGGCTTGGCGATATGCACTCTTCAACGGGTAACAATATCACTCCCGCAACCGTTATGAAGGTTTACGAGCCCGATATGGTGCGTTGGTTGTTTGCAAAATATGAGCCTAAAGCAGGCTTTAGCTTTAACTTTGACGATACTATTATTCGCCATTATTCTGAGTTTGATAAAGGTTTAGAGGCTTACAAAAACGGCGAGGCTGACGAGTATAACGAGTGGGTTTACGACCTTGCTATGCTAGATGGTAATAAAACTCGTTCTAAAGTTCCTTTCGGCGTTTTGTCTAGCGTTGCAACTATAGTTGACTTTAACCCCGTTGCCGTAAAGGAAATTCTTTCAAAAGTAGGCGTTGAATTTACTGATAACGATAAGGTAAGACTTGAAAGGGTTAAAAATTGGATTACCGTTCATCAACCGGGCAAGCTTTACAAACTTTTGAAAAACAAAAACCAAGAATTTTACGCTACGTTAAGCGACGAGGAAAAAGTTGCCGTTAAAAAACTTTACGAATACGTAATGGAAAATGACGTAATAAGCGAAAAGGACGTTCAACAATATCTTTACTCTCTTATCAACGACGTAAATCTTAGTAAAAAAGAAAACATGCTCCGTCAGCAAAGGTTCTTTAAAGTATTTTATAATCTTTTATTCGGTACGGATATGGGCCCGAGATTGTATCTTTTCCTTGCGGCTATCGATAAAAAAGAATACGCCGAGCTTATTAATTTCTAAGTAAAAAACCTCCGATAAAATCGGAGGTTTTTAAATTATTTTTTCTTATTGTGAGGAAACACCCAAACCGTTTGAACTCTATAACTTATCACTGCTAGTATAGTATCGGTTATAAGCTTAAAAATTACGGGCGGTATACCAAAGACGTTTAAATAGGTGGTTATTAAGGTAGTAGATATAAATAGACAAGCCCATAGCGTATAATATCTAATTATAGTTGATTTGCCTTTGCCCTTAAATACAATTTTGCAGTTAAAGATAAAGTTTACTATTGAGGATAAAATTCTTGCCGTTATTGCAGATAATAGCAAGTTTGTTTGTTCAATAAGCCCTGCAAAAATTAAATACACGCATAGCGAGTAGACGATAAATTCAATAATTGCCGATAAAATTCCGCCTATTAAATATCCGTTTACGTTTTTTAAAAGAACCCACCAAACCTTTGCACTATCTGATATCGTTTTAAAGTGAGAACGCCTTTCAACGTCGTCAGGTTTTTCTTCGTAAATCGTGTCGATTGAAATTTCTTTAAACTCAACGTTTTGCTTATATAAAACTATAAGCATATTCATCTCATACTCAAAGCGGTTACCGCTTATTGCTAGCATTTTATCAAGCATATTATAAGAAAACGCCCTTAAACCCGTTTGTGTGTCGGTTACTTTCATGCCGTATAAAAAGCTAAACATACGCCTCGTGTTAAGATTGCCAAACCTTGAGCGTTTGGGAACGTTAGTCGATGAAAAATCGCGCGCGCCGAGTATCAAACAGTTAGGATTTTCTTCAGCGCTAGTTGCAAGGCGCAAAACGTCCTTTACCGAGTGTTGCCCGTCACAGTCTGCCGTAACGATTACGCTAGATGCGCTAAAATTATCTTTAACGTATGAAAAAGCATGCTTGAGCGCAAAACCCTTGCCTTGGTTTTTAGAATATTCAAGTACGGTAACCCCGTCTATTTCCTTGGCTTTATCAAAAACGACTTGGTATTTTTCATTAGAACCGTCGTTAACGACTATAACGTTACTTGCGCCACCGTCTTTTAAAACCTTGAGATAATCTACAAATTTTAAAGGTGGCTCGTACGCGGGGATTACGACGGTAATGTTTTTATTTTCCATCACTAGCTCCATAAAAAATTATTCGGGAATTGCAAAGTTTATAGCGTTTTTAGCCATTTGCAAAGTAAAATCGTTACCTATATACATCTCGCCGTCAACGCATAAATCAAACGGCTTATTAGAGTATAAACGAACCTTTTCAGCTTGACGATAGGTAACTATCTTTTCAAAGCGCTTATCATCTAAATGTAAGCCCTTTTCATATTTTTTGATAAGCTTTAATAAGGTAAATACCGATACGGGTTTCACAAGGCAAACTTCCATAAGCCCATCGTCAATTTTAAACTTTGGCGCGCAGTTGTATTTTCCGCCGGCATAGCCACCGTTTGCAAACGTGCAAAGAAGTAACTTTCCGTCAGGGTTTATAAGCTCGCCGTCAACCTCAACGAAAACAGAGTGCTTCATGCCCTTAAAAAGCGCGTCTATAATTCCTCTAGTATAGGGATTTTTAGATTTGCCTTTTAATGAGTTTGCAACTTTGCAAACGTGCGCCTCTAATCCTACGTTGCAAACGTTTAAAGAATAAAGATTATCTATCTTTATAAGGTCAACGAGGTGATTTTTTGAATTAAAAAGCTTTTCAAGATCTAAAAACCTTTCCTTACCGCCGACTGATTTCACGAAATCGTTACCGCTACCGCAAGGGTAACAGGTAATACTTGCGTTTTTTATGCCTACAATTCCGTTTACAACCTCACCAAGCGTGCCGTCACCCCCGCAAGAATAAAACCTAATCTCGTCGTCTTTATGAGATAAAGCAAATTCCTTTGAAAATTCAGTTGCGTCTTTAACGCTTGAGGTTACGTAAACGGTAATGTCGTATAAATCTTTAAATGCGTGAAGATTTTTAGATAGTGTCTTAAAAGAGTTTTCAAATCCAGCTACGGGATTGATAACGAATACGTGTTTCATATATAAATTTTATCATAACTAAAAAAAATAATCAATAATAATAAAAATTAAATTGTGATAAAGAAATAAAATTTAAAAAACCTCTTTTAATTATTAAATAATTATAGTATAATTACGTTAAGAAATATTCGCATAAAAATTTTTAAGCTTTTTTTAAAAAAACTGTTGACAAACGATTTTAAGCACGATATACTAATGATAGTGATAATTATTATCACTTGGAGGTTAGATGAGTAAGCAAAGGCAAATCGTGTATAACGCAGTAGTAAACAGTTATGATCATCCTTCGGCTGAAACGGTGCTACTTAGAAGTAAGGCGGAGATGCCGTCTATAAACTTAGCAACGGTTTATCGAAATTTAAGTGCGCTTATTAAAGACGGGCTTGTAAAGAGGGTGGTTGCCGACGGGGGCGATAGGTTTGATAAAACTCTTTGCGACCACGCACATTTTCAATGTAGGGTATGTGGTTGCGTGTCGGACGTAAGCGGGGTTGATTTTTCTACCTTGCAGTTGGGCACGAGTGAAAATCAAGTTGAGAGTGTAGAAGTGTCCTTAAAGGGCGTATGCGCTGACTGTATCAAAACTAATTAAGGCTTTGCCTTAATTAATATAGATTAAATAATAATTTTAAGGAGAAATATTATGGAACTTAAGGGAACTAAAACTGAAATGAATTTAAGAGAGGCTTTTGCAGGCGAAAGCCAAGCGCGCAACAAATATACGTATTTTGCAAGCGTTGCAAAAAAAGAGGGTTACGAGCAAATTGCTGAACTTTTCTTAAAGACGGCTGACAATGAAAAGGAGCACGCAAAAATTTGGTTTAAGCACCTTGGCGAACTCGGTAACACCGCTGAAAACTTAATCGCAGCAGCTGCTGGCGAAAATGGTGAGTGGACTGAAATGTACAAGAGAATGGCTGAAGAAGCTGACGCTGAAGGTTTTAAGGCGATAGCTGCTCAGTTTAGAATGGTTGCTAAGATTGAAAAATCGCACGAGGAAAGATATCTTGCTTTACTTGCTAACGTAAAGGACGAAAAGGTTTTTGCTAAAGATGAAGAAAACGTTTGGGAGTGCAGAAACTGTGGTCACCTTCACACGGGTAGCAAGGCTTTAGAGGTTTGCCCCGTATGCGCTCATCCTAAGGCGTTCTTTGAAGTAAGAAAAGAAAATTACTAAAATCTAGCACCCGAACAAAGTTCGGGTGTTAATAATATAAAATTATAATTTTAGGTAGGCAGTATGAGGGGCTTAATCGTTAAAAACGCGTATTTTAAGTCGGATAGCGTTGATTATCAAGTAAGTAGAATAAAAGAAGAGCTTGAGCTTTTAGGTGCGGAGGTTGACGTTGTTAAAAACGGTTATTCCGTATATCTTGACCAAGCTTGCGAGGTTATATCAAACTACTCACAATACGATTTTTGCGTGTTTTTAGATAAGGACAAGTATCTTGGCGAAATGCTTTATAAATCTGGGCTTAAGGTGTTTAACGATTATCGCGCTATTGAAGAGTGTGATGATAAGATGAAAACCCTACTAAAGCTTTCAGGTAGCGGAATAAAAATTCCCAAAACCATATCCGCACCCCTATGTTTTACCCCTGGTGCTAAAATTACCGACGACGACGCAAACCAAATAATATCAAAATTAAATCTTCCGCTGGTCGTTAAAAAAAGTTTTAGTTCGCTTGGAAAAGGCGTATATCTCGTAAATAACGTTGACGAACTTTTAAAAGTTGTGAACGAAGCGCCGTTCGAGCCTAAAATTTATCAAGAATTTATTTCGTCAAGTTATGGAAAAGACGTTAGAATTATTTGTATCGGCAAGAAGTATTTTTCGGCAATGCTGAGATATTCGTATAGCGACTTTAGGTCTAACTCTGCGCTTGGTGGGAAGGCTGAAAAGTTTGAGCCGAGCAAGGAATTTATCGAGGTTGCTGAAAAGGTTGCAGATATTTTAAACCTAGATTATATGGGCGTTGATTTAATGTTTGGAATTTCGGGCGAGCCTATTCTTTGCGAGGTAAATTCGAACGCGTTTTTCACTGCAATGGAAAAAGTTTGCAACGTTAACGTTGCAAAGGCCTATGCCGAGCATATTATAAACACTGCTAAAAAGGAGAAGTTATGATTACAGATAAAATTCAAAATTTACAAAGATACAGTTACGTTCCCGGCGTTGAAAAAGTAATAAAATTTTTAAATGAAAAAGATATTCAGTCAATTGAGGTTGGCAAATACGATTTAGGAGATGATTGCGTTGTTAAGGTTATGGAGTACGTAACTCACGAAGAGCCTGATGAGGTTTTACTCGAGGCGCATAGAGATTATCTTGACCTTCAGCTTATCGCAAAAGGGCAAGAGCTTTTCCTAACTCAAGCGATTGAGCTTGGCACGGATGCTATTGAATATAACAAAGCAAAAGACGTTGAGTTTTTTACAACGAGTTATTGTAACACCCTCGGTCTTGACGAAAGTAATTTCGTAATAGTATTTCCCAACGATTTGCACGTTGGAAATATCAATGCTGACGGCGAGTGCGCAGTTAAAAAATTAGTGTTTAAATTAAAAATTTAAAAATGAAAACGCAAGGCTTAAAAACGAACGAAAAAATCTCGAAAAAAAAGCAGATTTTAAGTAACTTAGCCGTCCTTTTAGCGCTGATTTTATCATACGCGCTAAACGTATATACCGGCTCGTTTCAAGAGGCAAATGGAAAGCTTTTATCGCTACTATTTTATTCTTTGATAGGTTTTTTAGGTTTTTTCGTTCTATATTATACCGCATACTTTATAACGCTACTTATATACAATAAAAAACGTAAAAAAATTGCTAAAACCATCGTTTCGTGCGACGATAATATTGCTGAGATATTTAGTGACGGTAAGCATCACTTTAAATACGATTTAAAACAAGGTTTCAACGCTAATTTAAATGGATATTTAGACGGGGTTTTAAAGGTTGTAAAAGAAATAGCGGACGGGTACAAGGTTGGAAACAGCGAATACTATTACGTTAATTTTACCGTTTACGACGCTATTAAAATAGTAAGCGACGCAGTTGATGGAATTGACGTTAAGATTTCACCCGTGTTTAGGTTTTTACGCGCGGAGGATAAGCCGTTAAAGGTAGTTGAAAAACTGCTTGTAAACGCACTTGAAAGCGAAAAGTCTACGCCTGCACTCGATGAAAAACAAAAAAGCGGAATACTAAAAGCAGTAGTTGATACTGCTAAAAAAGCAGGGGTTTTACTTATTAAAAATCCGCTTGAAAGTGCGCTAAACGACTTAAAAGTTTTCGTTTCATACGAGGCGTTTAAGGTTTACGGTAAAGATGGTAAAAAATACCTGTCTTCTCAAAAGGAGGATAGCTGATGAACGAATTTTTAATTGTATTATCCAGCGTCTTTAACGTATTATTTATCGTGTCGGCAGTTACGTTCGGTATATCGCTTGCCGTAAAAACTTTGCTTATCGGAACGGTTAAAAAAATCAATAGAGAAAGCTTAAAAAATTTCGATAAAATCGAAGATAATGAAGTAAAATTAGCTTGTTTATCAACCGTTGAAGAACTGCGCGTTAGATACCTTAACCACTCACAAGAAGTTCAAAACGATAAAAAGCTTACAAGACTTAATAAGGTTAGAAAATTTTTAAAGCTTAAAGAGTATAAAGTTTTAGAGCCAAGCGACGATTTAAAGTCGATATTTTTATCACTTTTTAAAGACGTATCTTATGTGTTTGACGGCGAGGGTGGTTATCTCAACTTTTCAAAAAACGAGCTGTTTACGATGACACGAGCTCTTATCGAGCGAATAGGTAAAATTCTTGATTCGTCTAACGTTATCTGGCTCAAAACGGTAAAAATTCCCTTTTACATAGAAGTTATAAAAATTTATGGTAGCATTGAAAAGTTTACCTCTAAGCCAAGCGTTATATTAGCGACGTATCTTATTAATTTCTGTTTGGCGGTATCTAGATTTTTCTCGCCCGTAGGAGCAACGAAAAAGCTTGCAGGCTCGGTGCTTGACGATAGTTTTTCTTCCATACTTGCCTCAACCGTTATAACGGTAGTAGGTAAAGAGTGGGCGGTTTTGTGCTACGAAAAGGAAAAATCGCGCGAAAAGGATATTAAAAAGGTCGCTTAAACGAGCGCGACGTATCGTTAATTTATTAACTAGTATTATTTATTAAAAAGATATTTACAAACGAGTAGTTTTGTGATATAATTTTTTGTGGCAATAAAGATAATAATTTTAGTGGTTGGTATTAAATGGTAGGTAAAATTCACTCAGTTTTTTCAGGCGGAACGGTTGACGGGCCGGGAATACGTTTCGTGGTGTTTATGCAAGGCTGTCCCTTGCGTTGCAAATACTGCCACAATCCCGACAGTTGGCTTATAAAAGACGGTGAGGAAAGAACAGTTGCCGACTTAACTGCTGAAATTATTAAGTACAAAAACTATTACGGTCAAAAGGGTGGCGTTACCGTTTCGGGTGGCGAGCCGTTACTTCAAATAAATTTTGTAACCGCGCTACTTAAAGAGGTTAAATCACGCGGAATTAATACTGCGGTGGATACATCGGGTTATACCTTTGATATTTTAGACGTGGCTTGTGTCAATAAGCACGAAGAGCTTGATAAGTTCGTTGACTTATATCTTTTAGATATAAAGCATATTGATACCGATAGTCATAAAAATTTAACGGGCGTTCATAATATAAACACCTTAAATTACGCCAAGTGGCTGTCAGATAGAGGCAAGCGCATATGGATAAGGCACGTGTTAGTTCCAGGTGTTACCGACGATGAAGAAAGCCTATCAAAGCTATCGGAGTTTATAAAGACCATAAACGTTGAAAAGATAGAGGTTTTACCTTATCATACAATGGGTGAGGTCAAGTATAAAAATTTGGGGATTGACTATCCTCTTAAAGGCGTACAGCCTCCCGATAAAGAGTCCGTTGAGAGGGCTAAGCGTATATTAGGAGTTATAAAGTGATAAACGACGGTAATTATAGGGAAAAATTAAAAGGGCTACAGGTGGTTGAGGTTAGCGGTGAATCTTGCGCAAACTGTTTAACGCTTATGCCTATGCTTTTTGAGGTAGTAAGCAATAGACCAAACCTTGAGCTTGTTCATATCGAGGCTGACGAAAATACTAAAGCCATTATGGAAAGGTATTCGGTTGATAGAGTTCCCACCGTTTTACTTTTAGACGACGGCGAGGTTTTCGCAAGGGCTATAGGCTTTCAACCTCAAGAAATCTTTGAACTGTGGCTTGACGCTATGGTTGAAGACCATTTAAAATCGAAATTAAGTTAATTAGGCAATAAATGCCATCAAATATATTTTACATCTAAGGAGCATATTTATGGAACAATATAAAGGCTGGGCGGGTTTTATACCTGGTAAATGGAGTAATGACGAAATCAACGTTAGAGACTTCATACAAAAAAACTACACGCCGTACGAGGGGGACGATTCTTTCCTCGCCTCGGCAACTGACGCTACTAAAAAGCTTTGGGAAGAAGTTTTAGTCCTTTTCAAAAAGGAAAGAGATAACGGCGGTGTATTAGACGCGGACACTAAGGTTGTTTCAACCTTAACTAGCCATGCACCCGGTTATATTAATAAAGACCTTGAGAAAATCGTAGGAGTTCAAACTGACGCGCCTCTTAAACGTTCACTTCAACCATTTGGCGGTATTAAAATGGCTAGCCAAGCGCTTGAGATGTACGGATACAAAATTGACTCTCAAGTAGAAGAAACGTTTACTAAGTATAGAAAGACTCATAACGACGGTGTTTTCGATGCGTACACTCCCGAAATGAGAGCTGCGCGTTCTTCGCACATCTTAACAGGTCTTCCCGATACCTATGGTAGAGGTAGAATTATTGGCGACTATCGTAGAGTAGCGCTTTACGGTATCGACTATCTTATCGTGAAGAAAGAGGAAGACAAAGCGCTTATTTGCGGTGAGATGACTCCTGATAAGATTAGAGATAGAGAGGAAATTTCCGAGCAAATCAAAGCACTTAAAGGTCTTAAAGCTATGGCTCAATCGTACGGCTTTGATATCAGCAAGCCTGCTACCACTGCTCAAGAGGCAATTCAAGCTCTTTACTTTGGTTACTTAGGTGCTGTTAAAGACCAAAACGGCGCTGCAATGAGTATCGGTAGAACGTCAACCTTTATCGATATTTATATTGAAAGAGATATCAAAAACGGTATCCTTAATGAATCTGAAGCTCAAGAGCTTATGGATCACTTCGTAATGAAACTTCGTATGGTAAGATTTATGAGAATTCAGTCTTACAACGAGCTTTTCTCGGGCGATCCTACTTGGGTTACCGAAGTTATCGGCGGTATGGGTGTTGACGGTAGACCTTTGGTTACCAAAAACTCCTTCCGCGTACTTCATACTCTCGTTAACTTAGGCCCTGCACCCGAACCCAACCTTACCGTACTTTGGTCTAAAAATCTTCCTCAAAACTTCAAAAAGTTCTGTGCTAAGATTTCTATTCAAACTTCGTCTATTCAATACGAGTCTGACGATCTTATGCGTCCTGAAATGGGTGACGATTACTCAATAGCTTGTTGCGTATCGTGTATGAAGACGGGTAAAGACATGCAGTTCTTCGGTGCTCGTGCTAACCTTGCTAAGTGCTTGCTCTATGCAATCAACGGCGGTAAGGACGAAATGATGAAGGATAAAGTTACCGGCAAACCCATGCAAGTAGGCCCTAAATATCAAGCAATTACGTCGGACGACGCGCTTGATTTTAACGACGTTATGGAAAAATACGACGCTATGATGACTTGGCTTGCCGACGTTTACGTTAACGCTTTGAACCTTATTCATTACATGCACGATAAATACGCATACGAAGCAATCGAAATGGCTCTTCACGACACACAAGTTAGAAGATTTTTCGCTACCGGTGTTGCAGGCTTATCTTGCGTAGCTGACTCTCTTTCGGCTATTAAATACGCTAAGGTTTACCCCATCCGCAACGAGGACGGTATCGTAGTTGACTTCAAGATTGAGGGCGATTTCCCCAAATACGGCAATAACGACGATAGAGTTGACTCTTTGGCAGTTGACCTCGTTAAACGCTTTATGAATAAAATTAGAACTCACTTTACTTATAGAGAATCCGTTCCTACTATGAGTATCTTAACGATTACCTCTAACGTAGTTTACGGTAAAAAGACTGGTAACACTCCAGACGGTAGAAGAGCAGGCGAGCCTCTTGCACCTGGTGCTAACCCCATGCACGGTAGAGATACTCACGGCGCACTTGCTTCGCTTGAGTCGGTTGCTAAGCTTCCCTACGAGTATTCGAGAGACGGTATATCTAACACCTTCTCGATTACTCCGGCATCTCTCGGTAAAGAAGATTAATATAATGTATAAGGAGGATATTTTATGTCGCAACAAGTAGAAAATTTAGTTAATATGTTAGATGCTTACTGTGCTGACGGTGGTCACCACTTAAACGTAAACGTTTTTAATAGAGAAACGCTTTTAGATGCTCAAAAGCATCCTGAAAAATACCCTCAACTCACTATAAGGGTTTCGGGTTATGCTGTAAACTTTATTAAACTTACCAAAGAACAGCAAGACGACGTTATTTCGCGTACAATTCACGAATCGTTATAAAAACGGCAAAAGGCGTTGATTTTCAACGCCTTTTATACTTGTAATTATGAAAATATCAATAATAAGACACGCCGAGCCAGACTATAAAAATAATACTTTAACCGAAAAAGGTTTTCGCGAGGCAGAGCTTTTAGGTAAATATTTAAAAGACGAGAAGATTGATGCTATTTATTCTTCACCTCTTCCGCGTGCAAAATTTACGGCTGATGCTATAGTAAAATATAACAAAACGAAAACTTACGAAGTTTTCGACTATTTAAGAGAGTTTGATACAAGGATTGATTTGCCGTATAAAGAAAATCATATAGTATGGGATTTACGTCCGTCGTATTTAAACGACAATCCTTTACTTTACGATAAAGATAGGTGGACGGAGGTCACTGAATTTAACTTTGACGGTATGAAATCTCACTATCAGTCGGTAAAAGACCTTTTGAATTCAATATTTAAAAGGCACGGCTACGAAAAAAACGGTTGTTGTTATAACGTAATCAATAGTAATCACGACCATATAGTTTTCGTGTGTCATTTCGGGCTTGGTAGCTTTTTACTTTCGGAACTTTTAAACGTTTCACCTAACGCGCTACTCAATCACACTTGTGCTCAGCCAAGTTCAGTTACTACGGTTGTGACCGAAGAAAGAACTAAGGGCAAAGCAATATTTAGAATGCTAACGTTCGGCAGTATAGAGCATTTGATTGTAAACGGCGAAAAGCCTTCGTTTATGGCGCGTTTTGACGAGGTTTACGGTGACGGTAACGGCAATTTTGATGAGGACGATGATGATTAATAAACTAGGCATAAACTTTGAAAACGTTCTATCTATCAAAGAAGAACTTAATTTAAGCGTATTACAAACGCTTAATAAGCTAAAATCAATAGGCATATCTTCGCTCGACGTTAAATACGAGCGTTTGACGGGTGTAAACTCGTATATGAAAGAGATATTAATGTCAGGTATGGCGATAGGTTCTGTATTTTCTTTTTGCCCACTTTACGAGCAAAACAACCTACAAAAAGTTCTTTCAATGGTTGATTTGTGCGCCGAATACAAAATAAAAGAGATTATGATAATCACTGATTTTGTATCAGGTGGATATTCAGCTGAACAGATTTTTAACCTTAAACAAAATTTAAGGCGTATCGTAAAATACGCTGAAATTTACGGCGTTTCTATCGGTATTGAAAACGTAGGCAACCCCGATTACCCCTTAAAAAACGCTCAAGAAACGCTTGACGTGTTAAAGTTGGTAAGGGGTTTACATCTTATATTTGACGGTGGCAATTTCGTAATGGCAAATCAAAACGCACTTGAGGCGTCAAAGATATTAGCACCCTACGTTCAAAGATATCATTTAAAAGATTACGTAATTTGTAACGGCGAATTTAAAGCCGTTCCTATAGGCGAGGGAATAAGTGATTGTAAAGAGGTTTTTAACGTTATATCCGAGTTTTATAGTAACCTACCTTTAGTTATAGAATTTCCATTTGAAGATGAAAAAATTTACAGCGCGGTTGAAAAATCGGCGCTATACGTATTGACGGAGATATTACAATGACGAAAAAACAAGCTAACGTAAAATTTCTTGAAGAGTTTTTAAGCGAATTTTCACCAGTAGTTTTAGACTACGGCAAAGATAAAGTGGTGGGCTTTCCTAACGAAAGCGGTAGTAGCGACCTCATAATTTTTGTTAAAGAGGACGAAATGGTTATGACTTTCGGCTTTCAAAACGCACACTTTGCTTGCGACGATGCGTTATCGTGCGCTGAGCATACTAAAAAATATTTAAACAGCGAATACGCGTCAGTTGAGTTTTTTAAGGAAGATAAGGATTTGTTTGGCGGTTCAAGACCAACTGACACAGTTAATTTTGATACGGTAGAGGGCATAATCAACTGCTATGCGCTAGGTAACGTTCAAGCAAGTGAAGGTCTTTACAAGTTCTTTAAAGAAAATGTCGAAATTACCGTTCGTGCCGTAACTTACGACAATAAAATCAATAAGGTTACTAAAGTTAAATTTGACGGTAATGATTACGTCGTTACGGTTGTAAGATAATGCTAGGCGTAATCGTAAACACGGTAGCTATAATTGCCTGTTCGCTTATAGGGTTGCTTTTAAAAAAACTAATTAATGAAAAAATAGAAAACGTCGTTATGCAAGCACTTGGCATTTGCGTTTTTTTAATCGGCGTTATCGACGCTATTAATCCGGTGCCAGGAACTGCTGGTATACTTGTGTTGATTATAAGCTTTACCGTCGGCGGTTTTATAGGAACTCTACTCAATATTGACAAAGGCTTTGAAAAAGCTGGCGAGCTACTTCAAAAGGCTTTTGACAAAAAGGGTAGTGGCAATAATTTTTCCGAAGGGTTTACTCAAGCTACTATGGTATTTTGCATAGGCGCAATGGTAATTTACGGTAGTATTCAGTCGGGGCTGGGCGATCCAAAAACCTTGTACGTTAAAGCCGTTCTCGACGGCACGGTTGCACTTTTATTAACTGTAAAATACGGTATAGGCGTTATATTTTCAGCTATTCCCGTTTTAATTATTCAAGGCGCATTTGCATTACTTTCCAGCCTTATAGGCCCGTTTTTAATAGAACAAACGCTGTTTAGACAAGAGCTTTCAGCTATTGGTGGAGTGTTCGTTATGATGATAGGTATAAACCTTTTAGGCATTAAAAAAATGAACGTTGCAAATATGCTACCAGCTATACTCGGTGCGTGTTATTTTCTTTTTTAACAATTGATAAATTAACTTCATATAAAGTATTATGAAGTTTTTTGATTTACACTCAGATTTTCCACTTGCGCTTGAAGACTTTTCAAGCGCAAATTTTTTAGGTACAACCGTTATAGGCGCAATTTATAACGGTAATTTAACATTTGATAAAGCGATTGAAATTGCAAATATATTAAGTAAAATGCGTGATAAAAACGTATACTTAGCTTTTGAAAATATCGGATACGATGGGCTTGACGTTGATAAAATTATAAGCCTTAACCCACTTTACGTGTCTTTAACTTATAACGAAGAAAACGATTTTGGATACGGTTGCAATTTCGATTTACCTTTAAAAAGTCGTGGGAAAAGTCTTGCAAAATATCTATCAAATAGCGGTGTAGTTATAGATGTTGCGCATTTATCTGAAAAGGGCGCATATTCCGTTTTAGACGTTACTAATAAAGTAATATGTTCGCACACGGCGCTTAACAGCGTTTACAATCACAAAAGAAACTTATCTGACGGATTGATTAAAGAAATATTATCAGTTGGTGGAATTATAGGCTTAACGCCAGTTGGGTATTTTTTAAAAGAAAAATCCGCCTCGCTTTTTGATTTTTACCGCCATATAGACACTTTCGCTCAAAAGTTTGGAATAAGCTCACTTGCAATCGGCACTGATTTTTTCGGTACGGATTACGTAGTTGGAGGAATTAAAGATTATCTTGGTTTTTCTAAACTTAAAAATCTACTTTATGAAAAGGGATATTTATCAAGTGACGTAGATAAAATTTTTTATCAAAACGCTAATGATTATTTCAAAAACTAAAAAAGTAGCGATATATTAGGAAAGAATTATTCTTTCCTTTTATTTTTTGCTAAAAAACGTCAAATTTGTTATAAAAATCCAATTTTTTCTATTGAAAAAAATTTTATATTATATTAAAATATAATAAAGGAGAATTTCTTATGAAAAACGACTTACCTTGCTATCTATTTCATCAAGGCACGAATTATAACGCCTACGATTTTTTAGGCGCGCATTTTGCGTGTGTTAATGGAAAACGAGGCGTCGTTTTCAGAGTGTGGGCTCCTAACGCAAAATCAGTTTCTGTTATAGGCGATTTTAATAATTGGGATAAATCCGTTTCAATTATGAATAAGATAAGTAGTGGTGTTTTTGAAGTCTTTATCGAAAACGTAAACGAATACGATGCATATAAGTACGCCATTACCTCAAAAAAAGGCGAAACGGTATTAAAGGCAGACCCTTACGCATTTCACTCTGAAACACCGCCGAACACCGCTTCTAAAATATATGATTTAGATGGGTTTGAGTGGTCTGACGAAGATTATTTTGATACCCTTAAATCTAAAAACCATTTAAGCGAGCCTATGAACGTTTACGAGGTTAGCCTCGCTTCTTGGAAGAGAAATGAAAACGGTTATTACTTAACTTATGAAGAACTTGAGCGTGAGCTCGTTCCCTACGTAAAGGAAATGGGTTATACCCACGTTGAGTTTATGCCCGTGTCAGAATATCCTTTCGACGGTTCGTGGGGATATCAAGTAACGGGGTATTATTCAATAACTTCAAGGTTTGGTACGCCCAAGCAGTTTATGTCGCTAATTAATGCCTTTCACAAAGAGGGTATCGGCGTAATAGTCGACTGGGTGCCCGCGCATTTTCCTAAGGACGAGCATGGTCTTATCGAGTTTGACGGTATGCCACTATATGAATATCAGGGGAAAGACCGTCAGGAAAACGAGGTTTGGGGAACTAGATATTTCGACACGGGCAGAAACGAAGTTCAAAGCTTTTTAATATCAAACGCCGTGTATTTGTTTGATAAATTCCACGTTGACGGTTTGCGCGTTGACGCGGTAGCCGCAATGTTATACCTCGATTACGACAAAAAGCCAGGCGAGTGGATACCTAACGTTTACGGCGAGAATAAAAATCTTGAATCAATAGCTTTTTTTCATAAACTTAATAAAGAAATTTTTGCAAGGTTTCCTTACGCTTTAATGATAGCTGAGGAATCAACTGCAAACATACAAATAACAGGGCCCGTTCACGAAGGAGGTTTAGGTTTTAACTTTAAATGGAATATGGGTTGGATGAACGATACTTTATCGTATATGTCAACTGACCCATTGTATAGAAAGTATCATCACAACAAGTTAACCTTTTCATTAACGTACGCCTTTTCTGAAAATTATATACTTCCCATCTCGCACGACGAGGTGGTTCACGGCAAGAAATCCTTGCTTGATAAAATGCCCGGAAGTTACGAAGATAAGTTTGCTGGCAATCGCGCGTTTATGGGGTATATGATGGCGCACCCTGGTAAAAAACTCACTTTTATGGGCGAAGAATTCGGGCAGTTTAAAGAGTGGAATTACGGCGAGGGTATAGAGTATTTTTTAACGGCTTATCCTATGCACCATAAGCTCTTAACTTTTTATAAAGAGATAAATCAATTTTACAAGCAAACCCCACAGCTATATCGCTTAGACGATAGGTGGGATGGTTTTGAGTGGATAGATGCAGATTTAGCAGATAAAAACCTATATTCCTTTATCCGTAAAGACGGGGCGGGGAATAACCTTATAGCGGTTATTAATTTAAGCGGTAGTGATACCGAATACTTTTTAAAAGCTTCTCGAGGTAGTTACAAGGTTGTGTTTAATTCCGACCTTGCAAAATACGGCGGTGGCGGTAAGTTTAGAAACAAAGTTTTGGTCAGCCGTAGAAAGAGAAACAAAGAGGAGGGGGTTAAAATCAAACTTCCTCGCCTCTCGTTTATATATCTTGAAAAAATATCATAGGGGGATATTTTATGTTTTACAAGAAAAAGTGTATGGCAATGTTACTTGCTGGCGGGCAAGGCAGTAGACTTTACGCACTAACGAACAAAATAGCAAAGCCAGCCGTTTCTTTCGGCGGTAAATACCGTATTATCGACTTTCCGCTTTCAAACTGCGTAAACTCTGGCATTGATACGGTAGGCGTTTTAACGCAGTATCAACCGCTTATACTTAACGAGTACGTCGGTAACGGTCAGCCGTGGGATTTGGATAGAAACTTTGGTGGTGTTCACATCCTATCTCCGTATCAGGCAAAAGAGGGCTCGGAGTGGTTTAAGGGTACGGCAAACGCAATATATCAAAACCTTTATTTCATAAAGAGATACAATCCCGAGCACGTTTTAATACTTTCTGGCGACCATATCTACAAGATGGATTACTCTAAAATGCTTAGGCGCCATATCGAAACTAACGCCGACTGTACGATTGCAGCGCTTAAAGTTCCTATGAGCGAAGCGTCGCGCTTTGGTATTTTAAACGTTAAAGAGGATGGCGAAATTTACGAATTTGAAGAAAAACCTAAACAGCCAAAGTCTGACCTTGCTTCAATGGGTATTTACATATTTAAAGCTGACAAGCTTTATAAATACCTTGAAGAGGATGAAAAGCTTGAAGGCAGTAAGAACGACTTTGGTGGAGACGTTTTGCCGAGAATGCTTATCCAAGGCGAAAAGATGATGAGCTACGAGTTCTCAGGATATTGGAAAGACGTTGGAACGATATCGTCGTTATACGACGCGAATATGGACTTGCTTGGGGATACGCCAAACTTCCAAGTAGACGAAAAATCTTGGATAATCCGTTCGAGAAACCCGATAGCGCCTCCTCATTATATAAGCGATAAAGCAAGCGTAGTTAACAGCGCCGTGGTATCGGGCTGTGAAATTTACGGCAGAGTTGAAAACTCGGTGCTTTCTCACAACGTTGAAATTGAAGAGGGTGCAATCGTTAAAAACAGCATACTTTTCTCGGGTGTTAAAATTTGCAAGAACGCAGTAGTTGAAAACGCAATTATTGCAGAAGACGCCGTCGTTTCAGAAGGTGCTGTCGTAGGTGCTGTAACTGACGATAAGAAAATTACCGTTTTAGGCGGTGGAGTAACCGTTTCGGCAGGCGCGGTTGTGTCAGCTGGCGAAATTGTAGAGAAGGACGTGTAAGGAGGTAAACTATGAACGCATTAGGATTAGTGTTTTCAAATATTCACGATAACAACGTTCCTGAACTCACTCAAGAAAGAACGATGGGTTCAATACCATTTTTAGGTAGATACCGCCTTATTGACTTTGCGCTTTCTAACCTTGTAAATTCGGGCGTTCCAAAGGTGGGGCTTATAACTAAAAGCAATTACCAGTCGCTTATGGATCACGTTGGTTCGGGTAAAGACTGGGACTTGGCGCGCCGTCGCGGTGGCTTGCATATTCTTCCCCCTTTTGGACTTAAAGACAACGTTTTATATAGCACGCGTTTAGAGGCGCTTAGAGGCGCGAGGAATTTCCTTGCAAGGTCAAATGAGGAATACGTTATTATGACTGACTGTGATAACGTATGCGTAATGAATTTTGATAAAATAATTAGTGAACATATTGCTAAAAATGCCGATATTACGCTTGTTTACGTTAAAAAAGATGCAAACGACGTGAAAGACTTTTTAAGTAAAATGGTAATAGAAACTGCCGATAACGGCAGGGTAACCGATATTTCCTTCTCGCCGAGAGTTCAAGGCGAAATCAATCTTTACACTAACGTTTGCGTGCTTAAAAGAACACTTCTTCAAACGCTTATTGCAGACGCGTTTTCTCACGGCTACAGCCATTTCGGGAAAGACGTTTTAGTTAGAAACGTAAATTCACTTAGAATATTTGCTCATAAGCACGAGGGGTATTACGTTGCGCTTAATTCTCTTCAAAGCTATTATAGTGAATCGCTTAAATTCCTTGACAAAAACGTAAGAGATGAAATATTTAAAAAGGTTGACATCTACACTAAAGTTAAAGATAGTGCGCCCACGCGCTACGGTGCTAACGCAGTTGTTAAAAACTCGCTAATTGCAGACGGTTGCGTAATAGAGGGTACGGTTGAAAATTCAATAATCTTCCGTGGTGTAAAAATAGGTAGAGGCACGGTGGTTAAAAATTCCATTTTAATGCAGGGCACTATTACCGGCGAAAACGTAACGCTTAACGCTATCGTTGCCGATAAAAACGTAGTTATTAAAGATAGGCGCACTTTGTCCGCTTGCGAAACTTTACCATTTTATATTAGCAAAAATATTATCGTCTAATTAAGGAGTATTATGAAAAAATCTTCAGTAAAAGCTGTTAGTGTTCAAAAGAAAAAAAGTGTTTTGTTCGTTGCCAGCGAGGCTAATCCTTTCGTGGGAACGGGTGGGCTTGCCGACGTTATAGGTTCTCTTCCTAAAGCGCTTGCTAAAGGTAAAAAGTTTGACGTTAGGGTGGTAGTTCCCCTTTATAAAGATTTTTATTTTCCTAAAGACAAGCTTAAGTTCTTAGGTAATTTTAACGTAGACCTTTCTTGGCGCAATCAATACTGCGGTGTTTACGAATACTTGCTTGACGGCGTTAGGTTTTACTTTTTAGATAACGAGTACTATTTCTTGCGCGACGGTTTGTACGGCTTTTATGACGACGGCGAAAGGTTTGCCTTTTTCTCAAAGGCAAGCTTAACTCTTATGAGATTTTTAGATTTTTATCCCGACGTTTTGCACGCACACGACTGGCAGTCGGCGCTATCTGTAATTTATCTTAAAACCATTTATCGCTTTGAACACGGTTACGATAAAATTAAAACGGTATTTACTATTCACAATATTGAATATCAAGGTAAATTCGGTAAAGAAATTCTTGGCGACGTATTCGGTCTTTCAGACGATTTTTATCCCGCACTTGAATACGACAACTGCGTAAATCTTTTAAAGGGCGCTATGATGCACTCGGATATCGTGTCAACTGTAAGCCCAACGTATGCAACCGAGATAAAATACGATTATTTTTCGCACGGTTTATCACCGGTTGTATCGGCTATTACACATAAAACGGTTGGAATACTCAACGGTATTGACCAAAAAGTGTATAATTCTTTAGAAGATACGCACTTGTTTAAAAATTTCGACAGTGAGGATTTATCTGGAAAAGAAAGGTGCAAAATAGAGCTTCAAAAAATGCTTGGGCTTCCTGAAAAGAAAAACGTTCCCGTTATTGCAATGATAACTAGATTAGTTGGGCATAAGGGCGTTGACCTACTTAAATGCGTGATTGACGATTTACTTAGCGAAAACGTTCAGCTCATAATACTTGGCAAGGGCGAAAAACAGTACGAGGATTTTTTCAAAAAAGTTCAAGACGAATATTCTACCAAGTGTAGAGCCGTTATTGCATATAATAAAGACTTATCGTCAAAAATTTACTCGGGTGCAGATATATTTTTAATGCCGTCAAAGTCCGAGCCTTGCGGTTTATCGCAAATGATAGCGTGTAGGTACGGAACTATCCCCGTAGTTAGAAAAACGGGCGGTCTTGCAGACAGTATTACCCCGTACAACCTATCAAGAAAGGGTGGCAACGGATTTAGATTTGATAACTATAACGCCCACGAAATGCTTTACGTTTTAAAAGACGCTATATTTACCTACGGCGATAAAGAAACGTGGCAAAAACTCATAAAAACCGCTATGACTACCGATTTTTCATGGAGCAAATCGGCTAAGGAATACGTAAAATTATACAACAATTTATTAGACTAAGGAGATTTATGGCTAAAACTACAATGACTGTAAAAGATGCTGAGACTTTACTTGCGGGAAAGCTTTCCCGCTATTTCGGCGTAACCTTTCAAGAGGCTACTGAAGAGCAAATGTACAAGGCGTTAGCTATGTCCGTTAGAGATATCTTGCTTGAGAAAAGAAAGAACTATAACTATAAAGTAAAAGAGGCAAAGGGTAAAAGAGTTTACTATCTTTGCATGGAATTTTTACTCGGTAGAACGCTTAAAAACAGCGTTTATAATTTAAATTTAGAAGATACTTTTGAAGAGATTTTATCTTCAAAAGGTTTTTCGCTTGAAAACCTTTACGAGCTTGAGCCTGACGCAGGTCTTGGCAACGGCGGTTTAGGTCGATTAGCTGCGTGTTTTATGGACGGGCTTGCTTCGTGCGACTATCCCGCAATGGGTTATTCTATCCGTTACGAATACGGATTGTTCAAGCAAAAAATCGTTGACGGATGGCAAATGGAACTTCCAGATATTTGGCTTCCCGGTGGCGAGGTATGGCTCACTCAACGCCTTGATAAAACCTTTAAGGTAAAGTTTGACGGTAAGGTTGAGGAAACTTGGACGGAAAACGGTATGAAACCCGAGCTTTACGACTACGTTGAAGTTGAAGCTGTTCCGTACGATATGATGATTTCGGGTAAAGACAGTGAGGCTGTATCCGTTTTAAGGCTTTGGGCAGCTCGTGCTACTCACAAATTCGATATGAATTCCTTCTCGCAAGGTAATTATATGGAAAGCATGAAAGAAAATAACGAGGCTGAGCTTATAAGCAAGGTTTTGTATCCGTCGGATAATCACTTTGAGGGTAAGTCGTTAAGGCTTAAACAGCAGTATTTCTTGGTGTCGGCATCACTTCAAAACATACTTCACGACCATTTATCGCGTTACGGCACGCTTGACAATCTTCACGAAAAGGCGTCAATTCACATCAACGATACTCACCCCGCGCTTTGTGTTCCCGAGCTTATGCGCCTTTTGATGGACGAGTATAATTACTCTTGGGATACCGCGTGGTATATGGTAACCAACACCATAGCTTACACCAATCACACCGTTATGCCCGAGGCGCTTGAAAAGTGGAGTGAAGACCTTATTGAAAGAAGACTTCCTAGAATTTATACGATTATTAAAGAAATCAATCAACGCTACTGCGCCGAAATGTGGAATTTATTCCCAGGTGACTGGAATAAAATCGAAAGGATGTCAATTCTCAGTCACGGTCAGGTGAGGATGGCTAACTTATCGGTTATTGCTTCGCATAAGGTTAACGGCGTATCAGCTCTTCACAGCGAAATTATTAAAGACAGTATCTTTAAGGATTTTTACAGCGTAACGCCTAATAAGTTTACTAACGTAACAAACGGCATTGCGCATAGAAGATGGCTTTGCCAGTCTAACAAGGAATTATCTTCACTTATATCCGACCTTATAGGTAGCGGATTTGTTAAAGATGCAAGCGAACTTGAAAAGCTTAATGCTTTTACTAAAGATGAAAGCGTTTTAAAAAGGCTTAATGAAATTAAAAAGATTAAAAAAGAACAGTTTGCTGACTACGTAAGCAAGAAAAAGGGTATAATTATCAACCCCGAAACTATGTTTGACGTTCACGCAAAAAGGCTTCACGAATACAAGCGTCAGCTTCTTAACGCAATGAACGTTATATCTATATATAACGATTTGCAGGAAAACCCAGACCTTCCCATACTTCCAAAAACCTTTATATTCGCTGCAAAAGCTGCGCCGGGGTATTATTTTGCTAAGCAAATTATCAAACTCATTTGCTATTTAAGTGAAGATATCAATAAAAATCCTAACCCCAAAATAAGGGAGAAGTTAAAGATCGTTTATCTTGAAGATTACAACGTTTCGGTTGCGGAAAAACTTATGCCGTCAGCCGAGGTGTCAGAGCAAATTTCAACTGCAGGCAAAGAGGCAAGCGGTACGGGCAATATGAAGTTTATGATTAACGGCGCGTTAACTTTAGGAACTTTAGACGGCGCTAACGTTGAAATAAGCGAAGCCGTAGGCAGGGATAACATCTTTATCTTCGGCCTTGAAACGGACGAGGTGAACGCACTTTGGAGTTCAGGCTATAACTCTAGCGAATTTTACAATAACAACGTAAAACTTCAAAAGGTAATCGAGGCGTTAAAGCGCGGATACAACGGCGAAAGTTTTTCAATGATTGCCGATTATCTATTAACTAGCAACCCCGTAGCAGACCCGTATATGTGTATGGCTGACTTTAACGATTATCAGTCGGCACGTCACCACTTAGAAGAGGCTTATAAAGATAAAATGATTTGGGCGAAAAAATCGCTTATTAACGTTGCAGGCGCAGGTCGTTTTGCCGCGGATAGGTCGATTAAAGAATACGCTGAAAATATTTGGAATTTAAAAGTAATAAAGTAAGATGACGTTTAAATACTCTCCGCTTGATAAAAATTACAACGATAAAGGCGGTAGCGTAAAAGTTGGTTTGGCGATAACTATTACCGTTTGCACCGATTTTAGCTACGTTAACTTAATACTGAAAAACGATAAAACGAGTAAAACTGCCGTTTACGCTATGAATAGAGTAGACGGTGGGTTTTCGGTTACCTTAAAAGACCTTGAAAAAGGGCTATATTTTTATTGTTTTGAAGCTGACGGCAATTATTACGGCAAGGGAGATTGTTTGCAAGCTCAAAAATACCAAATGAACGCCGTTGAGTGTTATCAACTTACCGTTTACAATAATACATATCGCGTGCCTAATTGGGTTAAGGGCGGTTTTATCTATCAAATTTTTCCAGACCGTTTTAATAAGGCTGGCGATATTCGCGTTAAAGGTAGAATAATGCGTAAGTGGGGAGAACAACCTCATTATAAGCCTGATAGCCAAGGAAAAATCAAAAATAATGACTTTTTCGGTGGTAATTTTAAGGGAATTGAAAAAAAGCTAAATTATCTTAAAAATTTAGGCGTAACGGCAATTTATCTTAACCCCATAGCGCTATCGTATTCTAACCATAGATACGATACGGCTAATTATTTAAGTTTAGATCCCTTGCTTGGCAGAGAAAAAGATTTAAAATCGCTAATAAATAACGCACATAAAAAGGGAATTAAACTTATATTTGACGGTGTTTATAACCACACGGGCGACGATAGCGTATATTTTAACAAATACGGTAATTTTGATAGTGTGGGTGCGTATCAAAGCAAAAACTCGCCTTATTATTCCTGGTATACCTTTCAAAAATATCCTAACAAATATACTTCGTGGTGGGGGATAGACGTACTTCCAACCATTAACAAAAACTCTAAAGAGTTTGAAAATTTTATACTTAACGAGGTTTTACCATACTATTTTAACCTAGGCTTTGACGGCGTTAGGCTTGACGTTGTTGACGAACTTCCAACGCCTTTCGTTAAAAAAATTAGAAAGGCTGTTAAAAAGCTAAACCCCGAAGCTATAATTATAGGCGAGGTGTGGGAGGATGCTACCAACAAAATAGCCTACGGCAACCGCCGTGAATATTTTTTGGGCGACGAGCTCGATTCGGTAATGAATTATCCCTTAAAAAACGCAATTATAAACGCTGTTATTTGGGGTAAAACGGCGCTTTTTAAAAAGACCTTGTGCGAGCAAATAAACAACTATCCACCCTGTGCGCTTAGCGCGCTTATGAATATATTAGGAACTCACGATACGGCGAGAATTTTAACCGTATTATCGGGTGAAAAAATACCTGAAGATAGAGAAGAGGCGTCAAAATTCACTCTAACAAACTTTCAAAAACAGCTTGCAATTAAAAGGCTTAAAATAGCGTACGTTTTACTTTTTACCTTATACGGAATTCCCACCGTCTACTACGGTGACGAGAGGTTGATTGAGGGCTGTAAAGACCCCTTTAACCGAACTTGTATGGATTTCAATTCAAGCAATAAAGATGTTTATACTCTAATTAAAAAACTTTCAAAAATGCGCAAGGAAAGTTTGGCGTTTTCAATAGGCGAAACTATCGTGTGCGAATACGGCGACGGCGTAATTTCTTATATTAGAAGATATAAGAGCGAAGAAATACAAGTGGTAGTTAATTTGTCTAATTACACCTACGTCGTTACGGCGGACGATAGAGAAGAACTTTTATCTAATACCACTAAAAAAAGCTACGAGCTTGAAAAATACTCAGCAGTTATACTAAATCGGAGAAAACTATGAACGTAAACGAAAAAATAATGCAAGAATTTTCACTTACCAAGGAGCATACTGACAATATTATTGCTCTTTTAGACGACGGCAACACCGTTCCGTTTATTGCCAGATATCGTAAAGAACTCACGGGGCATATTGACGACCAAGTGCTTAGGAGCTTGCTTGAAAGATTAACCTATCTTAGAAACCTCGAAAAAAGAAAACAAGAGATTGAAAAGTCTATAACCGAGCAAGGCAAGATGACTGACGAAATTGCTTTGGCGCTTGAAAACGCTGAAACGATGACGGAGGCTGAAGATATTTATAGACCGTTCAAGCAAAAAAAGAAAACGCGTGCAACCGTTGCTATTGCAAAGGGCTTAACTCCGCTTGCCGATATTATTTGGGCACAAGATAGAAACGGTCAGCCTCTTGAAGAGGTTGCTAAAGACTATATAAACGTCGATTTAGGCGTTGAAACGGTTAAGGACGCTATATCGGGTGCAAGCGATATAATTGCCGAAAGAATTAGCGACGACGCTGAAATTAGAAAGGCTCTTCGCCGAATATTTTTAAGACTTGGTGTGTTGTCGGCAGTTTATCAAAAAGGTGCAGACGAAAAGGATAAAACGGGCGTTTACGAAATGTATAAGGAATTTTCCGAGCCCATAGGTCAACTTAAATCGCATAGAGTTTTAGCCGTTAACCGCGGTGAGAAAGAGGAAGTTTTAAAGGTTAATCTTGAAATACCCGAAGCGGTTGCGTTTAACACCGTTAAAAGAGCTGTTATAAAAGGTGAAAGCCCGTACAAGCAAACTCTCGTTTTAGCTTGTGAAGACGCGTATAAACGCCTTATAGAGCCTTCAATTGAAAGGGAGGTTAGAAATCTACTAACTGAAAATGCACAAGAAAAAGCTATTAAAACGTTTGAAAATAACCTTCGCCCATTGTTGATGCAAGCGCCATTAAAAGGCAAGGTGGTAATGGGCTTTGACCCTGGTGTTAGAACGGGTTGTAAAATTGCCATCGTTGACGAAACGGGTAAAGTCTTAGGTAAAACGGTAGTTTATCCCACGCTTGGTGGAAAGGAGCGTATTGAAGAGGCAAAAATTACCCTTAAAAAGTTTATTGATAAATTCTCGGTTGACGTTATTGCAATCGGTAACGGCACGGCTTCAAAAGAATCAGAGATTTTTATTGCCGACCTTATAAAAGATTACAAGGGTAAAGTTTCTTATATAGTGGTAAGCGAGGCTGGGGCGTCAGTATACTCGGCGTCAGAGCTCGGAGCAAAAGAATTCCCGACCTTTGACGTTTCCGAGCGTTCAGCCGTATCGATTGCAAGAAGACTGCAAGACCCTCTTGCAGAGCTTATTAAAATTGACCCAAAGTCAATAGGTGTTGGGCAATATCAGCACGATATGCCCGTTGCTAGGCTTGACGAGGTTTTGGGTGGAACGGTAGAGGACTGCGTAAACTCGGTTGGCGTTGATCTTAACACGGCAAGCGCGTCGCTACTATCTTACGTTTCAGGGCTTAATAAATCTATTGCTCAAAACGTAGTTGAATATCGCGAACAAAACGGCAAGTTCGTTTCAAGAAAGGAACTTTTAAAGGTTAAAAAACTTGGTGAAAAAGCTTATACTCAATGCGCTGGTTTCTTAAGAATTTCGGGCGGTAAAAACATACTTGATAGCACGGCAGTTCACCCCGAGTCGTACGACGGTGCTGAAAAGCTTTTAAAAATCTTCGGCTACAGTGACGACGACGTTAAAAATAATAAGCTTTCGGGGCTCTTTGATAAAATCAAAGCCTACGGCGTTAAAAAAGCCTCGGTTGAGTGCGGGCTTGGCGAAGATACTTTAGTTGACGTTTCGTTAGAACTTATGAAACCCGGTCGCGACGTGCGCGACAGTTTACCCGCACCAGTTCTCCGCTTAGATATTTTATCCCTTTCAGACCTTAAAGAGGGTATGATTATATCAGGTGTTGTAAGAAACGTAACTGATTTTGGCGCTTTCGTTGATATCGGCGTGCATCAAGACGGCTTAGTTCATATATCCGAGCTTTCAGACACCTTCGTTAAAAATCCGCAATCGGTTGTAACGGTAGGTGAGTCCGTTCAAGTACGCGTTAAGGGAATTGATTTAAAGAAAAACAGAATTTCTTTATCAATGCGCGGTATAAAATAATGTACACGTGCATATTATTTGGTAATTGTGTTGACAAAATTTACGGCAATTGTTATAATTATTTAAAAAACTAAGGAGATTAAAAAATGTCCACTTTTGAAAAAGTTAAAAATATGTTAGTTGAAAAATTAGGCGTAGCTGAAGATAAAATTACGCTCGATAGTGAAATTATTAAAGATTTGGGCGCTGACTCGCTTGACCTTGTTGAAATGCTTTTATCTTTAGAAGAAAATTTTGGCGTAACCGTTACCGACGAACAGACGGAAACTATCAAATCGGTTAAAGACATCGTTGACATTATCGACAATAAGTAATAAAATTCAATAAATTATCCCACGGCGTTTGCCGTGGGTTTTTTATTTTAGTTATTTTGACGGTTAATTAACAATTAACCGTTTACAAATCGCGCGCGTTGTGTTATACTTAGCATATGAGAAGCGGAATTAAAAGCAAACAGAATAAAGATAAGTTCTTCACGGTAGAATTTTTTGGAGTGACGGTTATAATTTCGTCATTCCTTTTACTCGTGTGCTTATTGTTTGGCGAAAACGTTTTGTTTGAGATAGGCGGTGAAGTTCAGTCGTTTATCTTAGGGCTTTTTGGCTATATTTCATATCCGTTGCTCGCAACTTTAATATTTGCGGGCTTTATAATGCTACTTGGTAAAAAACCAGCAGACAAGCGATCGAAAAAACCACTCGTATTTACGTTGTTGATTCTTTTAGAGTTTATGTGTTTGCTAACCGTTTTAACTAGCCAAGCTGTTCCCACCGATTTAAACTCCTATTTAAGCTACGCCTTTGAAAGTGCAAGGGGTGGGCTTTCAACTTCGGTTGCAGGCGGTGCAATTTTATCGCTTATTACCTTTTACCCTGTTAAATACATCACTTATCTCGGCGCAATAGTTTTGTTTGCGCTTTTGATACTGATAACTCTCGTTATTGCTTATAAGTCGAAAAAGGCTATAGCGCTTGAAAATAAAGAACTTAAAATTGCTGAAATTAACGCTAAAGCTCAAGCTGAAGCGCAGTATAAGGTGCAACAACAATCACCCGTTCCGCCAGCTTATCAATATCCACAAAACAACGGCGGATATCAAAATTATCAAGGTGGATACGCTCAGCCTCAAAACAACCCTCAACAATATGGGTATGGTGGTTACGTTCAACAACCTCAGCAACCTATTTCTAATCCGTACGGTTACGAAAGGTCCGAGCTTTACGGCAATCAAAACGCAAATTATCAACAGCCTACTTTTGCCGACCGTGATAAACATGAAAAGAGTATGGAGATTTTGTACGGCAATCAACCGCAAACGTATTCGGACGCGTTTAATAGTTCTTTTTCATCAAGTGGTGTGCGAGTTGATAGGTTTAACGAGCAATATAACACTCAGCCGAGCGATGGTATATTGTCAAGCCCGATAAAGAAAGAAGACGTTGTTAAAGATTATACGCTTGACGATAGTTTTTCTTTCAATTACACCAAGCCTGAGCCTATTGATAACGAGTTTGAAATAAACGTTGACTCCGTTGTGGAAGAAGAGTTAATTATTGAAGATACGCCTAAAACAGAAAATAAAGTAAGTGATTTTCTAAAGAGTATTACTGAGCCTCAGCCGATGGTGGAAAAACCCGCAGTTGAGGACGCGCCTCAAGTAGTGGTAGAAGAGGAAAAGACTGAATATGCTAAAAAGCTTATTGAAAACATGCCTCTTAACTACAAATATAAAAAACCGCCCGTTAGCATTTTTAAAACGGTTGACAATACTCAAAACAACTATGAATTCGAGCTTTTTAAAGCTGAAACTAAAGCTAAAATACTAACTACTCTTAAAACGTTTGGCGTTGATACTGACATACCGCGCGTGTTCAAAGGCCCTGCGGTAACGAGATTTGATATTGCAATTCCGCCCGACGTTCCTATGAGCAAGGTTACCAAGCTTCAAAACGACTTAAATCTTAGAATTGCCGCTAAAAGTGCAATTAGAATGATAGCGCCTATCCCAAACACCTCTTACGTTGGAATTGAAGTTCCCAACAAAGAGCCGGACAGCGTTAGTATTAAAGACATAATCGTGTCTGACGAGTTTATTAATACTAAGCCGTTTTCGTTAGTGTTTGCCCTTGGTAAAGACGTTATAGGTAGACCTGTATCACTCGATATTGCCGATATGCCTCACCTTTTAGTTACCGGTACGACGGGTTCTGGTAAAAGCGTATGCTTAAATACACTTATCGTTAGTTTGATATCTAAATACGGGCCTGATGAATTAAGGTTTGTAATCGTAGACCCTAAGCGCGTTGATTTAGAGCCGTTTAGAGAAATTCCGCACATGATGTTCGGCGAGATTATAGAGGACGTTCCTATGACAAACTCTATGCTCACTTGGGCTGTTGAAGAGATGGAATCGCGCTACCGCGAGCTTGCTCGTTCACGCGCTAAGAATATTAAAGACTACAATACTAAAGCAAGGGCAAACGGTCAAAAAATTATGCCTAGAATAGTTATTTTGATGGACGAGTTTGCCGATATTATGATGCAAGATAAAAAAGGTGTAGCAACCAAGGTGTGCTTAATCGCGCAAAAGGCGCGCGCTGCAGGTATTCACCTCGTTCTTGCCGCGCAAAGACCGTCAGTTGACATTATCGAAGGTCCTATTAAGTCAAACCTTCCTTCACGTATAGTATTCCGCGCCGCGTCAATGCCCGATTCTATGACGAGTTTAGGTGAGGCTGGTGCTGAAAAATTGCTGGGTAGAGGCGACTGTTTGTATAAGACTAACGGTATGCTCAACGTAGAGCGCGTTATGGGCGCGTACGTGTCTGACGACGAGATGTACGACGTTATTGATTTCGTTAGCGATAATAACGAAAAGTATTTCGACTATAACAACTGGGCAAAAATAGTTGCGCGTGTTAATCAAGTATCTCAACCGAGTGAGGGTATGGGTGCTAGCGAGGGTGGCGGAGAAACTCAAGGCGAGGGCTATATCGACCCTATCTATATAAAAGCAATGCGCGTTGGTTATAGCTTTGGCGGGCTTTCAGCATCGTTTTTACAAAGAAAGCTTGCTGTTGGATTCCCACGTGCTGGTAAGATTATCGACTGGTTGACGGATAACGGCTACATTACCCCCAACGCAATAGCAGGTAAGCGCCAAATGGTTATGACTAAAGAAAGTTTTGAGGAAAAATTCGGGGCTGAATAATGTTTAAGGATAAAAAAATAGGTCTTATTTCGCTTGGCTGTGATAAAAACCGAGTTGACTCCGAAAGGGCACTCGCACTCATTAACGACAAGGCGATACTAACAAACGATATAACTGAAGCAAACGTTATTGTTATAAACTCTTGCGCCTTTTTAGAAAGTGCGAGAAAAGAGGCGATAGAAACGGTTTTTGAAGTTAATGAACTTCGCAGTAACGGCAATCTTGAAAAAATAGTTTTAACAGGTTGTTTACCTCAAAAGTTCGTTAGCGATATGTTTGACGAGTTTTTAGAGGTTGACGTATTTCTAGGCTTTTTAGATTACGACCTTTTGTTTGACGCGCTTGAGCTTGCATATCGAGATAATCGCGTAAATTTTGTTGGTAATAATAAAAAAGTTGAAATAAATAAAAGAATACTGACAACCCCTTGTCATTATTCTTACCTTAAAATAGCAGACGGGTGCAATAATAAATGCACTTATTGCCTAATACCCAAGATTAGAGGCAAGTATATATCAACTCCGATTGAAGAGCTAATTGAGGAGGTTAAGTCGCTCGGCGAGCTTGACGAAATTATATTAGTTGCGCAAGACGTTACTAGATACGGTGAAGACCTATACGGCGAAAGAAAACTCGTTAAGTTACTTAGCGAATTATCTAAAATTGAAACGGTAAACGGCATTAGGCTTTTATATTGTTATCCCGACGTGTTTGACGACGAGCTTATTGAAGAGATTGCTAATAACCCCAAAATTATAAAATACGTAGATATTCCACTTCAGCACTCTGAAAACGGCGTTTTAAAGCGTATGAATAGAAAGGGTACGCGAGAAGGTTATTTACACCTTATTGATAAGCTAAAAACCAAAATTCAAGGTATAGCAATTCGTTCAACCTTTATTGCAGGTTTCCCAGGTGAAACGGAAGAAGATTTTGCTGGGCTAATTGATTTTATTAAAAAAGCAAAGTTTAGTAGCGTTGGCTTTTTTGCCTATTCTCGCGAGGAAGATACGCCTGCTTATAAACTTAAAGAGCAAATTGACGAAAGCGTTAAGCTTTCAAGGGTTGAAAAGCTGTATGAAGTTCAGCGTGAAATTTCGTCAAACAACCTAAAAAACCACGTTGGTCAAACGCTGTCTGTATGCGTTGACGGAATTGATTACGACAAGCAATCCTTTTACGGTAGGGCGTACTTTCAAGCCCCCGAGATTGATGGTAAGGTGTACCTTAGCTACGATGGGGTAATCAATCAAGGCGAGCGCTATAACGTTTTGATTGAAAAAACTGATGATTACGATTTATACGGGAGAATAATAGATGAATTTACCGAATAAGCTTTCACTTTTAAGAATAATTTTAGTTCCTATAATGGTTGCGCTATTTTATATGACGTTTATACCATATAATTATTTATTTACCGCAATTATTTTTACGATTGCTGCGCTTACCGATTTTTTAGACGGTTATATTGCAAGAAAATATAATCTCGTTACCGATTTAGGTAAGTTTTTAGATCCTATTGCGGATAAAATTCTCGTAATAGGCGCATTTATAATAATGCTAACCGCACCTTGCATTTTCGGAGGTAACTTTGGCTTTACCTTTTATCAGCTTGCAGGCGGTATCGGCGTAACGATTATAGTTGCGCGCGAGCTTATCGTTTCGGTTCTTAGAATGCTTGCAGCAGGCAAGGGCAAGGTTTTAGCCGCTGAAAAAAGCGGTAAAATTAAAACGCTTGTAACCGATATTGCAATAGTTTTATTGCTACTTTCGGCAGAGTTTTCAATTTTGTTTATTGCGGGAATAATTCTTTATATTATCGCGGTTGCACTTACCGTATACTCGGGTGCTTATTACGTTGTTAAAAATAGGGAAGTTTTCAAATGATTTTTAAACTTTACGGAATAAACGGTAGCGAGCTAAAATCGTTTTTTAATAACGCTGAAATACCTTTTATCCTGAATAATAAGGGAAACGATTATATGCTTGACGTTGATTTTTCAAAAGTAAACGATGCCGTTGCCGACAAAAAACTCAAAGAGTTTTTACAAAAATACCAAAACCACGTTTACGCTGAAAGCGATATATCACTGCAAAATCAACTAGTTAAAATACTAACAGTTCGAAAAGCCAAAATTTCGGTTGCAGAATCTTTTACTGGGGGAGGGCTTTCTAGCGTTATTACCTCGGTATCGGGTGCAAGCAAGGTGTTTTACGAGGGGGTAGTTGCATACTCGCCCGACGCTAAGCACAACCGCTTAGAAATACCATACGAAATATTAGATAACTTTTATCCCGTTTCAAGCCAAGTGGCAAGTGGTATGGTAAAGGGGTTATTATCAAACGGAAATGCTGATTTAGCCGTATCGACAACGGGATTAGCAGGCCCTCAAAGTGATGAATCGGGTTATCCCGTAGGGCTTTGCTATATAGGCGTAGGCAGTCAGTCTAAAATTACCGTTTATAAACATAAATTTTCAGGCACAAGGGAAGAAATTACTAAGCTTGGTGTTGAAACTGCGTTATTTCACGCTGTAATGGCACTAAAGTCTGGTAGTTTCGACGTTTAAATAGAAAAATTAAAAGGTGGATACAAATATGGATGAAAAACAAAAAGCATTAGAGCAGGTTTTAGGTCAAATTGAAAAGCAGTACGGCAAGGGTGCAATTATGAAACTTGGCGCAGGCTCGGCAGACCTTAATTTAGAGGTTATTCCGACCGGTTGTATTTCTCTTGACTTAGCTCTCGGCGTGGGCGGTGTTCCGCGTGGACGAATAGTTGAAATTTACGGTCCTGAATCTTCGGGTAAAACTACCGTTGCCCTTCACGTTATTGCTGAAACGCAGAAAAAGGGGGGCATTGCCGCGTTTATTGACGCTGAACACGCATTAGACCCCTCTTACGCAGCTAAGCTTGGCGTTAATTTAGAAGATTTATACGTTTCGCAACCTGATACCGGCGAGCAAGCTCTTGACATTACCGAAAGTTTAGTAAAAAGTGGTGCGGTTGACGTTATCGTTATCGACTCGGTTGCCGCGCTTACTCCTAAAGCTGAAATTGAAGGCGAAATGGGCGATAGCCACGTAGGTTTACAAGCAAGGCTTATGTCCCAAGCGCTTAGAAAGCTCACTGGTATTACCAACAAGAGTAAAACCTGCGTTGTGTTTATTAACCAACTCCGCGAAAAGGTTGGCATAATGTTCGGCAACCCCGAAACTACCCCTGGCGGTAAAGCGCTTAAGTTCTACGCATCCGTTAGAATTGACGTTAGAAAGGCTGACGCGCTTAAGGATAGCGACGGTTTGTTCGGCAATAGAACTAAAGCTAAAATCGTTAAAAACAAGCTTGCTCCACCGTTTAAAACTGCTGAGTTTGATATAATTTACGGTCACGGTATTTCTCAAGAGGGATGCCTCGTTGACCTTGGCGTTGAATACGGGGTAATGGAAAAGTCGGGCGCTTGGTTTAGCTATAACGGCGAAAAGGTGGCACAAGGCAGAGAAAAGGCTAAAGATTTCTTGGCGCAAAACCCCGAAATTATGCTTGAAATTGAACAAAAAATACGCGTAGCGCATAAAGAAAAATACGCAAGTAAATAATCGTTAAGGTGCAAAAGAAGAATTATGTCAGATTTAAACCATATATTATATACGACAATTTCGTTTGCAATAACGGCAGTTATAATGGTATTTTTAAGTAAAAAATCACTTGATGATACTGCAAAAACGCGCATACTTAAAATTTCGGCTATTCTTACCGTAATTATCCATTTTAGTAGTTTATACGTGGATTATTTTTCGGGTAACGAGCCTAGTGTAGAGCAGTCTATGTTGCTTCCGCTATACCCTTGTAACGTTGCAATGTGGCTACTCGTTGCAGTTGCCTTTATCAAGAAAAAAGAAGGTACGCTATTTGATTTCTTAGCAATGGCAACCTTCTATTTAGGAATATTTGGAGGCGTTATAGGTATTACCTTTAACGAAATTTATATAAATAACCCAAATCTTCTCGATTGGGGTGTATTAAAGGGGCTTTTAAGCCACTCGACAATGCTGTTTGGTTGTATTTATCTTTTAGTTGGTGGTTATATAAAAATTTGTGTTTCAAATATGCTAAACGTATTCTTAGGTTTACTTTTATTAGTTGCAGACGGTGCAATTATAATATTTTTGCACTGGATATTCGGGTTAGAACTTCCAAACTCTATGTATCTACTTGAACTTCCGTTTGAGTCTATGCCGTGGCTAAACGTGGTAACTATAGGCATACTTGCAATGGTTATAATTTTTATAGCAACAGCTCTTTACGAGCAATTAGCGTTTGCAAAAGAAGATAGATGGTACAGCAAATTAAAAAGATTTTTAGAAAGCAAAAAAACTAATAAAAAAAGCGAAGTTTAACTTCGCTTTTTAAATTTATTAAAACTTTTTTTCTCCAAACTTCGACAGCGTTGGAACTGTCTTTTCAAAAATGATATTTTTCGCGTATTTTTCAGCGATTTTAATATCCTCTTCAGTCTTTACTGTCCACGTAATTATATCGTATTTTTTAATCATTTTATAGTTAATTGGCAAATCTTGAACCCTAACTGATAAAAAGTTAAACTTAACGTATAATCTAAACCCAAAATTGTTCATAAAAGTTTTAACTATCTTACTTTTAATCTTAGGTTCTCTTGTGCAAAGCACGCCAACAATAAATTCGGGGCGCAATACGCTAACTCGTTTAACGATATTAGGGTTAAAGCTTTGAACGGCAAACAATCCCTTATATCCGTCAAGCTCTTTAACGAGTAATTCTTCAACACCTTTACGTTTTTGGTTTTTAACCTCGACAAGAAGTGGCACTTTACCGTCAACAAATTCTAAAAACTCCTTAAACGTCATAATGGGGTAGTTTTTACCGTTTGGGCGAAATGCTTTAAGCTCTTCATAGGTTGTATCGCGAATATCCTTATCAACACCGCAAACTCTTTTCAAATTATCGTCGTGATAAACGACTAAAACGTTGTCAATAGTCATTTGAACGTCCATTTCTATGCCGTAGCCAAGCTCGATTGCTTTTTCAAATGCAGGCTGGGTATTTTCAGGATAGTTTTCGTCAAATAACCCCCTGTGGGTAATGGGTGTATTAAGTAGCCACGAAATATCAGTTTTTCTCATTTTATATCTCCTACTGAAATATTTTAGCATTTATTTGTAAAATATGCAATAACTTGACTTGAAAAATCTAGATTATTATAGTATAATCATACTATAATCGACAATTATCTAATTTTTTCCTAAAAGGATATTTATGGCGAAAACTGTTAAAGAAAATTTAAGAAATTTTTGTATTATAGCTCATATCGACCACGGCAAGTCTACGCTTGCCGACCGCCTTATTGAAATGACGGGGCAGGTTGCCGAGCGCGATATGGAAGAACAACTTTTAGACTCAATGGCGCTTGAGCGCGAACGCGGTATAACTATAAAACTAACGCCTGTTAGAATGCTTTATAAAGCTAAGGACGGTAATGAATACGTATTTAACCTTATAGATACACCTGGGCACGTTGACTTTACCTACGAGGTGTCGCGTTCTCTTAAGGCGTGTGAGGGTGCAATACTCATTGTTGACGCGTCTCAAGGTATACAAGCTCAAACGCTTGCTAACGTGTATTTAGCGCTTGATAGTAATCTTGAAATTATGCCCGTAATTAATAAAATTGACCTTCCGTCGGCAGACCCTGTTGCTGCAGGTAAAGAGATTGAAGACGTTATCGGGCTTGATGGGACTAACGCTCCTAAAATTTCAGCTAAAACGGGCGTTAATATCGAAGAGGTTTTAGAAAAAATCGTAACTGAAATCCCTGCACCCGAGGGGGATGACGACGCGCCCTTGAAAGCGCTAATATTTGATAGTTATTACGATAATTTCCGCGGTGTTATACTTTTCGTTAGAATTATGGACGGGGTTGTTAAATCGGGCACTAAAATTAAAACCTTTATGTCGGACAAGACGTTTGACGTTGTTGAGGTGGGAACTTTTAATCCCGAATTAAGACCGAAAGCACAACTGTCATCAGGCGAAGTAGGCTATATTGCCGCATCAATAAAATCAATATCCGATATTGAGGTTGGCGATACGGTATTTGACGTTAATAATCCCGTAGCCGAGCCGTTACCTGGGTATAAAAAAGCGCAACCCGTGGTGTTTAGCGGTGTTTATCCGCTTGACGGGTCTAAGTTTAACGACCTTAAGGAGGCACTTTTAAAGCTTAAGCTTAACGACGCGTCTTTGACGTTTGAACCAGACAACTCAACGGCGTTAGGCTTTGGTTTTAGGTGTGGCTTTTTAGGTTTACTTCATATGGAAATTATTCAAGAACGCTTAGAAAGAGAGTTTGGTCTTGATATAATTACCACAGCACCGTCGGTATCGTATATCGTTCATAAGACGGACGGGGAGGTTTTAACCGTTGAAAACCCGACTAAACTTCCGCCGGTTGTTGAAATTGAATATATGGAAGAGCCGGTTATTAAGGCAAGTATTTATTCGCCCCCCGATTACGTTGGTGCTATTATGGAGCTTTGCCAAGAAAAGCGTTGTGTTTTTGAAGATATGGTGTATATCGACAGTAAGCGCGTAAAGCTCAATTATGAACTTCCCCTTAACGAGATTGTGTTTGACTTTTTCGACGGTTTAAAGTCAAGAACTAGAGGTTACGCTTCGTTTGACTACGAGGTTTCGGGCTACAAGCGCTCAGACCTTGTTAAGCTCGATATTTTACTAAACGGTGAGATTTGCGATGCGCTTTCAATTATAGTTCATAAAGAAAAGGCTTATCAAAGGGGTAGGGCTATTGCCGAGAAATTGAAAGAGGTAATTCCAAGGCAAATGTTTGAAATACCCGTTCAAGCTGCCGTAGGTGGTAAAATTATCGCGCGTGAAACGGTAAAAGCACTTAGGAAAGACGTTTTGGCAAAATGTTACGGCGGTGATATTACGCGTAAGAAAAAGCTTCTTGAAAAACAAAAAGAGGGTAAAAAGAAGATGCGTAAGCTTGGTAGCGTAGAAATACCTTCCGAGGCGTTTATGTCAATACTTAAAATAGATTCGAGCGACAAGTAGGTTTAACTATGGCAGGAATATACGTTCACGTTCCTTTTTGCAAGCAAAAATGTAGCTATTGCGACTTTGCCTCGTATCCTAAAGAAATAGGAAAAGCCGAGGCGTATTTTGCTTGCTTATACAAAGAGTTAAAGGGTAGAAGCTTAAGTTTAAAGGGTAAAACCTTTGATACCATATATTTCGGCGGTGGAACGCCGAGTTTTGTCGAGCCTAAATATATCTACGGTGCGTTAAAGCAAATATATTCTTGTTTTAACGTATCAAAAAACGCCGAAATAACTTTAGAGGTTAACCCAGGAACGATTGACGAGCATAAGTTAAAGGTCTATAAAAATGCAGGGATAAACAGGTTTAGTATAGGGCTTCAAACGGCAAACGAGCAAACGCTATACAAAATTAACCGCATACACTCGGCTAGCGATTTTGAAAGGGCTATACAGTTGCTTGAAGGTTATAATCTTTCAGTTGACGTAATGATAGGCTTACCTAACGAGGGGGTTGACGACGTTAAAAAAACGATAGATTTAGCAACGAAATCGCCTAGCGTTAAGCATATATCGGTATACGCGCTTAAAGCTGAAGAGGGTACGCCTATGTTTACGAGGTATTTAAACGGTGAACTTCCCTCGGACGACGAGGTTGCCGATATCTACGATTTCGTAGTTAAATATTTAGAAGATAAAGGTTATAATAGATACGAGGTATCTAACTTTTCAAAACCTGGCTTTGAGTCTAAGCACAACTCAAACTACTGGAAACGCGGTGAATATTTAGGGGTTGGCGTAGGTGCGTCGTCCTTTATTGATAATAGGCGTTTTACTAACACCGAAAGTATTGACGAATACGTTCAAGCAATCTTAAGAGGTAAGGTTGCCGAGGTGTTTTCAGAAGACGTTTTAGGGGAGGACGCTAAGTCTGAATTTGCAATGCTTGCGCTTAGAACTAGTAACGGCGTAGATAAAAGCGTATATCAAAAAGCCTTTTCGTCAAGTTTTGAAAAAGACTTTGAATACGCTTTGAAAAAAAATTCAAAATTCCTTGAAGTATCGCAAAATATTATAAAAATTAAAAAAGAATATTTATACGTTCAAAATTCAATTTTAGTTGATTTTATATCGGAGAAATAATGAAACAGTTCGTTCACTTACATCTACATACCGAATACTCTTTGCTTGACGGTATGGCGAGAATTAAAGGCGTTATAAAGCGCGCCAAAGAACTTAATATGCCTGCAATTGCTATGACTGATCACGGCAATATGTACGGTGCGGTGCAGTTTAACGACGAGTGCGTCAAAGCGGGAATTAAACCCATTTTGGGCACGGAATTTTACGTGTGCGACGATCATCTTCAAAAGGGTAAAATCAAAACTGACGACGTTGACGGCTATAAAGATAGACGGCATTTAGTTCTTCTTGCAAAAAACGAAACGGGATATAAAACGCTATCTCTACTTAACGCAATTGCTTTTCGTGACGGATATTATTATAAACCGAGAATTGACTTAAAGTTATTAAAAGAACATCACGACGGTCTTATTTGTTTATCTGCGTGTATTGGTGGTGATATTCCGCAAGCAATACTTCGCCACGATAACGAAAAAGCTGAAGAATTAGTTAAGTTTTTTAAAGACGTATTTCAAGACGATTTTTATTTAGAACTTCAAAACCAAGGCTTAGAAGAGCAGGCTTACGTAAACGCGGGGTTGAAAGCTCTTGCTAAAAAATTTGACGTTAAAACTGTCGTTACCAACGACGTTCATTACATAGACAAAGAAGATGCAGTTACGCAAGACGTTTTAATGTGCGTTCAAACGGGTGTAAAAATAGACACGCCCAATCGTATGAAAATGCCTTGCGACGAATTTTATTTAAAAAGCTATGATGAGCTTGCCGAGTTGTTTCCCGACGATATTGACGCGCTTGACACAACGGTTGAGATTGCAAACAAGTGTAATTTTACCTTTGAATACGGTCATTATAAATTCCCGCACTATATTCCAAGTAACGGTCAAACGCCTATCGAGTTTATTAGAAGTTTGATAGACGAGGGCGTTAAGAAAAAATACGGTGAAGAAACTGAAGAAATTCGCGAACGTATCGAAATGGAGCTTTCAGTTATAGAAAAGCAAGGCTTTATCGAATACTATCTTATCGTGTGGGACTACATTAACGCTGCGCGTAATATGGGTATATCGGTTGGACCTGGCCGTGGTAGTGGCGCAGGCTCTATCGTAGCGTATCTCATAGATATTACGGATATTGACCCATTAAAATACGGGCTTTATTTTGAGCGTTTTTTAAATTCCGAGCGCGTATCCGCGCCCGACTTTGACGTTGACTTTGAGGACGCGCGCCGTCAAGAGGTTATCGACTACGTTAAGCAAAAATACGGCGAAAACACCGTTGCTAAAATCGTAACGTTCGGCACGATGGCGGCTAAAAACGCTGTAAAGGACGTAGGTAGGGTGCTTAACGTTCCCTATAACGAAATGGATAGGGTAACTAAGGCTATCCCCAACAAAGTTATAAAAGGTGGAAGAACCGTTGAGATAAAGCGCCCAAACATATTAGAAAAAGTGTTCGGTTTTTATCAACCTAATCCCGAAGAATACTCTGTGCCTGAGCTTGTTGAAATGTACAACGAGAGCGCCGAGATTAAAAGGGTAGTAGATATTGCAATGAAGCTTGAGGACGCGCCTCGTCAGTCAAGCACGCACGCTTGTGGCGTAATAATAGGTGCGGATATTTTAGATAGGCACATGCCGTTATCTCGAAACGGCGAGGATATAACTACGCAATACACCGGCGTAGAGCTTGAACACCTAGGCTTTTTGAAGATGGACTTTTTGGGTTTAAGAAACTTATCCGATATCAAAATGGCTATCGAATACGTTAAGGAAAATCACGGTGTTGACGTCGTTTTTGATAGAAACGGTTACGACGACCAAGGCGTTTACGAGCTTATTTCGTCGGGAAACACTACCGCAATATTCCAAATAGAGTCAAGCGGTTTTAAAGATTTCTTGTCAAGGCTTAAACCCAACTGCTTAGAAGATATCGTGGCTGCTGTGTCCTTATATCGTCCAGGCCCTATGGATTCGATAGGTAAGTTTATAAATTCTAAGCACAATCCCGAAAAGGTTAAGTATGCGCACCCACTTTTAGAGCCAATACTTAAGCAGACGTACGGCTGTATCGTGTATCAAGAGCAGGTTATGAAAATAGTTCAAGACCTCGCTGGTTATACCTTAGGTCAAGCTGACAACGTTCGCCGTATGATGGGTAAGAAAAAAGTTGCCGAAATGGAAAAGGAAGAGGCTGTTTTCATTTACGGCAAGGAAGAAAGCGTTGACAGCTCTGGTAAAGTTAACAAGGCTATTGACGGTTGCTTAAAGCGTGGCGTTCCCGAAAAAGTTGCAAAGCAAATTTGGAACGAGATGAAAGACTTTGCTAAATACGCTTTCAACAAATCGCACGCTGCCGCATACTCACTCGTAACCTATCAAACGGCATATTTAAAATGCTATTATAAGCCTGAGTTTTTAACGGCAGTTTTAAACAACCGAATTACCAACATTGAAGAAATAACCAACTACGTGTCGTATGCTAAAGAAGAAAAAGTTCCCGTTCTTCCACCCGATATTAATGAAAGTAAAACATATTTCTCGGTAAAGGACGGAATTATAAGGTTTGGCTTGGCGGCGGTAAAAGGCGTAGGCGTTGCCGTTATTGACGACATTATTAAAGAAAGGGAAAAGGGTGGTAAATTTACCTCGTTTGAGGACTTTGCTATGAGGTGTATTCACTATGTGAATAAACGCCTCGTTGAAAACTTAATTTACGCTGGTGCGTTCGACTGTTTTGGAATTTACCGTTCACGACTTATCGGAGTGTACGAAGAGGTGCTTGACAAGGCTCAAGTTATTATAAAAGAAAGAGAAAGCGACCAGCTTTCAATCTTCGGTATGATGGGCGAGCCTGAAAAAATCACCGTTACTTATCCTACCGTTAAAGAATACGACCAAAAGCAAAAGCTTGTGTACGAGAAAAACGTTTTAGGCGTTTACGTATCAGGTCATCCGCTTGAAGACTATAACGAAAAGTTTAAAAGATATAATTTCTCTACGGGAAAACTTCTTTCCAAAGAAGAAAACGAGGACGGTGAAGTTGTATATACCGACGTATCCGACGGCGTTGAGGTTTCAATGGGTGGAATACTCACGGGGATTAAAAAGGTATCTACAAAGTCTGGGCAGTTTATGTCGATATTAACGGTCGAAGACACCTACGGAAGTATTGAGTGCGTAATGTTTCCGAAAATTCACGAAAAATACCGCAATAAAATCGAACAAGACGATATCGTTGAGATAAAGGGTAGGCTTCAGCTTAGAGAGGGGCGCGAGCCGAGTATCACGATAGACCATATCGAACCTCTCGTTGAGAAAAAAGTTGAAAATATTATGCAAGAAGAGGTCAAAAAACGCGAGTTTTTAGGTCTTAAAATATCTGACGAGGGCGTGCTTGACGAGCTTTCGGAAATTTTATCTGCATACCCCGGCGATATTGAGGTTTTTATAAGAAAAGGCAATCGATTATTTAGCGGTGGTATGTCGGTAAGAAGATGTAACGGCTTAATTGCCGAGTTAAGCTCGGTTCTTGACGAAAACGATATAGTATTTTTTGAAAAATAGTAAAAAATACTAGTATTATTTGGAACTTTATGTTACAATTTGTTTGTTTGCTACAAGGAGATACAGGTTATGAAAAAAATTGCAATACTAACTAGCGGTGGTGACGCGCCTGGTATGAACGCTTGCGTTAGAGCGTGCGTTAGATACGCAATTGCAAAAGACGTTGACGTTTACGGTGTTGAAAGAGGCTACGTTGGTTTACTTAATAACAAAATTAACTTTATGTCCACGCGTTCGGTATCGGATATCGTTCATAGGGGCGGTACGATACTTAAAACGGCAAGATGCCCTGAGTTTATAGACGTTGAATATCAGCAACAAGCGGCGGAAACTTTACAAGCATACGGTATTGATAGTTTAATCGTTATCGGTGGTGACGGTTCGTTTAGAGGCGCTAAAGATTTATCAGATAACTGTGGAATTAACGTAGTTGCAATCCCTGCAACTATCGATAACGACCTTGATTATACTGACTTTACAATCGGTTTTGACACGTCCGTTAACACGGTGTTGGACGCTATTAACAACCTCCGCGATACCATGGGCTCACACGATAGAGTTTCCCTTTTAGAGGTTATGGGTAGAAAGTGCGGTGATATCGCTTTATACGCAGCCTTAGCAGGCGGTGCGGAGTTCTGCTTAACGCCTGAAGTTCCTTATAATATAGACGATATTGCAAAAACGCTCGTAAAAAGTCGTAAGCGCGGTAAGACCTCGAATATGATTATTTTTGCAGAGGGTGCTGGCGATAGGGACGAGATTTGTAGAAGGCTTCAAGACCACACGGGTTTATCCGTAAAAACTACCACTCTCGGCTACGTTCAAAGGGGTGGCTCGCCCACGATGGCTGATAGAGTTTTAGCTGCGCGTATGGCAGTTAAAGCGGTTGATTTGATGATTGAAGGTAAAACCAACCGTGCAATCGGCATTAAGGATAACAATATTTTTGATATTGATATAAGCGAAGCGCTTGCATCCGAACACAGATTTAATCACGAACTTTACAAGGTTATGAATATCTTGGCAAGATAAAAATTTTAAAATTTAAGGAGTTTTACAATGAAGAATTTAGTTGGCGCGGCTATGTTTGCACAATCGGGCGGTCCTACCTCGGTTATTAACGCGAGTGCCGCAGGCGTATTTATCGAAGCTTTAAAGCAAGAAAAAATTACGGCAGTTTACGGTGCTGCAAACGGAATTAAAGGCGTTTTAGAAGAAAATTTTTACGATATCTCTAAAGAAGATATGGAAGAGTTGTTATTACTTAAAAACACTCCTTCCTCGGCTCTTGGCTCGGTTAGATATAAACTTAAAGACGCTAAGAAAGACGATACCGATTACAAGCGTATCGTTGAGGTGTTTAAAAAATACAATATTCGTTACTTTTTCTATAACGGCGGTAACGATAGTATGGATACTTGCAACAAGATATCTAAATACATCAAAAAATCGGGTTGGGATTGTAACGTTATAGGCGTTCCTAAAACTATTGATAACGACCTTTTCGGAACTGACCACTGCCCAGGATTTGCTTCAGCTGCTAAATACATAGCAACTACTATTATGGAAGTTAACCTTGACGCAAAAGTTTACGATACGCCTATGGTATGCGTTATTGAAGCAATGGGTAGAAACGCTGGTTGGCTTACTGCTTCAGCTGCGCTTGCTGGCTACAAAGGCTTAGGTGCTGACCTTATATATCTTCCTGAAATTGATTTTAGCATTGAAAAATTCGTTAATGACGTTAAAGAAGTTTGCGCTAAGAATAACAACAAGTGTATTGCAGTAGTATCTGAAGGTATTCACGATGCAAACGGTAAGCTTATTTGTGAGGTTTTAGGCGAAACTGGCGCTAGAGATAGCTTTGGCCACGCTCAACTTGGTGGCGTAGGCGCTCAACTTGCTAACCTTATTAAAAATGAAACCGGCTTTAAGACTCGTGGCGTTGAGCTTAGCTTAATGCAAAGATGTGGTGCACACCTTGCATCTAAAACGGACGTTGAAGAAACGTTTAGAGCAGGTCGCGAGGCGGTTAAGGCTGCTTGTCGTGGCACTACCGATAAAATGGTAGTATATAAGCGTGACGTTGATAAGAACGGTAATTACAAATGCAAGTATTCTTTGGTAAACCTTAAACTTGCTGCTAACACCGAAAAAACCGTTCCGCTTGAATGGATTACTAACAACGGAACTTACGTTTCTGACGAGTTTGTTAAATACGCGCTTCCTTTAATTCAAGGCGAATCAAAAGCACCGCTTGTTGACGGGCTACCTAGATTTGCTAAACTTAAAAAAGTTCAAGCAGGTAAAAAGTAAAATGAAAAAACTCCGCATTTTGCGGAGTTTTTTAATGCATTATAATAGATTAGTGTAAATCATTTCAACAAGTTTTAAATGCTCGCCACTAAAAACTTCAGGCCAGTTTCTAACGTGCATACCCATAGTTATTGAAATTTTAGTATTCGGGTCTACCAAAGCGTATGAACCCGCAGCACCGTCCCAGCCAAATTCTTTTCGTTTTAAGCCCCAAGCCGTGTCAAGCTTTCTAACTCTAACGCCCAAGCCGTAACCGTAATCTTTGCCTTGAACGCAAGTGTAGTTGTTTTTAACGCTTAGTTCATTAGTGTTTTCAACCGTCATCATATCGATAGTGCTTTTATCAATAAGCTTATAACCGTTGCTTGAAATACCGCCTGATGCAAGCGTTTCTAATAATAAAGAAAAGTCTTCAACCGTTGATTTAAGACCGCCACCGCCACCATCGTACGTTTTGTGATTAGCCCACCTTTCTTGCGGATAGGGATAGGGTTGAACGACACCGTCTACCGAGTGGTAAAGAGGCTCGAAACCGCCCTCGCTCAACCTAAAGGTGGAGTGTTTCATATTAAGCGGTCTAAATATTTCATTTTCAACAAAATCTGAAAATCTACTTCCCGTAACTGCCTCGATAACGCCACCTAAAACGTCGTGCGATAAGCCGTACATAAATTTGTCACCCGGCTGGAAGTGTAATGGCATTTTAATAATTTCGCCTGCAATCTCGCGCGCAGTTGAAAATGGATTTGATAAAAACTTTTGCTTAATATACCGCGAGTTAAAATTATAATCAATCCCTGACGACATTGTAATTAAATGCCTAACTGTTATGGGTTTACTTTTTACTTTTTGCTCGTTTTCAAGTAGATAGGAATTTTCAAATTCAGGAATATACTTTGAAACCTTATCTTCAAGTGATATTATACCGCGTTCAACAAGCATCATAGTAGCAACCGCAGTAACTACCTTTGAGCAAGAATACATATATAGTTTTTCTTTGCCCGTTGCGTTGCCGTTTTGATTTTGGTAGTAGCGGTAAATCGTTTCGTGCCCTTTTTTAACTAAAATATCAATATAAGGTATTTTCTTTTGATTAATAATAACGTTATCAACGTAATTTTTTATAATATCGTTCATATCTTTTTTATAATAAACCTATATAAAAATTTTGTCAATCACGGCAATAAAAAAAACGGAGTAGAACTCCGTTTTAATTATTGTTTATACAGCGCCTTGTGATTTCATTGCCTCGGCAACCTTCATAAAGCCTGCAATATTTGCGCCCGCCATGTAGTTGCCAGCCATACCGTAAGCTTTAGAATAATCGTCACACGCTTTAAAGATTGATACCATTATGCCGTGAAGCTTTTCGTCAACCTCTTCAAAGCTCCAAGAAAGCCTCATACTATTTTGAGTCATCTCAAGGCCTGACGTTGCTACACCGCCAGCGTTAGACGCTTTTGCAGGGCCGTAGAGCATACCTTTTGCAAAGTAAACCTCGATAGCTTCGGGGGTGGAGGGCATGTTTGCACCCTCCGATACGCAGTAACAGCCGTTATCAGCAAGCGCTTTTGCGCCTACACCGTCAAGCTCGTTTTGAGTTGCGCAAGGAAGAGCTATATCGCACTTAACCGTCCAAACGCCTTTAGAGCCTTCGTGATACTCTGCGGTTGGGTGGTAATTAAGATATTCGCTAATTCTCTTTCTTTCAACTTCTTTAATTTGCTTAACGGCTTTTAAATCAATACCGTCTTTATCGTAGATATATCCGTTAGAATCAGAAAGAGTTACTACTTTAGCGCCGAGTTCTTGTGCCTTTTCGCACGCGTAAATAGCAACGTTACCAGAGCCAGAAATTACTACCGTTTGACCTTTGAAAGATTTGCCGTTAGCTTTTAACATTTCTTCGGTGAAATAGCAAAGACCGTAGCCGGTTGCTTGAGTTCTTGCAAGCGAACCACCGTAAGTTAAGCCTTTACCAGTTAATACGCCGGTGTATTCGTTTCTTAAGCGTTTGTATTGACCAAACATAAAGCCAACCTCTCTCGCGCCTACGCCGATATCGCCGGCAGGCACGTCACAGTCAGCGCCGATATGACGATAAAGCTCAGTCATAAGGCTTTGGCAAAATCTCATAATCTCGCCGTCTGATTTGCCTTTGGGGTCAAAGTCAGAACCGCCTTTACCACCGCCCATAGGAAGGGTAGTAAGGCTGTTTTTAAAGGTTTGTTCAAAACCTAAGAACTTAATGATGCTAAGATTAACCGAGGGGTGGAAACGCATACCGCCCTTGTATGGACCGATTGCGCTGTTGAATTGAACTCTAAAACCGCGGTTTACTTGTACGTTGCCGTTATCGTCAACCCAAGGAATTCTAAAAATGATTTGCCTTTCAGGCTCAACAAGCCTTTCAATAACGCCCGATTTAACAAGGTCGGGGCGTTGTTCGATAACCGGTTGTAAGGTAACGAAAACTTCGGTTACTGCTTGAATAAACTCGGGTTCGTTGGGGTTTCTTTTCTTAACTTGTTCAAGAACTTGAACTAAATATTCGTTGGTAAGTTTCATAATATATCTCCCAAAACATATAAATTTTAATTTAGTATAAACTAAATCACCATAAAAAAGCAATAATTTTGAGCAAATTTTTTCAACTGATTTTCTACAGCGTACAAATTACGTAAAATAGTTTGTGTTTTTTTTAATTTATGTTAAAATAAAATCGTAATTAAAAGGATTGATATGGAAAAGAGAATTATTGCTATCGGCGGTGGCGATATGCGCGAAAAAACCACCGTTAAAATCGACGAATATATTGCAACGCTTGCTAAAGCCCACGCAGGCGATAAAAGAGCTTACGGTTTGTATATAGGAACCGCCTCGCACGATTTTATGCCAGCGTTTAACACCTTTAGAAAAACCTACACCTCCATTTTCGATATTAAAGCCGATTGTTTACTTCTTGAAAACGTAATAACTACTGACGAAAGGATTGACGAAAAGCTTTCAAAAGCCGATTTTATCTACGTCAGTGGTGGCGATACTTTATATATGCTTAAAAAATGGCAGGAAAGAGGGCTTATTGATAAGCTTATTGAGGCTTATAATCGCGGTGTAATAATTACGGGGCGCTCGGCGGGCGCTATATGCTGGTTTGAAAATATGTACACCGACAGCGAAATGATAAACGGTTTGAGTGAAGAGTATAAGTTATATAAAGGTTTAGGGGTAATAAAAGGCACTTGCTCTCCACATTACAACCTCCGCCAGCTCGATTTTGACAAGGCAATTATCGATAACCGCATTGAAACGGCGTATGCAATAGAGGATAACTCGGCAATAGAGTTTGTAAACGGAATTTATACAAAAAGCATCACAAGTGGCGGTCAAAGCTATTTAATTTCACAAATAGACGGCGTTATTCACAAAAAAGCTTTGTAATTTCACACCGTTTTCACACATTTTTGCTATCATTGATTTGTAAACGAACGTTAAATGGGGGGAATTATGAAAAAATTACTTATTGTTGACGACGAAGAAAAGATAAGAGAGGTCATTAAAGAGTACGCCGAATTCGAGGGTTACGAGGCTCAAGAGGCGTCTGACGGTATGGAAGCCGTTAAGATGGTAAAAGAGGGCGACTTTGACCTTGTTATTATGGATATTATGATGCCGAGGCTAGACGGGTTTTCAGCCGTTAAAGAAATAAGAAAGACTAAAAACGTTCCCGTTATAATGCTTTCAGCTCGAACTGAAGAATACGACAAACTTTTCGGTTTTGAGCTTGGGGCGGACGACTACGTTGTTAAGCCTTTTTCGCCAAAGGAATTAATGGCTAGAGTTAACGCGGTTATAAAGAGAAAGGACGCTTCAGTTTCAGGCGTTTTAGACGAGGTTAAGTTTGAAGGGCTTACCATTGACTATGCTGGAAGAAACGTATTCGTTGATGGCGAAAAGGTAGTTTTAACCCCCAAGGAATACGAACTTTTATATTATTTCGTTAAAAACGTAGGCATTGCGCTTTCGAGAGAAAGGCTTTTAAAAGACGTTTGGGGATACGATTACTACGGTGATGATAGAACTGTAGATACACACGTAAAAATGCTTCGCTCTAGCATAAAAGAGTATAGAAAATTTATCGTAACTTTACGAGGGATAGGATATAAATTCGAACCGTGAAAAATAAATTTGGATTTAACAAACTTAGAAACAGAGTTTGGTTATATTTCGTGATTTTTACCGTCTTGCTGGTATGCTTAATTTGGCTGTTGCAGACGGTTTTTTTCGAGTACAATTATCAAAGCGTTCGCGGTGAGACTATGAACGTTTATGCGGACTTGATTGCCAGCGATATCAAAGACGGCAGTTCGATTAATGAAGATTACTTTGTAACTTTGCGCGAATCTAATATCGAGGCGTTTACACTTAAATTAGTAAACGATAATTTGATAGTAACGTATCCCGACGAATATTATATTGATAGAGATTCCCCATTAAGCACTGCAATTGAACACGTTATATCTAATATGACCATTTCAAATAGTGCTTCAACGAGTGGAGAGCAGGTCTATATTTCAGGAACACCTATTTTTTATACTGTGCGTAGAATTCAACAGTTCAGCGGGGACGAGTTCGTAATTCTGTTTTCTTCAATGAACTCGGTAAAGGATACCGTAACCGTTTTAAGAAATCAGTTGTTTTTAATTGCAATTATAGTTACGGTTATATCGCTTTTTATATCGTACGTTATAGCAGAGCGCATTTCGCGCCCAATAGACGATATGAGTAGTATAGCCGAAAGGTGGGCTAAAGGCGACGAATCGGTTTTATTCGAGGGTGGAAGTTATCTTGAAATGGAAGAGCTTGCAAACGCCCTCAATAAAGCAAAAACCGAAATTAATAAAACGGGTAAACTTCAGCGTGATTTGCTTGCAAACGTTACGCACGACCTTAAAACTCCGCTTACTATGATTAAGGCGTATGCCGAAATGATAAAGGATATATCTGGTGAAAATAAAGAAAAGAGAGAAAAACACACCCAAATTATTATTGACGAATCAGATAGATTAACTTTACTTGTAAACGATATATTAAACCTTTCAAAACTCCAATCGCAAGCGGAAGCTTTTGAAGAAAGCATATTTAACCTTTCAGAACTCGTTGACACGGTTATTTATAGATTTGATAACGTTATGATTGAAAAGGGTTATAAAATCCAAAGAGAAATTGAAGACGAGCTTTACGTTAAAGGTGACGAGAAAAAGATTGAAGAGGTCGTTTATAATCTTATAGGTAATGCTATCAACTATACGGGTGAGGATAAAACCGTTAAGGTGTTTTTAACGGCATACGATAAGCTTGTTCGCCTTGAAATTCTCGATAGCGGAAGAGGTATAGAACAAGATATAATTGAAACTATTTGGGAAAAGTATTATAGATATTCAGAAACGCACAAACGCACGATAAAGGGTACGGGTTTAGGCTTATCGATAGTAAAAGCTATACTTGACGCGCATAACCTTGAATACGGCGTATTGAGTAAAGTGGGCGTAGGAAGTAATTTTTACGTTGTTTTCGACCGAATTGCCGATAAAGATTTGGAGGAATTAAATGGATAAAGACTATTTAAGAGTGAACTCTGAAAAAAGACTTGCTGATAGCGAAGTTAACGAATATTCGGTAAAATCAAAGGCAAAAAAGAATAAAAGTTTTGAAAAAAATTCTGCAATAAAGCTTATTTTTGACGAAATTTACAGCAAGAGTAAAAGTTTTGATATAAGTAAAGGGAATATAAAAAAACCTATGCTTTTAGACTCGATAATATTTTCTTTAATTTTACTCGTTTTGGGTGTTGTGCTGTGTGTGGTTGCGTACGTTTTAAGGGAATTTTTCTTATTACAACTTTTAGTATTTTACTTTTCATTTTTCGTACCAGTGTCGCTATTATACTTTTTTTATCGGTTGGACGTTAACGGTGGTATTAAGTTTTCAATGCTGGTATACTGCATTTTAGCAGGAGTTGCTACCTATATAATTTCCGAACTATTTTTTGCTAACTTTGTAAGCGAAACAATGCACTCGTATCATTCTAACGTGGCTTTCCGCTGTTTGTTCGAGCTTTTATCAATAGCGTTGATTTGTTTCTTTGTTATTAGAGGTATGCAAAGCGTTTCGGGAACGACCTCCCTTTTAATTGCTTGCGCTGTAGCTTCGGGCTTTTCGTTTACTAAATGCCTATCTGAAAATTTTACTGCGTTACTTATTAACGTTAGCGTTTCACCTGGAGGAGAGGCTGTAGGCGCGATACTTAATATTGAAGAATTTATCAAAACTTCCTCAAGAAAGATTATATCTTCGGTTGCAACAATTTCTGTATATAGACCTTTTGTTTTTATTGCGCTTTCTGTAATTATAGCTAAAATATTGAATAACGACGGTTGGTCATTAGGCAAGAAAACGATAACTACCTTTTTTACCTTTTTATTTTGCTGTGTAACTTATATATTAAGTTCGCTTAAGACGTCTTTTAACACATTGGCTATCTTATATAACTTAATATCAATACTGTTTACTGGATTTTTGTTTTTTAGTGCAATTAATGACTGTATAAAATCTGAAAAATATGAATAAAACGCGGGCTAACCCGCGTTTTAAATTATTCTTTACAAAGATAGCGTTATGTGATAAGATTAAAATTATAAGACGTTATGCCTTATAAGGAGAAGTTTATGACAGAAAAGCTAGATAGAAAATACGGCCTCGTTACCGCTATTTGTATGGTTGTTGGCACGGTTATTGGTTCGGGCGTGTTTTTTAAGGCGCAAAACGTATTAAATGCAACGGGCGGTAATATGCTAATTGGTATTGTCGCTTGGGTAATAACTGGATTGATAATGGTTATTTGTTCGGCTCAATTTGCCGTAATGGCAACTAAGTACGAAAAAGTTAGTGGGGTTGTAGACTATGCTGAGGCAACTTGTGGTAAACGTTACGGATACTATCTCGCTTGGTTTTTGGTAAATATCTATTATCCGGGTATGACTTCAGTTCTTTCTTGGGTATCTGCGAGATATTTTGGCGTATTATTTGGTTGGAACTTGGTGAGTGCGGAGGTTATGGCGCTTTCTGGCTTTATATTAATAGCCTCGTTTACCCTCAACGCGCTATCACCTAAGCTAGCAGGTAAATTTCAAGTTAGTGCAACCTTTATAAAGCTCGTTCCTATTGTTTTAATGGCTGTAGTTGGAACGATAGTGGGGTTATTTAACGGCACTTTAACTCACAACTTTACAAACGTAGTTAGCGAGGCTATAGGTGGAACGGGTGGCGGATTATTTGCGGCAATAGTTGCAACCGTTTTTGCATACGAAGGCTGGATTTGTGCAACTTCTATTAACGCCGAGCTTAAAGACCCTAAGAAAAATCTTCCTATTGCCCTCGTAATAGGTGCGCTTATAGTCGTAGTTGCTTACGTTTTATACTTTATAGGCGTTGCAGGCGGTGCTGAAAACGTAGTTTTGATGGATGAAAACAAGGGCGCGCCTCAAGCGTTTAAAAACATATTTGGAACGGTTGGCGGTGTATTTTTAAATATTTGCATAGTAATATCGTGTTTAGGTACGCTTAACGGCTTAATGGTTGCTGAAACGCGCGGTATGTACGCAATTTCGGCGCGAAACGAAGGGCCTAATCCTCAATTGTTCGGGCAGGTTGATAAAGTTACTAATATGACTACAAACTCGGGTATTTGGGGCTTGTTTATCAGCGGATTATGGCTTATATATTTCTACGGTGCAAATCTCACAAGCGGTTGGTTTGGGTTTTTTAATTTTGACTCGTCTGAGCTTCCTATAGTAACGATATACGCAATGTACATCCCGATGTTTATATCTTGGATTAAAAATGAAAAAGAGCTTTCTACGTTTAAGCGTTTCGTTTTACCAATTGCTTCAATCGTAGCGTGTGCGTTTATGATTTTTGCAGCCGTTTACGCGCACGGAATTACACCGTTTTTGATTGCTAAAGAAAAGGGTGAGTTTTCTTTACCCGTGCTATTTTACCTTATCGTGTTTGCGGTAATTATGGGAATAGGCGCGATATTTGATTTTAAAAAACAAAAAGCTAAATAGTATTAAAAACCGCGGAATATCCGCGGTTTTTGCATGCAAAAATGCAAGTTTTAACTTGCACGTGTATACTAGGTGGCTACTGTTTGGTTGCAACTAAAAACAATAAATATAAGCGGTGTAGTTGCAACTGCCAACCCGTTCAATTCCCCCCAAAGCTTAATAAAAAAACGAGTGAAAATTCACTCGTTTTCCTTGGTAGCCCCAAGGGGA
>JAZSMT010000022.1:0-9361 GCA_045536025.1 Christensenellaceae bacterium
ACTTTTAATCATATACTCTCGTATTAAACCTTCTATTTTTCTTATAGAATATTCGTTTCTTTTTGCCTTCTGTACTTTGTTTCTCGTCTATATATCCTTTTACAAATATATATACTCTACTATGCAGTTGTCAATCTACGCTGTGGGAAAACATCCCACCGCCGTCATAAGACAGCCTATAAATAATATCATTTTGAAAACTATAAGTCAAGTATTTTTACACCCAAATAAATATTTTTTTAAAAATTTTTTTAAACAAAAATTATGATAAATAAAGGAGTTTTGCTAAGCCACAAAACCCCTTTTATATATTATTTTAACAACTTTTCAAAGCTAGACGTTAAACTTTCTACTTTTAAGCTTGCGTCGCTTTGACTATCGCCCACTACCGAATAGTAAATTTTAAGCTTGGGCTCGGTGCCAGACGGTCTTAAACAGATAAACCCACCGCCCTCGATTTCGTAATATAAGCAATTAATGCCAGAATATTCGAGTTTTTCGGTCTTTCCGTTTACAACTCTTTCGCCCGACAAATAGTCGCGCACGGCTGAAATTTCAAAACCGTCAACCAAAACGGTGGAACTACGCATTTTATCAACTACGGCGTTCATTTCGTCCATAGCGGATAAGCCCTTGTAGCCTATCGACACCGTTTTGTCAATAACGTAGCCGTATTTATTATATAAGGATTGTAAAACCTTATAAACGCTAGTTTTATTATACTCGTAATAGCAAGTCATTTCGGCAAAGAGCATACTTGCCACCACCGCGTCTTTATCCCTTGCGTGCATTCCGCGAAGATATCCACAGCTCTCTTCAAAACCGAACAAGAATACGTTTGACTTGGTCTTTTCAAAGTTCTTGATTTTTTCGCCGATAAACTTAAAGCCAACGGGAACGTCCATAAGCGTTACGCCGTAATCGTCGCAAATAGGCTTTACCATACCCGTTGAAACGAAGCTTTTAATTACTGCGCCGTTTGAAGGAAGTTTACCCTCCTCTTTCAATCTTTTTAAAACGTAGTCGGTAAGTAGCACGCCCACCTGATTACCCGTGAGGTTTATAAATTTACCCTCGCCGTCACGTATGGCAACGCCAAGGCGGTCGCTGTCGGGGTCTGTACCGAAAACGACGTCTGCCCCAATTTTGTCGGCAAGCGAAACGCCAAGCGTCATCGCCTCTTTATTTTCGGGGTTGGGAACTTCAACGGTAGAAAAATCTGGGTCTGGCTTTATTTGATTTTCAACTACAGATACGTTAATACCGAGCTTAGAAAGCACTTTGGTAACGGGAATATAGCCAGTGCCGTGCAAGGGGGTATACACGATTTTAAGGTCTTTACCAACCGCCTTGACGGCATTTTTAGAAAGGGAAAGCTTAGTTAAGGTCTTTACGTATTTACCCACGAAGCTTTTACCTAATACCTTTACGCCTTTTTGGGGTTTAATTTCGTTATACTCAGCGCTTTTAACCGAAAAATAATCGGTAATTTGCGAAATAAAATCAACTACCACTTGAGTAGCTTCAGGGGACATTTGCGCCCCGTCCTCTCCGTAAACCTTATAGCCGTTATATTCTTTGGGGTTGTGGCTAGCGGTAATCATAACGCCGGCAATCGCTTTAAAACTTCTTACCGCGTACGAAAGCATAGGCACAGGGCTGGGATTTTCAAATATTTTAACGTTTATGCCGTTTTTAATTAAAACGCCTGCCGTTGCCATGGCAAACACGTCGGAATTGCGCCTAGTGTCGTAAGAAATTACAACGCCCCTTTTCATAGCCTTTTCGCCGAGCGTTTTTATGTATTCAGCCAAGCCTTTTGTCGCCCTTTTTACCGTGTAAACGTTGAGCATATTCGTTCCAAAGCCTATAAGCCCACGCATGCCCGCCGTACCGAACTTAAGTTCAGCGCCAAAGCGGTATTCAATCTCTTTATCGTCGTTTTCAATAAGGTTAAGCTCTTGACGAGCCAAATCGTCTTTAAGCCACAACTGATAATTTCTTATATAATCCATAAAACTCTCCGTTTATTTTTTATAAATAATTTCACCTTTTCTTACCGTTAAAAGAACCTCGAAAGTTTCTTTGTCAACAACGGCAAAGTTAGCCTGCTTGCCCACTTTAATTGAGCCTACTTTATCGTATATACCGAGGTTTTTAGCAGGGTTAGCGGTAGCAAAGTCAACAGCCTTTTCAAGCGGAACGCCAACCGATAAATGCACGTTTTTAACTGCCTCGTTCATTTTAAGAACGCTACCTGCAAGCGTGCCGTCAACAAGCCTTGCCTCGCCGTTTTTAACGATAACGAGTTGACCGCCAAGCTCACTCTCACCGTCGGGCATGTGTTTTGCGCGCATACTGTCGGTAATTAAAATTACTTTATCCGAGGGTTTGTTTTTAATTACGAACTTAATTGCAGGAACGGACACGTGTATCAAATCGCATATAAGCTCGCACGAAAGTTCGTCCATAATAAGTGCCGAGCCTACCACGCCCACGTCGCGATGATGAAGCCCCGTTTGAGCGTTATAGGTATGCGTAACGTTAGTCATACCCCACGAAACTGCGTTTTCGCAGTCTTTATACTTAGCACCCGTGTGAGCAATAGAAGAAACTATCCCCTTCTCTTTTAAAAATTTAACGAGCGCCTCTGCCCCCTCCGTTTCAGGTGCAAGCGATACGATTTTTACGTTATCGCCCGAATATTCGAGGTATTTTTTCATAACCTCTATCGACGGATTAACAACGTATTCAAGAGGCTGTGCACCAACGTGTTTGGGGGATATGAACGGACCTTCTAGGTGAACGCCTAAAAGCTCAGCACCCTCTTTCTTATTTAATTTTATGTAATCGTTAACCGCTTTAAGCGCATTTTTGATATTTTCGGGGCTTTGAGTCATAGTAGTTGCTAAAAAACCCGTTGTTCCCTCGCTTGCAATAGCGGTTGATATATCCGAAAGCGCATCTATTGTTCCGTCCATAGCGTCTGCTTTCATAGCGCCGTGAATATGCTCGTCAATAAAGCCGGGCAAAACGAGTGCGTTTTCAGAAATAGTGGCAATCTCATCGTCCACAACGCCTGAACCCAATTCTCTTATAAGTCCGTTTTCAACGGCAATATCTGTATTTATAATACCTTTACCCTCAACGTATGCGTTGACGTTTTTAAATCCTAACATAATAAACCTCACTTAACGTAATTTTTAAAAATAGCTTTTTGCTTTTGTATTTCTTTTTCTCTAACGACTTCGAGCGCCGTTTGGTATTTTTTTAGTTTTTTCTTCCAAAGTGGACGAATTACGAAAAACCAACTGAGCAGTAAAAGCGAAAATATTGCGACGATAATGGTAGGAACTAACACGCTACCTGAAAATCCTTCCTCTGCAATATATCCAAGAATAAGGGGTGTAGCAGTTATAACGAGCATAACCGCGAGAATTATGCAAGAGAAATTTAAAACTTTGCTGTAGGTGATAATATTATTGACTTGCGTAGTGTAAAACACCCTTTCGCCCACCGCGCGAATCTTTTGCATTTCTTTAGTGGATAATTGCTTTTCCTTTTGTTGCTTAATAAACTCATCTCTGATCATTTGCTTTCTCCAAAATCTTTTTAATAAACCTGCCCGTATGGCTTTGCTCATTTTTTGCCACCTCTTCGGGCGTTCCTTTTGCGATAATTCTACCGCCGTCTTCACCGCCCTCAGGACCTAAATCAACGATATAATCGGCTGTTTTTATAACGTCCAAGTTATGCTCGATAACGATCACCGTATTACCGCCGTCACGAAGCTTATAAAGTATAGAGATAAGTTTTTGAACGTCGTAAGTCGAAAGACCGGTGGTAGGCTCGTCCAAGATATACAAGGTTTTGCCCGTTGAACGCTTAGAAAGCTCAGTTGCGAGCTTAACTCTTTGAGCTTCACCGCCCGACAGCGTAGTCGCAGGTTGACCGAGTTTTATATAACCTAAGCCAACGTCTTTAAACGTTTTGATTTTAGAATAAATTCTTGGCACGCTTTCAAAAAATTCTGTGGCTTCGTCAACCGTCATTTCCAAAACGTCGGATATATTTTTGCCCTTGTATTTAACCTCAAGCGTTTCTCTGTTATAACGCTTGCCTTTACACACCTCGCACGGCACGAAAACGTCGGGTAAAAAGTGCATTTCGATAGTAATTATACCATCGCCCGAACAATGCTCGCACCTACCGCCGTGAACGTTAAAACTAAACCTACCCGCGCCGTAGCCCCTTTCTTTAGCGTCTAAAGTGGAGGCAAAAAGCTCGCGGATATAAGTGAACACGCCCGTATAGGTTGCAGGGTTACTTCTTGGAGTTTTACCTATGGGAGATTGGTCTATCGCTATTACTTTATCAAAATACTCAAGTCCCTCAACTCCCTCGCAATCGCCTTTTCTAACTTTAGCGTTATTGAGCTTATCGGCAACGATAGGATATAAAACCTCGTTAATAAGCGAGCTTTTACCGCTACCCGACACTCCCGTTACGGCAGTAATCACACCTACGGGGAACTCAACGCTTACGTTTTTAAGGTTGTTTTGCTTAGCGCCTATAACCTTTAAAACTCTACCGTCAAGCGCCGTTCTAAAGGGCGGAATTTCAATTTCGCGCCTACCCGATAGGAAGTCCCCCGTTATTGAATTTTTACAAGAGATTAAGCCGTTTACGTCGCCAGCGTACACGATTTCGCCACCGTGAACGCCTGCTTTCGGCCCAATATCTACGATATAGTCGGCTGAGCGTATAGTTTCCTCGTCGTGCTCTACTACTATTAAGGTGTTACTTAAATCTCTTAACCTTTTAAGCGAGCTTATAAGCCTTTCGTTATCGCGTTGATGAAGTCCGATACTCGGCTCGTCTAAGATATACAAAACACCCGTCAAACCGCTTCCTATTTGGGTTGCAAGCCTTATTCTTTGCGCCTCACCGCCCGAAAGCGAGCCAGACGCGCGCGAGAGTGTTAGATAGTTAAGCCCTACTTCTCTTAAAAAGTTAAGCCTTGCCTTTATTTCCTTTATTACGTTTTTAGATATAATTCGCTCTGTTTCCGTTAATTTTAAGCCGTTGATAAACGAATATATATTTTCTACCGATAAATCGCACAGCTTGTCTATCGAAATACCGCCAACAGTTACGGCAAGCGCTTCCTTTTTAAGCCTTTTGCCACCGCAAGTTTTACACGGCAAAGAGAACATATACTTTTCTATCTCGCTCTTAGTGTAGTCTGACGTCGTTTCGCGATAACGCCTTTCAAGGTTGGGAATAACACCCTCAAAACTCGAATTAAAACTACCGCTAAAAGTTTTCGTGCTGTATTTCATCTCGATTTTTTCGCCACCGTTGCCGTACAGCAAAATATCTAAGATATTGCGCGGTAAATCCTTAATGGGCGTATCCATCGAAAAACCGTAGTATTTAGCAAGCGAATTAAAATACATACTCGCCATACGCCCCGTATCTAAATTCCAACCGGTAATTGTGAGCGCACCCTCGCTTAATGACTTAGAAGTATCACCTAGCACAAGCTTTTCGTCAACCGCCATTCTAAATCCCAACCCCTTACAATCGGGGCAAGCGCCAAAGGGGTTATTAAAAGAAAACAACCTCGGCTCAATTTCGGGAAGCGATATACCGCACTCGGGGCAAGCGTAATGAGTTGAATATAAATCTTCTTTTCCATCACACTCAATAACGACTAAACCATCGGCAAGTTTTAAGGCGTTTTCAACGCTATCCGTCAAACGTTTCCTTATACCTTCTTTTACGACAAGTCTATCAACTACTACGCTGATATTGTGCTTGATATTTTTTTCAAGCTTAATGCTTTCGGATAAATCATAAACTTTTCCGTCGATAGAAACTCTTGCATAGCCCGATTTTTTATAGCCCTCAAGCTGTTTTTCAAACTCGCCTTTTCTCCCTCTTACTACGGGTGCGTTGATTAAAATCTTGCTACCCTCTTCCATAAGCATTACTCTGTCAACGATTTCGTCAATCGATTGACGGCGTATCTCTCTTCCACACTCGGGGCAATGCGGAAGCCCTATTTTAGCGTATAAAAGCCTAAAATAATCGTAAATTTCGGTAACCGTGCCCACCGTTGAGCGAGGGTTGTTAGAAGTCGTTTTTTGGTCGATTGAAATGGCTGGGGATAAGCCTTGAATTTCATCAACGTCAGGCTTTTCCATTTGACCTAAAAACTGACGGGCGTAGCTTGATAAACTTTCCATATACTTTCTTTGCCCCTCGGCAAAAATGGTATCGAAAGCAAGCGTGGACTTTCCACTTCCCGAAAGCCCCGTAAACACAACGAGCTTATCGCGTGGAATTTCAACGCTAATATTTTTAAGATTATTTTGTTTTGCGCCCTTTACGACTATGTTTTTTTCCATATTAAGTCCTTAAATTTAATTACCCTTTTGGGTTAACAGCTTGCGCCTTAACTCGGAAATAGTATCTCTTATTTCAATACACCTTTCAAAATCAAGGCTTTGAGAAGCTATCTTCATAAGCGCTTTAAGCTTTTCGATTTCCTCGGGAATATCTTTGAGCTTAATATCTTTCGTTTTGTCTATCTTTTTAGATATCTCTATGGTGTTTTTAATATCTTTAATTATTGTTTTGGGAATTATGCCGTGCTTTTCATTATACGCTTTTTGAACGGCTCTTCTACGATTAGTTTCGTCAATCGCGCGCTTCATACTTCCCGTTATAACGTCCGCGTACATTATAACTCTTCCCTCGGCGTTACGCGCAGTTCTACCTATCGTTTGAATAAGCGAAGTGTCCGAACGCAAAAAACCTTCCTTATCGGCGTCTAATATACAAACTAGCTTAACCTCTGGGATATCCAACCCCTCTCTAAGTAGGTTAATGCCAACTAACACGTCGATATCTCCACGGCGAAGCTCTTGAATAATATCAATTCGCTCTAACGTGTCTATATCGCTGTGCATATACCGAGTTTTAACACCGCGTTCCTTTAAATATTCGGTTAAACTTTCGGCAGTCTTTTTGGTAAGTGTGGTTATTAAAATTCTACCGCCGTTTTTTATAACCTTTGAAATCTCCCCCTCAACGTCGTCAATTTGCCCTTTAGTTTTTCTAACCTCAACTTCAGGGTCAACTAACCCAGTAGGTCTTATAATTTGCTCGGCAAAATTGTCGGCGCGCTCGGTTTCGTACGGGCCAGGGGTTGCCGATACGCAAATAATTTGATTAATTCTCTTTTCAAACTCTTCAAACCTAAGCGGACGGTTATCGTACGCCGAATTGAGCCTAAAACCGTAATCAACTAGGTTTTGCTTTCTCGAACGATCGCCGTTGTACATAGCACGAAGCTGAGGTATAGTCATATGGCTTTCGTCGATAAACAGCAAAAAGTTTTTAGGAAAATAATCAAGCAAGGTAAACGGAGGCTCGCCTGGGGAGCGCCCGTCAAAATACCTACTGTAATTTTCAACACCGCTACAATACCCTATCTCCGTCATCATCTCGATATCGTACTGGGTGCGCTGTTTAAGCCGTTGCGACTCTAAAAGTTTTCCACTGTCGCTAAGAGCCTTAACCTCGTCGTGCATATCGCGAGTTATTAGCTTTAAAGCGTTTTGCATAGTTTCACTACCTACCGCGTAGTGGCTTGCGGGAAAAACTACCGCGTGCTTAAGCTCGCAAATAGGCTCGCCCGTTAGATAGTGTATCTCTGAAATTTTATCAATCTCGTCCCCAAAGAACTCCACCCTTATAACCGTTTCGGTATTGCTTGCAGGGAATATATCGACTATATCCCCCCGAACTCTAAACGAACTTCTTTGAAAATCTAAATCTTTCCTTTCGTAATGGATAGAAACAAGCTTTCTCATAAGCGCGTCTCTATCGTACGTTTCGCCCTTTCTAAGCGATACTGCTAAGCGGTAATATTCCTCGGGTGCACCCAAGCCGTAAATACAGCTAACGGAGGCTACCACTAAAACATCCTCCCTTTCTCCGAGCGCGCTCGTTGCGCTGTGGCGAAGTTTATCAATCTCGTCGTTTATTGAAAGGTCTTTTTCAATATAAGTGTCAGACGCGGGCAAATAAGATTCCGGCTGATAATAATCGTAGTAACTAACGAAGTATTCTACCGCGTTATCAGGAAAAAACTCTCTAAACTCGTTACATAGCTGAGCAGCAAGCGTTTTATTGTGCGCTATAACTAGCGTTGGGCGTTGAACGTTATTTATAACGTTTGCCATAGTAAAAGTTTTACCACTACCCGTAACGCCGACCAAAACTTGCGTTTTAAGCCCGTCTAAAACACCCTCGGTAAGCGACGCTATTGCCGTGGGTTGGTCGCCGGTTGGCTGGTATGAACTTTTAAGTGCAAATCTTCTACCCATACACTTTTATATTAACATATAATTTAAATAAAATAAACGGTTTTTAACTAAATATCACAAATAAAATTCTACCTATCAAAAAAGAAACCACCGCACCTAGTGCGGTAATTAAGAGCTTAAAGCGCAGGTCCTTTACCTCTTCGCGGTATTCAGCTTTGTAATTAATTCCCTTTTGAGTTAAGGTTAAGCAGTAAAAAGGCTCTCCTTTTTTAAAGGTGTTTATAACCTCGACGTAACCTCTTGCCGATAGCGCTTCCACCGTTTTTTTCGTTTCTTCAGTCGAAAGTTTGCCGTAAGCTTCTGAAAAAGCCGATATTAACTCGGCGCTTAATAAACAGCTACCGCTATCTATCGAGTTGTCGGCAATAATTTTTAATACAGTTCTTTGTTTTTTAGAAAGCATAACTTATCACCAACGTAATAATAACGGCAACGGTAGCGCCTAAAAACGCGCCGAAAAAGCTCCACCCAAAGCTAGAGCCGTTTATTTTAAGGTCGTGAAGCCTTTCTTTTTTAATCTCTTCTTGATATGAGCGTGCTTTTTGTGTGGGAATAAGGCAAAAACCGTCCGAGCCGTAATATCTTAAATTGACGTACCCTAAGCCCGACAACAGCTTTACGGCGTCTGAAATTTTTTGCTCGGTAAGCATTAGCGAGGTTGGTGAGTTAACTATTACGTCAGCCGTTTCCAACACGCCGTAACCGCCACCCACGGGGCAAAGCTTAAGTATTAAGTTTAAAATATATACCGCCACCGTATCTAACATAATTTAAGTATGCTACTTAAAGTAAAAATTATATACTAAAAAGACTTTTAGTCAAATAAATATCCACGGGTGAAAACCCGTGGTATTTCATTTTGGGGTAAAACCCCATGTTCTAGCCACGCGTAAACGCGTAGTCCACACTTGCGTATTGCAAATCAATTACTTTTTAGCAAACGGATCTTTTATCTCTTGCAT
>JAZSMT010000006.1:0-35751 GCA_045536025.1 Christensenellaceae bacterium
AGCAATGGGTGCTATACTTTGAGTAGCGCCGATTTCTTCAACGCCAACCTCGTATTGTTTTCCTTCTATTGTAACAACGAATTTACGCATAATCTAAATTCTCCTTAAATTCTTCTAATTTTCTTAACTACAAAGTCGCAACTTGACTTATTTTCAAAATAATATGCTGAAATTACCGCTACTATCGCAGCTTTTACGTGAGGGGGAATTTCGTCACTCACTTGTGGAGCAAGCTGTGGTACAGCTTCAACCTTAGGCTCTTGTTTATCCTCTTGAGTCTTATTTATCATTTTTCCGCAAATCTGAACCGCCAAAACGATTATAAGCATTCCTAAAAATATTACGACAAGACCAAGAATAAACACGAATAAGCCGTTTATTAAGGGTGTATCCATATAAATCCTCCCTTAAAGTATCATTTGAAGAGCCGATATTACGTATTGACGAACGTTTTCGGGCTCGATAATATTATCAATACAGCCGAGCTTAGCTGAATTAAATCCGTCTTGCTCTTCAAGATATTTTGAAGATACCTCTTGAATTTTATCAGGGTCAATCGTACCAAAGGTCGCGCTGATACCTGCAAAACCGTCAAGTAAAGAAATCTTAGCACCTGCAAAAGCGTAGTTATAATCACTGCCAAGCGCTTTAGATGCAAAGGCATAACCAAGACCTATCGCTTTACCGTAAACAACCGTTACGCGCTTAAGTTTTGAAAGATTATAAAGCATATTCATAAACTCAACCATAACTGGCGAGTTAGAAGTAGTATCGTCAGCCTTAATACCGTTTGCGTTAAGATACATAATTACGGGCAATCCGTTATCCTCGGCAAAGGTAGCAAAGTTTTTAATCTTTAACACAACGTCAAGCGTTAAATCAACGCCGTCTTCACCACCGCCGAATATTATACCTGCAGTAGATATTCCGCCAACTCTTCCTATGCCGGTAATAACGTCACAAGCATAACCTTCGTTCATCTTTACGAAAGCGCCGTTATCAAAGGTTGCAAGTATTAACGAATCCACGTCAGCACCTGCGTTGAGTGCGGGCGTTCCCCTCATCAAATCGTCCTGACAGTCGATTTCATAACCTGAAAATCTAGGAAGAACGTTTAAGATTTGTAAAATTTTGGCTTTAGCCTCTTCAAGAGTTTTAACGTCAAAAGTCTTAACGCCGTTTTTAGCGTTTGCTACACTTGACTTATCAGCCCCATTTTTGCTTGCCGAAATTACTAGCGGACTTGCATACGATATGCAAGCGTTGTTAACTGCAAAAGCAAAATCTGCGTTACTAGCTAAAAGTGCGGTTGAACCCAAAACGTCCCCCGTTGCGATAACGAACTGAGGAGCTACGTCTTTAATTGCGTTCGACGCGCTAAGTAAAGTAGAAATTCCCTCTAGTACGGCAACGCCCTCGCCTACCTGAACACCTTGACTTTCAAGGAAATATATCACGGGAAGTTCTTGGTCGTACGCCTTTGACAAACACTCAGCAATCTTGTCAGCGTTTGATTTAGACAAACTACCGCCTAAAACGTTTTTGTTTTGGGCAACGACGTATACGGGATATCCGTCAACCGTGGCGTAGCCGGTTACGACGCCAAGCCCGTCAACCGTCATATCGTAAAACTCATTTTTTGAAAAGCTGAAAGCGTTGAACTCAACGAAGCTACCCTCGTCAACGATTGACGAGATATTCTTTCTAACTTCGGCTGTCTTTTCATAAAGTTCTGCTTTTCTGGATTTTAATAAATCTAATTGAACCATATTTGCCTCCATTATAATTATCAAAATTATTATACAATAATAATTGAAATATTGCAATATTTATTTTAAAAAAAATTCAAAAAAAAAGAACAGCTTGGCTGTTCTTTTTATAAATATTTAAGGTCTTAAACCGCTACCGCCTTGTAAGGTTATTGTTTCACCCGTTATATAGTTTGCCTCGTCTGAACATAAGAACACACAAAGACCGCCAACGTCCTTTTAAAGCTCTTCTTTTGAGAGAGTAAAGCGCTTTTTCAGTTCTACCAGTAATAACAACTTTAGCACCAGCTTTTAAACGCGGTAGACAAGCCAAAGCCTATAACTCTTTCACCACCCGTGATAATTACAACTTTTCCGTCTAATCTGATTATAACGCAAATACTTAAATTTTATTTAATATTACAAGTTGCCAAGAACTTATTGAACGCAAGAACACCCTTACTATCTTTACTGAATACCGACGTATTATACAAAATATTAGCACATACGCCGTTTACGTATTCTGTAATTAACGCATTAGCCTTTTTAAGGTCTTTAACGCGCGGATACTTTTTCATTAGGTGGGCTATCATATCTTTATGAACGTAAAGATCGTGGCTTTCATTTGAAATCTCGTCTGGTTTATATTCAACCTTGTGCGCTAAAATATCGGCAATCGCACCAAATTGACGCTTAAGCCTTGCAGGAAGAATATAAAGCCCCATAGCCTCTATTAGCCCTATGCCCTCTTTTTTGATATTGTGGTATTCGGGATGTGCGTGATAAACACCGTCGGGATACTCGTCAGTCGTTATATTATTTCTAAGTATCAATTCAATACAGTATCTACTATCGGATAAAAATCTAGCAATGGGGGTTACGGTATTGTGCTTAACACCGTTTTCTTCAGCGATAATCATAACGCTTTCATCAGTATAACCCCTCCACTTTTCAATAACTTTAGTAGCAAGTTCTTGAACGGTATTGCGGTTAAACCCGGTTATTCTTATAACCGAATTATAAAAGTCAACCACCTCAACGGTGGTATCGGGATATTCGTCGCACTTATACGTTTCAAAAGCTTTAGCTTTGTGAAGAGGCATAACGTGCTTACCACCTTGATAATGCTCGTGATTGAGTATTGAACCGCCAACTATAGGTAAATCTGAATTAGAGCCTATAAAATAAGCGGGGAAAAGCTCGATAAAATCAAACAATCTCTCAATAGTAGTTCCGTTTATACACATAGGCGTATGTTTTTTACTGAAAAGTATGCAATGCTCGTCAAAATACAAATATGGAGAATATTGCATACCCCACTCTTCGCCAGCAAGGGTTAAAGAAATCGTTCTGTGATTAGTTCTTGCCGGGTGAGTAAGCGTTCCGTAATAACCTTCGTTTTCTTTACACAGTAAACACTCGGGGTATTTATCACCCTTGGGCGCTGTTAAAAGCTTAGCAACGTCTTTATTGTTTTTTTCGGGTTTGCTTAAATTGATGGTAACCTCAAAAGGAATATCTTGCTTGTCCGCATCCCATTTAAGATTTTTATCAATTGCCGACTTTCTTATGTAGTAATTTTTAATACAAAGATTGTAAAGATAATCGCAAGCTGATTGAGAACCTCGCTTTTCTTTAAGCGACATAAACATACTGTTTACCTCTGACGGCCTCGGCGTTAACACGCCAAATATAAAATTTGCAAATAAATCAGCCTCTATATCGTTACTAGCAAGCTTATTTTCAAGCGCAAACGCCATAATCTCATCAACCAAAACGTCTGGCACGGATAATCCGCGAATTTCTTCTTTTTCAGCTACGGTTAATTTTTCTTTAGTGGGAGATGTTAAACCGAACAATCTCAAAAGATAATTTCTTTGATAAATTACGTCCAAAGCGTTAAGTCCTAAAAACGCATCGGCATATATAAGTAATTTTTCAATTAATTTTTTACCGTCAACCATTTGACACCTCTTTTTTATTCGTTCTTTATGATTGTATCATAAAGATGGCATTTAATCAAGTAAATTAATTAACTTATACTCACAAATGTCCCTCGGGGTGAATTTCGTGCTCCTCTTCAGGGTTTTCACGCATAAGTTTTTTATCTTTTAAAACTATGCCTTTTAATACGCTTTTTTTGCCGTATTTATCTTTAATATTTGAAATTGTGCTGTTTAGCTTTAATTTTTTATCGTAATTGCCGTCTTCAAACGAGATTTGCTCGCCGTCCGAAATAAAATGACTAACTGATAAACCTATCGTTCTTATACCTTTTGAAAAATCGTAATTTTTCTTAAACAGTTCAAAGGCAAAGCTCATAAAATCTTCAGGTAAAATTGATGGATTTTTAAGTTTGCCTTGACGAGTTGACGAGGTTAAAAACTCGTCGCGCACGTAGATAGACAAAGTTGTAGCTTTTCCTAATCCGTATGATATAAGGCGAGAAGAAACGCTTTCAGACAGAACGGTAAATAAAATCTTAACGTCCTCGTCCGAACACAAATCGCGATAGCTCGTTATCGAATTTCCAACAGATTTAATCTCATCCACTTCATCGTCTTTTAAAACGGGAGAATTATCCTTGCCGTTTGCGTAATCGTGAAGCGCTACACCCCATTTACCAAATCGCTTTTCCAAATAATTTACGTTTGTATTAGCAAGGTCGCCGATAGTTGAAATGTTAATTTTTTTAAATTTTTCAGCAGTTGATTTACCAACGAATAATAAGTCGTTTACAGGAAGAGCCCACACTAGAGTTTTATAATTATTTTCGTCAATTATAGTAGTTCCGTCCGGTTTTTTAAGGTCAGAGCCGAGTTTTGCGAAAACCTTGTTAAACGAAACGCCAACCGAAACGGTTAAACCTAATTCACGCTTAATTCTCTCGCGAATTTGATCGGCAATAGCTTTACCACTACCAAAAAGCTTTATTGAATCGGTTACGTCGAGCCAGCACTCGTCAATGCCAAACGGCTCGATTTTATCTGTGTATTCGCGATATAAATTCCTTGCCATTTTAGAATAGGATAAATAATGCGAGTGGTTTGCCTCTACTAAAACTATTTGCGGGCATAAGCGCTTAGCCTCTAGGATAGTCATACCCGTTTTTACACCCATTTTTTTAGCGTTTTCTGATTTTGCAAGAATAATACCGTGCCTGTTTTCCACATTACCGCAAACACCTATAAACTTCCCCTCAAGCGACGGGTTAAGCTTCATTTCTACGCTTGCGTAGAAATTATTAAGGTCTACGTGAAGTATTACTCTCACTTTTTCTTCTCCTAAAGCGTTTTTTAAAATATTTTTCTATTTTATCGCCGTTTTTATATAAAAATACGGCAAGTAGTGCCGTAACGGCGAAAACAATTATCCAAAGCAATATTCCCCACCAAGTGTTAAAAGGAATTATATTGCCGTTTAGCGAGTACGCCGACACTACTACCGATATAATTCGGCAAATAGTAATCATTATAATAAAGTATGCCGTGCTCATACTAGAAAGCCCTGCAACGAAACACAAAACGTCGTCAGGAAAAAAAGGAAATAAAAACATAAACGTCAAAACGACTTTATCTTTGTTTTTAACCGATTTTAAGCATTTATCAAGCGTTTCTTTGCCAACCATCCATTTAACCACTTTATACCCTAACACTCTACCTATAAAAAACGCAACGAAAGAGCCTAAAAGTATTCCTATTAGCGAAAAAATAGCCGTTTTAAAAGGACCAAAAAGAGCAACGCCCGTTCCTACCGCAATAAATCCTGGAATAGGAAGAACGACTACTTGTAAAAAATTCATAACTACGTAGATAATTACCGCAAGATATCTAAAGGAAGCAACGTAATTTCGCAAATCTTCAATACTGTCAATCCTGTCGGCAACACCTGAAATTTTTAAAAAATAGACTAAAAGTAGCGCTGAAGCTATTATTGCCAGCACCACGACGCTTATTTTAAATACCGTTTTATTTTCACTTGACGCGTACGCAAGAGATATTGCCGTAATTACCGCAACTAATATAGTTACCGCCGATAGAAGAAGCTGTTTATGTTCGTAAAAAAAACCGCCTGTAAACGTATTGACGTATAAAGCGGAAAACAAAACCGTTAGCCCAGCAAGAAGTATAAGCGCAACGGCAAGTAATATTTTTTTGACTTTATCAGTTGAATTCATATACTAAAGTATATGTAATATCTTTTACTTTTAATCACAAAGGTTTTTATACGCCCGTTATTTTTTTAATTTCTAAGCGCGCTATTTTATCGCAACGGTTATTGTTTTCATTATCCGAGTGCCCTTTAACTTTTATAAAAGTAACTTTGTGAACGCCTGTTAATTCAACTAATCGTTTCCAAAGCTCCTGATTTTTAACCGGTTTTTTATCAGCAAGCCTCCAACCTGACAATATCCAATTATCAATATATCCGTCAATAAACGGCGAAACGGCGTAATTAGAGTCAGAATACACCGAAACCTCGCACTTTTCCTTAAGCGCCTCAAGCCCTTTTATTATTGATAAAAGCTCCATCTTATTATTAGTGGTTTCAGCATCGCCACCCGAAAGTATTTTTTCAACGCCTTTATATATTAAAATGCAAGCCCAACCGCCAACGCCGGGATTTCCTGAACAAGCACCATCGGTATACATATCGATTTTTTTAAGCATACACAAAACCTCTAATAATATATTAATATTATTATAATATGTGGTTAAAATATTGTCAAGGCAAGTATTTTATAAATAAAAATTACTACTACTCGCTATTTTTTGTTGACTAAATTCAATATTTGGTATATAATGCCTTTGCGTAGGGGAGTGGCTCAACGGTAGAGTAGCGGGCTCCAAAACCGTAGGTTGCGTGTTCGAATCGCGCCCCCCCTGCCATACTAAATGCAAAGCAAACGCTTTGCATTTATTTTTTTGCGATGAGAACACGCAGTTTCGGCGTTTTGTTTACAAAACGTTTGCCGAAAACAACCCTGATGGGCAGTATTAAAGGGCAATATCGCGTCTCCCCTGCCATACTAAATGCAAAGCAAACGCTTTGCATTTATTTTTTTGTAAAAAAGCAAGGTAAAAACCTTGCTTAATCTTATCGTAATTAATTAAAATAAGCTCGACGTAATAACCAAATCAGCCGTAGCTACGTTAGTTGCAATAGCAACGTTATAAACGTTTGCTATTCTAAGAAGAGCCTTAACGTCAGGATCGTGAGGCTGAGCAGTTAGCGGGTCACAAAGGAATAAAACAAAATCAATTTCGCCTTGTGCTAGTTTTGAGCCTATTTGTTGGTCACCACCTAAAGGTCCTGATAAATAGCCTTTAATTTCAAGCCCTGTTGCCTCGTGAATACGCTTAGCGGTAGTGCCCGTACCGCACAAAGAATAATTTGATAAAATCTCTTTATTCTTAATAGCCCACTCTACTATTTCTTGCTTTTTACTGTCGTGCGCAATAAGCGCAATAGTTTTAATAATTTTATTCATTAGTTCTCCTAAAAAAGGCGCTATTTTTATAGCGCCTTTAAATTATTTTGCATATTCAACGCTACGTGATTCTCTTATAACGTTTACTTTGATTTGACCGGGATATTCCATAGATTCTTCAATCTTTTTAGCAATGTCTTTTGCAAGGAACATTGCTTGACTATCGTCAATCATTTCAGGTTTGACGATTACTCTAACCTCTCTACCAGCTTGAATTGCATACGCCTTTTCAACGCCCTTAAAGTCAGTAGCAAGCTCTTCAAGTTGTTCAAGCCTCTTAACGTAGCTAGACTCAATTTCTTTTCTAGCACCAGGTCTAACACCCGAAATCGCGTCAGCCGCTTGCACGAGAACTGCTTCAATACATCTTGGTTCTACGTCGCCATGGTGAGATTCGATACAGTTAATAACGAACTTGTTTTCTTTATACTTTTTAGCAAGCTCTACACCGAGTGCAATGTGCGTGCCCTCGTTTTCAAAGTCAACCGCTTTGCCGATATCGTGAAGAAGCCCTCCGCGTTTAGCAAGTGCTACGTCAGCACCGAGTTCTTGAGCCATAAGCCCTGCTAACCTTGAAACCTCTAACGAGTGCTTAAGCACGTTTTGACCGTAACTAGTTCTAAATTTAAGTTTACCTAAAATTTTGATAAGCTCGGGATGAACGTTATATACACCCGTTTCAAAAGTAGCCGATTCGCCAGCCTCTTTAATAATATTGTCAAGGTCTTTTTTAACCTTTTCAACCGTTTCTTCAATACGAGTTGGCTGAATTCTACCGTCCGTAATTAATTTTTCAAGCGCACGGCGAGCAACCTCACGACGAACGGGGTCAAAACCAGATGCAACAACAACCTCCGGCGTATCGTCGATTATTAATCTAATACCCGTTGCATTTTCAAGCGCGGTTATATTTCTACCCTCTCTACCTATTAAACGAGCCTTCATATCGTCGTTAGGAATTGAGATTGACGTTACGGTGAGCTCGTTGCTTTGATCTACCGCACAGCGCTGAATTGCAAGCGAAATAATTTCTTTTGCTTTTTTATCAGCCTCGTCTTTTGCTTGCTGTTCTGCGTTGCGAACGTAGCCTGCAACCTCACGGCGAGCCTCGTCCTTAACGTCTTCCATAATAATGGTTTTTGCTTCTTCTTGAGTCATTTGAGCAACCTTTTCAAGTTCTTGCACGAACACTTCGTGTTGCGTTTCAAGTTTTTGAATAAGTTGATCAGCTTCGGCGTGCTTTCTCTCAAGGTTTTTTGAAAGATTTTCAACTTCTTCAGTACGCTTTAATAAAGTGGCGTCTTTTTTATTTAAAAGCTCGTCTTTTTGATTTAAGCGTTGTTCAATTTTTTGAAGTTCAGCTCTCTTTTCCTTAGTTTCTTTGTCAAATTCAGTTCTTAAATTTAATTCCTGTTCCTTGATTTTAACGATAGCGTCCTTTTTAAGAGCGCGACACTCGTTCTCGGCATTTGCTTTCATTTCGGCAACAAGCCTTTCAGTTGAATCGAGTTTATTTTTACGAACTACGTTCGAAATTAGGTAAAATACGACTGCTCCTACAGCAAGCCCTACAACCCCACCGATAACACCGGCTACAACTGGGTTAAATGCAAGTAACAGGAAGGTTGCGTTTTGTAACATAACGTTACCCTCCTTAGAAAATATTTATATAATTGTAAGTTAAAAACAAATTTCTTTGTAGACTTATGCTTATATATGTATATATTTTAATATAAAACTACCCAAAAGTCAATATCATTTAATAAAGTATTGACGTAAAAAACCCCGAAATCTCACAATTTCGGGGTTTTAATAAATTAAATTATTTAGTCGTTAGGAACAGGATCGCCGTTTTGGTCGTAATGCCACTCATCTTTAAAATAAATTTTACTAGAACCACTCCAACCGTCAACGTATCCGTATTTAGTTATAGCTTTATCTTCTTCGTTTATAAAATTACCACTTTCGTCACGTAATTTTCTTGGTATAGTGAGAGCTTCAAGCTCTTCAGTAGTAATATTCAAAAATAAATCTGGAGCACAATGTGCAAAAAGTATAAACTGCGGTTCAAGTTTTCCAGTATTTCCTTTGAATGAACTTTCTGGCAATGATACTAAAGATGCGGGTAAAACAACCTTTTTTAAACCTTTTACGTCTAAAAAATTACGTGGAGTAATTTCAGTTACGGAATTACCTATTACTAATTCTTCTAAAACACCGCAACCGGTAAACACGTAACTTGTAATTTTTTCAACACCGTTTCCAACGACTACGCGTTTAAGGCCAGAACAATACATAACGGTGTAAACGAGGTTGCCTTTTACGGAATTTGGTATAATCATTTCTTCAATGTTACTATAACAGAAGGCACCATCTCCAATCCTTAATAAACCTTCGTTTAACTTGATTGATTCAAGTTTAATATCACATCTACCTATAACACCATTTTCATTATAGCTACTTAAAGCAAAGTCTGCAACGGATATAACGGGAAGAGGCTCACTATCTTCTTCGCCTTTATAGTATTTAGGAATTTCAACGTGATAAAAGTTTGGCGACATATCCTCGTCGTAATCATATACCTGGTAACCCACTACACCGTCTATAGTTACTTTGCGATACATAAGGTTATGGCAAGGAAAATAATATCCGCATTTACATTTTCCAACCAAATTGCCAGACTTTGGATTATAATGCTCACCGTAGTCGACGGGGGCGCCATCACCATTTATTTGTGGGCGCCAATGATGTGTTTCGTTAAACAGGTATTCATTTGAATATACTGGCTCTGTAGAGCCTGAATCATCGGGACTGCAAGCCGTAATCATAACCGTTACGGATAAAGTAACGACTATACTTAATATCAAGCTTAATATTTTTCTCACTAAAGTACTCCTTGTATCAATTTTTAGTTATTTTTACATGGTTATAAACTACTGTCAACACCAAATAAATAAACAAATCTCAAGAAATTTATTTCGAGATTTATTATTGTAAAGGCTATTTTAAACTACGTCGTCAAACATGCCGTCGTCTTCAACGTTATCGTCTGCGTTTTCACCGCCAACACCCATAAAAGGAACAGGATCGCCGTTTTGGTCGTAATGCCACTCGCCTTTGAAATAAATTTTACTAGAACCACTCCAACCGTCAACGTATCTGTCTTTAGTTATAGCTTTATCTTCTTCGTTTATAATATTACCACTTTCGTCACGTAATTTTCTTGGTATAGTGAGAGCTTCAAGCTCTTCACTAGTAATATTCAAAAATAAATCTGGAGCACAATCTGCAAAAAGCTTAAACTGCGGTTCAGGTTCTCCAGTATTTCCTTCAAAAGAAGTTTCTGGTATTGATGTTAAAGACGCGGGTAAAACAACCTTATTTAAATTCTTTACGTATAAAAAATTACGTGGAGTAATTTCAGTTACGGAATTACCTATTACTAATTCTTCTAAAATACTGCAACCTGTAAACACGTAACTTGTAATTTTTTCAACACCGTTTCCAACGACTACGCGTTTAAGGCCAGAACAATACATAACGGTGTAAACGAGGTTGCCTTTTACGGAATTTGGTATAATCATTTCTTCAATGTTACTATAACAGAAAGCACCATCTCCAATCCTTAATAAACCTTCGTTTAACTTGATTGATTCAAGTTTAATATCACATTTACCTATAACACCATTTTCATTATAGCTACTTAAAGCAAAGTCTGCAACGGATATAACGGAAAGTCCTTGGTAAGACTCGGGAATTTCAACGTGATAAAAGTTTGGCGACATATCCTCGTCGTAATCGTATACCTCGTAACCCACTACACCGTCTATAGTTACTTTGCGATACATAAGGTTATGGCAAGGAAAATAATATCCGCACTCACACCGACCAACTGAAGTTCCACTTTTAGGGTTAACATGCTCGGCGTAATCCTTTTTCTTGCCACTATTTTCTAATGATTTGAACCAGTGATGAGTTTCGTCAAACGTATACTCCGTTTCATACTCTTCTTTTTCAGGTTCTTTAATATGTAAAACGAAACAGCCCGACGCCGATAGCGCTATAGTTAGCGTAAATATGGTCAGCATTAACGTTTTTAAGAATTTTTTCATACTCGTTCTCCAAAAATTATACTTGTTAAGTATAACATATAGACGGCAACGCCGTCAACCGTTATTCAAGCTCGTCAAGCGAACAAAGATATCTTGGTGCAATATTTTTCATAAAAAATTTAACTTCTTCGCGCTCACAGGCAGATAAATCTTTATAAATTGCCTCTTTTGCCTTTAAGTATTCGCCGTTGCCTGACTTTAACTCTTCTTCGCACTTAATGTACGCGGATATTTTATCAGCGCATTTCATAATTTTATACTCTTCAGTGGTTTGGTCGGGAAGAACGTAAGGGGTGTATATATCCTTAAGGTCTTGTGGCAAGGTTTGTAAAAGTTTTTTACACGCCCCTTTTTCAATATCTTTGTATGCGTGATTTATCTCTTTATTAAAATATTTAATAGGCGTAGGCAAATCACCCGTTATTACCTCGCTAGTTTCGTGATACTGCGAGTATAAAACGACCTTCAAAACGTCCACCTTACCGCCGAAATATAAATTTTTAATTTCAGCAAGAGCGTGAGCGATAACCGACACCTGCGCAGTATGCTCCATAACGTTCTCGTCAAACTTAGAGCGCATGAGTGCCCACCTTTTTATATACTTCATTCTGTTAACGTATGCAAAAAAATCGTAATTCATAAAAAATCTCCTTTTCGATTATATCACTCTGGGTTTATTTTTTCAATAGAATAACGTAAAATTGTTGACAATCTGCGACAAAATAATTATAATTTATTTAACAATAGAACGCAGGGGTGCTACGGCTGAGATTATACCCTTTGAACCTGACCGGATAATTCCGGAATGGAAGACGGATTTTTTTAGTTGCGCCCAAATTTTTTTGGCGCTTTTTCTATTGTAGGAGGTTTATGTTTAATTTTTCACACTTACTCGCGGTAGATACGACTGAAATAGTCGTATCGGCATCAGTTGTTGCAATCGTTATTTTATTTATAACGGCGTTTGCAATAGGCAGTAAAAAAGCGGTATTTTCTACTAAAAAAATTACCGCAATAGCGCTTGCGATAGCGCTTACGACGACGCTTTCTTTCTTAAAGTTTTCGTTGCCGTTTGGCGGTAGTATTACCGTTTTCAGCTTAGTTCCGATAATTATAGTTTCTTACTATTACGGATTTTACTACGGCTTGTTCACGGGATTTATTACGGGGCTACTTCAATTTATTACGTCGCCGTATATCTTAACACCGCTTACCTTTTTCCTCGATTATATTTTTGCTTTTTCGGCAGTATGCTTTGCTGGAATATTCAAAAAAATAATCAAAAATCCTACCCTTAACGTTAGCTTGGGTACGGTAGCATTTTACGTTGTTAGATACGTAATGCACTTATTGTCCGGAATTATCTACTTTAACGCAGGCTGGGTTACCGAAGGCTTTCCGACAAGTAGCGCGTTTATTTACTCGCTTTGCTATAACGCCGTGTATATATTCCCCGACATGATAATAGCGTTACTATTTATAATTCCCTTCTCAACACGTAAAGTTTTCAAAGAAAATTTACTGCTTAACAACTAAAAGAAAATCCCTCGAATACGAGGGATTTTTTTAATCAAACAATTCAGTTGAAAGATATTTTTCTGCGCCGTCAGGTAAAATTATAACGATATTTTTATCGATATAATCAAGATTTTTAGCAATTTCACAACCAGCGCATACGCTTGCGCCCGAAGATATTCCCGATAAGATGCCCTCGTGCTTTGCAAGAAGTTTTGAATATTTTATCGCATCGTCGTCGCTTACTTTAATAACCCCGTCGTACACGCTTAAGTTTAAGGTTTTAGGGATAAAGCCTGCGCCTATTCCTTGAATTTTATGACTGCCCGCCCTTTCGCCCGACAACACCGCGCTAGAATACGGCTCAACGGCAAAAACTTTGACGTTTGAATTTTTCTCTTTTAAAAATTCGCCTGTTCCTGATAGCGTTCCGCCTGTTCCAACGGCTGAAACAAACACGTCAACCTTTCCGTCTAAATCTTCCCAAATCTCTCTACCCGTAGTTAAATAGTGGGTTTGAGGGTTAGCAGGATTTTCAAACTGCCCTGCTAAGATAGAGTTTGGTATTTGTTTTAATAGTTCGTTTGCTTTATCGATAGCGCCTTGCATGCCTAAATCTTTATCGGTTAAAACGATTTCAGCGCCATACGCCTTTAAAAGCTTTCTACGCTCGATACTCATACTTTCAGGCATTGTAAGTATTACTTTATACCCTTTTAATAAACAAACGAGCGAAAGCCCAATACCCGTATTACCACTCGTAGGCTCGATAATAACGCTACCATTTTTAAGCCTACCATCTTTTTCGGCGGTTTCTATTATATTTTTTGCAACCCTATCTTTAACGCTACCCGCGGGATTAAAACTTTCAAGCTTTGCATATAAGTTAACCTTTAAATTAAGTGCCTTTTCTAACCTTGAAAGCCTAACAATCGGCGTATTACCAACAAGGTCTAATATGGATGAATATACTTTCATAATAACCTCTTATAAGCAAAAAAGCGCGTTTTTTACAACGCGCTTTTTGATTAACGAATAACTTCTTTAACTTTTGCTGCCTTACCGGTAAGATTTCTAAGGTAGTAAAGTTTAGCGCGTCTAACAGCACCTTTCTTAACTACTTTGATATCGGTAATTTTAGGCGAGTGAAGAGGGAAAGTTCTTTCAACGCCGATACCGAAGCTTATTCTTCTAACGGTAAAGGTTTCACTAATGCTACCGCCACGCTTAGCGATTACAACGCCTTCGTATGCTTGAATTCTTTCTCTCGTACCTTCTACTACTTTAACAGATACCCTAACAGTATCGCCAACGTTAAAGGAAGGAACTTCTTTTTTTACGTTTTCATTGTTAATTTGATCAATTATATTCATGACTTATACCTCCATAATTACGCGGTGTTCATTACTAATTTTAAGAGGACCACCCGAAGTCTTTAAATATTCTATCATAAAGCTTGCATAATTGCAAGCAATTTTACATCGTTTTTTAAAAAAATTTACACCTTTTGTTTTGGCGGATTTCCGTACACCGAATAATAGTTGCACTCTAATTTTCCATTGTAAATTTTACGCTTTTTATCGGCTTTTTTACCAAACAATCTCTCAAAATCACTAACGGGCGTTATGGTAAATGCCGACCAGTTATCAAGAGATTTATACACTTTACCAAACGCTCTATACAAAGATACTATCTCGCCCCTACTCATAAGCCTTTCGCCATACGGTGGGTTTGTAACGATAACGCCGTAGCTCTCGCTAGATACAAAATCTTTCATATCTTTAACTTGTATTTCAACAGCGTCCGTAACCCCAGCTTTTTTTGCGTGAGCTTTAGCAAGTTTTACTTGATTTTCGTCTATATCGTAACCAAATATTTTAACATTTTCAATCTTTACAATTTTTGACTTTGCCTCGTTTATCATTTCTTGATAAAAGGAGGTGTCAAACTTTTCAAAATGCAAAAAGTCAAAATCACGATTTATTCCAGATGGAATATTTTTTGCAATTAAACCCGCCTCAATAACGAAAGTTCCACTACCGCAAAACGGGTCTACAAGTATCTTAGATTTATTCCAAATAGATAAATAAAGTAAGCAAGCGGCAACGTTTTCTTTAATGGGGGCTTCGCTTGAGTGTGTCTTATACCCCCTTTTGTGTAGCGATTCGCCAGAGGTGTTAAGATACACGGTAACGTAATCGTGCCTGATTGAAATTTCTATCTTATGCTCAAAACCCGTTTCTAAAATTTTTGACTTGTATTTTTGTTCAAGCCTTTTACAAATTGCCTTTTTAGAAACTGAAGATACTGCTTGAATAGAATTTAGTTTGCTTTCAAAAATCGACGATAAAACCGTAATTTTTGAAGATTTACCGATATAATTTTCAAAATCTAATAATGCTAAATTATCAAACAATTCATCAAAATCGGTCGCTTTAAAACTACCTAAATTTATATAAACTCTGCTAGCAGTTCTCATATACAAATTGAGTTTTGCAACGGTTAAAATATCGCCGTCAACCGTCAACTTACCGTTGAGCGCTTGACAGTTTTGACCTATTAAGTTATATAATTCTCTTTTTACAACGCCCTCCAAACCAGACGGCGCCGTCACCGTAATTTTCATTAAAATGCGTCCGTAATTAAATTGATTAAATCGCCCATTACCTCAACTACCGCGAAGGAAATTTCAACGTCGTCAAGATTATTAGTGGTTAAATAATAGCTGGCAATTTGCCTATATTTATTTTGTTTTTTGTTGTCAACCGCTTGCGCGGGCGTACCAAACTTGTTTGACGAGCGCGTTTTAACCTCGGCAAACACTAAAACGCCGTTTTTAGCGCAAACGATATCCGCCTCGCCAAACGGTGTTACGTAGTTAGTTTTAATAATCTTATAACCTAGTTTTTTAAGGTGATTTTCTGCTATTTTTTCGCCTTTTATCCCCAAAAATTTTTTATAAAGGTTTTTCTGTGTATCGAGCAAGGACCTATCTCCTTAATTTTTTCAATATGCTCTTTAGTGCCGTAACCGCTATTTCTTTCAAAGCCGTAGCCAGGGTATTGTTCGCCGTATTTTTTCATAAGCCTATCACGGTAAACTTTTGCTAAGATTGACGCAGCGCCAATCGTGTAGCTTTTAAGATCGCCTTTTATTATAGGCTCTACCATATACGGAAGGTCTAGCTTAACAGCATCAACCAAAACGACGTCTGGCTGAACGCTTAAAGTTAAAACTGCGTTTTTCATACACTTTTTAGTAGCTTCTAAAATGTTAATTTCGTCAATTTCCTCGGGCGAAATTTCATAAATACTATAAGCTACTGCGTTTTCAATAATTTTGTCGTATAAAAGCTCCCTCTTTTTTTCAGAGAGTTTTTTACTGTCGTCTATCCCTTCGATAATATTTGATAAATCCATAATTACCGACGCGCAAACGACTGGACCTGCAAGCGGGCCTCTACCCACCTCGTCAACCCCTGCAATATATCTACACCCTAAATTTAGGTGTTTGTTTTCAAATTCAAGCTTTGGTATATATTTTTTCATTTCAGTTAAAGTAAATCTTTCCGAGCTTACCCTTTCTTAAATCGCTGATTATAAGTTTTGAAGCCCTTTCATCGTCGACCTCGCCACCTTTTTTGATAGCTCCTCTAGCGACTGCTATTTTATTAAAAATTTCATAAGGCTCGTTGCCGTCTGTTAAAATTTTATAAACGTTGTTTATAACGCCGTTATAATTTTGTTGAAGATAGGCTATAAGCTCAACCGCAAGTTCTGTAAAATCAACGATTTCATCATTAATCGAGCCGATAAAGGCAAGGTATTTTGCAAGCGTTTGATTTTCAAACGACGGTGGCGTCGTTCCGGGGGTGTCAAGAAGCTCTAAGTCCTTAACCCTTACCCATTGTTTATCTTTGGTAACGCCTGCTTTATCGCCAGTTTTTGCACGCTTGCTACCGCATAATAGATTAATAATAGTTGACTTTCCCGTATTAGGAATACCTGCAACCATAACCCTAAGCGGTTTTTTAACGCCTTTTTGCTCGTATCTTTTTTTAACGTCATATAGCGCTTGAGCAATTGCGTTATAAACCTTTACAGCACTTTTTTCACTAGTAGCTACAACGCTTACTACCCTTTTACCCTCTTTAACAAACTCGCTTTCAGCTTTTTTTATGTCCTCAGCCGACACGAGGTCACTTTTGTTAAGGGCGTAAACGACGGGCTTATTCCCAAACACCGAACTCAGCTTTTTATTAAGGCACGCAAAAGGCGCTCTAGCATCTAGAACCATAACGATTCCATCGCAGAGCTTAACTTCTTGTTCCATCATTCTAAGTGCTTTGGTCATATGACCGGGAAACCATTGTAAAAACATATTATTTCTCGAGTAAATCGGGGCGCTTTTGCTTAGTAATTTCAAGCGATTTTTGCTTGCGCCATTTATCTACCTCGGCGTGATTGCCAGATAGCAAAATTTCAGGCACTTTTTCACCCATAAATTCTTGTGGGCGTGTGTATTGCGGATACTCAAGCAACCCTCCAGTAAAACTCTCTTCCGAAAGAGATTGAGTGGCAATAACGCCGTCAACGTATCTTGAAACGGCGTCTACCATAACCATTGAGGGAAGCTCGCCACCCGTTAACACGTAATCGCCTATTGATATTTCACGGTCGATACAAAGGTCTATTATCCTTTCGTCAATACCCTCGTAATGACCGCACAAAATAACTATATGATTATAGTTAATAAGTTCTTTTACAGTATCTTGCGAAAAGCGCTCGCCTCGTGGCGAAGTGTAAATTCTAAGCGCTTGCCTATCGGGGTCTACTGCTCGTATCGCATCGTAAATGGGCTGTGGCATCATTACCATACCAGCGCCACCACCAAAGGGATAATCGTCGCACTTTTTATGCTTATCAGTAGAATAATCGCGAATATTTAAAACGTTAATCTCTATTTTACCTGCTTTTTGCGCCCTTCCTATTATACTTTCGTAAAGGGGTGCAAACATTTCAGGAAAAAGCGTTAAAATGTCAATTTTCATAAAAGATTACCCCGTCTAGCTTATCCTTTTCAACGTAGAGTTCGCCTCTTTCAAAATCAAATTCGATATAAAGCGATTTTAAAAAGGGGAAATATGCTTTTTTACCGTTACTAAGGCTTATTTCAAACATATCTACGCTTGACTGAATTACGTCGGATAACGCACCTATTGCCTCACCGCCTACAACTACTTTTAAGCCTATTAAATCAGCGATAAAAAAGTCGTTTTCGTCTTTATTTATCGAAGATTTTTCAGCGTAAAAGGTAACGTCACGATAAAGCTCGGCGTCGTTTCGAGTTGCTATATTTTTAATCGACAAAAAGGCGAAACCGCTAAACGCGTCTTTCACCTTAATAACGTCGTAAACCTTACCCGATTTGTCGTAAAGTTTTTTAATTGACTTTACGCTATCAAATCCGTCGGCAAGTATTTTGGCTTTTAATTCGCCTTTAATTCCCTGTGGTTTTACCACGGTAAAACAAGCAAGTTTTTCCATAAAAGATGAGAGAAATTTATTAAATTTCTCCCTTAGACTTAATTTCTACGTTATACTTTTTGCCTTCTTTAACGCTGAGCGAACGAACGATTGTGCGAAGAGCTTTTGCAAGCTTGCCTTGACGGCCTATTACCTTTCCCATATCGCTCTCGTCAAGAACTATCGTAACGTCAACGACGTTGCCGTTTTCATTAACGATATACTCGATTTCGTCCTGCTTTTCGGCAAAACGGTTAACGATGTATTTTATAGTATCGAGCATTTTACACCTTTAATTATTTCTTTTTCTTTTTAGGGTTGGTCTTAGCGGGCGAAAGCTTTTCAGATTTTTCAATAACGCCTGCTTTTACTAAAATGTTTTTAACAGTTTCGGTGGGTTGAACGCCGTTTGCAATCCATTTTTTAGCCTTTTCAACGTCAACTACTACTTCTGCAGGGTCGGTATTGGGGTTGTAATGACCGATTTTCTCGATGTACTTACCGTCTCTTGCTACTCTTGAATCAACTACAACTATTCTGTATAAAGCGTTACCCTTATCACCAAGTCTTGTCAATCTCATTTTTACTGCCATAATTTTAATCCTCCGTTAAAATAATTATCTTATTATAATCACGCATTACGCGTTTTTACTTACATAAAAGGAAATCTCTTTTTGCCGTTTTTAAACTGCTTCATAAGCATTTTAGTTTGGTCGAACTGCTTAATTAATTGATTGATTTCCTGAACGGTAGTGCCACTACCAGCCGCAATTCTATTTTTTCTTGAATAATTGAGAATTGACGGGTCTTTTCTTTCTTTTTTAGTCATTGAGTAAATTATCGCTTTGTTGCGCTCAATTTTACTCTCGTCAATATCGCCAGCTTTTATATTCTTGAGTTTACCCATACCCATTCCTGGGAGCATATTCATTATATCGCCTACACCGCCCATCTTCTTTATCATATCGAACTGCTCAAGGTAATCTTCTAAAGTGAAAGAATTTTCTTTCAACTTCTTTTCAAGCTTTTTAGCATCCTCTTCCGTGATTGCCTCTTGCGCTTTTTCGATAAGCGACATCACGTCGCCCATACCGAGTATGCGCTTTGCCATACGGTCGGGATAGAAAGGCTCTAAATCGCCAAGCTTTTCGCCAACGCTTGAAAACTTAATAGGTTTTCCCGTTACCGCTTTTACAGATAAGCACGCACCGCCTCTCGTATCGCCGTCAAGCTTGGTTAAAACGCAACCTGTAATTTCAAGTTTTTCGTTAAACGATTTAGCCACGTTAACCGCGTCTTGACCAGTCATTGAGTCAATAGTTAAAAGAATTTCAGTAGGCTTTACTTTTGAAGAGATATTGATAAGCTCTTGCATAAGCTCTTCGTCGACATGAAGTCTACCAGCCGTATCTATAATAACGGTATCAAAGCCGTATTGCTTAGCGTATTTAACTGCATTTTCTGCGATAGAAACGGGGTTTTTAGTGCCTTGTTCAAAAACTTCAACACCTGCTTGAGAGCCAACTACTTTCAACTGATTTATTGCCGCAGGGCGGTAGATATCGCACGCAACTAAAAGTGGTTTTTTGCCCGATTTTTTAAGATGCAAGGCAAGCTTTCCTGATAAGGTTGTTTTACCTGCGCCTTGCAAACCGCACATCATAATAACGGTTGGCGGTTCGCTTGAAACAAGAAGCTTTGAGTTAGTGCTACCCATAAGCTCGGTAAGCTCTTCAGACACGATTTTAATAACTTGTTGAGTTGGACTTAAGCTTTTTAATACCGACTGCCCAAGCGCCTTTTCGCTAACATTTCTAACAAAGTCTTTTGCAACGAGTAAGTTAACGTCAGCCTCAAGTAAAGCTATTCGTATCTCACGCATAGCCTGCTTGATTTCAAGCTCGGTAAGCGTTCCGCGCTTAGTAAGTTTTGTAAAAACGTGATTAAGTTTTTCACTTAATCCGCTGAAAACGTTAGCCATTTTACTCCTCTATAATCTTTGAAATCTCGCTTTTAATATCGCCGTCAGTCAACGATTGTTGTAATTTTATAAGTCGACGCTTTTTCTCAAGTAACTTAAGCTTGCTTTCATAACCAAGCAATATCTCTTTCGTTTTATTTATAGTATCGCTAACTCCTTGACGGGAAATATTTTTAATCTCTGAAATCTCGCCGAGCGATAAGTCACACTCTATATGAAGAGAAAAAACGTCCGCCTGTTTTTTGGTGAGCAAGCTTTTATATATAGAAAAAAGCTCTAAATAGTCGAAATTAACCATAATTTACACTAATTATACACGAACAAAAACAAAGTGTCAAGCATTTTTACTTGACACTTGCTGTTTTTTATTAAAATAAATTGTCGATAAACTCTTCGAGGTTAAACCTTTCGATATCGTCAAGCTTTTCGCCAACACCAACGAAGGCAACGGGTACGCCCTTTTCGGCTATCATTGAGGTTACGAAACCACCTTTTGCAGTTCCGTCAAGCTTTGTTAAAACTATACCGTCAATACCTACTGCCTCGTCAAACGTTTGAACTTGACTTGCAGCGTTTTGCCCTGTAGTTGCGTCTAAAACGATAAACTTAACAAAATCGGCATTAGGATACTCTCTTTCAACTACACGGCTCATCTTTTTAAGCTCTTCCATAAGGTTAGCTTTTACGTGAAGTCTACCAGCCGTATCAATAATCAACACGTCCGTTTTCTTAGCGGTTACCGAAGAAATTGCGTCGTAAACAACGGCTGAGGGGTCTGCACCTTCAGCGTGTTTAATAATTCTAACGTCAGCGCGCGTAGCCCACTCGGTAAGCTGGTCGCTAGCGGCAGCCCTAAAGGTATCAGCGGCTGCCAAAGTTACCGATTTTCCTTGCTTTTTATAATAGTTTGCAAGTTTACCTATAGTCGTAGTTTTGCCAACGCCGTTAACGCCAACCATCATAATAACGAGAGGATACTCGTTATCAAACTCTTCAACCTCTTCACACGCTGATATAATCGCAGATTTAAGTGATGATTTAACGTAATCTTTATCTTTTACACTACCCTCTATCATATCTTCACGAAGTTTATCAACGATATCCATCGCAAATGATACGCTCATATCAGAGGCAATAAGCGCGTCAAGCAGTTCGTCGTAAAACTCTTCGCCGATACGGTCAATTGAAAATAAGCGTGCAAAAGTATCGGATATTTTATCTTTAGTTTTTTTAAGCGAATTTGCTATTTTTGAAAATATTCCCATTAGTTTTTAACGCCTTCCATATCGATTGCATCTGAAAGCTTAACGGATACGATACTTGAAACACCCTTTTCAGGCATTGTAACACCGAATAAACCGTCAGCGTTTTCCATAGTAACTTTTTTGTGGGTTATGCAGATAAACTGCGTTTCTTTAGAGAAATTTTTAAGGTATTTTGCAAAGCGCGCAACGTTAGCATCGTCAAGCGCAGCTTCAATTTCGTCAAGCACGCAGAACGGCATTGGGCGAAGCCTTAATATAGCAAAGAGTATTGCAATAGCCGTAAGCGACATCTCGCCACCTGATAGTAGCGATATTTTTTGAAGTTTCTTTCCCGGTGGTTCGGCAACGATTTCAATGCCTGCGTCAAGCGGATCGCCAGTTGTACTTTCTTCAACGATAAGGTCTGCGCTACCACCGCCGAATAATTCTTTGAATATCTTAGAGAAGTTAGAGCGTATGGTCTTAAATCCCTCGTTAAAGGTCAACGTCATTTCCTTAGTTAAATCGTCAATTACCTTTTGAAGATCGTCTTGCGCCTTATATAAATCGTCTCGTTGATATACAAGCTCGTTATAAGACTCGCTCAATTCGTTATACTCTTCAATAGCGTTAGGATTAATGCTACCAAGCGCTGCAATTTTACGCTTTAATGAGGTAATTTCTTGATGCGAGGTTGAAATTTCATAATTTTGGTCGCGAAGAGGCAAACAAGTTTCGTACGTTAGTTGATATTCAGTAAAGAGGTTTTGCGACATAAAGTCAAGCTCGGTATCAACCTTTGTAAAGTTAACCTCTTCGTTAGCGCGTTTTTCAGTGTTTTTATCGATATCCGCCTGTAAAACCTCACGCTTTAAGTTATCTTGAGCAATTAACTCGTTAAGCCTTTCTTTCTTCTTATCAAATTCCGCTTGTTGTCGGCGTAAATCTTCTAAAACGCGCTTGTCATCAGCCGAAAGTGATACCTGTTCGGCTTTTCTAGTAAGCCCGTCTATAATTTTAAGGTTGCTGTCCGCCGTTTGAGCGTTTTTCTCAGCCGTTTCTTCAATAGCTTTAATTTCGCCCGCCAAACGCTCGATTTCGCTTTCAGCAGATGAAATTTCCGAACGAAGATATGAAAGTTTAGACTGAACTTCGGTATTTTCTTTAAGAACCTCGTCTCGCTGTTTTCTAAGTTCTTGGAACATTTCACGGTGCTCAGACTGCTCTTTGGACGCCGTTTCCTTTTCCTTATTAATCTTTTCGTTACCAGCCTCAATGTCGGTATACGCCATTGAAATTTCCGTTAAACGGTTGCTGATAACTGCGATATCATCTTTATTTTTCTCAATTTCCGCTTGAGTGTCTATAAGAACTTTTTCGCTAGAACTTATTTTCTCGCAAAGGGTTATCGCATTTTGTTTAGCGCTACTAAACGCGGTATTTTCAGCGTTAAGCTCGCTAACTTCAGCGTTTACTTGAGCAAGCAAGTTAGATTTGTTCTTTTGAAGAATTTCAAGCTCTTTGGTATCTTTTTGGATAGCCTCTTGAAGCTCTTGCACTTGACGGTCAACACCTAAAAGGCTTGCGTCGTTTTTGCGCTTAGAACCACCCGACATTGAACCCGATTGTGAAAGCACGTCACCGTCAAGCGTTACTATTCTAAACGAGAAACGGTATTTTTTAGCAATTTGAGTAGCCTTTTCAAGGGTATCACAAATTAAAGTATTACCAAGCAAGTGGCTTACGATACTTTCAAAATAATTATCGAATTTAACAAGCTCGGTTGCTAGACCTAAAGCACCGCTTTCTTTAAGCGCCTGCACGGTATCTTGCGCGTTATGCCTTGGCTTTACCGACGTTACGGGAAGTATTGTTACCCTACCGCCGTCAGTTCGTTTTAAATAGTTGATAACGTATTCTGCATCACTAGGATTGTCCGTAACGATATTTTGAAGTGCACCGCCTATTGCAGTTTCAATAGCCGTTTCGTACTTTTTATCGGTAGAAATTATTGACGCTACTACGCCTTTTATGCGCTTTTTAAGCTCGTTATCCGTCTTAGAAGCGTTCATAAGCTTTTTAACCGAGTGGGAATAACCCTCGAAAGAGTTTTTAAGCTCAGAATAAAGCCTTAAACTCGTTTCCTCGCCAGTGAGCTTTGTTTTTAATGCATAAATCTTATTGTCAACGCTTTCAATAAACTTGTTAGTAGACGAAATGCTTTCTTCGCGGTCTTTAATAGATAATTTTGTCTTTTCAATAAACTCTTCAACCGACTTTAATTCTTGCTTGTTTTGCTCGTTTTCAACCGATAAAACGGTGTATTTATCAACGAGCGCGTTTACCTTTTCAACTATTGCCTTTTGCTGAGTGGTAATAACCGATTTTTCACTAGTTAACGCACCGAGATTTTTATTGATATCGGCAAGCGATTCAACGCTTTTTATAACTTGATTTTGAACGGACTCGGCTAAATCTTCGCCCCTTGTAATTTCAGCCGATAATTTTGCTATATTTTTGCTAATTTCAGCTGATTTTTTAGTAAGTAAATCAATTTCTTTATTGCAAGATAAACAATACTCTTTTTTGTTTTTAAGAGCCTCTTTATTATCTTCAATTTTTCTTTCGCCTTTTAGGGTTTCTTCTTTAAGTCTTTCGTTTTCGGAACGGAAAAAGGATATTTTTTCAGCGTAAACCTTAGCCTCGCCCGACTGCTTTTCAAGGTCGACAGAACGGTCGGTAATTTCGTTGCCGATAGCCCTTAGCAAATCGTCTGCATTTTTAACCTCGTCTTGATGCTTGTTATAATCTTCCAAGGTTTTGTTAAGCTCAATGCGCCTTGCCTCAATTTCTTCGGTTAAACCGTTAATTCTATCGGTAATTTTACGCTTAGTTTCGCTTGCGTTTTCGTATTTATATAAATACGTATTAATTTCGTGAAATTTAAGTTGCTCGGAAAGCGCGCGGTTAGCCCTCGTCTTTTCAGCTTGCTTACGCAACGGCTCAAGCTGACGTTCACGCTCGGTAATAATGTCTGAAACACGCGTAATATTGTCAGCCGTACGATTGAGTTTTGATATAGTTTCCTTTCTATCACGCTTGGTTTTAGCAATACCAACCGCCTCTTCAAAAATCGCTCTTCTATCCTCCGGTTTTGACGAAAGTATCTCCGATACTTTACCTTGACCGATAATAGTATAACCCTCTTTAGATACACCACACTCATGAAGAGTATCGATAAGGTCCTTCATACGACAGGGTTGACGATTAAGATAATATTCGCTTTCACCGCTACGATATAATTTTCTCGTCATAACGACTTCGTTGTACTCTAAACTAGGAAAAAGCTTTTCACTATTATTAAAGTATAGCGAAACCTCGCAGTAAGATAGCGACTTTCTAGACTGCGTACCGCTAAATATTACGTCTTGCATTGACGAACCGCGTAGCGTTTTTGCCGACTGCTCGCCAAGCACCCATCTAATAGCGTCGGCTACGTTACTCTTACCGCAACCGTTAGGACCTACGATGGCTGTAATACCGTCAAGAAGGTCGATTTTAACTTTGTCTGCAAACGACTTAAAGCCGAGCAGTTCAATTCTTTCGAAATTTAACATATTTTTTACCGTTTGTTAATTTTTTGTTTTGACAATATTGAAAGGGCTTTTTTTGCCACAAGTTGTTCGGCGTTTTGTTTTTTGCCGTTTGCCGTAGCCTTAGCAATCATTTTGCCGTCAACTAAAACCGCAACCGTGTGTGTGGGGTTATTATCAAGCCCAACCTTTTTTAAAAGCTCGTAGCTTACCTCAAAACGCTTTTTTGAAGAAAGTTCGTTAAGTTCGCTCTTATAATCGACTGATTTGCCCTTTAAATTAAGATAAGCGTTAATTAGGTTTTTAACTATAAACTTTTTAGCCTCTTCAATACCACCGTCAAGATAAATCGCACCGATTAAAGATTCCATTAAATTTTCTTGAAGCTTATCGGTAATTGTAACCTTTTCGCCCACGAGTAAATAATTTGAAAGCTTAAGTTTTTTACAAGCAAGCGACAACGGCTTAAACGATACGACCGACTGCTTAAGCGTAGTCATATCGCCCTCGTCTTCATTAGTGCTTCTAAAAAGATAATCGGCAACCACAAAGCCAAGAACGCTATCGCCTAAGTATTCTAAACGCTCGTTGTTTTTTTCACCTTTTTTTTCATTGCTAAACGAGGCGTGCGTAAACGCAACGCGTAATATTTCGGGGTTTTTAAATGAATATCCGATTTTCTTTTCTATTTCGCTTAACTGAAACACCATATTATTCGTACACTATCTCTCTTAATTTTTCGTCCGCTAAGCGATTTGCTATTTCAGACTTAATATCTTCTTTTATAGCTTTTTCAGCTTGATAAAGCGAAGCTTTAATAGCCTGCGCCTTTGATGAGCCGTGCGATTTTACTATAACGCCGTTAATACCTAATAGCACCGCGCCACCACGATTATTGTAGTCAACCTCTTTCATAGTGTTTTTGAAAGCCTTTTTCATAAATAAGAAACCAAGTTTTGCTTTAAAAGAGGACATTATGTTCTTTTTAAGTATGGAAATTATAGCGTTAGCTGCACCTTCGGTTGATTTTATTGCAACGTTACCACTAAAACCGTCGGTTACGATAACGTCGTAATTACCAGTTAAGATATCTCTACCTTCAATATTGCCAACGAAGTTTATACCGTCAACCTGCTTAAGTGCTTTAAATACCGAGTGGGTAAATGAACTACCCTTTTCATCCTCCGTTCCGTTACAAAGAAGTGCAACTTTTGGATTTTTAACGCCGTATATCTTTTTAAGATAGGTGTCCGCCATAATAGCAAATTGAACTAAATATTCAGGCTTACAATCAGCGTTTGCACCTATATCCATAAACATAACTGGGTTTCCGTTAATGGAGGGTAAAATCGTACCTAAACCCGGTCTTACAACTCCTTTAATTCTACCAACTTTTAAAACGGCAGCAGTTAAAACAGCACCTGTCGAGCCTGCCGATACGAAAGCGCCGTATTCGCCACTTCTAAGCGCCGCCATTGATACGGTGATAGTTGAATCGGGTTTTTTTCTAAACGCCTCGGTAGGAGCTTCCTCACAAGTGATAACTTCCGTTGCGTTCATATAGGCAAAGTCGCCCTCGTTACCGCCTAATTCTTTAACGAGAGCTTTAACCTCGTCAACCATACCAACTAAGGTTAACTCGGCTTTACCGCCCTCTTTAAGATAGTCTATCGCGCCTTTGATAATTTCGTTTGGAGAATTATCGCCACCAAACGCGTCTAATAAAATCTTCATAAAATTCTCCTTAATATTCGAGATTAGAAACCGTTCTTGGGAAAGGTATAACGTCACGAATATTAGCAATGCCCGTCAAATACATTATCATCCTTTCAAAACCCAAACCAAAGCCAGCGTGCTTAGCACCGCCGAATTTTCTTAAATTGATATACCAATCGTAATCGCTTTCTTTAAGACCAAGTTCGTTAATTCTAGCCCTTAAAACGTCCTCTCTTTCTTCTCTTTGAGAGCCACCTACTAGCTCGCCGATACCGGGAACTAAAAGGTCTGACGCAGCAACCGTCTTACCATCGTCGTTAAGGCGCATATAGAAAGCCTTAATTTCCTTAGGATAATCGGTTAAGAAAACCGGTTTTTTGTAAACGACCTCAGTCAAATACCTCTCGTGTTCAGATTGAAGGTCGCAACCCCAGTATACAGGATACTCAAACTTATCTTTAACGGGGGTTAAAATTTCTATAGCCTCAGTATAGGTAAGCCTTACGAAATCGTTAGATACGACGTTGTTAAGCCTATCAAGTAAGCCTTTATCAACGAAGTTATTTAAAAATTCAAGCTCTTCCTTGCAAGTTTTCATAACGTGATTAATTATTGCTTTAACCATTGCCTCGGCAACGTTCATATCACCTTGAAGGTCGCAAAAAGCCATTTCGGGCTCAATCATCCAAAATTCTGCTGCGTGGCGAGCGGTGTTTGACCTTTCAGCTCTAAACGTAGGACCAAAGGTATAAACCTTGCCAAACGCTAAAGCGTACGCCTCCGCCGAAAGTTGGCCAGACACCGTTAAACTTGCGGGCTTTTCAAAAAAGTCTTGCTTATAGTCAACTGCACCGTCTACCTTTGGAACATTATTAACGTCAAGCGTAGTTACTTGGAACATAGCGCCTGCACCCTCACAGTCAGACCCTGTAATTATGGGTGTATGAACGTACACGAAACCGTTGCTGTTAAAAAACTCGTGAATTGCAAAAGCAGCTTCGCTTCTTATTCTAAATACCGCACTAAAGGTATTAGTTCTCGGGCGGAGATATGCAATCTCTCTCAAATACTCCATCGAGTGGCGCTTTTTTTGTAAAGGATAGTCGGGAGTGGACGTGCCCTCTACCATAACGCTACAAGCATTGATTTCAAAAGGTTGCTTAGCGTTCGGGGTTAATATTACCTTGCCGTTTACGGTTAACGAACAACCTACGTTTTGCTTGGCAATCTCGTCGTAATTTTCAACCTTTTCTCTCTCGAAAACTACTTGAACGCTTTTGAAAAAGCTACCGTCGTTAAGCTCGATAAAGCCAAACGCCTTACTGTCACGGATAGTTTTTGCCCAGCCCGAAACCGAAACCTCAACACTTGCAAAATCTTGGGGATTTTTATAAATTTCTTTAACACAAACTTTTTTAAGCATAAATTCACCTTGTAAAATAAACGTACTTGTGAAAATTATAACATAATTTTAAAATTTTTGCTACCGTTTAGCCAACATATTTTATATAATTTCATAATTATATAAATTTTTTTTGATAATTTTGCCATTAAAATAAAAAAACATACCCGCTTTGGGGTATGCATTTTAATCGTTATTTTGATTGTTGATTTCTAAATCTTCATCACCTAGCATTTCCTTTATAAACTCTTGATAGCCTTTATCATCGAGTTTTTTTATCTTAGATTTATCCATACGAAAACTCCTTTTAAAGTTAGCAAATGCACAAGTCTTTAGGCAAGGTTATACAAAAAGTTTCGCGCTTAGCCATACATAGCGGGCATTTTTCAGGCGCAACTTCAGCCTTTATAGTATGTCCGCACGAAGGGCAACACCAGTCCTTTTGCTTATCCGAATTGAAAAGTTTTTTGTCTTTCATTTTTTCATATAAATACATAAAAACTTTTTTATGCTTAAGCTCTACCTTTCTTATCATATCAAAAAGCCCTGCAATTTCAGGAAAGCCCTCTTCAGTTGCCGTTTTAAAAGCTTTTTGATAGAATTTTGCCTCTTCCTCCTCGTCGTCCGCCGTGAGTTTTAAATTTTCAACTAAATCCCATTTCTGCCTAAACGGTAGGTCTACTTTAATTTGCTCGTTAACGATAGTTTTTTTATCCGCATCCTCAATATGCGTATAAAGCATGCGCGCGTGATTAAATTCTTGGTATGCAATTTTATCAGTAATGGTTGCAAGCCCCTCATACCCTGCCATACGTTGACCGTATTCAACGAACTCGTACCTAGTTCTTGCGGCACACTCGGCAATAAACGCCTTTTTTAAATTTTCGTAAGTTTTACTTTGTTTAAGTTCCATATAACACCTCCAACAAAATTATTGCCAAAGGCTTTATTATTTATTCTGCAAAAGAAAAAATCTTCGGCAATGCCAAAGATTTTATTTCTTAATTAAACACCGCTGTACGCAGCAAAACCACCGTCAACAGCGATAACCGAACCGGTTACGAAACCACTTGCCTCGTCGCTTGCAAGCCATAAAAGCGTTCCGATAAGGTCGGATATTTCGCCAAACCTATTCATAGGCGTACCCTTTAAAATCTTGCCCGTTCTTGCAGTAGGCGTACCGTCCTCATTAAATAAAAGCGCACGGTTTTGATTTGTTGCAAAAAATCCTGGAGCAATAGCGTTACAACGAATATTACAGGGCGCAAAGTGAACTGCAAGCCACTCGGTAAAGTTAGAGATGCCTGCTTTTGCTGCCGAATATGCAGGTATTTTAGTAAGCGGTCTAAAAGCGTTCATAGACGAAACGTTAATAATGTTACCGCCCGTTTTAATCATATCTTTTGCAAACACTTGAGTTACCAAGAAAGCAGAGGTAATATTGAGGTCAAAAACGAACTTAAACCCCTTTTCGTCAATATCGAAAAAGGTTTTAACCTCGCCATCTATATCGGGCGTCATATACTCGATATCGGTAGTTGCTTTGGGGTTGTTACCACCAGCGCCGTTAATTAAAAAGTTTACCGCTCCAAAGCTTTCGTTAACAGTCTTTTTAGCCTCTTCAATACTTTCTTTATCTAAGCAGTTACATCTTACTGCAATTGCATTTTCGCCGATTTCTTCAGCGATTTTAGCTGCAGCATCATAATTGATATCTAAAAGTGCAACCTTTGCGCCACACTCTGCAAGTGCTTTAGCAAATTCACCGCAAATTATACCGCCAGCGCCTGTAACCGCTACTACTTTATCGGTTAAATCAATATTAAATGGTAATTTCATTTTTTATCTCCTTAAATTTCAATATTTTTTTCGAACGCTTCTATCCAAGCGTCTGCTATAAGCTTAGCACCTGCAACGTTGTAATGAACACCGTCATAAAGCAAAAGTTCAGTGCCGTATTTTTAATAATACTTATCAAATTTGTTCGGTGATAAAATCACCGCAAAATAAGAAATTAATTATTTTTTACATTTTTGAACAGCCTCAAATAAGCCGTAAAGATAGGTTGCGCCCATAGCGCGGTCAAACAGACCGTAACCAGGTTTAGCGTTTTCACCCCAAACGTTTCTGCCGTGGTCGGGGCGAACGTATCCGTCAAAACCGTTATCTTCAAGCGCTTTTACGATTTCATAAATATCAACGTTACCGCAATGCGTCATATGCCCGTTTTCATAGAAATCTACGTCGTCGGTATACTTGAGCTGACGAAGATGCGCAAAGTGAATACGCTTTGCGTATTTGCCTGCCATTTTAGGAAGGTCGTTAAACCTACCCGCACCGAGCGAACCCGTACAGAAGGTAATACCGTTGTGCATATTAGGAACGACTGCAAAAAGTTTTTCGTAATCTTCTTCCTTACAAATAATTCTTGGAAGGTCGAAGATATCCCACGGTGGATCGTCGGGGTGAACGGCAAGATTAACGCCACTCTCGTCGCACGCAGGCATAACTGCTTTTAAGAAATATACGAAGTTTTCAAAAAGCTTGTCGTGGTCAACGCTTTCATATTCTTTAAGTAAATCGTTAAGCTGGTCAACGGTATAGCTCTCGTCCCAACCGGGAAGGCGGAGATTGCGCTTATCAAGCCCCTCCATATCTGCAAGATGGTATGAAAGCGAGGTAGCACCGTCTTGATGCTTAAAGTAAAGATTAGTTCTAAACCAGTCGAACACGGGCATAAAGTTGTAGCAAATACACTTAACGCCTGCTTTACCGCAGTTGATTATATTTTGCTTATAAGCCTCAATGTATTTATCTCTCGTAGGTTTGCCGAGTTTAATATCCTCGTGTACGGGAACGGACTCGATAACCTCCATTTCAAGACCTGCGTCGTTTGCAAGTTTTTTAAGCTTAAGTAGCTTTTCAAGAGGCCAAACGTTTCCAACAGGTTCGTCGTAAACGGCGGTAACTACACCGGACATACCCTGAATTTGCTTAATGTGGTTAAGTGGAATACAGTCGTTTTCGCCGTACCAGCGAAATGTCATTTTCATGATAGTTTCTCCTTTTTATTTAGTGCTTACAAAAAAATCACAAGCGACTAACGTTTTTATTATTATAACGTAGTTATAATTTGATTGCAATAGTAAAAACAACTTTTTTATATAAAAAACCACTCAATTGAGTGGTTTTTCATTATTTTTTGATATGCGTAACATTAAGCTCTTCAAGTTGCTTTTCAGAAACGAGGTCAGGCGCGCCAGACATTAAGCAGGACGCCGTTTGCACTTTGGGGAAAGCAATAACGTCTTTTATGGAATCGGTTTTAGTAAGCAACATTACCATTCTGTCAAGCCCGAGAGCCAAACCGCCGTGCGGAGGCGCACCGTAACGGAAAGCGTCTACGAAAAAGCCAAAACGGTCTTTTATATCTTCGGGGGTAAACCCAAGAACTTCAAACATTTTTTCTTGAATTTCTCTACGGTGAATTCTTATCGAACCACCGCCCGCCTCTTGGCCGTTTATGACTATATCGTACGCTTTTGCCCTTGCCCTCATCGGGTCTTTAGCGCAAAGCTCGATATCCTCGTCCATCGGTGAGGTAAACGGATGGTGAACGGCTACGTAGCGTTCCTCTTCCTCGCTGTATTCAAACATAGGAAATTCAGTAATCCACAAAATATCATAGATATTTTTATCGATAAGCCCGTACTTTTCAGCAAGATGAAGCCTAAGCCCACCGAGAGTGTTAAATACCACGTAATCTTTATCCGCAGCAAAGAACAACACGTCACCCTCTTCAAAGTTAAGCCTCTCGCTAAATTCTTTTAAGTTTTCTTCAGTTGAAAATTTCAAGAAAGAGCCTTTAACTTCGCCACCTTGCGGATAAGAAAGCCATGCAAGACCTTTTGCGCCTAAAGTTTTAACAAACTCAACCAGCCCGTCGATATCCTTTCTTGAAAGCTTGGAAGCAAAACCTTTTGCGTTGATTGCGCGAACGCTACCTTTTATAGCACCGTTAATTGAAAGCGCGTCGCTAAACACCTTAAAATCAGTCTTTTTAGCGATATCGGAAACGTCTTTAAGCTCTAAGCCGAAACGAGTGTCAGGCTTATCCGAACCAAAGCGCTCCATCGCCTCTTTATAAGGCATTTGACGGAAATGCTCGCTACCTAAATCAAGCCCTATAGTTTCTTTGAATATTGACTTAATCAAACCTTCGATAGGATAAATTACGTCCTCAACCTGCTCAACGAAACTCATTTCTAAATCGATTTGGGTAAATTCAGGTTGACGGTTAGCTCTCAAATCTTCGTCACGGAAACATTTGGTTATTTGATAATAGCGGTCAAATCCCGATACCATTAAAAGCTGTTTATAAAGCTGTGGAGATTGAGGCAACGCGTAAAAACAAGTGGGATGAACGCGCGATGGAACTAAATAATCTCTCGCGCCTTCGGGGGTTGATTTACCAAGCATAGGCGTTTCAACCTCGCAAAAACCTAGATTATCAAGATAATCTCTCGTTGCCTTACAAACCTTATGGCGAAGAAATAATTTATTTTGAAGAGACGGCCTACGAAGGTCTAAATATCTAAATTTAAGCCTTAAATTCTCATTAACGTCGGTATCGTCAACAATTTCAAAGGGCGTAGTGTCTGCCTCGGATAATATTTTAAGCTCTGAAACGAGTATTTCAATCGCGCCCGTTTTAATTTTATCGGTTTTGTTAGACCTTTCCCTTACAACGCCTTTTACCATTACGACGAATTCCGAACGAATAGCCTCCGCCTTTTCAAAAAGCTCGTTAGAAAAAGAACTGTCAAACACGACTTGAACGATACCCGATTTATCTCTTAAGTCAACGAAAATTAAGCTACCGAGATTTCTTCTTTTTTGCACCCAACCGGCAACTACAACTTCTTGATTAACGTTTTCAAGCCCAAGCGTTCCGCAATATGCGTTACGCCTTAAATTACCCATAAGTTCAGCCATAGTAAACTCCATTTAAAAAAATATAGTTATATTTTAATATTACTAAGTAAAATTGTCAATCTTTTACTCCCCTTTTATACCCAAAAAAATTTACCATTATTTTACTTGATTATTTTTAGAACAAACGTTTGACTTTTTACCGCATTAGGTGTACAATATGAACAAATGTTCGTATTCGAGGTGATTATATGATATCGGCTGAAAAATTAAAAATTTTAGTTGAAAGCGCTAAATTTGACGTGTCTTGTTCCTCTTCGGGAAGCAACCGAAAAAACAAAGGTGGTATAGGCAACGCTTGCGCAGGCGGTATTTGCCACTCTTTTACGCAAGACGGTAGGTGCGTTTCGCTACTTAAAATTTTAATGACTAATAACTGCGTTTACGACTGCGCTTACTGTTTAAGTAGGCGTTCAAACGATACCCCTCGCGCAATCGCCTCGCCCGACGAGATTTGCGAGCTTACTATGGAATTTTACAAGCGAAATTATATAGAGGGGCTGTTTTTATCGTCGGCAGTATATAAAAACCCCGATTACACTATGGAGCTTTTGCTTGAAACGATTATAAAGCTTAGAAAGTTATACGGCTTTCACGGATATATCCACTTAAAAGGTATCCCAGGTGCTGACCAAAAACTAGTTTTAAGGGCGTGCGAATTCGTTGATAGAATGAGTTTTAATTTAGAACTTCCAAGCGAACAAAGCCTGCGGCTTTTAGCACCGCAAAAAAGCAAAAAAAGTATACTTACGCCCATATCCTTACTGCACGGCGAAATTGAGGCGGACAAATCGTTAAAAAATAAGTTTTTGCCGGCTGGGCAAACTACGCAAATGATAATAGGCGCTAGCCCCGAGTGCGACGGGCAAATTTTAAATTTAACGCAAGCACTTTACAAAAAATACTCGCTAAAAAGGGTGTATTATTCATCTTTCGTTCCCGTAACCGAGTCGTCGCTACTGCCAACCGTTCCCACGGGGCTACTTAGAGAACACAGGCTTTATCAAGCCGACTGGTTGATAAGGTTTTACGGCTTTTCAGTACAAGAACTTATAAGCGAAAAAGAAAATTTATCAACCGAATACGACCCAAAGTGCGCGTGGGCGCTCAAGCACCCCGAGCTTTTCCCCGTAGACGTTAACACCGCACCGCTTGAAATGCTTATTAGAATACCTGGAATAGGTATAAAAAGTGCCTATAAAATTATTTCGGCAAGGCGGTACGGCAGGCTTTCAATTACCGATTTTGAAAGGATGAAAATAGCCTTAAAAAGAGCTATTCACTTTATAACGTTTAGCGGTAAATTTTTCGGTTTTATCAAAGAAAATATGATTGAACGAGCGTTAAAATCAATTGAGGAAACAAATAGCTTTGAGCAACTTTCTATGTTTTCTTCAAGCGCGATTAAAACGTCCGTTTTAACGGGGGAATTATGACCTATTTAATAGACGGAACGATAGACGGTGTTTATACTGCCTTATACAACGCATACTTAACTAAAAACTATCCGTCGCACGTAACCCGCGGTAGCGTCCAGCTTGAATTTGACAATGAAACGGTTGAAATTGTAACCGATAAATCTAAGGCAGACAAGGTTTTTAACAAGCTTAAAACGCTACTATCTCACCATGAAATAAACAAACTTTATATCGCCATTAAAAGTGGCGACGACGCCAAGTATTTTATAATTTTTAACTATTTAAAAAAGACGGTTGATATAGGTAAATGCATATCTGATAAATTTTCCGACGTTGACGTTTTTAATTTTGATAGGCTGGTATCAAAAGTGCTTCTCGAAGCCCATAGATTTAAAGGTTTTTTGCGATTTTCAAAAACTGAAAACGGCGTTTATTACGCTAAATATTTTCCAGATAACGATATAACCGGCTTGATACTACCCCACTTTATAGCAAGGTATAAAAGTATGCCCTTTATTATTCACGACCTTAATCACGATGCGGTATCGGCATACTTTAACGGCAAAAGCAAAACTGTGTATAAAAAAATAAATCCGCTATCGGTTGACGACGAGTTTCAATCACTTTTTAAAACCTATTACGACACGGTGTTTATTAAGCAAAGAAAAAACGAACGCTTAATGCGTAATTTTATGCCTAAACGCTACCACCCCTACCTCCCCGAAAAGGACGAATTAAAATAAGATTAAAATTTATACGTTTTTAACCCTAAAATCGTTTGCAAAATTATTTAATATGTGTTAATATAAGTTAGTAAACGGCCTCATGGTCAAGAGGTTAAGACGTTGCCCTCTCAAGGCAAAATCAGGGGTTCAATTCCCCTTGGGGCTACCAAGGAAAACGAGTGAATTTTCACTCGTTTTTTTATTAAGCTTTGGGGGGAATTGAACGGGTTGGCAGTTGCAACTACACCGCTTATATTTATTGTTTTTAGTTGCAACCAAACAGTAGCCA
>JAZSMT010000009.1:0-8236 GCA_045536025.1 Christensenellaceae bacterium
TGTTTTATGGTGTGATTACTCTTATCGCGTTACTCGTTTGTATTGTGATAAAATCAATCATTAAACGCAAGAATTAAGAAGAAGCTATTATAAACTGACAAATTCCAATTTATCGAACTAATATAGGTGCAAAGCCTTTCATGGAAATGCGCCCATAACTCTAAAATTTGCACCCATTTTGAAATGGTATCAAAATTTTAGATTACTCACAAAACGCACCATTAACTTTTGTTGATGGTGCGTTTTGATTGTGTCGAGGATGAGAACCACTAAAGGTGGTTTGGTCGTTATATGACGGGCTTACTTTGACGGGCTTAGAAATTATAGGCTGTATTTTTGTGAAATTATTGCAAAAGATTTTACCGTATGCTAAAATACAGTTATTGATATAATAGTTACGAACACCAAATTATTCGGTAGTTAAAACAATGTATCATACGGGTAAAGACCTTTTCAATTTGTATCGTGAAACGGTGCAAGGCGGTCTTGCCGTACACTATAATGGGCATAAGCCTGAGGGTTTAATATGAAATTAACCGTTCTTGGTAAATACGGGCCGTTTGCGCCCGCTAAAGGTGCAACTTCTGGATATCTATTGCAAGCTCAAGGTCAAAACGTTTTGCTTGACTGTGGTTCGGGCACTCTTTCGCGCTTGCAAGAAAAAATTTGCGTAAAAGATTTATCTTTTATAATACTTACGCACCTACATTTCGACCACGTTTCCGACTTTGGAGTTTTATCATACGCCCTTTCTTTTTCGGGGCGCAAGGATAAAATAAACGTATACCTTCCTAATTTTTATTGCGAAATTTATTCAGCTTTATCAAAGATAGAAATCTTTAATCTTATAAACGTTCAAGAGGACGTTCAATATAAAGAGGGAAATTTATCCTTTTCCTTTTATAAAATGACGCACCCCGTGCTTTGTTACGGCGTAAAAATTGAGGACGGCAAATCTCGTTTTGCCTACACCGGCGATACGACGGTAAACGGCAATTTAAAGCCGTTGTTAGTAGGGGTGGACTTAGCCGTTGTTGACGGCGCGTTTATAAAATGCGACCACGATAAAACTAAACCGCATATGAGCGTTACCGAGGCGTCAACGCTTACGAAATATGCAAAAAGGGTAATCGTTTCGCATATATCGTATAAATATAGCGATAGTGAGGTGGAGGCTGAAATAAAATCTGTTTCGCCAAGCTCCGAAATAGCAATAGAAAATAAAACTTACGATTTTTGATTTTAATGGATACACCGAAGAAAAATTATTTTAACGTAAGACCTGCCGTAATAATAACGGCAGGTTTAATATTTGGTATTTTAGCAGGATACGCCTATTTATTTTTAAGCGTGTATCTATGGGCTTTTATACTCTTTGGCGGTTTGCTATTAGGCGTAGTAATAACTTGCTACCTTATAATAACAAAGCGCAATTTTTACGCTGTTATCGTATTATTTACTATGCTTACGCTGGTTGTTGGCGCACTAATTATTACGGTTACTGCATTGCCTAATTTTACTACTTTTGGTAATTCCACTTTTTCAGGCGTAGTAGTTGATGTTTTTAGCGAGCAAAAATTAGACGGCGGTTATTTATATTCAATAATTGCAAAAGGTAACTTTTTAACCAACGAAAACGCCAAAGTTTATCTTAGCTTTTTTAGTTCGGATAGAATATATCAAGGCACTAAAATTTATTTTAGCGGTTATTTTACGCTTAGCGAACTATCTAACTTTACCTTGTCAACGGGCGCGCATTACTCGGCAAATATAAGTGAGGGAAGTTTATTATTCGGCGAGATAGACGGCGCGTTTAACGAGCTTAAATTTAGGCTATTAACAGCTTTTGAAAATACTACTGGTGATACTTGTGGGCTTAACTATGCAATATTTACAGGTCATACTCAATATGCAAATAATAGCGTTATTTCAAAATATCAAAATTTGGGTATTGCCCACGTGTTTGCCGTATCGGGGCTTCATATAGGGCTTATGTATTTGGCGCTTGATAAATTTATTAAGCTTTTTAGCTCTAACGAAACGTCGGCGTTTATGATAGTTACAGGGGTATTACTTTTATACGTTGGGTTTTGTGGGTTTACGCCGTCTGCTCTTAGAGCGTTTATAATAATTACCGTTAGAAATTTTGCAAGGCTTTTAGGTGAAAAGCCCGACGGTAGCACCAACATTGCAATCAGCGCGTTTATCGTTTTATGCGTTAACCCGTCAGACTTGTTAAGTGTGGGATTTTTACTTTCGTATTCCGTTTACGCAGGCTTAATATTACTGACAAAACCTTTTGCCAAAGTGCTTGAAAAGGTACTCTTTAAAAGGGTGGCGGAAGTTTTGTCCCCTTGCTTGGTTGCACAGGCAGTGTCCTTTCCGCTACTTATTGACTTTTTTGGATACGCCTCCCTCTTTTCGTTTATATTTAATTTAGTTATAATTCCGCTTATCGGGTTTTTCTTTCCACTATTACTAGCGTTTACCGTATTGCTTTTAATATTTCCAACCGGCTGGATATTCGGCGTAATTCTTAGGCTATTTTTTACCGCTATTGAATTCGGTTTATCTTTTATCAACACCGAAATATTTATGATAGAAAGTATTAGGTTTTCTTATTCAATGGCATTTTACTATTTGCTTTTATATTCTTTTGCTAATAAGTTTAATTTTTCTAAGAGAACTACTTTTCTTTTGCGCATAATAATTTTAATATTGACGGTTTTATTATTTAGCATAATAAACATTGCACTTTACTATTGATTTTTCGTCAGTTTTTTGTTAAAATAAACTATGGAGGGCCGTTTTGAAGTTTAAAGATCTTAAAAAAAGCCTTGCTGAGAATTTGCAAGCCGTATATTTAATAGAGGGCGAAGATGCCTTTTTACGTGAAAACGCTTTAAGGCTTATTAAAGAAAAGGCGTTATCCGAGCCCGACCTTAATCTTACCAACCTTTCGGGGCAGGAGATAAAGGCGGATGCAGAGCTTTTTTTAACGGCAGTTCAAAGCTACCCGTTTATGAGCGAAAAACGATACGTGGTGGTTAGAGATTATTATCCCACCGCTACCGAGCTTAAAGGCAAAGTTATAAAAAGGGTGTTTTCAGAACCGATAGACACAACCGTTATCGTAATTATAAACAGCGAAAAGTGTGAGCCTTTAAAAAAGCTTGAAAAAATAGTGGTTGTTGATTGCGCTAAAGCAGACACTCAGCTTATAAATTCTTTTGTAAGAAACAAGGCGCTTAAAAGCGGGGTTATAGTGTCGGAGGAGGCGCTTAGTACGCTTTTAGAATACTGCTCGATGGATTTAACGAGAATTAACGGCGAAGTTGATAAGCTTTTAAGTTTCGTGGGTAATAATTCTGAAATTTTAAAAGAGCATGTAGAGCTTTTAGTTAATAAAGATACTGACTTTGAAGTTTACGAGTTTACCGAAGCCGTTGCTAGAAAAAACTACGATAAGTCTTTTGAAATTCTTTCCGATTTAACGCAAAAAAATCAAGATAAGCAAAGGCTTTTTATATCTATTTATTATCATTTTAGAAGGTTGCTGCACGCCTGCGTTTCAAGAGGCACGATTAGCGAGCTTGCAGAGGCTTTGGGAGTTAAGGAGTTCGTTGCGAAAAAGGCGCGCGAACAGGCTGGCAAGTTTAAGGCTAAAAGGCTAAAGCAAATTTGCGATAAGTTAAGCTATTATGACGGCGCTTTCAAAAGTGGTGAAATTAGCGTTGATACGGCACTTTTTAATTCCGTTTTGTGCGCTATGATGGAGTAAAGTATGTTAGAACATATTAAAAATTTTATACAGTCAATCCCGAGTATTATAAGGGCTTTCGGCGTGCTTGACGCGGTTACGTTAGTCCTAATTTTTGCGTTGTGTTTTTTCATACTCAATTTGCTTAATAAAAACAACGCTAACAAAATCTCGGTAATATTTTTTCTTTACGTTATAATTACGAGTTTTATAACGATAGTGTCTGACATATCGAGAACGGAATACGTTATTTTACTTCTTGCTTTCGTCGTTTGCATAATACTTTTGTTTGCGACCGAAATAAAAAGGTCGGTATGGAACGTTAAAATTTCTAACCGCCAACATAAAGACGTATCAAGCATTGTAAAATCTTCGGCTAAAACGGTAACTTTTTGCATTAACGAGATAATAAAAGCCGTTCAAACTATGGCTAAAAACGATACGGGCGCTATTATAGTTTTATCTAGCACTAAAATTCCCGATAATATAGTAAATAGTGGCGTTAGGCTTGACGCGAACATTTCAAGCGCGGTTATCGAGAGCGTTTTCTTCCCTAAAACCCCTCTTCACGACGGTGCTATGATAATTCAAAACGATAAGATTTTGGCGGCAGGTTGTTTCCTTCCTCTTTCGCAAGAAACAGACCTTCCTAAAGAACTTGGCACTCGTCATAGAGCGGGTATCGGCATTACCGAAATGATTAACGTAACGGCGATTATCGTTTCTGAAGAAACGGGTATTATCTCGATTGCTCAAGGTGGTAAGATTACGAGATATGCCGACTCTGAAATGCTTAGGCAAAAACTTAAAGAGTTTTACTGGCAAGATTTAATCGGGAATAAGTAGGAGGTAGGATATGACTGATAATAACAATAACGGTGGAAAGAGTAGAGTTTTAGGTACGGTTGTATCCGTGCTGTTTGCATTAATTTTAACGTTTATAATTTTTGTAACGATTAAAAGTGTATAGACGATTAAGGCGGATGAAAATCCGCCTTTTTTTATTGCCAAAAATTTTGAATATATAGATAACGCCTTGAATATATATAACCGTGAAAACAAATTTCAAATTAGACGAAATTTCCATTATTCTAACAAAATTTGACAATTAGTTTTCACAAATAATTGTTATAATGGTGAAAAAATGATAATACGCGCCGTAAAAAAGCCCACGGCATTTATACTTTTAATCGTATCGGTGTTTTTTATAACACTTTGCGCCCTCGTTGAATCAACTGGGGCATACGCCGTTTATTTTAACGGTTCAAATCGTAAACTTCCCATTTACTCTGTCGAGCGCTCGGACAATAAGATATCAATTTCTTTCGATTGCGCTTACGGCGCAGAGTATACCGAACGCTTGCTTGAAGTGTTAGACGAATACGACGTTAAATGCACCTTTTTTATGGTAGAGTTTTGGGTTAAAAAATTCCCCGATTTAGTTAAAAAAATATCGGATAGCGGGCACGAGATAGGAACGCACTCTAAAACACATCCTAAAATGTCAACGCTAAATAGTGCTGAGATTGAAGAGGAGCTTTTATCTTCTATAAAAGCTATCGAGGATATAACGGGTAAAAAAGTTGAGGTTTTTAGACCGCCTTACGGCGATTACGACAACGAGCTTATAGAGGTTTGTGAAAAGCTCAACATTTATCCTATTCAATGGGACGTTGACAGTATTGACTGGAAGGATATTTCAGCCGAACAAATTACTAAAAGGATAGTATCAAAAACTAAAAGCGGTTCAATAATACTTTGCCACAATAACGGTCTGCACACCGCTGAAGCACTTCCTTACGTTTTATCTAATCTAAAAGAAAAGGGGTTTGAGTTTGTCGAGATAGGCAAGCTTATCTATAAAGAAAACTATAAAATAAATTCTTTCGGAGTACAAATTAAAAATGATTAACGCTGAAAAACTAAACAACAAAGTTTACCTCAAGGGTGAAATCGTAACTGAAGCTAAATTCTCGCACGAAATATACGGGGAGGGATTTTACGAAATGGAGGTTATGGTAAAAAGGCTTTCTGGTCAGTCCGACGTTTTGCCCGTTACCATATCCGAAAGGCTTATTGAATCAAAAAACTTAAAAATAGGCTCGGAAATTTGTGCGCTTGGGCAATTTAGAAGCTATAATAAGCAGGTGGATGGAAAGTCAAAACTTATGCTTACAGTGTTCGTTAGAGAGCTTTTAGATTTTGACTACGGTAAAAATCCTAACAATATAGCTCTTCTTGGGTATATTTGCAAACCGCCTATATACAGAACGACGCCTTTTAATAGAGAAATAGCAGATATTTTAATAGCGGTTAATCGCGCTTACAATAAGTCTGATTATATTCCGTGTATCGCGTGGGGTAGAAACGCAAGGTTTGTAAAAAACTTAACCGTAGGCGAAAAAATAGCAATCTCTGGTAGAATTCAATCGCGCGAATATCAAAAAAAATTAAGCGAAACTGAAACTAAACTTATGACGGCCTACGAGGTATCCGTTTCAAAGCTCGCTGCCTTTGACAACGTTGATAACTTTGATTTAGAGCGCGAGTTTGACCTCGAGGTTATGGCGGTAGAAAAAGAAACCGTTTAATCTTGACAATAAAAAGGGGTAATGATATAATAAAATACGGGTAAAATTTATCCGTATTTTTTATTTGGGCGGTAGTTATGCAAGGCGTTTATTTGATTGCGGGCGTAATCGTTAAAATTTCATACGCTTTCGAGTATACGGGCGAAATGCTTAAAAATTACCTCTATTGCGGTGATAATCCATCTCAGCTTGACGTGGAAATTACTAAGGCTGATATCGAATATGAAGATAAATTTTTTCCTAATAATCCCGAATATTTTTTAGAAAACCTTGCCGTTTTAAGAAAACTTGCGAAACTTTTATTAATAAATTTTGACGCTATGCTTTTTCACGGCTCGTCTGTTGAGTATGGCGGTAAGGCATACGTTTTTACTGCGCCTAGCGGAACGGGTAAATCAACGCATGCTGGGCTTTTAAAGAAATTGCTTGGCGATAAACTAACCTATATAAACGACGATAAACCGATTTTTAGGGTGGTGGACGGTAAAGTTTACGTTTACGGTTCGCCTTGGAACGGCAAGCACGGGCTTGGCAGAAATATCAGCGCCCCTTTAAAAGGTGTTTGTATCGTCAAAAGAGCGAAAGAGAATAAAATTGAAAAAATTTCTCCAACTATTGCGCTTAAGTTTTTGTTCGAGCAAAGCCTTGCTTTTCAAGACGAACAAACTGCAAACAAGGTGCTTGACGTGTTGTCTGCCGTTATAAGCCAAGCAAATTTTTACGTTTTGTATTGCAATAAGGAATTAGATGCTGCAAAATGTTCTTACGAGGGTATGATTTATGAAGATTAAAAAAGGTTTTTTATTAAGAGAAATGCCAAACGGTATTAGCGTAGTGGTTGGGGTTGGAGAAAATTCAGATAAACTTAAGGGCTACTTAACTCTCAACGAGAGTGGTGCGCTTATTTGGAAGGTGCTTGAAAAGGGCGCTTCGATAGACGACGTAGTTAATGAAATTTTAAAAGAATACGACGCTGACGAAAGCGTTGTAAAAAATGACGTTTTAACGGTTATTTCAAAACTTAAAGAAATAGGTGCGCTTGATGATTGATTGTTCTATAGAACAAATCCTTGAAAAAGAGGGGTTTATATTTACCGATTTTAAAGGGACGAGTATGAATCCGCTACTTAAATCCGGTAGAGATAAAGTTTATATCGAAAAACCTAAAAATAGGCTAAATAAGGGCGATATTGCACTTTACAACCGTAGCGACGGCTCGTATATTTTACATAGAGTTTACAAGGTGTTGCCCTCATCTTACGTTTTTTGGGGCGATAATCATTTTATGCTTGAATACGGCATCACCGATAAAGACGTTTTAGGTGTAGCAAAAGGGTATTATAAAGGCGAGAAGTATATCGATTTTGATAAGTCGTTTAGATATAAAATTTACAAGGCTTTTTGGTGTTCGTTCGTAAAGCTTAGGAAGTTTTTGCATATATTTAGGCGAATATGGTGGAAAATTAAAAAGGTTTTTTCAAGAAAAAATAAAAAAATCGAAAAATAGCCTAAAAATAGTTGTCAAATCAAAAAAATAGTGATATATTATAAAAGCGTTCGCGACAAGTGAGCGCAAAAGTGGGAGTTTAGCTCAGCTGGGAGAGCATCTGCCTTACAAGCAGAGGGTCACAGGTTCGAGCCCTGTAACTCCCACCACATATTCGGGGACGGGTTGATTTGGCGTTGGTCCGTTTTCGATAAATTGCGGGAGTAGCTCAGTTGGTAGAGCACTGCCTTGCCAAGGCAGTTGTCGCGAGTTCGAGTCTCGTTTCCCGCTCCAAACAAAAAAAGAACTTTTGCAAGGTCAAAAGTTCTTTTTTTGTTATCCATTGCAAAAGCAATGGCATATCATCACGCGTAGCGTGTATATCATCACCTAAGGTGT
>JAZSMT010000037.1:0-7509 GCA_045536025.1 Christensenellaceae bacterium
ACAAAAAACAATATTAAATTAGTGATATTTTTAGCCTTGTGGCTAAAAGTGATATTGTTTGCGTTGCAAACAGTTAAATTTCGGCAAAGCCAAAGTTATATTAAATAAATCCACAACTCGCCGTAGGCGAATACAACTGCCGATAGGCAATATAACTCGTCGTTAGACGAATATAGCAAATCCGTAAGGATTTATTTAGTTGTCGCAATTCCCTACGGGAAGAGCGACTAGGGTGCTTTTCTTATAATTTAATTACTTCTTGTCCGCCCATAAAAGGTCTTAAAACTTCGGGAACTGTTACTGAACCGTCAGCATTTTGATACTGCTCGATAAGTGCGGGGAACACGCGTGAGGTTGCTAAGCCAGAGCCGTTAAGGGTATGAACAAAAGCGGGTTTACCCGTTTCTTTATCTCTATATCTTGTGTTGTTTCTTCTTGCTTGATAATCTCTCGCGTTAGATACCGACGACACCTCTTTGAATATTCCCATAGAGGGTATCCAAACCTCAACGTCGTACGTTCTTGCCATAGATGCCGAGCAGTCGCCTGCCGCAAGCTTAGAAAGCCTAAAGTGAAGCCCAAGCTTGTCCATTAAAGAGCAAGCCTTGTTAACGAGTTCGTCAAACGCCTTGTCGCTATCTTCGGGGGTGGTGTATTGCACCATTTCAACCTTGTTAAACTGGTGGCCTCTTATCATACCGCGTTCTTCGCTACGTGCCGAGCCTGCCTCTTTTCTATAACAGGGGGTGTAAGCAAAAAGCTTTAAGGGAAGTTTAGAAGTGTCTATAATCTCGCTTGCGTAAAGGTTAACTAGCGCCGTTTCAGCGGTGGGAAGCATAAATCTATTCTTCTTCCTATCCTCGTCAACGTCAAGCCAGTAAACCTCGTCTGAAAATTTGGGGAATTGACCTGCGCCGAAGCCACAGTTATAAGAAAGCTGATGAGGGGGAAGAATAAATTCATATCCGTCGTTTAAATGCTCGGAAATAAAGAAATTAAGAAGTGCCCACTCAAGCCTTGCACCGTCGCCACGGTAAGCCCAAAAGCCGTTACCTGCAAGTTTTACACCGCGCTCGTAATCAATAAGCCCGTTTTTAACGCAGAGGTCAACGTGGTTTTGAACGGGGAAGTCAAACTCGGGCATCTTGCCGTAAACTTTAACGACCTCGTTAGCCTCTTTTTCGCCTGCTTTAAGGTCAGCGTCCGGCATATTAGGAAGACAAGCTACAAAATCAAAAATCTTTTCTGAAAGGGCGTTAATCTTAGCGTCACCCTCCGTTATTTTATCGCCGATAGCGCGCATTTCTTGGAAGATATTTTCTACGGGAAGACCTTGTTTTTTAAGCTTGGGAATTTCCGCCGAAACTCTATTTCTTTCAGCTTTTAACTGCTCAATTTCACGAAGAAGAGAACGCTTTTCAGCATCCCACGAGATAAGCTCTTGAAAGTCTACGTCATAGCCTTTTTTTGAAAGAGATTGTTTAACGTAATCGGGTTTTTCGATAATAAGTTTAATGTCTATCATAATTTTCTCCTATTTCATTAAGTATATCTCATAAAAAAACTTTTTGCAAGCGGTTGACGACAGGATAAATAAATTTGCGATATTTTAATTGCATTTTAGTAACCTTTGTGATACAATATCCATATAATTATATAAACCGTTGTAAAAAAGAGTAGCTATATTTTCGTCCAAAGAGAGTGGGGGCAGGTGAAAGCCCACGTCGAAGTTTTAGCGAAAGTGCATTTTACTGTTAAGGGGGACTAACTATCCACGGGTAGCGCCGTTATCTGCAAAACAAGTGCGTTTTTTAAAAACGTAAATTAAGGTGGAACCACGTATACAATCACGTCCTTAAGCATCTGCTTAAGGTTTTTTTATTTTTAAAGGTAAATTATGAACAAAAAGTTAAAAATGGATATTGACGCCGCAATGAAAAACGACCCCGCGGCAAGAACGCGCTTTGAGGTTAGGCTTACCTATTCGGGCATAAAAGCGCTTATAGCGTACAGGCGCGCAAACTGGTTTTATCATCACGGCTTTAAACTGCTTGCGAGAATAATTTCTCAAAATGCAAAAAAAAGAACGGGTATTGAAATTCACCCTGCGGCAACGATAGAGCCGGGCGTGTTTATCGACCACGGCGCGGGCGTCGTTATAGGCGAAACGGCGGTGGTTGAAACGGGCGTTGTAATATACCAAGGCGTAACGCTCGGCGGTACGGGTAAAGATAAAGGAAAAAAACGCCACCCAACCATAAAAAAAGGTTGCGTAATAAGCGCGGGCGCAAAGGTGCTTGGCGGAATTACCGTTAACGAGTATTGCACCATAGGTGCAAGTAGCGTTGTGTTACAAGACGTTCCCGCATATTCAACGGTAGTGGGTATCCCCGGTAGAGTAATCAAGCAAAACGGCAAGAAAATCCCCGACCTTCAGCAAGACAAGCGCGACCCTGTACTTGACGAGATTAACGCACTTAAAAAGCGTATAGAAGAATTAGAATTAAAGGTGAAATAATGAAACTTTACAACACTATATCTAGAAAAAAAGAAGAATTTAAAACTCTTGATAACACAAACACCGTTAGAATGTATTCTTGCGGACCTACCGTATATAATTACGCACACATAGGTAATTTGAGGACGTACGTTTTTATGGACCTTCTTCGTCGCGTTTTAAAATACCAAGGCTTTGTCGTAAAGGGGGTTATGAATATAACCGACGTTGGGCATTTGACTGACGACGGGGACGACGGCGAGGATAAAATGGCAAAAACTGCTCGCGAGCAGAAGAAAGACCCTTACGAGATTGCTAAGTATTACACCGGAGTGTTTATGAAAGATTTTGGTAGGCTTAATATCGGCGTTCCTGAAATCGTATGCAAAGCAACCGATTATATAAACGAAATGATAACCTACGTTGAGGGGCTTATTGAAAACGGTTACGGCTACGAGACGGACGACGGTATTTATTACGATATTTCAAAATTTAAAGATTACGGTCAATTATCTGGCAACACGCTTGAAGATTTAAAGGCAGGTGCAAGAATAGAGGTTAACGACGGTAAGCGTAACCCCTACGACTTTGCTATCTGGAAAAAAGCGCCTAAGGAACACATTATGCAATGGCCTAGCCCTTGGGGGCAGGGTTACCCGGGTTGGCATATTGAGTGCTCGACTATGTCTAGAATACATCTTGGCGACCAGTTTGATATCCACACGGGTGGCGTTGACCATATTCCCATTCACCACGAAAACGAAATAGCTCAAAGCGAGGGCTTAACGGGCAAAAACCCTGCAAAATTCTGGATACACGGCGACTTTATGCTCGTTGACGGCGGAAAGATGAGTAAATCTCTCGGCAACACCTACACGATAGACCAACTTATTGAAAAAGGCTATTCGCCTATGGTATTTAGGTTTTTCTGCTTGAACGCTCACTACCGCAAAAAGCTCAACTTTACCTTTGACACGATGGACGCTGCAAAAATTTCTTACGAAAGACTTCGTGCTTCCCTTTTAAAACATAAAAACTCTACCGTTAAAACGGACGATGCGGTTATTTCAAGCTATAAAAAGCAGTTTGAAGAGGCGGTGTTTGACGATTTGAACGTTCCTCAAGCGCTTGGCGTATTATTTACTATGCTTAAAGAGCCTAGCTCAATCGATATTTATAACCTCGCGCTCGATTTTGATAGGGTTTTCGGTTTAGATTTTGACAAAATTAAGGAAGAAAAGGGTGGCGATATTCCAGCAGAAATCGTTGAAATGGCTGAAAAAATGCAAAGCGCAAGGCTAGAAAAGAACTGGCCCGTTGCCGACGCGTTAAGAGCTGAAATAGCAAACCTTGGCTATATAGTAAAAAACACCAAAGAAGGCTACGAAATAGTTAAAAAGTAAAATTTATAATTTTAAATAATTCTTTCACGCAATTTTCACTATTGACATATAACTATCACGAGTGATATAATAGAGCTATTAAACGGTTTAACCGCAAGTATAAAGGAGGATTTTATGAACACTTTGAAGAAATTGCTAGTTACCTGTTGTTTGTGTTCGGCAATGCTGTTTACGGCTACTGCCTGCAAAGAAACGGATAACTACGCCGTTTTCACCTCACCCACCGTTGAGCAACAAAATTACGAAACGTATTCTTGGAACGCTATTGACGGTGCTACCGGCTACGTCATTGAAATTGACGGTGTAGAAAAGGGCATAGGCAATCCCGTTATGGATTCTATGCTATCTGGTAAATATTGCCAATATTATTTAGACACCGAAGCTCTTGGCTTAGGCGTACATAAAATAAGATTTGCAGCGTATAAGTTCAACGAGGACGACGGCACTACCAAATCTGAATGGTCTAAAGAGTTTTACGTTGTAAACGAACTCCCCTCGGCTATTGATTATATCGATATAAGCGATGGTGAAGTTTATTTCCAAGACTTAGAAACTAATTCGGTAAAGCTCGTATTTAACGACGATATCGTTGCGACCTACACTACGCCTGATAAGCTTCCTCTAAGCTATTCGACCGTATCGCTTGACGAGTTTGAGTTCTCTGCAGAACTTCAAGAAGGCGTTAACTACAACGTAAAGGCTTACGCTGTAAACGTTTTCGGAACAAGTGAAGATTACTACACAACCAACTACCTCAAGATGGAAGAAGTAGACGAGCTCGTTTGCTATGCGATGGAAGAGGGCGACGATATTAAATTTGCGTTCAACGGAAAATTAAACAATCCGTTCGTATCGTTAAAGGTAAACGATAAAGAATACAAAGTAGCGCTTGACTCCGATTACGATGCAATTTATTTATACGAAATTATTTCAGCTCTTGCATTTGAAGAGGCTATAGAAATTTACGAAACGATGATAAAAGAAGATTACTCCGTTTCGTTAAAGTTATTAAGCGCTGACGGTATTACTACGGCAAGCGAATACTCTAATAAAGTTGAGAGTAAAGCAAAAGGCGAAGAAATGGTTGCTAATTTAGCATCCTCCGGTTCGGTACAAACTAGCAGTTCAATGTTTCAGGTTTACTCGCCCGCCTACATTGAAGATTACAAGTCTTTCGTAACTATTAGCGTTACCGTTACTTACGAAGACGATATCGTTGAAGAAATTCCTTTATTTGCCTCTCAAGAAAACGTAGGCGTTTACGACGTTTCTAAAGCGTTTAAATTTGGCGTTAACACCATAAAGGTTACTCAAAAGGTTAACCTTGGTGGATACGAGGTTTCTGAAGAGTTATTTAATGCTCCTATAAGCATCAATCCCCAAGTATCTTCCGTTAGCCTTAGCGGAAATAGCGTTTCTTGGTATTCAAACGGCACGAACGACGGATACAAAGTAAAAATTATAAATAGTAGTGGAAGCGTTGTCGAAACGTTTGAAACTACGTCTACCTCTTGGAACGTTGACGAATATGAAACTAGTGGTACCTTTAACGTAAAAGTAGTTCCCGTTCTTAACGGCGAAGAAGGCGTTGAAAGCCCTGCACTTAGCATAACTAAGGTTAGCGCTCCTTCCACCTCGCTTATCTCTGAAACTTTAAGCCAAATTGAAATTTGCGGTGTAGACGGTTGGGAGATTGAAGCAGAAGTTTACGACGTCGTAAACAACTATACGATAAGTAGCAATACGTTATTCTCGTCAGACGATACGTTAAGCGTAAATAAGTCGACGCTTTATAACCGTAACGCATTTGAAATCAGACTTAAAAATAAAGGTAACGGCATCAACACCGTTGACAGCAAAGAAACGGTTGCTAAATTCGTTGTTTCTAATTGCTTGACCTTCGACGTTAAAGACGGCGAATATATCAAGGTTTCGGGTGTAAGCGAAGACGAATTATGCATTAATATGGATAACTCTTATCGTCAATACGCAACCGACGGTTGGCTTGACGTTAAAGATTACGCTGAATATAACGCCGAGTATAGTTTAGCGTTTGGCACCAAACTTGGCTATATCAGCACGAGCAGTGAAAACGTAATAATTAAGCCCTTAACTATTAGCTTAAGTAGTTACGGTACGTCTTTCATCGCAAGCGCACCCTCTTCGATTGAATTCGATTCCTATTACGAGGAATTCAGCTGGTCGGGCAACTCCTACAGCAAATACGCTTACGAAGTAACTAAAGACGGCGCTACTACGCCTACGCTTTCGGGTACGGCAACCGGCCCCGAGCTTTCGGTATCCAGCCTTACAAGTGGTTTCTATACTGTAAAAATTAAACTTCTCGGTAACGGTCAAATGCTTAACAGCTTCTGGACAGAGTTCACTTATGAAGTGCTTGGCGATTGGGTAGTTTCTACCGAAACCGACACCTATAACGATAAGACTAGATTAGTTGTAAAGAACGCGTCTTCGTACGTAACTCCTGTTTTGTATGAAAGTAGCTATTCATCTTACACCTACTCTAGATACTATGGTTCAAGCGCCAACGAATATTATTTCTTACTTGACTCTGACACGGCAACCTACAATCCGTATCTTTCATATTCGTACGACACCTACTTCGGTGCAGATTACCACAGCGAATTGAGCGCAAAGACCATTTATCTTACCAGCTATCAAATCTATTGTTACGACTCCAACAGTGGTTACGGCTATAAATCATTCTATAAATATAGCTCGAACAGTCCTGTTGAATTCTTACGCCCCGTATTAGAGTCCACCTACTACGGATATTACGTGTTAGGTACCAAGCCTACAACGAATAATTCGTACACTACGGGATATGATTACGATTATAGATACAACTACGTTATTGACACTGGCTATTCGCTTGATACCTATATTAGCTATTTCGGTATTGAAGCGTACTTAGTAACGTTCAACTATTCAAATGCAAGTGGCTTTGAAGGCTTTGCAACTAATTTATACTATACTGACGTTGGTAGCGAAAAGGTTGAAATCGACTACGCGTACGTAAGTGCAGGAACTACGCTTAAGAGTTACCTCAACACCTACGCTCCGTTAGAAAGCGGTTATGCGTACTACCTTGACGCTGAATGCACGCAACTTCTCACTGATGAAACTGTTGACAGTGCAATTACCGTTTACGTTGGTGAAGCAGTTTAAAACTTAATAGAAAAAGCGGAGCTTTCTCCGCTTTTTTTAATAACAAAAAACACGAGAGGTTAGTGCGTTCCTATAAGGGAATTTTAATTTAATACAAAAGTGTAGCCCACTATACTTCGCTTTAAGGCGAAATATGGTGGGCTTTTCTTATCCACAAAAGATTAAGTTAATAATGTTATATTTTTAGCCTTGTGGCTAAAAGTTGTATTGTTTACGCAGTAAACAGTTTAACCGAGCGAAGCGAACGCCAACTGCGTAAGCAGTTTTATTTTGGCTACGCCAAAGTTATATTAAATAAATCCACAACTTGCCGTTAGGCAAATTTCACCGCCGTAGGCGATATCACCCGTTGTTAGACGGATATAACAAATCCGTTTGCGGATTTATTTAGTTGCCGAATCCCTTGTAGGGACTCGGCTT
>JAZSMT010000013.1:0-4482 GCA_045536025.1 Christensenellaceae bacterium
AAAGGTTTTATTTTATTAACTTTTAATTAACTTAATAAAAATTTTTAATTTTCTTTTTAAAAAGGTTAATTTTTAAATTAAAAAGTTATTTTATCAACAAATAAACGTTATCTACTATTACTATTTTTTATTTTATTAAAAGGAGATATATATATCTATGAAATTCGTAGTCAACGGTCAAGAATTAGGTCAAGCAGTTTCAAAAGTAGTTAAAGCGGTATCAACTAAAACCACAAATCCCATACTTGAAGGAATAAAGCTTTCTGTTAAAGGGGACGAGCTTACTTTAACTGCAACCGATACTGAAATTTCTATAGAAAAAACTATTATATCTTCAACTTTTACAGAAGGTGAAACGGTAGTTCCTGGAAAAACCTTTTCTGAATTTATTAAAAAACTCGAGCAAGAAGATGAAATTGAATTTACTCTTGTAGAAAACGAGTTAAAAATTAACTACGGCGCGTCTGAAGGTTATATTCAAACTTTAAACGCCGAAGAATTCCCTTTTATAAATAAAGATATAAAAGAAAAGTTTTTCACTATAAAACAAAAAGATTTTAAAGAGCTTATTTTAAAATCAAGCTTTGCTTGCTCGCAAGACGAGGCTCGCCCACTACTTAAAGGTTGTTTATTAGAAATTGAAAACGACGAGATTTCTTCCGTTGCGCTCGACGGGTTTAGGCTTGCAATTTACAGAAAAAAAATAATAGAAAAGTCTGAAAACTTTAAAATTATAGTAAATTCAAGAACTTTAAATGAAATAGTTAGAATACTTGAAAAAGATGAAGACGTTGTTACTATTATCGTTCAAAAGAACGTACTTATGTGTGAAGTTGACGGAACAGTTCTTATTTCAAGGCTTTTAGAAGGCGAATACATAGATTATAAAAACATTATAAAAGACGATTATTTATCGCTTGTGAAGGTAAATAAAGAACTTTTATTAAAAGCAATTGATAGAGCTTCCGTTTTAACTACGGACGTTAAAAAGATAGTTAAATTTGATATTAAAGAAAATTATATGACGGTTTCTTCCTCAAGCGAAGTAGGTAAGATGAACGAAAACGTTCTAATTAATCTTGAGGGTAAAGATTTAACTATTGCATTTAACTCAAAATTTATTACCGATTGTATAAAGGTTATTAACGACGAGTTTATAAACCTTTACTTTAACACTAAAATTAATCCGTGCGTAATAAAACCATATTCAGGAAACGATTATTTATATCTTATTTTACCGCTTAGAATAAACGCGTAAAAAGTTGACAAAATTTAAAATACAAAGTATAATCGTTAAGCACGTTAAAAAATAAGGAGATTATATATTATGAAAAGAACCTATCAACCCAAGAAAAGACAAAGAAGCAAAGTGCACGGTTTTAGAAAGAGAATGGCTACTAAAAACGGCAGAAACGTTCTTAAAAAAAGAAGAGCAAAAGGCCGTCATAAACTTTCCGCATAATTTTTTAACTTTGGATAATAGACTTAAAAAACAAAAAGATTTTGATTTTGTTTTTAATAAAGGTAAACGTATCCACACTAAAACTCTAACTTTATTATATATTCAAAGTAACGAGTTTAAGTTTGGTATAAGCTTATCTAAAAAACACGGTAAAGCGCACCTTAGAAACCGCATTAAAAGGCTAATTCGCGCATCTGTGAGAGATATTATTAAAAAAGGAACAAATTCTTATTATATAGTCGTTTTACCTAAAATTAATAAAGAATATAACTATCACGAAATTTATAAAGATTTAGAGTATTCTTTAAAAAAGGGGCGGATATTAAGTGATTAAACGCTTTTTAATCGGTATAATTAAGTTTTACCGTAAATTTTTAACCCACGTACTTAGGTCGAGGTGTATCTACACCCCTACTTGTTCGGCGTACGCTTTAGAGGCGCTTAATAAAAGAAACGTTTTCGTAGCCATAGGTCTTATTATTTTTAGAATTTTAAGATGTAATCCTTTAAGTCGCGGGGGATACGACCCCGTGCCGGACAGTAAAAATAAACTAAAATGGGTTTTATAATTTAAAGGGCTTAATAGCCCTTGCTTTTTATAAGTAAATTTTTATCAAATTAAGGTATTTATGAATTTTTTAAACTTATTAGCAAGTGAAATTACGATATTTGACGGTAATTTGCAAAACGTTCCTTTAACGGGCGTTACAAAACTTGTTGCCGATTGTATTGAAACTTTATCTTTTGGTGGATATATTGCAGTTGGAATACTTTTATTTTCACTTATTTTAAAAATAATACCTCTTCCTTTTGATATTTATTCAAGAGTGGCTACTAAGAAAAACGCTCTTAAAATGGAAAGGATGAGGCCGGAACTTGAAAAACTTCAAAAACAATACGCCAACAACCGCGAGCTTTACTCGCAAAAAATGATGGCACTTTATAAAAAGGAAGGTTATTCAACTTTTGCGTCTTGTTTACCTACCCTCTTTACGCTTATCTTTTTCATTATCGTAATTTCAGCTTTTACGCAGTATTCAACGTACTCTAAAATCAATGATTTTAATCAGATGGCGGTAGCGTATAGTCAAAATATTAGAGAAAATGAAAACGTTCAAGTAAGATATTACGAAACTGTAAACGGCGATATTATTGATGCTGAAAACGGTTATGTTTTATCAGAAAGCGAAAAGGAAAGCGGTAAAACCTACTTAGTTAAATATTACACCGAGCTTGAAGGTAGCATTCACGATAAAGAAAGTAAATATTATAAAGAGATAATAAAACCCGCGCAAGACGCTGCCGCTGATAAATATCTTGAAACTACCAAAACACACTCTTTCTTATGGGTTAAAAATATTTGGGTAGAAGATTTACCTTGGAAAAAGGCTTTCGTATCGAAAGACGCTTATAAAAACTCAACTTTTTCCTATTCCGAGGGTTGTAGCTGTTCGGCTGAACATATAACTTCAGATATCAGCAATGAAAACGCTTACGATATATTAATGGGCTCTCCTAAGCTTGACGGGCTTAAGGATGCGCCCAACGGTTATTTAATTTTAGTATTGTTATCAATCGGCTCGATGCTACTTTCACAACTTTTGATGACTAAATCTCAAAAAGCACAACTTGAGCTTCAAACGGTAGACCAAACGGCACAACAAACAAACAAAATGATGATGTGGATGATGCCAATCATGTTTGGCGTGTTCTCGTTTATGTACACGGCGTCGTTCTCGCTTTACTTAATAGTTAGCACTTTATTTAGTATGGTTTCGACGTTATTTATTAATAAAATCGTTGAAAAGAAATTTGAAAAGCAAATTCAAAAAGAAGAAGAAGAAAAGTACAACAAAAGATACGGATATTTAAACAAAAAGAAATAAGGAATTAATTTATGGCTGTATTTTATGGAAAAAGCGTTGAAGAAGCTATCGATAACGCTCTCAGCGAATTAAATATATCTAAAGAGCAAGCAAAAATTACCGTATTAGAAGAGGCTCAAAAGGGCTTTTTCGGTATAGGCGGTAAAAACGCTAAGATAGAGGTTACCGTTTTGGAAGACGATGCTCAAAGAGCATCAACCTTTTTAAACGGGCTTTTAGAAATAATGAAAATTCCCGCAACTACGGAAATTAAAGAAAACGGCGATAAAATCGTTATTGACGTGTTAACCACCTCCCCCACCGCAGTTATCGGTTACAGGGGCGAAGTGTTAGACGCTTTGCAAACCTTAGCAGGCGCAACGGCAAACATAGGTAACGAAGAATATAAAAAGGTTGTTGTAAACTGTGAAAATTACCGTGAAAAGCGTGAAGAAACGCTTAAAAACTTAGCTAATCGCATTGCAGATAAAGCAGTTAAATACGGCAAGAAATTCTCGCTTGAACCGATGAATCCTTTTGAAAGAAAGGTTATCCACTCGGCATTATCTGAAAACGAGCGTGTTAAAACGGAATCAGAAGGCGTTGAGCCCAACCGTTACGTTGTTGTTATTCCTGACAACTTAAAAACAAATAGTGATAAATCTGAGCGCTACGAAAAGCGTTCACACGGCAAAAGAGATTCGCGTGGTCGTAAAGACCGTGGCGAAAAACCCGAAGTTATAAAGCTTGAAAAGAAAACTATCGGCTTTGGAACTTTCCTTGGCAACAGCTTAAAAGAAGATTAATAAAAAACTACGCTTAGTCGCTCTTCCCGTAGGGAACTAGCGACAACTAAATAAATCCTTACGGATTTGTAATATTTGTCTAACGACGAGTTATATTGCCTATCGGCAGTTGTATTCGCCTGACGTCAAGTTGTGGATTTATTTAATATAACTTTGGCTTTGCCGAAATATAACTGCTTGCGCAGTTGGCGTTCGCGATGCTCGGCTAAACTGTTTGCAACGCAAACAATATCACTTTTAGCCACAAGGCTAAAAATATCACTAATTTAATATTGTTTTTTGTGGATAAGAAAAGCACGCTATCTTTCACTTTTAGTGAAGTATAGTGTGCTATACTTTTATTTTGGAT
>JAZSMT010000036.1:0-40263 GCA_045536025.1 Christensenellaceae bacterium
GACCCTTGCGTTACTGCTGACGATATTAAAAAGCTAATAAGCGTTTGGACTAAAATTCCCGTCGCCGATTTAACGGAGGAAGACACTCAAAAGCTTATGTCGCTTGAAGATAGGCTTATGAAAAAGGTTATCGGGCAAACAAAAGCAATTGAGGCTGTATCACGTGCTGTAAGGCGTTCACGCGCTAACGTTAACGATCCAAATAAGCCGATAGGCACCTTCTTATTCGTTGGTCCTACGGGCGTAGGAAAAACAGAGCTTGCAAAAGCGCTTGCAGAGTGTGTTTTTGGGGATTTAAATTCACTTATCCGCTTTGATATGAGCGAGTATCAAGACAAAACGTCAATAAACAAGTTAATAGGCTCAGCCCCCGGTTACGTCGGTTACGAGCAAGAGGGTTTGTTGACTGAAAAGGTTAGAAAAAACCCCTATTCGGTAGTATTGTTTGACGAAATTGAGAAATCTTCCCCCGAAATTTACGATATTTTACTTCAAATTATGGGTGAGGGTAGACTTTCAGATAACAAGGGTAGGCTCATTAACTTCAAAAATACTATCGTAATATTGACTTCAAACGTAGGTTATTCTACTGTTAGAAGTGGTGGGCTCGGTTTTGGTGTTGCGACTGAAGAAAATAGTGTTGAAGAGGCTGTAAAACTCCATTTTAAGCCCGAATTTATTAATAGACTTGACGAAATTATAGTGTTTAATAGACTTTCTAAGTCCGATTGCTACGACGTTGCCGACATCTTGGTAAATCATCTTATTAAAAGGGTGAATTCTCAAGGTTATAAGCTTTTTATTGAAAATTCTGCGATGGACGTAGTCGTTGACGAAAGCTATTCTACAGAATATGGTGCTAGGAACGTTAAAAGGGTAATATCGCGTAGGTTTGAAGATTTACTTTCTGACGCGATTATATCAGGCGACGTTGTTAAAGGTGATAAAGTTACCATATATTTTGACGGAGATAAAGTTACTTACAAAAAAGGTTAATTATGGAGATAGGAATTTCAACTGCCTCACTTTTTAAAAGGCAGTATAATGAGGACGCTATCGTTACTTTAAACGATTTAGGCGCTAAAGTTTGCGAGGTTTTTTTAGGAACTTATTGCGAGTATACAAAAGATTTTTGCAACCTTTTAAAAGAGCGAAAGGGTAGTATTTGCGTTCACTCTATACATACATTAAATACCCATTTTGAGCCTCAGCTTTTCGGTGTAAATCCGCGTGCGGTTAGCGACGCGTACGAGATTTTTGGTAATTGCCTATCTACGGCACGAGAGTTGGGAGCAGGTTATTATACTCTTCACGGAATAGCTAGATTTAAGAAAAACGTTTTTTATAACGAATATGAAAAAATCGGCAAAATGATGCAAAAAGCCAAAGATTTTGCAAGCTCTTATGGAATTGATTTGTGTCTAGAAAACGTTGAGTGGGCATATTATAATCACGTTGGCTTTTATAAAAACATATCTAAATTTTGCCCTAATTTATCTACTTGTTTGGACGTAAAGCAGGCTAGAATATCTGGCGATAGTTATATTGATTATATAAATGAAATGGGCACGTCTATTAAAACCGTACACTTATCCGACGTTAAAGATAGCGGTAAAATTTGTTTGCCGGGGCGTGGCACGTTTGATTTTGAAGACTTATTCAAAAGGTTGAAAGACGTTTGCTTTAATGGTGATATGTTAATAGAGGTTTACACTAACGATTACGGTGAAATTTCAGAGCTTAAAGATAGCCTTGATTATTTGAGAGAATTGCAATATAAAATTTTTTAATATAAGGAGTTGTTTATGATTAAAGACAATTTAAAAATTAGATTTGACTACAACAATATGATGGATAAATTCGTAGGAGAAAAAGAGGGTATATCTGATGCGGATTTAGCTCAAAATTCTGCGTTTGCAAAATCAGCATACGATAAGTTTGAAGCAATTCGCGGTACTGGTATGACGGGTTGGGCAAATCTTGTTAATTATAATAAAGAAGAAATTGACAATATCGTTAAAACTGCTGAAAATATCCGTAAAAATTATAAATATTTCGTAGTTTTAGGTATAGGCGGTTCGGCGCTTGGCCCGATAGCTGTTTTCCAAGCGCTTTGCCATCTTCATCACAACGATTTACCTGATGATAAGAGAAACGCGCCCAAATTTTACGTTGAAGACAACGTAGACCCCGAGCGCATGGTAGCTCTTTTAGACGTTATTGACGTTGAGAAAACAATGTTTAACGTAATTACTAAAAGTGGTTCAACTAGCGAAACTATGACGCAATATCTTATTATCAACGATATTTTAACTCAAAAGCTAGGCGATAAGGCTAAAGAGCATATAATTACTACCACTTCAAGTTCGAAAGGAAACCTTATTAAAATTGCTAATAAAGAAGGTTATAAAACCTTTTATATTCCAGATGGTGTAGGCGGTAGATTTTCAGAGCTTTCGCACGTTGGTTTGCTTCCTGCGGCAGTTCTCGGTGTAGATATTTACGAATTTTTAGACGGCGCTAAATATATGGATGAACTTTGCTCGTCAAGCGATTACACTAAAAACCCTGCACTTGCAAGTGCAATTTTATCGTATATTGCTCTTCAAAGGGGTAAAAATATATCCGTTATGATGCCCTATGCTGACGGGCTTAAATATATTGCTGACTGGTATTGTCAGCTTTGGGCTGAAAGTATAGGCAAAGAGGTTGACAAAAACGGTAAGCTCGTGTTTGCGGGGCAGACACCAGTTAAGTCTTTGGGCGTAACCGACCAACATAGTCAAGTTCAATTATACACCGAAGGTCCGTTTGATAAGGTAACCACTTTCTTAGCGGTAGACGAATATAGAAAAACCGTTAAAATTCCCGATGGTTGCGAAGATATTCCCGACGTTAATTTCTTGTGCGGGCATACTATGAACGAACTTATTCAAGCTGAAAGAGTTGCAACCGAGTATGCTTTAACCGTTAAAAATAGGCTTAATAGAACTATTTATCTTCCTATTCTTAATGCGTTTACCTTAGGTCAATTATTATTCTTTTTTGAACTTGAAACCGCGTACATGGGCGAAATGCTTAATATTGACACCTATAATCAACCAGGTGTTGAAAACGGTAAAAACGCAACCTATGCGCTACTTGGTAGAAAAGGCTACGAAGAAAAGCGTAAAGAACTTCAAAACGCTCCTAAAAAAGTTGATAAATATATTATCTAAATATAAAAGGGTGGCAAATTTGCCACCCTTTAATTTTGCTCGTTTTCAAGCGTTTTTAAAAATTGCTTTTTATTAAAAATTATTGCCTTATATTTTTCGCCGTTTTTCATTTGAAAAGTCGCTATCGGAAAAATTATTTGTTTCCAACTAATTTCACTAATTTGGTTAATAGGTAATAAAATATTTCTATACCTTCTGTCTACCGTAAGCTTATTAGTTAAATACATAATTGATTTATTTTCAATATAAATTGTGCCTCCAATTATGCCGTTTGTGCATATTAAGCTACATAAAAACGATTTTTTCATAGCATCCTTTAAAAATATTATTATTTCTATTATAACAGCTTATATAATTCAAATCAATAGTTTTTAAAGTCTATTTTTACTTCTAAATTCATAAAGTATAGGTATGAATAGGAATAAAAAGAAGAAAAAGGGTGGGTTTATAATATTTTTAATATTGTTTATATCAATATTTTGCGCCCTTTATTCGTTTTCTAACGCAATGCTTATAGAGATAGGAACGGCGTCTTATACAGGCGTTTTATCAACTGCGTCATACTACGCAATTGATAAAACGCTTGACGAAGAGTATAACTATCAAGAGCTATTTACCGTTCATAAAACCGTAGATGGTGAAATTACAATGATTACAACTGATGCGTATAAGTTTAATTCATTAACCACGAGCTTAGCTAACGCTGTTAGTGAGTATATGACTGGTTACGTTAACGAAGGCGTAGAAGTGCCGATAGGCGTTTTTACAGGTATCAAAATACTGCAAGGCTACGGTGAAAAGATAAATATGCCACTAATTGCAATACACTCTGTAAAATGCGACGTAATATCGTCGTTTCAAAGTGCGGGTATTAACCAAACTAGGCACACCTTATATCTTGACGTTACGCCCGACGTAAGCGTTATAACTAGAGTGTCAACTAAAAATATTTCCGACAAAATAAGAGTTATGCTTTATGATAATATAATCGTAGGTGAAGTGCCAGAAGTGTATCTATCAGGAACGGTTTTTTCGGCTTATAAAGCCGTTTAAACGATTGACAAAAGCGTGAAAAGCGGTTATACTTTATATATAATATATAAAAACCGTGATAAAGACAGACGTTTTTGTTGGAGGAAAGAGAATAGGGGTGTTGCGCTGAAAGCCCTTAACTCCTGATAAAACGTTATTCACTTTTGAGTTGCAAGCTGAACTAAAGTAAGCCGAGCCGGTAGTTCCGTTATAGCTAATAAGATACGAATTTTCGTATGAATTAAGGTGGTACCACGCAAAAAGCGTCCTTTTTAGGGCGCTTTTTATTTTTATAAAGGAGTAGTTATGAAAGAAAAGTTAGATATTATTCTTCAAAACGCCAAAGCCGAAATTTTAGGTGCAACAAACCTTAAAGACTTAGGCGAGGTTAAGGTTAAATATCAAGGTAAAAACGGCGAAGTTACCAAGCTTATGCAAGGTATGAGGGATATTCCTAAGGAAGATAGACCTCAGTTTGGTAAACTCGTTAACGATTTAAGAACGGCTATTGACGAGGTTTTTGGCGCTAAAGAATTAGAGCTTAAAGAGGCTGAGTTGTTAAAAACCTTTGAAAAAGAGGCTATTGATATTACGCTTCCGTCTAAAAAACGCGAAACCGGCACGTTACATCCGTTAACACTTGTTAAAAACGAGCTTATCGACGCGTTTACTAGTATGGGTTTTGAGATTTTTGAAGGGCCTGAAATTGAAGAGGATTATTATAACTTTAAAATGCTTAATATTCCCGAAGATCACCCTGCGCGCGATATGCAAGATACCTTTTATATAAACGATAATATTTTATTAAGAACGCAAACGTCGGCTGGTCAGGTTAGAGTAATGCTTGATAAAAAGCCTCCTATTAAGATACTTAGCCCTGGTAAGGTATACAGGTCGGATGACGACGCGTCTCACTCGCCTATGTTCCATCAAATGGAGGGCTTAGTAGTTGATAAAAACATAACCTTATGCGACCTTAAAGGTACGCTTGACGAGTTTTGTAAGATAATGTTCGGTAAAGACGCTAAAACCCGCTTACGCCCAAGTTATTTCCCCTTTACCGAGCCGAGCGTTGAGGTTGACGTTTCGTGTTCTGAGTGTCACGGCAAGGGCTGTAAGCTTTGTAAAGGCACGGGTTGGATAGAAATACTCGGTGCGGGTATCGTTAACAAAAAGGTGCTTGAGGGCTGTGGAATTGATAGTGAAGTTTATTCTGGTTACGCTTTCGGCATGGGTATTGAAAGAATTGCTATACTTAAGTATAAAATTCCCGATATTAGGCTATTTTTTGAAAACGATTTGAGATTTTTAAAGCAGTTCAAGTAAGGAGAACGATATGAAATTACCACTTTATTGGCTTAATGATTACGTAGACATTTCAGATGTTTCAGTTGAAGATCTTAAAAATAAACTATTTTCTTGTGGTTTTGAGGTAGAAGAGGTTATCGAAAACGGCAAGGATATATCAAACGTTGTAGTAGGCGAGGTTTTAACTTGCGAAGCTATTCCAGACACGCATTTACACCTTTGCACGGTAGATTGTGGAAAGCACGGTACGCATCAAATTTGCTGTGGTGCAGATAACGTAAAAGTTGGAATTAAAGCGCCTGTTGCACTCGTTGGTGCTACTGTTTACGCTACCGCTAAAGATCACGTAACGATTGAAGGCGTTATGACTATAAAAGCGGGCAAGCTTCGCGGTTACGATTCGTTTGGTATGTTATGTGCGGGCGGTGAGATTGGTGTTAGTGAAGAAATGTATAAGGGTGCGTCGTACGACGGGCTTTTAATACTTGATAGTGCGCTTGAAAACGGTGCTGATATTAAACCTATCGTAGGGCTTGACGAGGTTGTTTTCGATATAGGCGTAACGGCAAATAGACCTGACTGTCACAGTATACTCGGTTTGGCAAGAGAGGTTGCAGCAGTTTTAAACAAGCCTCTTAAAATGCCTGAAATTACTTATAATACCGCTAATTTTGCAACTGCTGATAAACTTTCAGTAGAGGTTAAAGATAGCGAGCTTTGCCCTCGTTATATCGCTTCATACGTGGAAGACGTTAAACTTCAACCGTCACCCATGTGGATGCAAAAACGCTTAAATAGTGTAGGTATTAGGGCGATAAATAATATCGTAGATATTACCAATTTTGTACTTACTGAAATTGGTCAACCTATGCACAGCTTTGATTATTCTTATTTAAAAGGTAATAAGCTCGTTATCCGCCGTGCAACCGACGGTGAAAAAATTACCACGCTTGACGATAAGGAGTTTGAGCTTTCAACTAGCAATTTAGTTATTTGCGACGAGGAAAATCCCCAATGTATCGCCGGTATTATGGGCGGAAAGTCAAGCTCGATAGAAGGCGATACAAAAGCTATAGTTTTTGAATCGGCAATGTTTAAGCGCGACAGTATTAGGCGTACCTCGCGCGCTCTTGGTAAGCGTTCGGATAGTTCTTCTCGCTTTGAAAAGGGCACTGATCCGTATATCGCCGAGCTCGGTATGAAAAGAGCGCTTAATTTAATCGACACGCTAAACGTCGGTAAAATTTCAAGCTCGTATATTGACGTTAATTCGGCTGATTTAACTCCTAAAAAAATAACGACTAAAATTTCAAAAATCAATAAAGTTTTAGGTATTGACGTTCCTACCGAAATTATAAGCGATATTTTAAAAAGGCTTAATTTCGGCGTTGAAATTGTGGGTGACGATATAACTGCTATAATTCCTCCTTATCGTGATGACGTTGAAGATTACCCAGATTTATCCGAAGAAATAATTAGAATGTACGGATACGACCATATCGAAAACACTCTACTTAAAGACGCGTCTATCACGGTTGGTGGTCTTAACAAAGAGCAAAAAGACCTTAATAAGGCTAAAAATTATCTCGTATCACAAGGTTTTTCAGAGGCTATAACTTATTCTTTCGTATCCGAAAAAGAATTTGACGTGTTTGGTCTTGATAAAAATTCAGATGAATATAAGTTTATTAAAATTCTCAATCCGTTAGGTGAAGATTTATCGGTTATGAGAACTACAATTCTTCCCTCGCTTGTTAGAGTAATCGTTAATAACCTTAACAAAAAGAACTTATCGGGTAGACTTTTCGAGTTTGCAAAAACGTATAATCCTAAAGCATTACCACTTACCGAACTTCCTGAAGAAAAAGAAACTTTAGCTATTGGCATGTTTGGAGATGAAGATTTCTTTACTATTAAAGGCGTTGTTGAGGGTTTACTTGAAACGCTTGGCGCTACCTTTAAGGTTGATTTTGTTAAAACAAAACGCGCGTTTATGCATCCAACTAAAAGTGCTGAAATCGTTATAGGTAATCGCTCGATAGGATACGTTGGCGAGCTTCATCCAAAAGTTTTAGAAAAATTGGGCGTTGATAAGCGCTTATACGTTTCAGAAATTTATTACAGCATTATTTCTAAAATGCTCAATCGTAAGCTTATATTTAAGCCCTTCCCAAAATTCCCGTCCGTAGAGCGCGATTTAGCACTTGTTATGGATAAAAGTGTAACTAACGGCGAAACGCTTAAGCTTATAAAGAAATTTTCTGATAAATCACTATCTCAAATAGAACTTTTTGATATTTACGAAGGCTCACAGCTAGAAGATGGTAAAAAGAGTATGGCGTACCACTTAACTTTTACCAATTTAGAGCGTTCATTAACTCTTGAAGAGGTTGATGCTTCTATTGATAAAATCTTAAAAGGTTTAAGTTTAAGCGGAATAGTGTTAAGATAAAATAAAAGCCTGCCTAAAAATTAGGCAGGTATTTTAATAAAAATACTTTAATTTATTTTACTTTTCTATTATAATAGGTTTATGGTTGAAATTTTAGCGCCTGTTGGCAGTTACGAAAACTTAATATCTGCAATAAACGCAGGTGCTGACGCCGTTTATTTAGGTTTAAAAGATTTTTCAGCTCGAAAATCAGCCGATAATTTCGATTTTGAAGAATTAAAATACGCGGTAGCATACGCAAAAACGTTTAACGTAAAGGTTTATTTAACCGTTAATACTCTCGTTAAAGAAAGTGAGATTAACGATTTTTTGTCCGCTATAAATTATGCATATTCGTGCGGGGTTGACGCGTTTATTTTACAAGATATATTCTTGGGTAAATTTATAAAAGAGATTATGCCTAGCGCAGTACTACATTTATCAACGCAAGCCGGTGTTTGTAACGAATACGGTGCAAAACTTGCAAAGCGTTACGGATTTTCACGCGTAATACTTGCAAGGGAAACGAAGCTTTCTGATATTGAAAAAATTTGCAAAATAATTGAAACGGAAGTGTTTATTCAAGGGGCGTTATGCACCTCATTTTCGGGGCATTGCTATTTTTCATCTTTCGTTGGTGGTAATAGTGGTAACCGCGGTTATTGTAAACAGCCTTGCCGTAAAGAATATAAATACGTTGTTAATGGTAAAACGGTTAAAAAAGGCTATTTATTATCACTTTCAGACCTTTGTGTTGGGGAAGATATAACCATTTTAAAAAATTTAGGTGTAAAATCTTTTAAAATTGAAGGGCGCATGCGCGGTAAAGAGTACGTTAGTAGCGCCATTTGCTATTATAAAGAGTTGCTTTTAGGTAATAATAGTGAAAAACTTTTTAATAATCTTAAAATATCGTTTAATCGTGGCGATTATACAAAAGGCTTAGCCGTTTCGCAGGATAATAATTTTATTTCTTATAAAATTCAAAATAACATCGGGCTTTACGTTGGTAAGGTAGTTAAAATTGTTAACGATACTATCCTTCTTGATAAAAATTTGAGCCTTATTGAAGCTGATGCTTTTAAAGTCGTTCGTGGCGGATACGAGGTTGGAAACGCAATAGCATCAATTAATAACGATAAAACGGTAATAAGATATAAAGGTAACGTAAAAATAGGTGATATCGTACGTTTAACTAAAAAAGTTGATTTATATGAAAGCTTAAACGTTAAAAACAAGTTTAAGGATATAACGGTTAAGGTATATTTAAAGGTTAACGAGAAATTGTCGTTAAGTGCGTGTGATATAACCGTTATGTCGGATAGTGTAATTTCGCCTGCACAAACTTCTTCTATAACCAAAGAAGAGGTTGTTTCAAATCTTAATAAAACTGACGTGTATCCCTTTAAAATCACCGCTGAATTTGTAAACTTTTCAAATAACGCATTTGTTCCTAAAAGTGTTTTAAATAAATTAAGAGCAGAGTTATACCAAAATATATTTTATAGAAAACTATTCAAAACACCTTATAATATCGAAAAATATGTAAAATATTCTAATAATAATAACGCTGTAAAAAACGCAGTTATCGTTTCCAACTTTAACGAAAATTTAAGTGGTTTTGATAACGTTATATATATGCCATACGATTATAATGAGCTAAGTAATTTAACTTTTGAAAATAACGTTTGGCTTTATCTTCCGCCGTATATGTCGGGTAAAGATATTGATCTTATAAAAAACGTTTTAAATAAATTTAAAGGCGTTTATTCAGACGGTGTTTGGGCAATAGAGTTTTGCCGTGAGTTAAACGCTAAATTATTTGCAGGCGTTGGTTTTAACGTGTTTAATAGTATAGACGTTAAATTTCTTAAGGATGAGGGTATTGGTGAGATTTGTGCATCGAAAGAGCTTTCTTTAAAAGAGATTAAAGATTTAGATAGTTCATTATATGTTTTATCTGGCTCGGCTGTTGAGATTATGGATTTAATTTATTGCCCGTTTTCTAAAAACTGTAAAAACTGCGAAATTATCAATAATTTTGAGCTTATTGATAAAGATGGTAGGGTGTTTATAGTTAAACGCTATAAATTAAATGATTGTAGATTTAAGGTTTATAACATGGCAAAACTTAAAATTATTGATAATGTAAATGTTATTAAAGATTTAACCGTTTACGGTATAAACGACGTTACGCAAGGTAATTACGCAAGGGGGGTAAAATGATAAGCGATAAAGTAATTAAAACACTTGAATTTGATAAAATTGCAGAAAAAATATCCTCTTATGCCGTACTTGCAACCTCTAAAAATAGAGTTGTTACCGATAGTTTTGATTTATCTTATAATAACGCAAAACACCTACTTGATAAAACTAACGAGGCGTATAATTTATATCTAGAGGGCGTAAAAGGAGTTGTGTATTTTGATGAGATTTTTGACGAGCTTAACCTTGCGGAAAAGCTTTCTACGCTTACGCCGTCAGCTCTTTTAAAGGTGGCAAGGCTTTTAAGGTCCTCAAGAATTACCTCGCAAGAAATTATTGAATTTTCTCAAAACAAGCCTATATTATACGATATAGCATGTCGTATATTTTTCGATAATTACCTAGAAAATGACATTTTTTCTAAGATTATAAACGAAGATGAGGTATCCGATAATGCCTCTGAAAAATTATATTCGATAAGAAAATTAATAAAGAATATTAATGAAAAGATACGTCAAAAGCTTCAAGGATATATGCGTTCTGGGGCTAATAAATATTTACAAGATAACGTAGTATCTATGCGTAATGGAAGATACGTCGTTCCCGTTAAATCCGAGCATTTATCAGCTGTAAAGGGTTTTGTTCATGACCGTTCAGCAAGTGGCAATACCTTTTTTATAGAACCTCAAGAGGTTTTAGAACTCAACAATGAACTAAGAAAAGAAATTTTAGCTGAGGCTGTTGAGGTTGAAAGAATACTTTTTGAGCTTACTCAAAAGGTTAGCACAATAGTTAATCAGTTACGAGATAATATTGAGCTTTTAACCGATATTGACGTTGCTTTTGCAAAAGCTGAATATTCCTATAAAATTAAAGCTGTATATCCTAAATTAAATTCAAGCGGAGTTATAGATATTAAAAAGGGTAGGCATCCTTTAATAACCCCCGATAAAGTCGTACCAATTTCTATTAATTTTGGTCTAAATTATAATTATCTGCTCATATCGGGTCCAAACACTGGTGGTAAAACGGTAACGTTAAAACTTGTTGGTCTTTTCGTGCTAATGACAGCGATGGGTATATTTGTTCCTGCGATTGAGGGAACTATAGTTTCTGTTTTTGACAGTATTTTTTGTGATATTGGCGACGAGCAAAGTATAGAAAACAGCTTGTCAACTTTTTCTTCTCACGTAAAAAATCTTAAAAATATTTTAGATAATGCAAACGACAAATCTCTCGTTTTAATCGACGAAATTGGCGCAGGAACAGACCCTGAAGAAGGTAGTGCTTTAGCTCAAGCGATACTTGAAAAGTTTATAAAACTTAAAAGTTTTGGCGTTGTAACAACTCATTATTCATCACTTAAAGAATTTGCCCTTGTAAACGATAAAATTTGCAACGCTTCAATGGACTTTGACGTTTCTACCTTTAGTCCCTTATATAAGTTAAACATTGGAACGCCAGGTCTTTCTAACGCACTTAAAATTTCAAGTAGGTTAGGACTTTCAACTGATATTTTAGATAGGGCAAAATGCTTAATAAGCGAGGAAAAAGTTTCTTTAGATAAAATCTTATCCGAAGCTGAAAATTCAAGGATTGAAAGCGAAAATTTAAGAATTGAACTTAAAAATCTTAAAGATAGCGAACTTAAATTATATGAAAGCTTAAAATTTGAGCGAGAAAAGTTTGAAAAAGAAAGAGAAAACTTTTTAGTAAAAGCGAAATCTGAAGCGAGAAAACTCGTTAACGAAAAACTTGAAACGGCTGAAGAGTTATTAAGTCAAATGAAGGAAATTTTTGCAAAGCAAGAATTCTCGCAGGCTGATATAGTTAAATCAGCAACATTAAAAAATAAACTCGAAAAGGAAAAGTATAACGCCGAAAAAAATGAGGATAAAATTATTCCTTATAAAAAGACGCCTATTGAAAGTGTTAAAGTAGGTGATGAGATTTATATAAAATCTCTTGACGACAACGGAGTTATACTTGAAATTAACCTTAGAAAAGGCAATGTTTGGGCGGGTGTTGGAAATCTTAAAATAAATATAAAAAAAGACGATATTTACCTAATTTCTAAGAAAAAGTCTAAAATTGAAAAGCCTGCCGTTTCTATTAAGAGAAGCGACGTGTTATCCACCGTGCAAGAAATTAACGTTATAGGTAAAAATTTGCAAGACGCGCTACTTGACGTTGAAAAATTTATTGATAATGCAGTGCTTTCAAATCTTGAAGAGATAAAAATCGTTCACGGTAAAGGTATGAATATTTTAAGTAGCGGTATAAAAGATATGCTAAAAAAACACGGTGCAGTTGAAAGTTTTAGGGCTGGTAAATACGGCGAGGGTGAGCACGGTGTTACTATTGTTAAATTAAAATAGTTGTTTTTACCGCTAAATTGTGCTAAAATTTTGTTGGAGATTAATATGAATAACAAATATTTTGAATATGGTGTAAAACCGAAAAACGAAGAACGAGAAAAACATATTAAAAACGCATTATTCGCTATTAAAATTCTTTTTATAATTTTAACGGTAGTTTTTGGTTATTTTGCGTTTATGTTTTCTAATTTAATGTGGATATTTTTTGTCGTTTTTTTGACTACAGCGCTAATTCTTAACTATTTTCAGCATAAGTTTTATTGTTTTTACGATTTAATTTTCGTAGACGGTGACGTTTCAGTAACTAAAGTTGTAAATAACGTTAAAAGGCGAAGATTAATTAGTTTTTCTTGCAAAAAGATAGATAAAATCGGGGTTTTAGGTGGAGAGGTTTACAATAAGTATATTAAAGATAAATCTGTTAAAAAAATATACGTAACTGAAAGATTATCACCTAGCGACGTTTGTATTGTAATTGGAGATTTAGATAAAAAAATGCTACTTCTTCCGTATGACGAATACTTTTTAGTGCAAGTTTTAAAATATGCAGGCACTAATAAACTAGAAAAGCAATTTATAGAGAAGATTAAAAATAAATTATGATATACTTTGATAACGCGGCAACGACTAAGCCGTTAAATAGTGCATTAAATTCTGCGCAATATATAAATGAGGAGCTTTTTTTCAATCCGTCGGCTAGATATCACGGTGGCGTAAAAGCATCGTCAGTTATAAAAACTGCGCGTGATAATATTTCAAGGTTCTTAGGCAGTGATTTTGACGTAATATTTACTTCTTGCGGTTCAGAATCAGATAACACTGCAATTTACAGCTATTTGAAACGCGGTAATGCAATAACGACGTTTGGCGAGCATTCTGCCGTTTACGAGCCGTTTTTAGACCTTAAAACTAAAGGATACGACTCGAGATTTGCAAAAATTAATATAGACGGTAGTGTGAACGTTAACAACCTTTTATCTTTAATTGACGATAATACGGTTTTTGTATCCGTAGTTCACGTAAATAACGAAACGGGCGCTATTAACGACATAAATAATATTGCAAAAGAGTGTAAAAAAATTAATCCGCGTATTATATTTCATAGCGACGGAGTTCAAGCTTTTGGTAAAATTCCGTATAAACTATCTAGCTATATTGATTTATATTCGGTATCGGCACATAAAATTGGCGGACTTAAAGGTGTTGGCGCGCTTTTAAAAAATAAAAAGATTAAGAGCTTAAAACCGTTAATACTTGGCGGTGGGCAAGAATTTAATCTTCGTAGTGGAACGGAAAACGTTTTTGGAATTAAAGTTTTTGAAGAGGCAGTATTAGATAAATTTACAAATATTACTTCTAATTACGATAAAATTACTAACTTAAAACGTGAATTAATAACAAGGCTAGATAATCAAAATATTAAAGTTATATCAAGCGAAAACTCTTCTTCTTACATTGTATCGCTATCAGCCGTAGGACTTAGGGGAGAGGTTTTACAGCACATGTTAGAAAGTGACGGAATAATCGTTGGAACGGGCTCTGCTTGCAATTCAAAAAAACCGCACAGTCGCGTTTTAAAGGAAGCAGGGTATGACGCAAGCGTTCTTGACGGAATTATTAGAATTAGTTTTTCGCCCGATAACACGTTTGACGAAATCGTTTATTTGGCTGATAAGCTAAACTTAAACGTTACAAAATTAAAAAAGGCTATGAAAAAATGAAAAAAGTTATAATAATTAGGTGGGGCGAAATTCACCTTAAAGGAAAAAATCGCGGGCATTTTGAGCGATTGCTTGAAAACAATATTAAACACGCATTAAAAGGCTACGATTGTTTACTTAGAAAAATATCGGGTAGATACGTCGTTGAAGAGTTTGATGAATTTATATTTGACGATATTATAAATAGTTTATCAAAAGTAGGCGGTATTCATTCAATTTCTCCATGTTATTTAATAAATAGCGATCTTCAAACTATAATAGATACGGCAAACTTCGTAATGAGCGAAAAAGTTGGAACATTTAAGGTTGAAACTAAGCGTGCTGACAAGTCGTTTGAATTAAATTCCGTCGAATTATCTCGCAAAATAGGCGGTGAGGTCTTAAAATCAAACAAGGATTTAAAAGTTGACGTGCATACTCCAGGCGTTGTTTTAAATTTAGACCTTAGAGAGACTGGTGAAACTCTTGTATTTACAGATACCATAAAAATGATGGGTGGTATGCCAAGTGGTTCTTCGGGTAAAGGCTTACTTATGATATCGGGTGGAATTGACAGCCCCGTTGCAGGGTATATGATGGCAAAACGAGGTATGAAACTTGACGCCGTTCATTTTCACTCTTATCCTTACACTAGTGAAATGGCAAAGGAAAAAGTTATTGAACTTGCTAAAGCTGTATCATGTTATTCGGGTGGGTTAAGGCTTTATATCGTTTCGTTTACTCAAATTCAAGAGGCAATTCACGAGCATTGCAAGGAAGAATACATGATAACCTTAATGCGCCGTTTTATGATGAAAATATCCGAAACTATCGCAAAAAATAACGGCTTACAGGCAATCATTACGGGTGAGAGTTTAGGTCAAGTAGCATCACAAACTATAGAAAGTATAACTTCTTCTAACAGCGTTGTATCAATTCCGGTTTTAAGACCGCTTATAGCGTTTGATAAGCTTGATATTATCGAAATTTCAGAAAAAATCGGCACGTACGAAACGTCAATTTTACCTTATGAAGACTGTTGCACGGTGTTCTTACCCAAACACCCTCTAATTAAACCAAACCTTGAAAAAGTTAAATTACAAGAGATGAATTTAAACGTTGAAAACTTAATTTCTAACGCGCTTTCAACAGTTGAAATAATAGATTTATAAAAAAGCAACCGTTTGGTTGCTTTTTTAATCGTATAACCACCTATCGCTATCAATTATTGAAAGACTTGACTTTTTAAATTTGACGGTAGGGAGCGCGTATTCAGTTTTATTCTTGCCACATACTGCAATAATTTTATAATCGTATTTACCAAAGTGTGATAAATTTTCGCAAAATTTATTGTTTGGAACGCCGTTATATACGCAAACGCTATTATCATTAAAAGTTCTAAAAATACTTATTTTATCAACGTTTTTTGATTTATAACACAAATTTATCTTGCCGTTATTTATAGAGATTGTAACGTCGTATAGGTCGGGTTTTAAGTCTAATATTAAGCTTTCGGTTGGCTCTGTACCTTTTATATAATAAAAGCTTTCGCCACTATCAGATATAAGCTCTTTTTTGTTCTTAATTAACTCGTTTATATCAATTTTCACCTCAATTACGTTGTTTGGCTTTAAAAACGGCTGTGGTAAAGAATTTTTATAAATACTTTCAAGTATTTTATAAGATATTTGAGTTGGTTGATTACTGCCTGTTACCGTGTTAGGCATAATGTCGTTATTATAGTTTCCAACCCAAACCCCAACTATCGTATCGGTTGTATATGCTACGCTTAAAGCGTCAATATTTCCATTTTGACTGCCGTTTGTGCCAGTTTTCGCACATACTTCAAACGGAAGAGAACGTAGTTTTTTTGACGTTCCATCCTTTACTGCCGATTTTAGCATATCGTTTACTATATAAGTAGTTTCCTGCGAAAACACCTCGGTTTTTTTAGGGTAGTGTTCGTAAATTTTAATATCGTCAAAATATACGCTTTTTATAAAACTTGACTCGACGTAATTGCCGTTTCCGTTAAAAACTGAATATTTATCACAAAGCTCTTTCAAGGTTAATCCGTTATTTAAAGCTCCTAAAGCGCAAGGTAAACTTTCATTTGATAAATCCAAATTCATTTTGTTTAAATATTTATTTGCTTTATCTAAGCCGTAACCGTTAAGAAGTTTTACGGCAGGTACGTTTAAGCTTTTAGAAAGTGCTTCTTTAACGGTAACTGCTCCGCTGTATGCGTTATTATAATTTTTAGGCGAGTAGCCGTTATAGTCAACCTTTTCGTCAATTATAACTGAACTTTCTTTTACGTAACCGTCGTTTATCATTGGTGCGTATATAAGCCAAGGTTTTACACATGATGCAGGGCTACGTTTTAAGTTTGAATTATCCCCATAAAAAGCGGTAATACCGCTTATTTTAGAATTTATTACAATTTTACTATCGTTGTAATTGCTGTTGAAATTTTTGATGTGTGATTGTAATTCCTCGTCTAAATAAGTATGAACTTTTACGGTTTTATAACCGTACGGCATAAATATTTTGGAATTTTCTAGTTCGTATAAAGTAGCGCTTACGTAATCGTCGTAACAGCTTTCGCTTGACGTGTTAATTAATACCTCTTTATTTGCGTTGACGCCGTATTCTAAATCAGTTATATAACCGCACTCGTTCATCACTTTTAAAACTAGGTTTTTTCTCTTAAATGCTAAATCGTAATTGTTTATAGGAGAGTAAGTGCCTGGCGCTTTGATAATTCCTGCTAGCATTGCGCTTTCGTTAATCGATAAATCACTTGCTGATTTATTAAAATAGGTTTTTGAAGCATCTTCTATTCCGTATGCGCCTTTACCGAAATATATAGTATTTAAATACAATTCTAAAATTTGGTCTTTTGTGTATTCTTTTTCTAGTAAAATTGAAAGTTTAATTTCTTGCAGTTTACGCTTAATCGTTTTTTCGCTCGATAAATGCGTATTTTTTATTAGTTGTTGAGTTATCGTTGACGCGCCTTCCTTAAACGACATTGTTTTTAAATTTTGAACGCCAGCGCCTATTATTCTTCTAAAATCAATGCCGTTATGAGAGTAAAATCGCTTATCTTCTATTGCAATAAATGCGTTTTTCGTATAATCTTTAAGGTTTTCAATTTTAACATATTCACCGCCAAGTCCGCTTGATTTTTTATCAATTAAATTTCCGCATGCTGAATATATTTCAACCGTTTGAGTTGATTTTATAAGTTTATTTTTATCTAAAACCGTATTTTTTGTAACAATATAGGATATGAATATTGCCGATACTGAAAGTATCAATATAACCGAACAAATAAACCCGATAATTTTTAGAGATTTTCTCATGTCGGTATTAGTTTAAATATCTAAGCGATAATTATACGCAATCTAATTGTGAAATAGTCGATTAATTTAGATAATTTAGTTGAAATTTTGATTGACTTTATGTATAATAATATTTATGAAATATTATAAAATTATTACGTACGGCTGTCAGATGAACGAGCACGAGTCTGAAAAGCTAAGCGGTATACTTGAAAATTTAGGATATATTTTAACCGATAGCGATACTCTTGCGGACGTTATAGTGTTTAACACCTGTTGTATTCGTGAAAATGCTGAGAGAAGAGCGTACGGTAATATTGGTGCACTTAAAAAATTAAAGCGTGAAAATAAAAATAAAATTATTGCTGTTGGCGGTTGTATGCCACAACAAAAAAATAAGGCTGACGAACTTAAGAAGAAATTTCCGTTTATCGATATAATTTTCGGCACGCATAATCTTGCTGATTTTGAAAGCCTATTAATTAAGCGCATAAATTCTGGCAAAAAGTTTATTGAAATTTCAAACGACGAATATGCAATGAAGGAATGTTCGTCCGTTAAACGTTCAACCTATCCTAGCGCATACGTAAACGTAATGTACGGCTGTAATAACTTTTGCTCGTATTGTATCGTTCCGTACGTTAGGGGTAGAGAAAGAAGCCGTCAACCAAGCGACGTTTTACGCGAGGTTAAAAGTCTTGTAAAAGAGGGTTATAAAGAAATTAATTTGCTTGGTCAAAACGTTGACTCATACGGTAAGGATTTATCGCCCGCAGTTGACTTTTCAGACCTTTTATCAATGGTTGCCGAAATTGACGGTAAATTTAGAATAAGATTTATATCTAATCACCCTAAAGACATTAATGAAAAGGTTGCTAGCACCATAAAAAAATACGATAAAATCTGCAATTCTATTCATTTTCCGGTTCAGGCAGGAAGTAGCAAAATTTTAAAATTGATGAACAGAAAATATACGCGCGAAGAGTATCTTGATAAAATTGATATGTTAAAGCGTATCGTTCCCGATATCAAAATTACTACCGATATTATGGTAGGCTTTCCTCAAGAAACCGAAGAAGATTTTTTAGAAACTTTATCGCTTGCTAAAATAGTTGAGTTTGACGGAGCGTTTACCTTCGTTTATTCTCCGCGTAGTGGAACTAAAGCTTACGATATGGATGGGCACGTTGACGAAGCCGTTAAAAAAGAAAGAATTGTAAGGCTTGTTGACCTTCAAAATTCAATCAACCGCAAAATTGCAAGCACGTATCTTGATAAAACGCTTGAAATTTTAACTGACGAATATAACGTAGAACAACAAATTTATATTGGTAGAGACGAGGGCGGTAAGGTCGTTCACTTTAACTCTGATAAAAACGTTGTAGGCGAGTTTTTAAAGGTTAAAATTACCAAGGCTGAGGGTATATCCCTTTATGGAGAAATCGTATGAGTGAAACTTCACCAATGATGGAACAATATTTAATTACTAAAGAGCAGTATAAAGACTGCGTTTTATTCTACCGCTTAGGCGATTTCTACGAGATGTTTTTTGAGGACGCAATTAGGGTTTCTAAAATGCTTGATTTAACCCTCACTTCCAGAGCTTGCGGTGGAGATAAAAAAGCGCCTATGTGCGGTGTTCCGCATCACGCTGCCGATATTTATATAGCAAAGCTCGTAGCAATGGGTGAAAAGGTTGCAATTTGCGAGCAGTTTGAGCGTACCGAAAAAAATAGTAGAGGCAGGGACGTAAAAATCGTTGATAGAGACGTGGTTAGGGTGGTGTCAGCCGGTACGATAACTGAAAACACTTTATTAAACGATAAGAAAAACAACTTTATTTGCGCAATTTCAAAGATTGATAACGAATACGCAATTGCTTGGGCTGATATTACAACGGGCGAATTTTACACCGAGATTATCGGTAAAACCGACGATTTATCGATAATTGCCGATCACGTTGTAAAGATAGACCCTGCGCAAATTATTTGCCCGCAAAACGTATATTTGGAGCTTAAAAATTCTCCTGCGGTTAAGCACGGTGTAATACCACCGCTTGAAATATATAAAGAGTGGGCGTTTAATCCTAAACACGCTGAAACTACGCTTAAAGAGCATTTTTCTTTACATAACCTCAATAGTTTTGGCATTCAAGAGTTACCTGAGGCAATATCGTGTTCGGGCGCGCTTATAGAATATCTTAGAGAAACGCAAAAGCACTCGCTTATCAACGTAAATAGAATTCAATATATTGAATCGAGCGAATATTTGCTACTTGACGGCGTTGCAGTTAAAAACCTTGAGCTTGCAAAGTCAATGAGAGACGGTAAGCGGTACGGAACGCTACTTCACGTACTTGATAAAACTGAAACTCCGATGGGTTCTAGAAATTTATTGAGTTGGATATTAAATCCGCTACTTGATAGCGATAAAATCAACTATAGGCTCGACGCGGTTGAAGAAATATTTAACGATAATTTATTGCGCAACGCATTAACTGACGTTTTAAATGAAATTCGCGATACTGAAAGGCTTGCAGGTAAGGTTTCTAACGGTAATATTACACCTAAAGACGCGTACAATTTATCAAAATCGCTAGAGCTTTTACCTACACTTAAATTTTCGCTATCCGGTAGCGTATGTAAACCGCTAAGAGACGTTTACGATAATTTATACGATTTTACGGAATTAACTTCGCTTATATCACACGCTTTAAAGGAAGAAATTACCGTATCAGCTTTAAAAGACGGTGATTTTATTAAGGACGGATTTGATAGAGAACTTGATAGGCTTCGTAACGTTGCTAAAAATTCAAAAAAACTTTTAGACGAACTTGAACAACGTGAAAAAGAGGCTACGGGAATTAGAACGTTAAAAGTAGGATACAATAGAGTGTTTGGCTACTATATTGAGGTGTCAAAGTCGTTTAAGGATAAAGTTCCCTACACGTATATTAGAAAGCAAACGTTAACTACCGGCGAACGCTTTATAACTGAAGAGCTTAAAATTCTTGAAGAAGAGATATTAACAAGCCGTGAAAAGGCTATTAAAATCGAACAAGAGATTTTTGCTAAAATAAAAAATCTTTTAGCAGAGCATTTATCTAAAATTCAAAGGTCGTCAAAAGCTGTTGCGTTTATCGATACGGTAAACTCGTTAGCAACCGTTGCAAAAAAATATAAGTACGTAAGACCTACGATTATGCCGTCTGGTAGCGAGTTCATTATTAAAGACGGTAGGCATCCTATCGTTGAAAGCGTATCTAACTCACAGTTTATACCTAACGATACCAAATTATCTTCAGATGGCGACCGCATGATGATAATAACCGGACCGAATATGGCTGGTAAGTCTACGTATATGCGCCAAGTTGCACTCATTACCGTAATGGCACATATGGGTTCGTTCGTTCCGGCAAAGTTCTGCCAAGTTCCCATAACCGATAAAATCTTTACGCGCGTTGGCGCAAGCGATAATTTAGTGTTTGACCAGTCTACCTTTATGGTGGAGATGAACGAGGTTGCATCAATTCTTAACAAGGCAACTAAAAACAGCCTTATTATTTTAGATGAAGTTGGTCGCGGAACGTCTACTTACGACGGGCTTTCTATTGCTTGGGCTGTAGTTGAATACGTATCAGGCGTTATTAAAGCAAATACCTTGTTTGCTACGCATTATCACGAGCTTTCGGAGCTTGAGGGTAAGCTTGATGGTGTCAAAAATTATAAAATTATTGTTAAAGAATTTAACGGCGAAGTTATTTTCTTGAGAAAAATTCAAGAGGGTAGCGCAAATAAGAGTTTTGGTATTGAAGTTGCTTCGCTTGCAGGCGTTCCTAAATGCGTTACAACTCGCGCTAAGAAAATTTTAAAACAATTAGAGGGTAGTGATATTAATTTCCGCCCCCAACAAGACACGTGCGAGGATAGTTACGATAACGAAATTGTTTCTAAGCTAAAAAGCTTAGACGTAAATTCATTGTCGCCTATTGAAGCTCTTAACTATCTTAACGAACTCAAAAATATAATCGGAGAATAAGTATGTCGGTTATAAACGTACTTGATAAAAAAGTTTATACTCAGATTGCTGCGGGCGAGGTTGTTGAAAGACCGTCGTCGGTTATTAAGGAGCTTGTTGAAAACTCAATCGACGCAGGCGCAACTGAGATTAAAATTAATATTTTCGGCGGTGGTAAGGACGTTATTGAAGTTTTCGATAACGGCTCGGGTATATACAAAGAAGATTTACTAAAAACTATTTTACCTCACGCCACGTCTAAGGTTAAAGATATTGACGATTTATACGCAATAAAAACGCTTGGCTTTAGAGGTGAGGCGCTTTCGTCTATTGCCTCCGTTTCTAAGCTTAAAATTACTACTAAAAGGCACGGTGAAGATATCGGTTACACTATGGAAGTAGAGGGCGGTGAAAACCCTGTAATTTTCGAAGCGCCGTCAAACGACGGAACGTTCGTAACCGTTTCAAATCTATTCTTTAATACCCCTGCAAGGCAAAAATTTTTAAAATCTGTTCGCTCTGAGGAAAACGACGTTTCTGACGCCGTGTCAAGATTAATACTTGCAAACCCAAACGTTGCTTTTCAGTTTAAGATTAACGATACCTTGGTTATGGCGTCGTACGGCGATGGGATTGAAGATGCCGTTACCGCAGTTTATGGTATGGAGTTTTTATCTGAAACCTTTTCAATTTCTAATTATTTGCATGGCGTTACTATTAAAGGTTACGTTGGCAAGATTAACTTTACAAAATCTAACCGCACTTATCAAACGGTTATACTTAACGGAAGATATATTCAAAATCAAACTATATCGTCTGCTATTATGAACGCATACTCGGGTTACTTAATGAAAAGGCGTTATCCTATGGCGGTTTTATATATTACCGTTCCTAGTGAAATAGTTGACGTTAACGTTACTCCTAACAAGTCTGACGTTAGATTTATTGATAACTCTGTAATTTACGGCGCTGTTTATTCAACCATTACTAAAGTTCTTGACGGTAGTGATTCAGCGCTCGATATTATTTTACCTAGTCACAATAGGCTGGTAAAATCGCCCGAGGTTGTAAAAAAGGAAAGTATTAACCCCTCCGATTATGACGACATTGTATTAGTTGCCTCAAGAAACAACACTAATCTTAACGACAAAAAATATAAAGTTGACAAATTTAGTGGCGAAATATTAGGCTCGTTCTCACTCGTAGCTGAAGATAAAGATATTCAAGGCGAAACTTCGCAAAGTAAAGCGACGCCTAAGCAAGAAGATATTTTTGCTGAAAACAAAAATTATATTAAAGAGCTTGAAGAAAAGGGGTTACTTTCTCAACCCGAAATTAAAGAGCCTGAAAATTTAAAATACGTAGGGCAGGCGCTCAACGCATATTTAATATTTGAAAGAGGTAGCGATATTTTTATCGTCGACCAACACGCTGCTCACGAAAGGTTACTATACAACAAACTTTTATATCAAAGAACAGTTAAAGAAAATCCCACGCAACCGCTACTTGTTCCATATAATTTAAAAGTAAATACTCTAGAGCGCGAGTGCATTTTAGAAAAAATGCCCTTTTTAACCGAGCTTGGCTTGGAAATTGATGAAAGTTACGACGGTTCGTTTAACGTATATTCTATACCGTTTGAGCTTGTTGATATTGAGCTTGACAAGTTTTTTGACGACGTTTTGGGCGATTATTCACTCCGCCGTGAAACCGTACCTGAAATAATTAATCAAAAACTTATGCAAAAAGCGTGTAAATCTGCCGTTAAAGCTGGTATGACTTTGTCTGATAACGAGGTTGACGCGCTTATGACGCTTTTGAACGGTAATATTGACCTTAAATGCCCACACGGCCGACCTATTGCTGTCAAAATTACACGCCACGAAATTGATAAATGGTTTAAACGCGTATTATGAAACCTCAAATTATAATAATATGCGGACCTACCGCATCGGGTAAATCTTCGCTTGCAATTAAGCTAGCAAAACTACTTGATACTGAAATAATTTCAGCAGATTCTCTAGCAATTTATAAGCGTTTAGATATAGGCACGGCAAAGCCTACCGCTGAAGAGCAAGCTCTAGTTAAGCATCATTTAATTGACGTCGTCCATCCAACTTCTAAATTTTCAGTTTCTGACTTTGAAAGGTTAGCTATCCCTATCGTTGACGACTTAATTTCTAAGGGAAAAACGCCTATAATTTGCGGTGGCACAGGCTTTTATATAAATTCCATTTTATATAAACTTAGTTACGGTCAAACGCAAGAAAACCTTGAAGTTAGAAACAAATATATGAAAATGGCTGAAACTTGTGGGGTTGACGCCGTTTATGAAGAGCTTAAAAAGGTTGACGAAAACGCAACGTTAAAAATTCATAAAAACGATTTAGTAAGAGTAGTTAGAGCGCTTGAAATTTATTATTCAACGGGCAAGAAAAAGTCTGAGCAAAACGATACTTTAATTCCAAGGTACGATTATCTTGCGTTTATGCCTAACTTTGAAAGACAAGAGTTATATAATAGAATCGACAAGCGCGTTGATGTTATGATTGAAAACGGATTAATAGAAGAGGTTAAGTCGCTAATTGATAGTGGAATTGACAAAAGCTATCAATGTATGCAGGGAATTGGCTATAAGGAAACGTACGACGCTTTAATATCAAACGATTTAAGCGGATTATCATGCCTTATTAAAATTAATTCGCGCCATTATGCAAAAAGGCAAATAACCTTTTTTAAGCGCCTTGAGGGGCTAAAATACGTTAATCCAAGCACAGAAATTGCGCTTAAGGATATAATTAGTTTAATAAACGGTTAATACTGATTTTAATAGGAGGATACAATGTATCGTAAACATAAAATGGACGTTGTTACCGAGCTAGGTAGTGACGTACAAAAAGGTTTAACAGCTCAAGAGGTTGAAACTCGCCGTGAAAAATACGGCAAGAACGCACTCGAAGAACACAAAAAAGAAACGTTACTTGTTAAGTTTCTTAAATCGTTTGCCGACGTTCTTATTATCATTTTACTCGTTGCAGCGGTAATTTCGCTTATCGTTGATCCGCACGAGTGGGTTGATAGTTTGGTAATCTTTATCGTAGTAATGCTTAACGCAATACTTGGCGTAGTACAAGAAAGTAAGGCTGAAAAATCATTAGAGGCTCTTAAAAAGATGTCCTCGCCCGAGTGTAAGGTAATTCGTAACGGCGTTACCGATAAAATTCCGTCTGAAGACTTAGTAGTTGGCGATATAATCTTAATTGAGGCAGGTGACTTTATTCCTGCTGACGCGCGCTTAATTGATGCAGTTAATCTTCAAGTTGACGAATCGGCACTCACGGGCGAATCTGTTCCCGTTACGAAGATGACTGACGTTATCGATGGTGACGCAACTGCGCTTGGCGATAGAAAAAATATGGTATTTTCATCTACTTTCGTTACAAACGGTAGAGGTAAAGCTGTTGTAACCGATACCGGTATGAAAACTGAAATCGGTAAAATTGCAGGTATGCTTGGCGCGCAAAAAGCTGAACCTACGCCACTTCAAAATAGGCTTACTCAAGTAGGTAAGGTTATAGGTATTATTTCTATATTTATTTGCTTGGGCGTATTCGCGCTTGACTTTTTTGCATTAGGCGCTCCCGTTCTTGAAAGTTTTAAGCTTGCAGTAGCGCTTGCTGTTGCAGCTATCCCCGAGGGTTTAGCTACAGTTGTTACGATAGTTTTAGCAATCGGCGTTAGAAAAATGGTTAACGAAAACGCAATCGTTAAAAAATTACCCGCCGTTGAAACGCTTGGCTGTACAAGTATCGTTTGCTCAGATAAAACGGGAACTTTAACTCAAAACAAAATGACCGTACTTGAAGTGTTTGATAAAGGCGAACCTAAGCTTTTATCGGATATAACTTCAGATAATCATAAACTTATTAACTATTTCTCTATTTGTTGCGATGCTAAAATTGAAATTGTTGACGGAGATGAAAAGAGAATAGGCGACCCAACTGAAACTGCACTCGTTGAACTTAATAACAAATACGGCTCTGACGTTTCTTGGGCTGAACGCGTAGGCGAAATTCCTTTTGATTCGGATAGAAAGCTTATGACGGTAGTAATCAAAGAGGGTAATAAGTTTATCAGTATTACTAAAGGTGCGCCTGACGTTTTACTTAAGCGTTTATCAAAAACCTCTAACACTCAAGGCGTTACTGAGGCTATTGAAAATATGTCTAAGCGCGCGCTTAGAGTTTTAGCTCTTGGCGTTAAAGTGTTTGACAAAATGCCCGAGGTTACTTTAGAGCTTGAACAAAACGTTGAGTTTATGGGCTTAGTTGGTATGATTGACCCGCCAAGACCTGAGGTTTTAGAGGCAATAAAGGTTGCTAAAAAAGCAGGCGTTAGAACTATTATGATAACGGGCGACAACATTATTACCGCAACCGCTATTGCAAACGAGCTTGGCATTATGGCTGAAGGTCAACGCGCCGTATCGAGCGACGAGCTTGATAGTATGAGCGACGAAGAGTTGTATAATCGTATTGAAGAGTTTTCAGTATACGCGCGCGTTGCTCCGAAAGATAAAGTAAGAATTGTTGAGGCTTGGCAATCAAAAGGCAAAGTCGTTGCAATGACGGGTGACGGCGTTAACGATTCCCCCGCACTTAAAAAAGCGGATATTGGTTGCGCAATGGGTATCACGGGAACGGACGTTTCTAAGGAAGCTGCCGATATGATACTTACCGACGATAACTTCACAACCATTATTAAAGCCGTTAAGCAGGGTAGAGGTATTTACGCAAATATTAGAAAATGCGTTAAATATCTACTTTCAAGTAATATCGGTGAAGTATTAGTTATTTTACTTGCTGAACTCATTGCTGCGTTTGGTATATTACCGCTTGAAGTTCCCCTTGCAGGTATTCATCTTCTTTGGATAAACCTCGTTACCGACTCCCTTCCGGCGTTCGGCTTAGGTATGGAAAAACCCGAAGATTCAGTTATGCTTGAAAAACCACGCCCCAAGGAAGAAAACTTCTTTGCACAAAAACTTGGGCTTCATATCGGGCTTGAGGGCGTAGTAGTAGGTGTTTTAACCTTATCTTCGTATATTATCGGCTTCCAGCTTTACGGGCATTTAGTTGCGTCTACGATGGCGTTTGTAACATTATCCTTTACACAACTTTTCCACTCGTATAACGTAAAGAGCGAACGTAGCGTTATTTCAAAGCAAGCGTTTAACAACCGTTTCTTGAATTTAGCGTTTATCGTTGGTGTAATTATGCAACTCGCCGTTGTTTATATTCCTGGAATAAACACAGTATTCCAGTCGGTAGCACTTTCGTTTGCGCAAATCGGTATAGCAATTGCTTGTGCGTTTGCAATCGTTATCGTAATGGAAATTTACAAACTTATCGTAAAACGCATTTACAAAAATAAATAATAAATAAAAATACCCCGACGATTTGTCGGGGTATTAAATTATAATTAGAACTTCCTAGTTAAACCAACTACAACGCCTAAAATTGAGGCGTTATCTACAACGATATCGTCCATCTGGTCGTTTTCAGGGTGAAGAATAATTTTACCGTTTTGAGTGAAAAAACGTTTTACCGTGGCGCTATCGTCAAGCAAAGCTACAACGATATCGCCGTTATCCGCGGTTTCTTGCTTTTTAACGACGATTTTATCCCCATCAAGAATTCCTGCGTTTATCATTGAATCGCCTTTTACCTTTAACATAAAAAGCGTTTCGCCGGTTTTAAACTCAAGGGGAAGAGGATAATAATCTTCAAGATTTTCAACGGCAAGTATCGGCGTGCCTGCCGTTACCGTGCCTACAAGCGGAACGGCAAAGGAATTTTTTCTTCCACTTATAGTGATTGCACGCTTTTTATCGTCGTTTTTCTTAATAAGACCTCTTTCTGACAATTTTTCAAGATAATAATGCGCCGTTGCGGTTGATTTAATGTGCAAATCTTTACAAATATCTCTAACAGTAGGCGGATATCCGTTTAAATCTTGATAATTTTTAACGTAGTTATAAAGTTCCTCTAATTTTGCATCTATTCTTGACATGTTATGATTATAACATATAAATTTTAAAAATGCAAACAAATGTTTATAAAATTTTGCTTGATAATTTTTGTATATGGTAGTATACTATATATATGGACTGTGTATTATTCGATAGAAAGTGTATAAATTGCGGTGAGTGTGACCGTTGCGACTTAAATCCCGATAAAATTTGCGATAGTTGTGGTAAATGTTTAGAAACGGATTCAGAGTATCGTGCAATTAAAATAACAGAGATTAAAATAGATAAAAAGGCGTAGAATTTTCTACGCCTTTTTAAATTTTACAAATTTAGAAAAAATACTTTTTTTACAGCTAATGTTTGCAATTACACAGTCGTTTTTATAATCGAGTTCAAAACTGTCAAGTAGTTTTGAAAGCTTTGTAAACTCTAATAGTTGTGAATAAGCAATTTTAAGTTTGGTTATAACGTAACTTGATTTTAAAATTTCGGATATTTTATTAAAAAGCTTATCAAAATTTTTACCTTCTTTTGCCGAAATGCAAATAAACTTTGAAGATATCTCTTCATAGTTTTGAATATTGTCGCATTTATTGAGAACGAGTAGGGTTTCAGCCGTTGAATTAAGCCCTTCAAGTGTTGATTTGGTAACTTTAAGCTGAGCGTTATAATCACTAGTAGCATCGCAAACTATTATTATCAGGTCAGCCTCGGTTGCACTTTCAAGCGTTGATTTAAACGCCTCGATTAGATTGTGCGGTATATCTCTTATAAATCCTACCGTATCGGTAATAATCACGTCGATACCGTCAATTTTAGTCTTTCTAAGCGTTGGGTCAAGCGTGGCAAAAAGCTTATTTTCAACAAGCACGTCAGCACCTGTTAAGCGGTTTAATAGGGTGGACTTTCCAACGTTTGTATATCCTACGAGAGATATTATAAATTCCTGATTTTTATTGCGCCTATAAGTTTGTAATTTTCGTCTAGTTTCAAGGTCTAAAAGCTCTTCTTTAAGCTTATCAATTCTTCCTCTAATATGTCGCCTATCAGTTTCAAGCTTGGTTTCACCAGGGCCTCTCGTTCCTATACCACCGCCTAATCTAGATAAAGCTTCGCCTTTACCTTTTAAACGGGGATATAAATATTCTAGCTGAGCAAGTTCTACCTGAATTTTACCCTCGTGCGTTTTAGCTGAAGATGCAAAAATATCTAAAATTAGGGTAGTTCTATCAATAACTTTAACACCTAACGCTTCAGATAAGTTTATAGTTTGAGAGGGTGATAGTGCACCGTCAAAAATACAGGTAGTTGCGCCTAGTCTATCAATTTCAAGGCGTATTTCTTCAGCTTTACCCTTACCAATATAAGTAGCAGGGGTTATTTGCCGAATTTTAACTGCGTTAAATCCTACGGGAATTGCGTTTGCGCTAGTTATTAAATTGTAAATTTCATCAATTAAATAATCAACGTTTTCATCACCTGTTATCGGCTCTATTACGAAAACGCTTTCTTTTTCAAATATATCTTCCATTAATCCTCGCGTAGTTTTACCAATTTTATCGCTTTTCGCCTAAAATCTTCACTCTGCGCCGCGTAATGCTTTTTAGTAGTATTTACGTCGCTGTGTCCTAAAAAGTCGGCTACAAGGTAAATATCTTGCGTTTCACGGTATAAATTAGTGCCAAACGTGCTTCTAAGCTTATGCGGAGTAATCTTTTTAAGCGGAGTTATAATTTTAGCGTATTTTTTAACTAGTTCTTGTATCGTTCTAACGCTTATACGCTTATTTTGAAGGCTTAAAAACAAAGCGTTTTCAGTAGGGGATAGCCCTTCAATCGTGCTCCTTTTTTGAAGCCATGCTTTAAGCGCTTTATCAACCTCGTCGTTAAAATATAAAATAGTGCGGTTACCGCCTTTTCTAGTAACGGCAAAGCTCATATCTTCAAAGTTTATATCGTCAACGTTTAAGCCAACTAGCTCACTATTACGAATACCCGTACCTAAAAATAAGGTTAGAATTGCAACGTCACGAATTTTAGTGCTTTTATGATACGCCTTTTGATGGTCAGAAAACTTTTCACCGCTATCAGCAAGATTTAATAACTTTACAATTTCTGAAATATCAAGCCTTATTATTTCTTTATCGTGTAGTTTAGGGAGGCTAATTTTAGCTGCCGTGTTTGACTTAATCTTACCTTTATTGAAAAAATACTTATAAAAAGCTCTAACCGTTGCCATTTTACGCGATTTTGCGCGTTCGTTACACGATTGCTCTTTACCGTTTATCTCATATAACGATAAATAAGCCATATAATTTTCAAACGCCGTAATATCAACGTTTTCAATATCTTCTAAGCTAAGATTTTCAATAATTTTGTTTTTATATACTCGTTTTACTAAATAATCAAGGAAAATTCGTATATCATAAACGTAATTTAAGCGGGTAAGAGGGGAGGTATATTCGGTAATTCCCAAGACAAACTCAGAAGTCATAGGCGGTAAATCGTTAAGCATAGAATTTATCTTTTTAATAGTGTTTATCTCACGCTCTTTAAAATAATTTTCAGCCATAAAAACCTCCTATAAATATTTTATCATACTTTTCGCAAAACACAATGATTTTACGCAAAGATTTTATAGTGAAAGTAGCGATTTTTAAATTTTAAAATTATAATTTTAGTGTAGAGCATTATATTTATACAGTTGTTAATCTATGCGCAAAAGTCTTGTTTTGCGCATAGATTATGTTAAAAATCAACGGAATTACCGAAAATTTTGATTTTTTGATAATTCCGAAATTTTTTATACTAATAATCTATTTTATTTATAAAACTAAATTTTTTAAGAGTTTCTCTTAATAATTTTTCATTTATAAAATAACTTGAAAGCAATTTGTGAAAATCTTTTTTATGATTAAAATATTTTGTATGACAAAGCTCGTGTAAAATAACGTAATCAATTAACTCATTATCTATCATTACAAGCTTGTAGTTTAAAAAAATATTATTCGTTTTATCACAAGCGCCCCATCTTGATTTATAATTTTTAATTTTAACGCCATTATATATAAAGCCGTAAAAATTAGATAAATATTGTAAACGCTGAGGTAAATATTCGTTGGCTATCCTTTTAACGTTTTTTATAAAATCTTCGGAAAAATCTACGATTTCGCCGTACAATAAGCCTTTATTTTTAGATAAAACAGCTTGATATTTATTAGTTATAGTTAATTTTTTAGATTGATGTTTTTTTATCCACGCCTCTTTTGATTTAATAAATTCATATATTTTATCGTTTGACATATTAATTGGCGCTTTTACAGTCAAAATTCCTAGCTCGTCAACGTATATTGATATTGTTATTCTTCTTGATTTTATGAGGTTAAAGTTCATGTTTTTATTTTAGCATAATAATTAAATAATTACAATTTAAAAATATGAATTGACATAATTAATTATAAATGATATAATTATAATAAAATTTAGACTTTTTTGTAAAATCACTTAATTTATCGGAGAATTTATGAGTTTTAACGAAAATTTACGCGGTCAAACAAATAGCATAATTTTGTTTATTTTATTAAACGGCGACCGTCATACCGACGAACTTAAAGAAATTATTGACGAGAAATTTTCTACCGTTAAAATCGGCACGCTGTATAGTGTAATTTCAAGGATGAAAACCCAAGGTCAAATTACCGAATATCGCGCAAGCTCTAACGACGGTTCTCGTCGTAAATACTATAAAATTACTGAGCAAGGTAAAAAACTTTTCTTTGACGAATATTACGATTTGTTTGACGGTATTACCCTTCCTGAAAAACAAGAACCCAAAGAGGAAGAGTCAAAGCTTGAAATTCTAGATGAAAATGAAGAGTTATATCTTAAATACATAAAAAAAGCCGAAACAGCTGATGCTTACGGCGATATTGACTTTTCTTCAGTTCCCATTGAAGAGCCTGAAATTAAGGCTAATAAGCCAATAATTGAGCCTGAAGTTCAAATTTCAACTCCCCTATCGCAATTTGATGAAAAAGATGACGATGCTATCGAGCCTAAAGGCGTTGATTATGACAGCGTTGTATCGTCTGAATACGAATATAAATCAGTTTTACATAAACTATTTCCTAAATTTAATAGTTATAGCGATAATTATTACGACGAATACGCCTTTACAAAACGTGAGATAGATATTCAACCAACTAATACCGTAGAGGTTGACGTTAAAAACGAAATTCAAGAAACTCAAGAAGTTCATACTTTTGACACTATATACGACCTTTCTGAGAAGGAAAATATAAAAATTAGAACGTCTGGCGATACTAATAGATATCAAGGTACCAAAATACTTGCTAATAAGCTTCGCTTTCACTCAGCGATACTTCTATTAGTAGTTGCCGTGTTAGAATATTTGTTAACCTCGTTTATTTTTTCAGGAACGGTTGCTTTTAACGGCGCTACTTTAGTGAGAATTGCCGTAATATTCGGTGCTTTTGCAGTTATAATGGGTATAATTTACGCACTTAGATACAACCATACGGTAAAAGACTTACCAAAATTTATAAACTCAATAGAGCTTGCAATAATAGTTACTATCGGCACCGTTATAATATCCCTTTGTATCGCGTCTATAAACGGAATAAATATGTATAATTTCTCTGAAGTTTATAACGCCATATTATTACCGTCTATTATGTCAATGAATTTACCGCTTTACGTTGCGATAGTTCATTTCTTATCAAAACTTGATATTTATCAATCAATATAAAAAATATCCATCGGCTGTGCCGATGGATATTTTATTATTTAATTGCGTTTTTAAGATATTCTAGCGATTTTTCAACCATAATATTACCGAGTTCAACGTTAGCTTCTTTTGCGCTTTCAGTAAACCAATGTTTAATATCAGGAATTCGCGATAAATCAATACTATCAGGATATAACGACATTAAAATCGAACTTTCATACTTACCAGCATGATCGTATCCAGTAGCGTTTTGAACGGCAGTGCTCATAGTAGGAATTACTTTTATCCAATTAAAGGGGTTATTATCACCTTCTAATTCGTTATAATAATCGGAATAACTTTCACTGCCCCACCAGCCTTCACCTAAAGTTTCTTCTAAATATTTAAGCGTTGCACGCTTTGCTGCCATACGATAGCAAAGCGTCATCGGCATTTCGGATTCTTGTTCAAATTGATGATGAATTACAACGTATATATTTCTAAATCCAGAGTAAAGCATACTCATAAAGATGTAATAAACGTAGTCTTCAAAAGCCTTTTCTGGAACGTGTACCGTACCACTAGTTCTACCGCCAACGGCGTAACTTGATGGACTGTACGCAACGGTAGGCGCAATCATAATTTCCTTTGTTTGAGAAAGTTTATCAATCAAGCCCTCTGCAATTAACGTATCACAACCGTATGAACAGTGCGGGCCGTGATATTCAACCGTTCCGCCAACGAAAACGAGTGGGATTTTGTTTTGTTTAACGTAATCTGTTTCTTTAGGAAAACTGTGATTTAATAACATAATTTACTCCTTAAAACGCCATAGTGGTGTAATATGCGAGGTTTGTTTGCCTATTATCAAGTCGACCGTATTGTACGACGATTTTTTGTGTGCTTTCAAGTTTTAACGCATATTGAGTTTCAAAAGGAACGATATAGCCACACATATCGTCAACGTTATTCGTTCTAAAACAGCGCACAGATTGAGGTTTAACCTTCCAAATGATATTCGTATAAGGCTCTTTATCAGGAAAATATACTTTTACTTTTATTATAGCTTCCTTATTTGAATCGTTTACAACAATTACACTTTCATGCCCTTTCAAAACTCCCTCGCCTTCAGGTGGAAGTTCACAGTCAGGAATTATCCAATTTTTTTTACCAACAATACTCATAAATTAAAATCCTAACTCAATAATACCCTTTTTCAAATAATCGGTATAACTTTCACAGCCATTTTCTTTTATGGCAACGCCCTTTTCCCAACGGCAACCAAACGTAGGACCAGAAATAAAGGTGTCAATTTGGAAGGTCATATTATTTTCAAGTTTATAATGACTTGAAGTTTCCATCCAAGGAGCTTCAACCTCAATCATACCCGTTCCGTGGCAAGGACCGTACACGTAGTTGCTTTCATAGCCTGCATCTTTATATGCTTGCAAGAAATTCTTAGCAACCTCGTCAGCATAAACGCCTGATTTCAATTGACTTTCAGTCCAATCATGCATCTTTAAGCAAAATTCAATAAGGTCACGACGTTCACCTTCAAGTTTGCCCATGCAAACAGGTAAACCGATAGATGGCGAATAACCGTCAATTTTAGCTGATAAATTAAGTTGAACGATATCGTTTTTACCAATTTCTCTATACCTAGAACGAGAAATAGCGTGGCGCGTACTTTCTTCTGAGAACACGTACATAGGAAGCCCTTCGTATTCAGCACCGTGTTCATAAATTACCTTTTGAGCAACGCCTACCATTTGAAGTTCAGTAACGCCAGGTTTTAAGGCTTTAATTACTTCATTGGTTGCAATTTCAATAATTCTAAAACCTTCTCTTAAGCAAGCAAGCTCGTTTTCAGACTTAATTTTTCTAAGTTCAACCATTATATCGCTACATACGCTAATTTCAGCCTTAGGAAAATTTTCTTTAAGTCCGTCAAGTATAGGAAGAGTGCACTCAACGTAACTACCAAGCCCTATTTTAATATTTTCGCCGGTAGCGCCAACGTAATTAAATGCATCTTTGAAAGTATTGCAAACGAGTTCGGGATAAGAAGGGTCTGCCGATTCACGGAATTCCTTAAGCACCATAACTTTATCAATTTTACCAAAATCTTTAGCAAATACAGACGATTCAGGTCCAACTAAAAGCACGGCTTTACCGTTTGCACCTATCAATACGCCTGCTCTTTCAAACAACGGCCAAAAGCCCGAAAAATATCTAGCGTTAGCATAGTCGCTTTCGGTTGATACAACAAGCATTGCATCAAGACCTTTTTTACTGATAAGTTTAGAAGCTTTTTCAATTCTTTGATTATATTCATAATCGGGAATACAAATTCTACTCATAATTTATCTCCTTAATCTTTTTGATTTAATTTTATAACTAAATTAACAAATTGTATTTATATAATTGTTAAATATTTTTGCACTTTCGTAAATTTATTTATTGACGTTACAATTTTTTTACTTTATAATTTAGTTATGGAATTTATTATTAAATCATTAAAAACTGAATTTGAAATTACGGGCGTAGCAAACGTACACTTTTTTGAATTTGACAAAAACTACGTAACCGAAATTGACAAACACCCCTTTTACGAGTTAATTTTCGTATCAAACGGCGAATTAAAAGTTATATCAGAAAGTTTTACTGGTAGTTTAGAAAAAAACCACATGATTATACATACACCAAATGAAAAGCACTCGCTGTCATCTGGTAATAGTTCGGCAACCGTTATTATAATAGGCTTTACCTGTAAAGGAATAAACGATTGCTTAACTAATACACCATTAATTTTAAGCGATATTCATATAAAAACGCTTGCAGAAACGGTAAAAGAAGCCAGAAACGTATTTGCGCCACCACATAACGTTCCCGTCTATAATATGAAAAAGAATAAAAACCAAATTTACGGCTCTGAACAAATGCTTAAAGTATCTTTAGAGCGCTTTTTTATTAATCTTATACGTGAAAATTCTAAAACTTATTTTAAAGAAGTTCAGTCGAATAATTTTAACGTTAAAGAAATTGTAAGCTATATTGACGATAAATATAAAGAAAAAATAACGCTTAATGAGCTATCTTTTATATTTGGAACAAACCGCACGACGCTATGTAAAGAATTTAAACTTGCAACTGGAAAATCGGTTCTTAATTACGTTTTAGAAAAGAAAATTAACGATGCCAAAGCGATGATTTCAAATACTAATGATACGTTTACTGAAATTTCGAACATGTTAAATTTTGAAAGTATCCATTACTTTACGCGACTTTTTAAGAAAAAGACAGGCTATTCGCCTAAAGAATATAGAAAACTTAATAAAAAAGATGGTTAATACCATCTTTTTATATAATTATACTCGTTATTAAGACGGCGATAACGGCAAGTATTGCAACCACCACGAGTGAGCGTTTTGAAAGTGATGCAACGAGGGCAACCACCGTTCCAACTATACCTGTAATTACACTTCCTGTAACGAAAAATATTGACGGAAACGTCATAGCAGTTAAAACTGCATACGGTATATAGTAAAGAAGGCTTTTTAAAAAGGTTGATTTTATCTTATTTTTTACAAAAATAAAGGGAATTAGCCTAATAAGATAGGTAACTAACGCCATAACTGCAACTAAAATTATCATATTCAGCGTTTTATCCATTGCAACCCTCCTCCTTTACTGGAAATAAAATAGCACCGATAACAGCTGATATAAGCGCACAAATTATATATGCAATTCCACTTGATATTTGAGATAATAAAGGGATAAAGTAAAAACAGCAAGAAAGCCCTGCACTTATAAATACGACGGGAATAACTTTTTTATCTTCAAGCGCGGTAGGAATTATTATTGCAATAAACATAGAAAATAACGCAATCGAAAGAGCGTTTACTATAATTTGTGGCAAAACACTTCCCATTATAGCGCCGATTGCCGTGCCAGAAGTCCAACCTATAACCGGTAGTAAAATTAAGCCGTACATATAGCTTTTTGAAACTTCTTTTTTTGAAACTGCTACTGCAAAAATCTCGTCAGTTATACCAAAAGCGCACAAAAACCTATCGAGCAACCTAAATTTACCGTCAAGTTTTTGTGATAACGTTAAGCTCATTAAAAAATACCTTGCGTTAATAACGAGTTGTGTAACGATAATCTCAAAAACACTTCCTAATACCGCAATAACGGCAATACCTGCAAGCTGGCCGGCTGACGTTAAGTTTGTTATTGAAATTAAAATCGAAATATAATAAGGAATGCCCATACTACTTGCTGTAACGCCAAAAGCGATTGAAACAGCAAAATACCCAAACGCTATAGGAATTCCATCTTTTAATCCATTTTTATAGGTAAGATTACACATAACTTAATAAGTTTATCAAATTAAACAAAGTTTATCAACAAAAAACGCACCAAAATGGTGCGTTTTTAATTTATTTTTAGAAAATATAAAGAATATTTAGCTATTTTCTTTTTTTAAAATCAATTATTAACGGTGGGCGCACGCCACTAGAATAATTTATCTTTTGTAGTATTTATCTACGATTTTATTCATCTCGTCAAGACTTGCTTCCATATCTTTAACAAGTTTGAATTGCGTTCTTGCCCTATCTAAATTATGCCCGTCTCTATGCGTTCTAAAGTAAACGTCACCGTCTAAATAGTCAGCTAAAAACCTCATACCACACTCAAACGTCATAAGTATCGCACCAAAAGCAAGATTATTCTTTTCAACCTCGGTTACGGTGTTTCCAAGTGCTTTTAGATAACCTTTAGTATAATATTCAAACAAGTCAATATCAAAATTAACTTTAGATAAATCACGCTCGTCTTCAGCACCCGTGTTGCAACCAAACCTAATACTATCGCCAAAATCGTAGCAAATACTACCAGGCATAATAGTGTCGAGGTCAATTACGGCAACGGGCTTGTTGGTAACGACGTCAAGCATAACGTTATTAAGTTTTGTATCGTTATGCGTAACTTTGGTAGGCATTTCGCCACTTTCAAGTAAATCAACGATTTTAGAGCAATAATTTTCTCTTTGAATAACGAAATCTATCTCGTCTTTAACGAGCTTTGCTCTATCAAATTTATCGGTATTTAAAGAGTTTTTAAAGTTTTTAAACCTAGAAACTGTATTGTGAAAATTTGGTATAACTTCATATAAAGCTTTAGCGTCAAACTCAGCAAGTAAATTTGCAAATTCGCCAAACGCCACCGCACTTTGATAAAACTGATCGGGATTAGTTACCTTTTGATGTGCAACGGCGTCAGTTATAAATATATACATTCTAAAATAACCGTCGCCATTTTCTGAGTGGTAATAAGATTTACCGTCCTTAGTGTAAACTAGCGACAAGCTTTCTCTATCGGGATTACCGCCCCTTTCAATAATTTTAGTTCTGTTATATTCAGTAACTAGCTTAATGTTATTCATAAGCATTTCAACGTTTGTAAAAAGCTTATTATTAATTTTTTGTAGAATATAATTTTTTTCTACGCCATTTTCTAAAACAACTGCAAGATACGTTTCATTAATATGCCCTTCACCATAACGTTCTACGGATAATACAGTTCCATCTATATTAAAATTTTTAACTACGTTTTTCATAATTCCTCCATTTAACAGTTTTTACTACTAAATTATATCATAATTAACTAATAACACAAGCGTTTTATTAAACTTTTAGCGTAAAAAAATAAATGTCCACCAGCTTAGCTGGTGGACATTTATTATAAATTATAGTATTTTTCAAATTCAGCAGGATGCGGTATTTTTGAAAGTTCAGAAAGTTCAGTTCTTTTTGACTTTATAAAGTTTTTAATAAGTTCTTCTGGGAATACTCCACCTTGAGTAAGATAATCGTGATCGCTTTCAAGCGCGTCAAGAGCTTCGTCAAGCGAGGTGGGAAGATGTTTAAGTTTTGCTTTTTCCTCTTCTGGTAAATGATAAAGGTTAACGTCGTACGGCCCCCAACCGTTAGCGTGCGGATCAATTTTATTCTTAATACCGTCAATACCAGCCATTAATATTGCAGCATAGCAGAAATATGGGTTGCAAGTTGCGTCAGGGTTACGAAGCTCAAAACGGCGCTTATCCGGGCTTTTTGCATAAGCAGGTATTCTAATTACCGCACTGCGGTTAGAGGTTGCGTAACCTACGGTTACGGGCGCTTCAAAACCAGGAACTAAACGCTTAAACGAGTTAGTGCTAGGGTTAGTAAGAGCGCAAAGAGAGTTAATATGCTTTAATAAACCGCCCATAAAGTAATGCGCTTCTTTAGAAAGGTTAGCATAACCATTATCGTCACTAAATACAGGCGCACCATCCTTTAAAAGCAACATGTGAACGTGCATACCGCTACCCGCCTCGCCGTAAATGGGTTTTGGCATAAACGTCGCGCTTTTTCCGTATTTGAGCGCGGTGTTATGAATAACGTATTTTATCCACATCGTAGCGTCCGCCATGGTAGACATTTTGCCAAGCTGAGGCTCAATTTCAAATTGACCGCTTGCAGCAACTTCTGGATGATGATAGTTAATTTCAATACCAGCATCTTTCATATGCATGCACATTTCACTTCTAATTTCGTAAGACGCGTCAAACGGCTTAGCAACGTGATATGCTTTTTGCTTTGCTACGACACAACCTTTTCCTTGAACACCGCTATTCCAATACGATTGTTCTGCATCAATAGAAACACCGATATTATTAGGCTGAACGTCCCACCCCACTTGGTCGAAAAGATAGAACTCGAATTCAGGAAGAATAAGCATAGTATCTGCTACACCCTCGTCTTGCATATACTTTTCAGCAGCGAGAACGATATTTCTAGGATATTGTGCAAGTGGACGGTTGCTTGGCGAGTCAATTATCATTGCGTTGCCCGTCATAGAAAGCGTAGGAATTTGACAGAAGGGGTCAATAACAGCCGTATCAGGATCGGGAATAAACACCATATCACTCTTTTCTACTACGGCATAGCCGTAGTTAGAAGCGTCAAACCCAACGCCGTTTTTCATAGTTTCTTCAGAAAAGTTTTCAGCTGGAATTGTAACGTGACGATATTGACCGTTCACGTCAACCATCTTAAAGTCAACCATCTTAATGCCGTGCTTATTTATAAGCTCGATAACGTCTTTAGGACTTTTTGCCATAAAATATCTCCTTTATGTGATTTTATATTAATAATATAACAATAAATTTTAAATTAGTCAATAGTTACAAGCTCGTCTAAACTTTTACGCTTTTTCTTTCTTATGGGATCACCGTCAACTGGATAGCCTAGCGTAATGACTAGACGAATTTTATCTTTAGATTTTATTGTAGATTGAATTTCAGCCTCGTCAAACCATCCAAGTATACAACTACCAAGCCCTTGTGCGGTAGCTTCAAGTGTTAAATATGATACGGCTATTCCGATATCGATTGAGCGATAGTCGTTATTTTTGAGCTTAGCTCCAAGCGCTGCTGTCGCTACGTAGGGCTTTTCTGAAACGACGATAATAATAGGCGCTTTTAATGCAAATTTATTCATTCCCATACTAGTTGTAGCTTTTGCAACCTTATAAGCAAGCTCGCCCTTGCATATGGTAAAGTGATAAGGTTGACCGTTGCAAGCGGACGGCGCAAGCCTCACAGCCTCTAAAATTGCTTGAATTTTTTCAGGCTCAACTTGTCTTTCAGAATTATAATTTCTAGTAGATTGTCTAATGTTTGCGATTTCTAAAAAATTCATATACCCTCCGTAAAATACGAGTAAAAGCACCCCTTAGTCGCTCTTCCCGTAGGGAACTAGCGACAACTAAATAAATCCTTACGGATTTGTTATATTCGTCTAACGACGAGTTATATTGCC
>JAZSMT010000010.1:0-145633 GCA_045536025.1 Christensenellaceae bacterium
ATTTAGGTATATATTTATTTTATATATACGCTATCGCTTTTCGCTTGACATAAACTGTAATTTTTAATAAAATATTAAAAAATAATACTCGAGGTGTTATCGTGGATAAAAGAGCAGTTACGATGGAAAAACTTGTAAATCTTTGCAAAACCAGAGGATATATTTTCCCCGGTAGTGAAATTTACGGCGGTCTTGCAAATACTTGGGACTACGGTCCTCTAGGCGTTGAGCTTAAAAACAACGTTAAAAAAGCTTGGTGGCAAAGATTCGTTCAAGAAAATAAATATAACGTTGGCTTAGACGCGGCTATACTTATGAACCCACAAACTTGGGTAGCTTCAGGTCACTTGGCAGGCTTTTCAGACCCGCTTATGGACTGTAAAGAGTGCCACGAAAGATTTAGGGCAGACAAGCTTATTGAAGACTGGGTTCAAGAAAACAACTACGCTCTTGAAAAGGGTATTGATGCGTTTACTCACGATGAAATGAAGGCTTTCGTTGAAGAGCACAATATCCCTTGCCCCACTTGTGGTAAGCACAACTTTACAGACATTAGGCAATTTAACTTAATGTTTAAAACCTTCCAAGGCGTTACTGAAGATAGCAAAAACACCGTATATCTTCGCCCCGAAACGGCGCAAGGTATCTTTACTAACTTTGTAAACGTTCAGCGCTCTGCAAGAAGAAAAGTGCCTTTTGGTATTGCGCAAATCGGTAAATCGTTTAGAAACGAAATTACCCCCGGCAACTTTATCTTCAGAGTTAGAGAGTTCGAGCAAATGGAGCTTGAATTTTTCTGCAAGCCCGGTACCGACCTCGAGTGGTTTAACTACTGGCGTTCGTTCTGCCGTCAATGGCTACTCGATATCGGTCTTAAAGAAGAGCATTTAAGGCTTCGCGACCACTCGCCTGAAGAACTTTGTTTCTACTCTAAAGCAACTACCGACTTTGAGTATTTATTCCCCTTCGGTTGGGGCGAGCTTTGGGGCGTAGCTGATAGAACTGATTACGACCTTACTCAACACCAAAACGTTTCAAAGAAAGATTTAACCTACTTTGATAGTGAAACGAGTGAAAGATACGTTCCTTACGTAGTTGAGCCCTCGCTCGGCGTTGAAAGATGCGTGCTTGCAGTTTTATCTGGCGCATACGACGAGGAAGAGGTTGGTGAAAACGACGTAAGAACGGTTTTAAGGTTACATCCTTGCCTTGCTCCTTTCAAAGCAGCAGTTCTTCCGCTTAGCAAAAAGCTTGGCGAAAAGGCTATGGAGGTTTACGACGAACTTTCTAAATACTTTATGGTTGATTACGACGAGGCAGGCTCTATCGGTAAACGTTATCGCCGTGAAGACGAAATTGGTACGCCTTTCTGCATCACTTATGACTTTGATAGCGTTGAAGACAACTGCGTTACCGTTCGTGATAGAGATACTATGGAACAAGTAAGGATAAAAATTGCAGACCTTAAAAACTACATTGAAGAGAAAATCAAATTATAAATCATTAAAAAGCAAGACAAACGTCTTGCTTTTTGTTATAATAAAACTATGGTAAAAGAAATAGATAAAAATGCAATACAAAACCTCATAAAAGTTCCGAGAAAAGTTGTGGTTTTAGAGGAAGCTTTTTCCACTAACGACTATATAAAAGATAGTGATTTTGACGTTGTTATTGCTAAATCTCAAACGGGCGGTAGGGGAACTAACAACAGAAAGTTTTTCTCTCCAAGCGGTGGTATATATTTAAGTTTAAAATTAAAGCCTAAAATTCCTACCGATAAAATATCGCTAATTACCCCTTTTACCGCAGTTGCACTTGTAAAAGCGATTGAAAAGGTTTGTAAATTAAAGCCCCAAATTAAATGGGTAAACGATATCTATATATCAAATAAAAAGGTTGCGGGCATCTTGTGTGAAAGCGTTATTTTAAACGGCGTTGTAGATAGTGTTGTCGTAGGAGTTGGCGTTAACGTTGAAAGGCAAAACTTTCCTGATTTTAACTTAAATAACCCTACCTCATTAGAGGAAGAAAGCGGTCGTATTATTGATAAAAACCGCCTTATAGCCGAGTTTTTAAACGAGTTTAATGGAGTGGAAGATAAAGTTTTAAGTAAGAGTTTTATCCCCCTTTATCGCGAAAGGTTTTACCTTAAGGATAGATTAGTTAAAGTTCAGTCGGGTGGTAAAAGTTACGAGGGGCGCGTGGTAGGCGTGAACGATAATTTAGCACTTGTTTTAGATATAGGCGGAACATATAAAGAATTCATTTCGGCAGACGTATCGGTATTAAAATATTAATACCGTTTTAAAAAATGCTTGACATGACCAAATTATAGCGATATAATCTTCTTGACAACGCGCATATTATATTGATTTGCGCATACTAATTTGTCAAGGAGATTTAATTATGAAGAAATTAAGCACTTTGATTGCAATACTTTTAATTGCAACAATCGGTGGCGTTTACGCTACTTGGAACTACGTTGGTAACGAACAAGTTCACAGTTTCACCACTAAGGGTGTTATTATGGAAGAAGTTGTTGTTGAAGGTTCAGTTGGTGGTTATGCAATCACGTCAACTCTCGTTCAAGGTAGAATTGATCAAGCTAAGGGTGATGATACTACGCCTTCTAAATACCACAAAGCAGTATTAAATTACGAACTTTCTGGCACAGCACAGCTTTCTATCACTTTCACTCCTACTTCAACTGCAGGTTTAGACGTTAAGTCAAGCGGTGTAGTAACCTACTTATGGTTTGGTGACGGCGGTATGACTTATAAGACTGACGAAGCTGGTAACTACAATGCAAACGGTACTGCTAAATCTATTTTCAACGTACCTCACGGCGAAGACAATTATATTACTATACACCCGGAGGGAACTGTTCTTGACGGAATGGATCGTGATAGAAACTTCGCATGGGAAGATGGTGAAAACGGATCTTTCGTATTTAACTTTATAGGCTCAAATGCAGCGCATCAAGATTTCAGCGCAGTATTCACTCTTAACGATTTCGTTCTTGACCAAGAATCTGAATACTATGCTTTCAAAAACTCAATTAACGCGTTCATCCGTTGCGTAGTATCTAACAAAGTTCCTTCTGAAACTACTTTACCTAACGCTTAATTTAACTCAACAATTTGCTTTGTATCCCACGCGTAAAAGCGCGTGGGATTTTCCGTCAAGGGTTTTATGCAGTCGCACGAGATATATCAATTTCTTTTGTGCTTGATAGTGTTTTTGCTTTTGACTAGTATTTTTACCTATTTTACAATCTACGTAATTAAAACTAGCATAAAGCTAATAGGCTTAGGCGCGGAAGATGAAATAATCATAACTGAATATGAAAAGGCTAAAAAATCGGCAAAAATAACTAAAGCCTTGTCAATTTTTGACAAGGTTTTTACGCTTGTTGTTTGTACCTTACTTATAGCCTTTTTTGGCGTGTCGGCGTGTGTTAATATTGAAAGCACTAAAGCTGTTGGGGATATTCCCGTTATCCAAGTCGTAAAGAGTTCGTCTATGGAAAGCAGATATGAAAATAACGACTATTTGTTTAAAAACGACCTTACTGACCAAATTTCCACCTTTGATTTAATTACAGTTTATAAACTCCCAAACGAAGAAGATTTAAAGCTATACGATATTGTAGTTTATGAAGTTGATAACGTTTTAGTTATTCATAGAATTGTAGAGATTGAAGAGCCTAACGCCGAGCATAGCGAAAGATATTTTAGGTTGCAAGGCGATGCGGTGCATTATCCCGATAAATACCCTGTAAAATACAGCCAAATGAAAGGCATTTACCGTGGCGAAAGAATACCGTTTATAGGTAGTTTTGTAATGTTTATGCAGTCGCCTGCCGGCTATTTGTGTATTTTACTCGTGCTGTTTGTTTTGATAGCGTTGCCTATTGCTGAAAAGAAGATTTTAAAGGCGAAAATGGCAAGGCTTATCGCGATAGGCTATTTATCGGCGGACGGAGCGCTTGCATCAACTACTTTAACTAAAGAAGAAACCGACAGTATAAAAGAAGTTTTAGAAGAAAAACAGCCTATAGTAGAAAATGAAACGGCAATAACCTCTTCACCCCAAATTCTATATACCGAAGTTCCTAACGATAATTTTAAACCAGTGCTAGAAGAAGAAACACTTGTTATAAAAGAGTGGTATGAAACGGCTGGCAAGGGAAAAACCTTCCGTGAAAAGCACGATACGGCATCTAGCGAGGTTTTATATAGATATAACGAAATCGTTAAACATTTATATAAAATTAAGGGCTTGCACGTGTGGGAAGGCAAGGCGTTTGAAACGTATAAAAAGGGCAGAACGTCTATTGCAAGGCTGGCATTTAAAGGTAAATCGCTTTACGCTTATTTAGCAATAAATCCTAATGATTTGCAAGACACCAAGTACATTTATCAAGATGCGTCTAACATTAAAGCGTACGAAAATTATCCTACAAAAGTAAAGGTAAGCTCTGATAGGCAAATTAAATGGGTTAACGAACTCGTTAGTAAAATTGCAAAAGATAGCGGGCTTTATATGTACGCTATGACTACGCTATTTTCAATAAAAGGTAGCGATAAAACTTTCGAGCAAAAGCTTAAAGAGATATCTTCTGAAATGCTTTCAAGATACGAGCTTATTACAAGCCACCTTACGTCCATTGAGGGGATAAAGGCTAAACAAAGTAAAAAGCACGTTGCGTATAGGCTTGGCAATAAAGCGGTTGCTAAACTTAAAATTATAGGAAAAACCTTAAACGTATATCTAAATTTACAACCTAAAAAATTCAAAAACACCAAGTATAAGCTTATTGACGTTTCATCTAAAAAATCACACGAAAGTTATCCTATGCGTGTAAAAATCACGTCGGATAGGCAAGCAAAATGGGCGATAGAACTTATTGACGTGCTTGTTGGCCCAACTGATAAGGTAGGGGGTTGACGTATGATTGTTAAAAGTTATAAATTTATAGCGTTAATCGTTTGCGTGATATGTATGTGCTGTATTAGTGGCGTTTACGCAGTTTGGACTTATTTAGGACCAGCAAACGCTATTGAAAGTGAAAAAGGCGTTACCATATCAGAGTTTGGTTATTCGGTTGAAGAAGTCGTTCCTGGTGGCGGTGGCGAAATTGACGATAATAACGTTGAAGTAGGGCAAAACCACTATAATATGATTAATTCTATCGTAAACAACCTAAAATACGGCTTAAACACAACAGGTAATCAACCTATCATACACAATAAATTGACGTATGACGGCGCTGTTTTATATTGTGAAGATAACGTTCAAGGTGGTAACTTAAAAGCCTTTTTCGTTGGTGTTGCAGATAACGCTGATAAGGTCTTTTTCGTAATACATAGAGAAAGTGCTACTGAATATCAAATTTACACTATGCTTGATAGTGATTTAGATAAAGGTGTTGGAACGAGAATAAACGTATATAAAACCCTTGCTGAAAAGAAAGACGGCAAGTGGGAAACTACCGTTAGTTACAAAGGTACGGCGCAAATTAACCGCCCTGGAACTAAAACAAGTTACGGTATTGACGTGCATACCTTTATTCAAGGTTAAAAACTTAAAAAATAAAAATTCCGTGGTTTTTTCCACGGAATTTTTTTATGCGTTTACAAGCTTAGTTGAGTCTGCGGTTGATAGGGCGGGTTCACGCGATAAGCCGTAGGCAAATACCGCCAAGGTGTCAGGACCGCTGTGCACGCCGATTATCGGGTCTATATAGTTAAATACAAACTCTTTTACGGCTACGCGTTCACTTATGAGCTTAGCTAGGGTTTGAGCGTCCTCAAGCGAGTCGCCGTGCCCGATAAATACCGTTTGAGTTTCAGGGTTTATCATAGTATTTGCAAAGTTATCAGCTATAGCTATCATTGAGCGCTTTCTACCGATTACCTTGCCTGAGGCAACTAACTTTCCCCTTTCGTTAACGTACATAACGGGTTTAATATCAACCACCGTTCCGATTGCCATATTAAATTTAGAAATTCTACCGCCCTTTGCAAGATAGCTGAGTGTTTTTACCGTGAACAAGCTGTTGGCGTTGAGCCTAACGCTTAAAAGATAATCGTAAACCTCTTTAGCCGAAAGCCCCTCTAACTTTTTAAGGCAAGCCGTGTAGGCAAGAAGCCCCTCGCCAAGGCAAGCGTTAAGCGAATCTACAACGTAGACTTTATTAGAGGTAAATTCTTGCTCGAGTTTACTAGAAGCGTTTAAAGCGTTTTGAACGGTTAACGAAAGACCTGAAGATAAACCTATATACAAAACGTCGTTTTTATTTTCAAGCTCTTTTTTAAAAACCTCGTAAAAGGTTTGCTCGTTAATGCACGAGGTGGACATATTGTTCTTATCGCGAAGCCTACGATAAAAGTCTTTCATAAACTCTTCGTCGTGGCATCTAACCTCGGTAACCTCGCCGTCGATTATAACGGACAAGGGTATAACCGAAATATCGTAGCGGTTAATGATAGACGAAGGAAGCCCCGACGACGAGTCGGTATAAATTTTATAGCTCATAATAATCTCCTTAAACGGCGGTGAAAAAAATAAAAGTATAAACGGTCCGCCGACAAGATTATTATATTCCATATTTTATGTAACAGCGCTCTACCGTTAATACTTTTAACTATACTGTTAAAATAAACGACAGTAGAGTTTTAAAAAATTTCTCTACTCGCGGTAGAGTTGTAAAAAACTACAAACTTTTCCAAGCAAAAAAGTAAAAAGGCTACCAAAGGTAGCCTTTTTCTAATTGCATTTAATAAAATACAGTAAAATATTATTTACTTTATAAATCGTCTGCATCTTGAACGGGTTTATCATCTTTAGAATTTGGAGTTCCCGTATACGACCCGTTTGGGTCAAAGTGCGAAACAAAATTTTTCTTTTTTTTCATTATTTGCAATCTTTAACCGACTTCGTAGTATTCTTTTGAGAATTAGAAGTCTTGGAGTTTTTAGAATTTTTAACGTTCTTCATACTTTACCTCCCGAGATTATTGTGCGCAGTAATATAAAAGCTATACCTTAAAATTTAAAAATTTGCGTTCTATAACTCAAAGTTTAATCATAAATTATATCACGACGAAAAGGAGAGTTTTTGATATGAGTGAATTTGATTACGTAAAAATGTTAGAAATACCCGTTAATTCTTGCGACGTGGTAGTAAAGCCGGTTAAAAAGAGAAAAAAAGACGTTAAAAAACAGGTTATTGAAAAGGTTAACGGCGAAGCTGTGGCCGAAAGTTTAGAAAATAGCTCGGTTACGATTTCAAAAAACGCTACTAAAAAGTCTAAAAAGCTTAATAATAAAGTGGATGGCGTTAAGGCTGAAAAACTTAAAAGTAAGCAGAAAAAACAAAAACCCGTTTACGACGGCGACGATAGCGTTCAAATAAAAAATAGCGGTTTTGATATCGTATCAGTTCAAGTAGTTGCAATCTTCGTTTTAATAGTAGGAATAATTCTTACCAACATTTTTTGGGAGGACAGCGGTATCAACAACCTAATGCGCACGGTGTTTAAAGAAGAGGCTACGGTGTCAGACGTATCGTACACCTCGTTTACTGCAAATCTTCCCTCTAAAACGGATGACGTTGCTTTGGAAAACGGCGTAATGACGGTTAGCGCAGGTAGCGTTTATTCGCCTTGCGACGGCGTAGTTAAAAGCGTAGCTGAGGCAGACGGCGTATACACCGTTACCATAAAACATAGCGAGTCTTTCTCGACGGTGGTAAGCGGACTTGAGGACGTTTACGTTGCCGTTAACGAAAAAGTTTACTCAAATATCCCTCTTGGTTATTCTGAGGGAGAAAGCTCGGTTAGTATGTTCGACGGCGACGCAATTCTTACCGCTTACGTTTTATCTGATAGTCAAATCGTATGGCTGGGTTAAAATTTTCAATTCATCCCTTATTTTTGGTATTCGGAATATACTTTGCCTTTACGGGCAAAGTATTTTCTTTTATAATTTACACCTTATCAGCCGTAATACACGAGATTGGCCATTTTATGCAGTCGGAAAAATTAGGTTACGGTCTTAAAAAAATCGTGCTTATGCCGTACGGCGCTTTAATAAAAGGGGATTTAGAGGGCGTTAGATATAAAGACGAGTGCTTAATCTCACTAGCAGGTCCTTTATATAATTTCGTTATCGCCGTGTTTTGCGTGGCGTTTTGGTGGCTTATTCCAGACATTTATCCCTATACCGATTTAATAGTTACGGCTAATTTATCACTTGCGCTTATAAATCTTATTCCCTGCTATCCGCTTGACGGCGGTAGGTTTTTGCTTGCCACTTTATCGCTGTTTTTGCCAAGGAAAACTGCTAAAAACATAGTAAAAATACTAGGTTTTTCGTTTGCGCTAATACTGCTATCATTATTTGTTTATTCCATTTTTACTAGTATTAACGTTACGCTACTATTTTTCTCGCTTTTTATGCTAGTAGGCGTTTTCGGGTGGTCGAAAGAAAGTGAATATATTAAAATTTATCAAAATTTAAGCTATAAAAAATCCGCCCGACCACGGGCGGTTAAAAGGCTAATTGTTGGAGGAGAAACCGAGCTTAGAAAACTTTATCGAATAATAAACGGCGAATATTATTATGAAATTGCCGTTGAAACGAAAGATAATAAAATAGTTTTAGAAGGGGATAAACTTTATAAGATTTTATCTATATATCCGCCTTATCAAACGCTTGAAGAGATTATTAAAAGTGAAAAATTTTATTAAAAAAGAGAGTTTTTATAAACCCTCTTTTTGTTAGTTATTAACGCTTGCCGATTTAAGCGAAAATTTTAAATATCCTATATCGCCCGTTATGCGTGTATACGTTTCAATAAGTCTATGCCTGTGCGTTTGATGGTCGGTAGCGTAGTAAGCTTCGATAGAGCTTCCTGAGAAGGTGTCGTTTATTGAAATGCCTATGCGTACGCAATTAACCTTAGCATCGGTGGGTTGAACACCGTTGAGTGCGTAATTATCTAAGCTTTTTACGTCAAGTTTTTCGCCCGATATACCTGCGCGGTAGGCCATATCGTGAGTTTTTCTTGAAAGAACGTCAATCGTTTTAAAGGATTGCGAAAAAGAAGCGTCAATATTAAAGAGCCTGCCGTAAAGTAACATTAAGTCGTTATCGACGAAAGCGCTTTCGTTATATTTATCAAAGGGAAAGCTTACCGTCGCTTTATTATCACTTCCTACAAATTCGGTAAGGGTGCAGTTTGCGGTGCTACCTTGATAGGTTATTTGGTAATTATACGCGTATCCACTAAGCTCGCTTGAATATTCCTTTACACTTTTGATGGGCGAAAGGTCTTTTGAAAACTCCGTCGTCGTTTTAAAGGTATCGATAAACTCTTTAGTTTCTTTAGGTGTTACGTAACTACCTTTAAGATTAAGCTCGGTAACGTATTCGTAGCGGTCGTTCGCCCCGGTAATCGTTTTAAGCGTAGTGGTGTATACGCCCTCGGTAACTTCGATACTATAACCGTCGAGTTTTAGCTCGGTGCTGTTTGAGGGGGTTGTGTGCGCAACCGATACGTCATACGTCAACTTTTCAACGAAGCCGTTGGGGAAAGAGGTCGCGTCCTCAAACCAGAAATATCCGTCAGTTGACAAGGTTGTTTTATTACAAGCAGTCAGCGCAAGCGTAAATATAGCAAGCGCCGTAGCGGTTAAAAGTTTTAAAAAGCCTTTCATAGTGTATATATTTTACCACAAATTTTCAAATATGTAAAAACAAATGTGTGAAAGATATATAAAATATCTTCAAAACTTATAAAAATTATGATAAAATATATCTAATTGTCAGGCGTATGGCAAAAATTAAAGGGTAAAATGCTTAAATGAACGTTTATCTTTGCGACACTACTTCAAAAATAGTGTCTACCACCGCAAGCGTGGTTAAAAAATTAATAGATGGCGGTAAATCTTGCGTGGTATTTTCGGAAGATAAAATCACGCTGTCACTCGAACTTGAAATCGCTTCCCGTTTAGGCGGAGGCTTTTTCGACGTTGACGTTATAACCTTTAAAAGATACGTGTCTTCTAAAAACACTCTTGCTAAGGTAATATCAAAAGAAAGCTCGGTTATGCTTATAAGGAAAATTATAGCAGACCTCAAAACAAAACTCGTTTGTTTTGGAAATTCCGTTAACACTCCGAATATGGCAGTCGTTTTATACGAGCTTATATCTCAGCTTGAAAGCGCCAAGATTACGCCTAGCGATTTAAAAACTCTTATTGATAAAGACTCGGGCGTTTCGCTTGCGCTACTTGGTAAAATTAAAGACGTGTATACGGTATATAACCGTTACGACGAGGAGATTAAAAAGCTTAATTTATACGACAGTAACGAATACCTTTCGCTTATGCCAAGCCTTTGCAGAGAGGATAAAAACCTTAAAAATACCGCCGTTATAATTTCCGGCTTTCAGTCGGTAACTCGCCAAAGGTTTGACGTGTTCAAGGCGCTTTACGATTGCTGTCAAAGCTTTCACGCGGTAATTCCGCACGATGAAAACTGCCCTGTTTATACGGGTGAAACTTATCAAAGGCTTTTAGATATTTCAGGTAGCGCAAAAGTTCACAACGAGTGTGGCAACCTGCCGATTGAGGCGGAGTTTATTAAAAAGAATTTCTATAATCCCAAAGTTTTTAGCGAGGATTTTAAACCGCTACTATCTAATAACGTAACCCTTTTTGAGGCAAGCGATAATTTAAGCGAGGCAGAGTATATTGCAAAAGATATCCTTTCAGAGGTTAAAAAGGGTTTGCGATTTAAAGATATTTCAATCGCGGTTGGTAATTTAGCTGAAAGCCTGCCGTATATAACTAAGGCGCTTGGCGATTATAAAATTCCGTATTACGTGGAAACGACCACTCAACTTTCAGAGCATCCTATATGCGACTTTATCGTTGCCGTATTAGATTTTCAAAGAAAGGGGCTATCAAACAAAGATTTTATCAAGGTTATAAACTCCAGCCTTTTTTATCCCGACAAGCAAGAGGCGGACAAGCTTAAAAATCTCGTATACAAACGTATGATTAACCGAAAGGGTTTTAAAGAACCCTTTGATTTTGGGTGCGATGAAAACGTCACTTTCGAAAAGTACAGAGAAAAGCTTATTAAATTTACTGATAAACTCTCAAAATCTACCACCGTTTTCGACTATGCAACCGCGGTAAAGGAGATGCTTTACGAGTGTGAAATAGCTAAAAATTTAGACCTTTTAGCTAAGAGGCTTAAAGACATAGGCGAGCCTACTTTGGCTGATATTAGCGACAGGGTTTTCGAAAAAACCATTTCCGTTCTTGACGAAATGATTTCGGTAATGGGCTCGTCTAAAATATCTGCTCTCGATTTTAAAAACGTATTTTTAAGCGGTGCAACGGGCACGAAAATAAGTTCTATTCCTATACTTTTTGACGCCGTTTATATCGGCGAGTGTAAAGACGTTAAGATAAAAAGCGCCGAAATATTATACGCTATGGGGCTATCGGGCGACGTTCCCTTTTGTAAAAGCGACACCTCTATTTTGTCTGACGGCGACTTAAGCGTTTTAGACGGTTTTAACGTTATAATCGAGCCTAAAATAAAAGCGGTTAATAAGCGCGAGCGTGAAAACGTTTTAATTACCCTTTGTTCGTTCAATAAAAAGTTAAAACTTTCCTATTCGGTTAGCGACGGCAAGGGCGGTACGCATTATAAGTCGGACGCGCTCAAATATTTAATTTCAGCCTTTGGGTTAAAACCTTTATCGAACGTTAGAAAGGGTTACGCGCTCGGCACTTCTAACTATATAGAAAACGAGGCACGTGCGTTTGCAAACGAGAACACTTCTCTTATAGAAATTGCTAAACTGTATCAAGACTATAAAAACGGCGATAGGGTTACTGCTGATAAAGTTGCCTCTTTTTATAAGGCTACTGAAATTCTTAGCTTAGATAATTTAAAGCAAAAAGCCGACGAGCTTTTGAAAGAGAAATCACCCGATAGATACGTTAACGAGGGGGATAATCTCAGCATAAAAGGTGGCGAAATTAGCGCTAGCGTGTTAGAGAGTTATTTTAGTTGTCCGTATAAAAACTACGCGTCTAACGTTTTAAAGCTTAAGGAAACGGAAAGCTCGGAAATTCGCGTAAACGAAACGGGTACGCTACTTCACACCGTTCAAGAAAACTACGTTAAAAATATAGATAAAGTTTGCGATAAAATTTCAAGCGACAAGCTAGTTGAAGAAATTTTTGAGCAAATTATTAGCGACGATAATTATAAAAAATATCTCAATTCCTCTAAACTTCAATACACCCTATCAAGGCTACAAACTGAGTGCAAAAGGGTGTGCTTTAGCGTGTATAAATCGCTTAAAAACTCTAACTTTACCCCGAAATATTTTGAAAAACGATTTGGAAACGGGCAAGACGTGCCCGCAATTAAATTAAGCGCGAAAAGCGGAGAAATTTCTGTAAAGGGCGTGGTTGATAGAGTTGACGAATACGGCGATTACGTTAGAATAATAGACTATAAATCGGGCAGAATTTCATCAAGCGAGGAAAGCTTTTATACCGGCAATAAACTTCAACTGTATCTTTATATGAACGCCTTTACAATAGGGGGTAAAAAACCGGCAGGTGCATACTATTACCCCGTAAAAGACGGATATTCTGAAACGGAAGAAACGTACACTATGCGCGGGAAAACGGTAGATAGCAGTGAAATTATATCGGCAACCGATATAAATATTGAGCAAGATAGGCGTTCGCAAATAGTAAGCATAGCGCTCGGTAAAGACGGTAAGCCCTATAAAAATTCAGCCGTTTTATCAGAAGAAGATATGCAAAAATACCTTAAATACTCAATTAAAGTTTCTGAAACCTGCATTGATGAAATTCGCACGGGCTATTGCACGCCGTCGCCATATGAGAGCGCGTGCAACTATTGCGCATACGGCGGTATGTGTGGATTTTCAAGTGGCGAGGGAGGGCTTTATAGAAAGGTTAATAACGTTACGAAAACAACCGTAATACAAGCAGTTGATGAGTGTGAAAAACTAGGCAATAAGGCGGAAAACGACAATGGATAAGAAAAATAATTTAACGCCCATGCAACAAAAGGCGATAATGCACGGCATTGGTAACGCACTCGTTTCGGCATCGGCTGGCTCGGGTAAAACCTTCGTTGTAATAGAGAGGATTATCCGTTTAATAATTGAAGAGGGCGTTAAGGTTGACGAGATTTTAGCCGTTACCTTTACCAAGCTTGCCGCGCAGGAGATGAAAGATAAGTTAAAGCTCGCGCTCACTAAAAAATACCTTTCAACAGGCGAGGAAAGGCTCAAGGAGGAGCTTGAGCAGATAAACGGTTCGGATATATCCACGATACACTCTTTTTGTTCAAAGCTAATAAAAAAATATTTCTATCTATTAGGTGTTGATTATTCAAGTAGAGTTGTAGACGAAAGTGAGAAAAAGCGCCTTGAAGAAAGGGCGGTTAACGATTTGTTCGAACGACTTTACGACCTTCAAGACGAAAACTTTTTAACTCTTATCCCCGCATTTTCGTCAGGCAGGACGGATAAGGGCTTAAAATCAACCGTTAAAGAACTTTACGATTACTGCCAAAACGAGGGTAGTATTGATAAAGTGGAACTAAAAACGCTTAACACCTATCACGGCGTTTTTGACCTGCTTAACATCGAGTTCAGCGAGGAAATTAAAAGCGTAGCTTTAAATTACAAGCTTAAATTTGAAGAGCTAGAAGATTTATTTATTGACGACGCTTTACGCAAAAATTATTCTAAAAATCTTAAAGAAATTTGTAACGGACTTATAAGTGCGAGCGATTATTTTGATTATTTTGAAAGGTTAAACGGCGTAAGCTTTTCATTACCGCTTGGAAAAAGCAAGCAGGTTGAAGAGCAAGCGCTACTCAAAAGCGCGGTTGAAGAATTTAGAGGGTGGATAAAAGATTTGTCAGCCGTGTTTAGCGTGCCTCTTAACGAGCAGGAGGCTAAGGTAAAATCAAGCGAGAAAACGGTTAAAAATCTTTTTAACCTTGCAAAGCTGTACGGCGAAGAGTACGAAAGGGTAAAAAGCGAGGAAAACGCCGTTGATTTTAACGACCTTGAAAAGCTCACTCTTAAGCTTTTACTTAATGAAGAAGTTAGAGAAGAAGTTCAAAAAACATACAAATATATTTTCGTTGACGAATATCAAGACGTAAACGCCGTTCAAGAGGAAATTATAACTTTAATTTCTAATCAAAACGCCTTTTTCGTTGGAGATAGCAAACAAAGTATTTACGCCTTTAGAGGTTGTAACCCCACGTATTTTAAAAACAAGTACGACCGCTTTATGGGTGGAGAGGGAACGGCTATATCGCTAGATAATAATTTTAGAAGCGCGAAAAAGGTCATAAACGCCGTAAACGGTATCTTTTCGCCCGTAATGCGCGAAGAGTTTGGCGGAACGGACTATCGTAAAAATCCTATGATATACGGTGGCGGTTACGGCGAATTTGAGGGAAGTGCTTATATCCATCATATTTTAAAAGAAGAAAATGCTGAAAAAGAGTTGCCAAAACGCGGAATATATTCGGTTAAAAACTCAACCGAAAATAAAAAAAGCAAAGAGCTTTCAGCCGAGGCAAAGCTGGTAATAAAACTCGTTGGCGACGCCCTTTCAAAACCCTTTTTCGACGTTAAAGAAAAAGATCCGTTAAAACAAAACAAGAAGGTTAGTTTTGGCGATATTTGTATACTGCTACGTTCGGTGGGTGCAGGCTCTAGGCTTGCCGACGAGATAGTTTCGGGACTAACTGAGCTTGGAGTGCCGGTATCGTCAAGCGTAAAAACTTCCATCGCTAATTACCCTGAAATTAAGGTGCTTGTGAACGTTATATCACTACTTTGTTGCGCCGAGCGCGACGTTCCCCTTGCTTCGTGTATGCTTAATTTGTTTAGCTTTAGCGAAAATGAACTTGCAAATATTAGAATTTTGGGTGGAGCAAGCTCAAAGCTTAGCTTTTACGAGTGTGTTAAAACGGTTTCTAAATCTCAGACTGACCTTGGCGAAAAAACGGCAAATTTTGTAAAGTGGCTTAATGATAAACGCCTTATAGCCGAGTTTTTGAGTGTGGACGAGGTGTTAACTACAATTATAAAAGAAACGGGATATCTTGCAAAAATAATGGCGTCACCGTACGGCAGTCAGCGCGCAAAAAGAATAGATAGATTTTTAAGTGAAAGCGTTCAAAACGGCAAAAAACTAAAGATTTCAGAGTTTGAAAGCCTCGTTGAAGACGTGCTTGAGGAGTTGACCGTTTCAGAATCTTCCGGCGAGGATACGGTTAAGGTTATGACTATGCACGCCTCTAAGGGGTTAGAGTTCCCCGTCGTTATAGTGGCAGGCACGTCAAAGGCGTTTAACACTGCCGATAGAAGAGGCAACGTTATATCTTCAAGAGATTACGGCATTGCAGTTAAAAGTTACGTAGAAGACAATATGACGGTTAGTGAAAACGCCGTTCGCGCCCTTATCAAGCATAGGCAAAAAGCTCAGTCTGCGGTAGAGGAGCTAAGGCTTTTCTACGTAGCGCTTACGCGTGCGAAATGCCACCTTCACGTCGTTGTAAACGGCAAAGATTTAGAGGGAGGGAAAAGCGTTTTTGATATAAACCGCATGAGCGACTTTTTATATTCTTCTCAAGCACCCGTGATTACTTACCAGCCTACCGAAATTTACCTTGACGGCGTTTTAGATGGAACTACCGTAGCGGGTGTTCCGTCGGGCGAAGATTTTGCAAGTGAGATTGCAAAAAACCTATCGTATGAATATCCCTTTGAAAGCGAGATATCAATTCCCGTTAAAAGCTCGGTATCCGACGTTAACAAATCGGGCGACGAGTATTATAAAAGAACCGACCTTTTCGGCAGTTCAAGTAGCGAAACGGGAACGGCTTACCATAGATTTTTCGAGCTTATTGATTTTTATAATTATTCTGCGCAAAAAGACCTCGATAGCTTTGTAAAGCTCAATCTTATGAGCGAAAGCCAAAAACAGCTTATTGACGTAGATAAAGTCGATAGGGTTTTAAAACTTAAAATTTTTAAAGATATTAAGGATTGCGCTTTGTATAGAGAGCGCAAGTTCTGCCAGCTCGTTCCTGCAAAAATGCTTTTAAATAAAAACGTTGATGGTGAGGTTTTAATTCAAGGAATACTTGACCTCGTTGCTATAAAAGGGGACGAGGCGGTTCTTATTGATTATAAAATTTCTACGATAGAAAGCGATAACGACCTCAAAAATGCGTATAAAACTCAGCTTGAACTCTACGCTTACGCGCTTGAAAAAATACTTGGCGTTAAGGTGAAGGAAAAGTTTATTATAAACGTTTTAAAGGAAAACGTTATATCGGTATAGTTTAATAACTTTCAGGCAATAATCTTTTTTGTAAAAAAGGAGGTTAAATTATGCTTGAAAGTATAAAATTTGCCGTGGGGTTTTTATCGAGTGAGATTGGCGTTTACGCCTCGCTTGCGGTAGTTGCATTAACGCTGTCGTTCGTGCTTATATTTTTAATTGAAATTACCGTTTGTTTGTTTTCGCAAAGAAAAAGAGATACCGTTTATTATTTTTGCTATAACTTATTAAACGTAGTCGTAACGGCGTACTTTGCCGTTGAAGATTATTTTGGAAAGAAACTTTTATTTGAAACGCCTAAAAGCGTGTATACCGTAATGACGGTAATAATTGCGCTAGCTATTATTTTTTATATGCTGGTGTGCTCGATTGCAAGGCGTGATAAAGGTAAAAAAGCCCCTGAAAAAGCCTCGGTTTTTTCAGAAAAAGAAAGCGGTGAAAAAACGGAGGTTTCTACCGTTAAACTAAGGCCGTACGAGCATTATTTTAAAGGCGAAATTTATACCGGATATTTAGACGTTTCGCACGTAAAAAGTTTGATATGCGAGCTCAAACAAAAAAATTTATCTGAAAACGACTACAGCCAAATAGAGGAGCTTGAGCTTTACCTTATGAACTTTATCTCTCGTCAACCGACTGACGGCGAGAGGGCGGTACTATCTGAAAAGCTTTCAATGTTGATTAAAAAAATCGCGTTTTACGCGAGTTAGGATAATTATGACTATATACTTTGATACCGAAACGACGGGGCTTACCCCAGGGAGAATAATTCAATTATCTTACGTTTTAGAAGATGGCGAAAACGTCACTGCTAAAAACTTTTTCTTTGCCGTTGATTACGTTCCTCCTGAAGTTGTTAAAATACACGGGTTTTCTGCGGAAAAGTTGGCTGTTTTATCGGGCGGTAAAACCTTTTCCGATCACGCTGACGAAATAGCCTTAGACTTTTCGCTCGCCGACGTAATAGTCGCGCACAACGTAAAATTCGACCTTGCCTTTTTAACGGCGGAGTTTTCCTACCTAAACGAAGTTTTTAAATACAACCTTATCTTCGATAGTATGAAATATTACACTCCGATAATAAAACTACCTAGAAAAAGCGGTGGTTATAAATACCCCAAGCTTTCAGAGGTTGCCGAATTTTTAGATATATATACATACGACGTTTCTAAAAAATGTATCGACTTGTTTGGAGAAGGTAGCCTTTCAGCGCACGACGCGCGCTTTGATACCGCCTTACTTTATCTATGCACTAAAGATTGTGATATGGATAGTGAAAAAACAAACGCTGTATAAGCAGGGGGAAATGCCTCTGCTTATTTATATCGCAAAAAAAATCACAAAAAAGTGTCAAAAGAGTTGTTTTTTGATTAAATATTTGTTATTATAATTATCGCATTGGGGTGTCGCCAAGCGGTAAGGCTACGGACTCTGACTCCGTCATGCGGGAGTCCAAATCTCTCCACCCCAGCCAAGAACACGACAAGTTTCGATAGAAACTTGTCGTTTTCAACTAAATCCACCCTTTTGGGTGGGTGAAATCGTCTTCGGCGATGAAATCCAACTTCGTTGGGTGAAATCCGCCTCGACGGCGGATGGGTGGATTTAATTTCATCTGAGGCAAAGCCGAAGATTTCATCAGCCTTGTTGATTTCATCCTTGCGTCAGCAAGGATTTCATTTTTGCAAGAGTTCGAATTCATACGCAAAAACAGCAAAAATATCTTTTTTCTTGAAATTAGAATAATAGTACGATAAGAGTGCGATATTGTTAACAAGTTTAAATTATACGGTGTTATAAGATTAAATCAATTGTTCTTCTTTTCGATACTGTGAGGGCGTTTTCCCCGTTAGTTTCTTGAATAATCGTCTGAAATAAATCGGTGACGTGAAGCCGTATTAAACCGCAATGGATTCTATGCTCTTATCTTTACGCAACAGCAAAGCGTGCGAGGCTTTTTGTATGGCTATTTTATTTTTATAAGTAATGGGGCTACAGCCGACGTGTTTTTTAAAAAGATAGAAAAACCTTGACGGGCTTAAATACCAAAGGGCGGCAAGCTCGTCAATTTTGCAAGATTTGGTATAATAGTTTTCTAAATACATAAGGGCAGGCGTGATACTGCTTTCAGGTAAAACGTTATATGTATCGCTTTAATCTACTTATCCGTAATGCGTTTGAACGAGTTAAGAACGGGGAACTTGGAAAAATTCATTCTATTGATGCTGAAATGAGTTGTTTTCGTCCAAAAGATAAGCGTGATTGGCTTGGTTTCTTTCAGGGTGGTATGATGCAGTATTTAGGGTGTCATCTTATCGATCTTGTAGTGTGATTGCTTGGAGGTCCTAAAGAGATAATCCCCTTGAATTGTTCAACGGGTTACGAAGGAACGGTGGCGAAAGATTTTATCGTGTAGATAAATCTCGCTCTAAAAAAACAGGTGGTACGGGTTTAGGACTTGCAATCGTAAAACATATTTGCGCATTGTATAAAGCCGAATTATCTATTGAAAGCGATATAGGAGTGGGAACAACCATTACTGTTAATTTTAATAAGTAAGGAAAGTGTTTTAAGCGATATATATATACGAGCATATTTAACACAAAGAAACTTAAAAGGATTAAAGCATAGTAATATAGTGGCTTATGAAATCATCATAAGCCATTTTTTCTAAAAACTTTTCTAAAACTTTACAGTAAAATTGACAGACGTAATCATAAGTGCTATAATATCAAATAATAAAATTATTTGTACGAGTAGTTTTCAAATGAGAGTGGGTGCGGAAAATAAAATCCGTGAACCAAAAGAAAAACGCAATTATACTTGCGCATTACTATGCACCTTCTGAAATACAAGAAGTTGCAGATTACGTAGGGGATTCTTTCTATCTTGCAAAGATAGCAAAAAATAGCGATGCAGACGTAATCGTATTTTGCGGTGTAGGCTTTATGGGCGAAAGCGCAAAGATACTCAATCCTAATAAGAAAGTTTTAATGCCGGACGTTAGTGCCGATTGTCCTATGGCACATATGGTAAAGGCAGGAAAGATTGAAGAAATGAGAACAAAATATGATGATTTAGCAGTCGTATGCTATATCAATTCCAATATCACCAGGCAAATCACGCTCGACGATATTTCCACGAACGTTTTTCTTTCAAAAAGTACGCTTTCACACCTTTTCAAAAGCAAAATGAATATCAGCATTAAGCAATACATTTTGCAAAAGAAAATGGTATACGCTTCGGAGCAAATCGCAAACGATATTCCCGCAAATGAAGCAGCCAAAATTATCGGCTACGATAACTATTCAAACTTTTTCACTATCTATAAAAAAATAATGGAAAAAGCCCCTTCCGAGCATAAAAATCAGATCGCGAAAAGGACAAACTAAAATCTTTATTATAATATTTGTAAAAAAATAAATATAGGAGAAATTTTATGAATATCCAACCACTTATCAAGCAAATTCATGCAACAGTTGAAAATCATCGTATCGACGACGGAAACTATAAGCGTTACCTCGTCCAAAACGAACAGGATACGAGAAAAATGGGCACGAATGAATACGGATGCGCGGACGCCGCAAATATCCTCTATACAATCGGCGCGTTTGAGCGCGACGTAAAAAAACGCGCCGCGCTCGTAAAGGCTTTGCAAGATTTTCAACACGAAAACGGACTGTTCGACGAAGGTACGCATCACCCTATTCATTGCACAGCGCATTGCACCGCCGCCTTGGAGCTTTTCGACGCCGCCCCCTTACGCCCCTTTCTCGCGCTTGAACAATACAAAACCAAAGAAGGCTTATACGCCCTGCTCGACGGATTGGATTGGGTAAACGAACCTTGGGGGCAAGCCCATCAAGGCGCAGGGGTTTTCGCGGCGTTCGTCCTTACCGGGAACGCTTCCAAAGAATGGCAAAAATGGTATTTCGATTGGCTCGTAGAACATACGGACAAAGAATACGGTATGAGCTACCCTGGTTCAATTCAACAAAAGGTAAAACCCCTTTCGCACCATTTGAACGGTTGGTTCCATTACTTATTCAACTTCGTCTTTGCGCATCAACCGATACCGCAAGCGAAAACATTAGTCGATACCTGTATTAAGCTGTATCAAGAAAAAACGGAGCTTATACCGACTTTCGGAAAAGCCATTTGTTTTTCAGAAATCGATTGGGTTTATACGTTGCACAGAGCGAGCGCGCAAGAAGGCTATCGCGTAGACGAAGCAAAAGCACTTCTTCGTGATTTTGCCAAAGGGTATATCGAATACTTAAACGGACTTGATTATGCAACGCACAATGGTTGGAACGATTTACATATGCTGTTCGGTTGCGTTTGCGCGCTTGCCGAATTGCAACTTGCGCTCCCCGGCGAAATTGAAACGGACTATCCTTTAAAGCTTGTGCTTGATCGCCGTCCGTTTATTTAAAAAAGGTGAAGCCATGTTTTTAAAAGATATTCCTTTTGGCGCCCCGTTTATCTTTGCCGATAAGTAAACGAAGACTTATTAATTATACGGCTCCGTCAAAAATCGCTCTAACCAAACGCATTTTGACGTTTATACAAGCACAGATTTGGAAAATTGGGAATACGGCGGCATTATTTTTTCCACGAACGAAACGTTTTGGGGCACGGGACATTTTTGGGCTCCCGAACTCCATCTCATCAACGGAAAATATTATCTTTTTGCAACGTTCCGCGGAGAAAGCAATCTTTACCACCGCTGCCACGCTCCCAACTCGGTTTCCGAACATCCTGAACTAACGGAAATACAAATTTCAGAAAACGAAATCAAAATTTTATAACGAAAAACTCCCGTTTTAACGGGAGTTTTTTCATATTCTTTCATGTACGTTAATAGATCCAATGGATTTTTATTTCAAATCACGCTCGTCTGCGCGCTTACAAAAACGTTTAATGATTTCAATTTCTTGCGGAAAGATTTCAGCAATATCGTTTTTTCTCAAACGGTTTAACCACTCGTTATTGATAAGCGGTCTACCGTATTCTTCACGCAATTTTTCAAAGAATTTTTCCATATTTGGCAAGCGTTAAATATTCTTGCAAGTTATTCATAAAGGAATCGTGCTCGTAATACCACACTTCAAATTGAATAATTGCTCTTACGGTGTTAAATTCCGTTTCCTTATGCCGCTACACGGTTTTATTACCAAGGAAAAAACTCCGAACCCTTTAATTTTAAAACGGCTTCAACGAAGAAGTAATCTCCATAAATAATGGGTTTGTGTATACCGCATGTATACATTTCGCTACCCATTTGCAAAATGCTATCTTCGTTTTCACTCCAATCGCACCAATTCTTTTCCATGGCTTTCATCATTTTTATCGCCGCGGATAAATATATATCTTTTTCGAACTCGGGAGAAATTTTTGCAATTTCAATCAAACCGCAGGCAGCAATTGCACCTGCCGTAGAATCGTAATATACGGGCGTTTCAGGTTGACGGAAATCCAACAAGGGCAGCCAGTCGCTGTTGGCTACGTTTGCAATGAAATAATGCGCAACCTTTTTAGCCGTATCCAAATATCTTTGCTCCTTGGTATGGATATACGATATAACAAATCCGTACAACGCCCAAGCACAGCCCCTCGACCAGCTTGAACCGACTGCATAGCCTTGTCCACCCTTCGTTTCAATAACGGTATCAGGCACTTTTGTATCGTGTACAACGATATGATTTACCGAACCGTCAGGGCGAACGTGGTCGCGTATCGTCATATCGGCGTGGCGCATAGCAATTTTTTTGAATCGCGTATCACCAATTTCACGACTTGCCCAATAGAGTAGAGGCAAATTCATCATACAATCGATTATCGTCCAGCCGGAAACGTCTATCGTGCCGTCCTCGTTCCAAGAACGAATAAAGTTGCCTTCTACGTTATAACGACTCATAAGCGTCATTGCCGCTAACAAATTACGGTTGCGCGAATCTTGATTCCCCGTTAAACGGTAGTTAGCGCCGCTTAAAATATGCCACATAAACCCAACGTCATGGTGCAGTCTATCCATATAGTTAAAACAGCCGTCCATCAACTTTTCGGAAGTTTCCGCCGTTGCTTTGTAGCAATCCTTTTTCGTGCCTTCGTACATAAGCCACATAAGGCCGCCCCAAAAACCGTTCGTCCACCAAAGAATATCTTCTCCGTTCGTATGCGTATCGTGTTCCCCATTTTTAGTAGAATAGGGAATTTTATCACGGCTTTTTACAGACGTGCGCGACAGTTTATTATCTAATTTCTCCCAGGTTTCATCTATCCATTTTTGACTTTCTTTAATAATATTCTCGTAACTCATATCCTTTCTTTCTTACTATTTAGGCTGTTTGCCGATATACGCCAAAATGCCCCCGTCCACGTACAAAATATGCCCGTTTACAAAGTTTGACGCTTCACTTGCCAAGAATACCGCAGGGCCTGCTAAATCTTCGGGATTACCCCAACGCGCAGCAGGCGTTTTCGCAATAATAAAGCTGTCGAAAGGATGACGAGAACCATCTGCTTGTTTTTCTCTTAAAGGCGCGGTTTGCGGCGTTGCGATATACCCAGGGCCGATACCGTTACATTGAATATTGTATTCGCCGTATTCGCTTGCAATATTCTTCGTGAGCATTTTAAGTCCGCCCTTTGCCGCCGCATACGCGGAAACGGTTTCTCTGCCAAGCTCGCTCATCATCGAGCAAATATTGATAATCTTACCACCGCCTTTCTTTATCATAGACGGAATAACCGCTTTCGACATAATGAAGGGAGCGTTCAAGTCCACGTCAATAACTTGTCTAAATTCTTGCGCGCTCATTTCGTGCATAGGGATACGCTTGATAATCCCTGCGTTGTTGACGAGAATATCGACTACGCCCACTTCTTTTTCTACTTTTGCTATGTATTCGCTCACCGCGTCTTCGTCCGTTACGTCGCAAACGTAGCCGTGCGCTTTAATACCCTCTGCCTCGTAAGCCGCCAAGCCTTTATCAACAAATTCCTGTTTTATATCGTTAAAAACAATCGTTGCGCCTGCGTTTGCAAATGCTTTTGCGATTGCAAAACCAATACCGTAGCTTGCGCCAGTTACAAGTGCAACTTTACCTTTCAAATTAAACATATTTCTCTCTCCTTATAACAAATCTTTTTATAACAAATCTTTCGTTTGAATATGGTCCATATCGGTAAATTCTTGGTTTTCACCGCACATCGCCCAAATGAACGAATAATTCTTTGTGCCTACGCCAGAGTGAATAGACCAAGACGGCGATATCACCGCTTCTTCGTTATGCATAATGATATGGCGCGTTTCCGTCGGTTCGCCCATCATATGGAATACCACGTCGTTTTCGCCCATATCCAAGTACATATACACTTCCATTCTTCTGTCGTGCGTATGACAAGGCATAGTGTTCCAGTTTGAACCGACCTCTAATTGCGTCAAGCCCATTGCAAGCTGACAGCTCTTGATGACTTCGGGGTGTATGTACTGATTGATTACGCGCTTATTACACTCCTCTACGCTACCGCAGGGTACTTTCTTTGCCTTGGTAATGTCAATCTTCACCGTGGGATAGTTAGTATGTGCAGGGCAGGAAGAAATATAGAATTTCGCAGGCGCGTTTTCATCTGTGCTTCTAAACGTGATTTCCTTGTTCCCCATACCGATATACATACCATCTCTGGGGTTCATTTCATATTCTTTGCCGTCTACCGTGATAATGCCCTTTCCGCCGATATTTATACAGCCCATTTCTCTTCTTTGCAGAAAATACTCCGCCGCAAGCTCCTTGCCTGCTTCAAGCTTTAATACTTGTCTTACGGGCATAAGTCCTGCTGTAATGATTCTATCTATATGGCTATATACCATACGCACGTTATCTTTCGTGAAAAGATTTGCGATATGGAATTCCTCTCTCAATCTTTCCGTCGTATAATGCTTCACATCCTTTGCGTTGCTTGCTTGTCTTACTTCCATTTTACTGAAATCCTCCTTTATGTACCGTCCGTAAACTTCGATTTGCGTCAATGCAGCAAATCCTAAAATTTCCGTGACTTGTGTAAAATTGAATAATTTTATTTTTCTTGTTGTCTTGGGCTTTTCTAAAACGATTTCTTGCCCTTTTTTATTTTCTTCGTTCGGGAACATTGTCCTATCCATTTCAAATGAACATTTTTGCACTTCCCCGTCGTCGAATTGCACGTCTATATTCTTCCAGTAGCTATCGTGCGGCAAACCGTCGTGTTCTTTCTTGAAATCTGCACGGAGATAGAATACTAATTTTTCAATTTCTACTTCTCTGCCGAAATCAAGCGTGTATTCTAAATCGTTTCTCGCGCCGCCCGCCCACGAGTGGAAAGGGTAGGAGCCGTGACCTTGGTTATTCTTTTCCCCGTCTATGGCGTTGCGCTCATAAAAACAAGGTTCTTCTCTTGTAACAAAGTTTGCGCTTGCGTGCGGATAACCGCCCGTTTTACGCCGTAAATCGTGAGAATTTAGCGCAATATTCCGTTCTTCGTAGAATTCGTCATCCTCTACTTCCCTTGCCGATAGAAAATGCCGTTCCCCTTGAAATGCATTTGGTGCGTACCCCATTTTCAACTCACGCGCCGTGGGAATCGTAAACGTAAAGCTCTTATTCGGGCAATAGACAAGACTTTCCTGCAAGCTCGGATCTAGTTGAACGGCAAGCGTATTCGTTCCGTCTAGACGAATATCAATTTTATCTTCTTCGTTTAACTCGCCTATAAACGTATCTCTAATTTCGCTCCCTTGCGCCTTGAATTTAACGATTTTATTTTTATCGGTAATCACTAAATATAGCATATTTTCTCCAATTACGATATAGCCCCGCGATATTCGTCGTTTGACGTCAAAAGCTCCCGCGTGAATACTCGTAAGCATATTTCGTCATACTACACTTATATAGTATCACATACAAACGATTCTCACCAATTAAATTCACTTGGATAAAATAGTGAAAATCTTGGACTTTTTAGATTTTGGCGTAAAAACATTTGCCATTATTTTCTTTTTTTTAGTATACTGTCTTTAAGCGAAACGATATAAGGCAAAAACTTTAATCGAGGTAACTATGGCCATTATCAATTACATTGAAAAACATCTTAAAACCTTTACAGTAAAATCCCACAAACACAATTATTGGGAAATTATCTACGTAACGGAAGGCGTAGGCACGATTGAAACAGAAGACAAACACATGCTTGAATATAAAAAAGGCGAGATGATCTGCATCCCGCCCAACGTCAAACATATTAATAATTCTTCCGTCGGCTTCAAAAATATCCACTTCACCATCGAGGACTGGTCGCCGTCAATTCAAGCCCCTATTTTAATTCCCGCCTCCGATTCCAGTAAGGATTTTTATGCGGTTTTGAAGCTCACCTACCGTTATTTTCACCAATTACCCGTAAATCATCCCATCAATCTTGCGTTTACCAACTCTGTTGAAGCGTTTCTAAACCGCTTAATCCAACAGTCCGACGCATACAACATTACACAGATTATCATCCACGAAATCATCAATCATTACACAGAACCGACGTTTAATTTAGACGATGCGTATAAATTGATACATTTATCAAAAGAACATCTTCGGAAACTGTTTATCAAGGAACACGGAATAAGCCCGTCCAAATTTCTATTACAAAAAAGATTGACGCTCGCCAAGCAACTATTGTCCAAAAAAGAGGACGGATATTTGCGTATCAACGAGATTGCAGAAGCCTGTGGCTTTGACGACCACTCCTATTTTTGTCGGGTATTCAAAAGAGAAACGGGACTCGCTCCAAACGAATTTCAGTTACAGTTGTTAAAGGACAATAAAATCTATTCTGCTGCTGAAAAATAGAAACAGATTAATTCTCTAATATGCAATTAAAATGATATTATGGCACTTAACCCTAATACCGTTAATAAATAACACAATTATGTGTTAGTTTCAATTAAACACTTATTAAATGTAGATATAATACAAAGCTTATTGGATGAAAAAATTGATTGTTTATAAAACGGGTAAGTTTTGGGGAAGAAATTCTTGAATCCCTTTATTTATAGGGCTTTCCGCAAGTCTTAAAAAGGCTTCGAGTCCCGATAAAGTCACCAACCAAAAAAATCCGACTGCTGTGTTGATTAGTTTTTTAATGTAATAAAATAAGTATCGCATCCGCTATACATTTATTTGGGGAGTGAAAAATTTTGCATTGGGGAGTAAAAATTCAAAAGGCGGCAAAATGAGCTATTTTTAATGATTTTTGTGCTTTTTTTGTTGGCTAGTTACGAAATATGCCCCTCTGGGGCTACCCTTAGCAGGGCGCGCACCTCTCGTCAACTGCGTTGACGCTCCCCTTATTATAAGGAATTACTCTTCACCCTATCCAAAAAAATCCAAGCCGATTGGCTTGGATTTTTTCATTTATGACGAAAGGTGAAACATCGTTTTTGTTTGCCACACAAATGAACGGCGTTGAGGCGTTGCCTCAAACGATGGGGGCTTTCGCTCAACGATATTACGCTTAACTTTTATTGTTCCGTAAGGTAGTTTAAAAACTTTTCTACAGATTTTTTGACGTGTTTGTTTTGTGGGAGGTAGGCGTACGTTTTGCGTTTGACGTTTCCAAGGGGTTTGACAACTACGTTGTCCATAAACAAATTGCCCCACGATTTTGATGGAACGAGTGCAACGCCTAAGCCCATTTCAACGTATTTTCTAAGGTAAAAAGGGTCGTCACTTTGAATTTTTACGTTGGGAGTAAAGCCTGCGCTTTGGCAAATTCTAAGCAGAATTTTATAAATGCTTGAACCGTAGGGCATAGATATAAAACGCTCCTTTTCTAAATCGGATACGGTTACACGCTTATTCGATAGCGGATTGTTTTTGTTTATAGCTATGCAAATTTCTTCGTCAACAACTAGTATTTTTTTGCTATAAGGCGTGGGGCAAATATCTGAAATAAAAACGTCAAAATTATCGACTCCCTCTACCGTGTGGTGTATTTCGAAATTAACTTTAGGATAGTCGCTTATAAACCTTTCAATCGCAGCAGTTACCGTTCGGCGATTACTTAGGCATATAAGCTTTATATCACCGTTAAGCTCGGGGTTTTTATCAGAAACTTCCGCCTCAGCCGTCTCTAAAAGCTCAAGCGCGTGAGATACTTTATCATAGAATTTTTTTCCGTCATCATTTAAGTAGATTTTATTGCTGTAATGATCAAAAAGCGTTACGCCAAGCTCCTTTTCAAGCCGTTTAACTGCCTGCGATACGCCTGACGTAGGAACGAAAAATTTCTTTGCAGTTTTAGAAAAATTTTGCGATTTTGCCGATTCGCAAAAATATTTAAGTTGCAGTATTTCCATATTTTAACTCCTTGGCAAGAAAAAATCAAAGCTTAGATAATATTTACTTGCCTAAGTGAGGATAACACGTTTTACTATAACTGTCAAGTTAAAGCAGGTGCAATTTATTTAATTATTTACAATAATGCGAGCGCGTGCTATCATAGGTAAAAAGTTTCAAGGAGTGAAAGATAATATGGCTGAAATATTTGAAATAATTATGATAGTTTTATTCGGCTTTTCTTGGCCGATAAACGTAGTTCACTCGTATAAGGCAAGAAGTAACAAGGGTAAAAATCTTGCTTTTTTAGTTCTTGTTTTCGTGGGGTATATATGTGGCATAATTTCAAAGTTTGTTAATCCCGTGTTTATGGCGGAGATATCTTCAAAGTGGTACGTGCTGTTATTTTACGTTTTGAATTTTTTAATGGTATGTGCCGAATTGCTTTTATATTATAGAAACAGTAGAATAGATAAAATAACACTAGCGGAGGAGGTTTCTGAAGCAGTTTAAAAACCTATCTATAATAGGTTGTTGACGCGTTTATCCCCGATGGTGAGGCGGACGCCGTCTTTATATTTCACGGTGCAAGCAAATAAAAAGCCATTTAGCTTCTTTTACAATCGCACAATATTTATTTTTTCGAGTTTTATTATTGAAAAAGAATTTAAAACTTGATAAAATAAAAATATGAAGAAACAAAATTTTATTCAAGTTGTTAAATTTACGTTATTTTCAATTTCGGCAGGCGTTATTGAAACGGTAGTTTACGCCCTGCTTTACGACGTTTTGCATTTAGATTATTGGCTTGCTTATTTGCCCGCGCTTGTCCTTTCGGTGGTTTGGAATTTCACCTTTAATCGCCGTTACACCTTTAAATCGGCTGCAAACGTTCCCGTCGCAATGACAAAGGTGTTTATATTCTATCTTATCTTTACGCCGTTATCAACTTGGCTTGGCCACCTTGCCGAAAACGGCGGGGTTGACGGAAATATCGTATTCGTTATAACTTTACTTTCTAATTTTGTGCTTGAATTTTTGTATTGCAAGTTCGTGGTGTATAGAAATCAAGAAAATACTTTAAAAAAGTAAATAATTACGGCAATCACCTAAAGTGATTGCCTTTTTCATATAATTATGGTATAGTTTTGATTGTATGGATAAAGCGAGTTTACATTACAAAAAAATGACGGAAACCCCCGTTTCTAAGCTCATAATAACCTTGGGTATTCCAACGACCGTTTCAATGCTTATAACTAGCATTTATAATTTGGCGGACACTTATTTCGTAGGAACGCTAGGCGAAAGCGCGCAAGGTGCTATAAGCATACTATTTACTCTTCAGTGCATTATTCAAGCGGTGGCGTTTATGTTTGGGCACGGCGCGGGCGTATTCGTTTCAAAATATCTTGCCAATAAGGATATAAAAGGCGCGTCAAAATTCGTGTCGTCGGCATTTTATCTAGGCGTAGCTGTCGGCGTTTTGTTTGCCGTTTTCGGGCTTATTTTCATAACGCCGTTTATGAGGCTTTTGGGTAGCACGGAAACTATCCTTCCATACGCCGTAGAATACGGCACGTGCGTGATGGTTGCAACTCCTTTTATTATGGGTTCGCTCGTATTAAACAACTGTTTGCGCTACGAGGGCAAGGCTTTTTACGCTATGATAGGCTTAGGCTTCGGCGGTTTGCTCAACATTTTCGGAGACTTTTTGCTTGTTCCCGTATTCAAAATGGGCGTGCTTGGCGCGGGTATTGCCACGGCGTTTTCTCAATTTGTAAGCTTTATAATTTTGCTTGTAATGTATAAAAAATTTGCGCAAAGCAAAATATCTACTAAATATATATCTCGTAACTCGCGCGATTATTTTGACTTTATGAAAGTGGGTTTCCCCTCCTTTATTCGTCAGGGTTTAACCTCCATTTCAGGCGGAATACTTAACAATATTTCAAAGCCTTACGGCGACGCGACCATTGCGGCAATGGGCGTAGTTAACAAATACATAAGCTTGATTGCTTTCGTGGGTTTAGGTATAGGGCAGGGCTTTCAGCCTGTATCTTGTTTTAACTATCAAGCAAAAAAATACGACAGAGTTAAAAAAAGCGTTATCTTTACCGTTTTATTCGGCTCGTGCTTAGTGGCAATACTGTCTATTCCAGGAATATTATTTCCAAGCTTTATTATAAGTCTTTTCCAAAAAAGCGAAAGGGTTATAGAAATAGGCAAACTCGCCCTTCAAATTGCGTCTGTCGGCGTGATATTTATGCCTATATCTATCGTTACGAATATGCTATTTCAAAGCACCTTTCAAGCGGGCAAGGCAAGCTTTTTGTCAATGCTACGCTCGGGGCTTGCGTTTATTCCGCTACTTTTAATATTTGAAAACTCGTTTGGGCTTTTAGGCATACAAATCGCTCAGCCACTTGCTGACGTAATCTCGTCGCTTATCAGCCTGCCGTTTATGTTGTATTTTTTAATAAAAACAAAGGATTGTGATATGAAAGAATTAGTAGTAGCCTCGGGAAATAAGGGAAAGTTAGAAGAAATTAAAGCAATACTCGGTGGGGTTTACAAGGTAATTCCTATGAGCGAGGTGGGCTTTATCAGCGATATTGAAGAAACGGGTAACACTTTTTACGAAAACGCGCTTATAAAAGCAAAAACGGTATCAAAAGCGATTAAAAAAGACGTTCTTGCCGACGATAGCGGTTTGCTTGTTGACGCGCTTGACGGTGCGCCGGGCGTGTATAGTGCAAGGTTTGCAGGCGAGCACGGCAACGATAAGCTCAACCGTGAATATTTGCTTAACAAGCTCGATGGCATTGAAAACCGCAAGGCTAAATTTGCCTCTAGTGTAGTTTTGTATAAAGCAAACGGCGAGGTGGTTGACGGTTACGGTGAAACGCACGGCGAAATTCTACACGAGGAAGTAGGCAGTAACGGTTTCGGTTACGATTGCATTTTTTATAGCTACGACCTTCAAAAATCTTTCGGTATAGCAAGTTCTGAAGAAAAAAACAAAGTAAGTCACCGCTACCGCGCGCTTAAAGATTTAAAGGAAAGGTTAAATGGCTAAGTATATAACTGCGTTTTCAGATAGTCACGGACACAGGCGCAACGTGGCGCGCTTGTTGGGCGATTGCTCCGTGAGCGATAAAATAGTGTTTTTAGGGGACGGGCTTGGCGACTTAATCGAGCTTTTTGAGTTTGAAGATAAAATTATTAAAGTTGCAGGTAATTGCGACTTTACGTTAAGGGGAAGCAAACAAGCTCTTTTCGAGGTAGATGGCGTTAGGTTTTTAGCCGTTCACGGCGATTTATTTGGAGTAAAGTCATGCCTTGATAGGCTTACTGCTTTTGCAAATAAATTAGGCGTTCAAGCGGTATTATTCGGGCATACGCACAAGCCGTTAGTTGAAAAGCGCGACGGAATTACTTTAATAAACCCAGGCACTCTTTCAAATTATGGAATAAGCGAAACTTTTGCTTTTATTACCGTTAAAAACGGTGAGGTTGAGGCAAAGATAATACCGCTACTTAAAAGAGTGTAAAAAAATTTACAATAAAGGCTAATTTTGTTTGACAACCGCCGTGGATTTTGTTATAATCTCATAGCATTGTGCGGTAAGTGCGGGTGTAGTTCAATGGTAGAACACCAGCCTTCCAAGCTGGTTACGTGGGTTCGATTCCCATCACCCGCTCCATTTAAAATAGCGTAGGAAGGGTACCTTGCTAACACAAAATGCGCCAGTAGCTCAGCTGGATAGAGCACCGCCCTTCTAAGGCGGGTGTCAGGGGTTCGAGTCCCTTCTGGCGTACCATATGGCGAGAGTAGTTCAGTTGGTTAGAGCGTCAGATTGTGGTTCTGAATGTCGTGGGTTCGAGTCCCATCTCTCGCCCCAATTATTTATCGTTGGGGTGTCGCCAAGCGGTAAGGCACCGGATTTTGATTCCGGTATTCGTAGGTTCAAATCCTGCCACCCCAGCCAAAACTTAATATCAATGGTAATGGTCCACTAGCTCAGGCGGTAGAGCACTTGACTTTTAATCAAGTTGTCCGGGGTTCGAGTCCCCGGTGGATCACCATCATAATAACCCGCCACTTGTTGGCGGGTTAATCGGGCGATTAGCTCAGTTGGTAGAGCAACTGACTCTTAATCAGTGGGTCCCGGGTTCGAGTCCCTGATCGCCCACCACGTCGAAGCACCGCCTTACGTCAGCAGTTTGCTACTGCAAACAGCACGACAGACAGCGGGCTTCTCCTTTTTCCCAAAAATCTTTTGTTGTACAAAATATTTTCGGGAGCCCTAATAATACTTGGTGCCCTCGGTGCGTATTTCACACGCCCAAGTCCACCAAAAAAGCACTGCTAAGGCAGTGCTTTTTTATTCATTGTGAAAGCAATGGTATATCATCACGCTTTAGCGTGTATATCATCTGCTGTGACGAGAATATCTCGCCGAAGCAAGTTATCATCAGCCAAAGGCCGTATACTTTTTCGCAATGATTATATACAAGACTATGTGTTGGTGATATACAAAACTCCGTTTTGATGATATGCAATGCTATGCATTAATTACGTCTTTTTGCTTGGTGTGGATTTCGATATTTTTAAAAACATATCACGTTGATTGACATATATCTATATAAGTAGTATAATACTATTTACGTGATTTAGCTTTTACAAAGGAGGTTTGTATGAGAGATTTATTTTTAAAACTTTTTGAAACGTCTCATTTTAACACGGGTATTTCTGTTACTGCATTTTCAATCCCGCATATCGTTTACGCTTTATTGATAGTAGGCGGTATAGTGTGGGGCTGGTGGGCTTTTAGAAACAAGTCTGAACAAAAGAAGGAACTTTTTCTTAATATTTTAGTTTACGCTTTAGTCATATCTTATATATCTGACTTTTTTATGCACGATTTCGTGTATGGTGACGGGCTTAATATGGATAAACTCCCTTTCCACATTTGCACCGTGCTTTGCCCTATCATTGCATTTACGCAGTTTAATAAAAAATTCAAAAAATTCTTAGAGCCCGTTTCTTTACTTGCAATAGTAGGTCCGCTTATGTACTTAGTTTATCCTGCAAGCATTGGAAGTGGCGAGCCTTGGTGTTATCAAGCCGTTCAAACGATGTTCTATCACGGAGTACTCCTTGCGTGGGGTATACTTAACGTCGCCCTTAAAATTTATAAGCCTGATATCAAAAACTGGTGGAAGTCTTTAGTTTTATTAGTTATAATTACTTTGTGGGCAAAATTTGGCAATAGCTTGTATGAAGATTATAACTGGTTCTTCCTTGAGGAAGACGCATTCTATATCGGTCTTGTAGCCGACGGTATAATTCCCAAGTGGAGTTTAATGATTTTAACCCCCTTAGCTGTATATTTAGTAGTTTTAATTATATACGGAATTTATTACGGCGTACAAAAACTTATAAACAACAAAAAAGCATAGAAAAACACGGCTTTCGCCGTGTTTTTTATTAACGTGAAACGTTAACCGTAAGCTCACCTCCTACAAGGTCTACCGTCAAAACGCTTTCGGGTAAAATATTACTTTTAATAATCTCTTTAGCGATAAGCGTTTCAACGTGCGATTGTAAAAACCTTTTAAGCGGTCTTGCGCCGTAAATACCGTCGTATCCGTTTTCTATAACGTAAGATATAGCGTCGGGCGTAATTTCAAGGTGTAATTTCTTATCAAGTAAACGCTCTTTTAAGCTGTTTAATAAAAGCTTAACAATCTCGCTGATTTCAGATTTGGCTAGCGGTTTATAGAAAACTATTTCGTCAAGTCTATTCAAAAACTCGGGGCGGAAGCTTTGTTTTAAAAGCCCCTCGACTTGCTCTTTTGCTTGAGGCTTGATTTCGCCGTTATCGTCAATCCCGTCAAGAATTATGGGCGAGCCGAGGTTTGAGGTTAAAATGATTACGGTGTTTTTAAAATCTACCGTTCTACCTTGCGAGTCGGTAACTCTGCCGTCGTCTAACACTTGCAATAAAACGTTGAAAACGTCGGGATGAGCTTTTTCAATTTCGTCAAATAGTATAACGGAGTAGGGTTTTCTTCTAACCGCCTCGGTAAGCTGACCGCCGTCCTCAAACCCAACGTATCCCGGAGGCGCGCCGATAAGCCTTGATACGCTAAACTTTTCCATATACTCGCTCATATCTATGCGAATTAAATTCTTTTCGTCGTCAAACAGCGTTTTAGCGAGAGTTTTAGCAAGTTCCGTTTTACCAACCCCCGTCGGGCCTAAGAATAAAAATGAGCCGATAGGGCGGTTAGGGTCTTGAATGCCCGCCCTTGAACGCAGTATTGCCTCGCTAACTTTAGTAACTGCCTCGTCTTGCCCAATAACTCTTTCGTGCAGAATTTTTTCAAGAGATAATAGCTTTTCACGCTCGCCCTCTAACAGCTTAGAAACGGGTATTCCCGTCCAGCGAGCAACGATTTTGGCAATCTCGTCCTCGGTAACTTTATCTCTTAATAGGGAATTTTCTTTGGGTGCTTTTTCAGCACTTTCAAGTTTCTTTTTAAGTTCGGGTAGCTTGCCGTATTTAAGTTCTGCGGCGGTGGATAAATCGTATTCTCTTTCCGCTTTTTCAATTTGAGCGTTAGTATCGTCAATTTGCTTTCTCAAGTCTTGAACGGAGGTAATCGACGATTTTTCCTCCTCCCACTTAACTTTCATTTGTTCGTAGCTTTCTTTCAAAGACGCAAGCTCTTTTTCTACGTCTTTTAGCCTATCTATCGAAAGGTTATCCGTTTCCTTTTTAAGTGCGGCTTGTTCAATTTCAAGTTGCATAATCTTTCTAGAAACGTCGTCCATCTCGGCTGGCATTGAATTCATTTCCGTTTTTATCAGCGCGCACGCTTCGTCAACTAAATCTATAGCTTTATCGGGTAAAAACCTGTCAGTTATATATCGGTTAGAAAGGTTTGACGCGGCAATTAAAGCGTTATCTTGAATTTTAACGCCGTGATAAACCTCGTAGCGGTCTTTTAGCCCACGAAGTATTGAAATGGTATCGTTGACGGTTGGCTCGTCAACCATAACGGGCTGAAAACGGCGTTCAAGCGCCGGATCTTTTTCGATATATTTGCGGTATTCGTCAAGCGTAGTTGCACCTATACAGTGAAGTTCGCCTCTAGCTAGCATAGGCTTTAAAAGGTTGCCTGCGTCCATAGCGCCGTCAGTTTTACCAGCGCCTACGATAGTGTGAAGCTCGTCAATAAACAAAATAATTTCGCCGTCTGATTTTTTAACTTCGGATAAAACTGCCTTTAGCCTTTCTTCAAACTCGCCCCTATATTTAGCACCTGCAATCAGCGCGCCGATATCAAGTGAAAATAGCTTGCGGTCTTTAAGTCCTTGAGGAACGTCGCCTTTCATAATTCTTATGGCAAGCCCCTCGGCAATAGCCGTTTTACCAACGCCTGCCTCGCCTATTAACACGGGGTTGTTTTTGGTTTTTCTAGACAAAATTCTTATAACGTTACGTATTTCTTCATCGCGACCTATAACGGGGTCTATTTTCTGTTTTTTAGCCCTTTCAACTAGGTCAACGCCGTACTTTTCTAAAACGTCGTACGTCGATTCGGGGTTGTCGCTAGTAACTCTAACGTTACCTCTAACCTCTTGAAGTGCTTTAAGCAGTTTATCGCGAGTAATACCGTTATTTGAAAGAATTTGTTTTGCCTTGTCGCTACCGGAAATAGCAACGCCGTAAAGAAGATGCTCAACCGAGATAAACTCGTCTTTCATATCCTTTGCCTGCTTTTCAGCAGTATCTAATACGGAAGAAAGGTCGGAAGATAAATATTGCTCTCCACCCGAAACTTTTGGTAGGCGAGAAAGCTCGCCGTCAAGCGCGTTTACGATTTTTGCCGTGCTTGCACCCGATTTTTCCACGAGCTTTAAAGGTATTTCTTGTTCACTAGATAGTAGTGCCTTTAAAAGGTGAAGGGAAGTAATTTGTTGGTTGCCGTATTCTTTAGCAAGCTGAGTTGCTGAGTTGATTGCCTCTATTGATTTTTGAGTAAAGTTGTTTGCTTTCATAATTCACCTATATAATTATACGATTTTGTTTTAAGTCTAGAAATTTCTTTTCAATAATAGAAAAGGCGGTAGGATTTGTAAGGTTTGAAAAATACAAGCTCAAAAGCTCGTCGAAATCTTTTACGTAATCCGTTAAATGCTCGGCAAGCTCTTTAGTCGAAACCGTTTGGGCGGTAAAGGTAAAAAGCCTTGTAAGCCTTGCACCGTCAATGATATGTCGAGCGTTTTCGTTGTAATATTTCTTTTCTAAAAAGGCAAAAAGCCTATAAAAGTCGCTCATGTGCTCGATAAGCGTGGGGTTTTGAGTTCTAAGCGTAACTTTCAGTTGCCCTAAATGCGAAGATTTGGGGAAAAGCTCTACGCTGTATCTAATTGCAGGGTTATACCTATAAGAAAGCGCGCTCATAATCGACGCCATATACGAGCTTGGTTGCTCTAAATACCGCATAGTATTACTGCGAGAAAGTAACCTTTCTATCTCGCCGAATATATTGTTTGCGCGAATTTCAGGCGTTTCGTACCCAACCGCGTTAGCTAAAACTTTTTCTATCATATTAGAACGGCTTAACCCGTTAACCCTTGCGAGCTTATCAACAAGCTCAACAACTTCGTCATTTAGTAATAAACTGTATACCGATTTTGACATTTGTAATATCTCCTTTGACTAAATTGTAGCACTGCTATAATAATTTGTCAATACAATTATGTAATATTGTTTACAAATTTATACTTGCAAAAAGAGAAAAAATAGTTTACAATATAAATATGGATAAGTTAAAGCTTGATTTTGAGATAATGCCGTCAGGGGCGTTTTATAATAATTTAAGAACCGTACTTTCTAAAAAAGCGTGGGATTTTATTCGGCGCGACGCCTACGAGAGGGCGGGTGGAAAATGCGCTATTTGCAGTCGCCCTGCTCGAAGGCTCGAAGCGCATGAAAAATGGGAGTTTGACAAGGATAAAAAAGTTCAAAAACTAGTTGACGTTATAGGGATATGCCACGCTTGCCACTCGGTTATTCACATTGCAAGAACGCAAGTTTTAGGTTTTGAGGACGAGGCTATCAAGCATTTTAAAAAGGTAAACGGTTGCGATTATCAAGGTTATATCAACGCCTTATCAACCGCTACCAAAAAAACCGTAGATTTATCTACGGTGGATAGCTGGGCGCTTGATTTAAATTGGTTAGAGCGATTTATTTAAGGGCTTATTTACGGCGTTGGGCGGTGTTTCTGCCGTTGCCGTGCGCCTGCAATGACCAAAAAGGTCTATCGCAACCACACGTCTAGGCGAGCCTAGCCCAACTTGCAACTAATACCTTAAATGGGTTTTGTATCGGCTTAGCTGTTAGTCAAAACTTTATATTGACAATTAATCTTATATTTATTATACTTATCAGTAATTAATAGTAAAGGAGAACGGGTGTGAAAAAAAGACCGCATTTTTTATTTCAAGACAGAACTATAATTTCACAAAAAGTAGAAGAAGCTTTTTCCTCCGTTCTACCTATAACCTTAATAGTTTTAGCGTTGTGTTTTACCATAGTTCCGCTTGATAGCGGTATGTTTTTAGCCTTTTTATTAGGCGCGCTTTGCGTAATAGTGGGTATGGGCTTATTTACGCTCGGCGCGGATACGGCTATGACGCCTATTGGCGAATACGTAGGCACGTCTGTTATGCGCTCGAAAAAAATATGGATAATCGTTTTAGTGTGCTTTATAGTGGGCGTACTCATCACTATTTCCGAGCCCGACTTACAAGTACTTGCAACCCAGCTTTCAGCAACGATGAATTCTTGGTTACTTATAGTTGCAATAGGTGTTGGCGTAGGCGTATTTTTGGTTATTGCCTTTTTAAGAATTGTTTTAAAAATAAGCCTTTCATACCTACTTATAATTTGCTATACGCTAGTCTTCGTTCTATCGATATTCGTTCCGCCTGCGTTTATTCCGCTTGCGTTTGACTCGGGCGGTGTAACCACAGGGCCTATGAGCGTTCCTTTTATTATAGCAATCGGCGTGGGCGTTGCCTCGCTTAGAAGCGACAAGGGCGCTGAAACGGACGGTTTTGGTTTAACTGCCCTTTGTTCAATCGGCCCTATTTTAGCGGTTATGATATTAGGCGTTATCTTTAAGCCTGAAAGCATTGAAAGAAGCACGGAAACTTTAACCGTAATAAACAACTCGCAAGATTTAATTATCGTATTTGGTAAAGCTATTCCTAAGTATATGGAAGAGGTTGCAATCGCGCTTGCGCCTATTATCGCTTTCTTTTTTATATTCCAAATTTTTGGTAGTAAACTAACCAAGCAAAGCGTAATAAGAATTTTAATCGGCGTTTTATACACTTACGTTGGATTAGTCCTCTTTTTAACGGGCGTTAACACGGGTTTTTTACAGGTTGGTAGATATTTGGGCGAGGCAATAGGAAAGCTTTCGTACAAATGGATAATAGTTCCTATCGGTATGATAATAGGCTACTACGTAGTTGCAGCCGAGCCTGCCGTTCACGTTTTAACAAAGCAAGTGTTTGAGCTTACCTCGGGTGCAATTCCTAAAAAAGCACTCCGTTTTAGCCTTATGATAGGCGTTGCGGTATCGGTTGGGCTTGCAATGCTTAGAATATTGCTTAATATTTCCATTATGTATTTCTTAATACCAGGATATTTGATAGCGCTTATTTTAACCTTTGTTGTTCCCGAAATGTTTACGGCTATCGCGTTCGACTCGGGTGGCGTAGCCTCGGGTGCAATGACGGCAAGCTTTTTAATGCCACTTGCTCTCGGTGTTTGTTCTTCAGTTGGCGGTAACGTTGCAACTCAAGGCTTTGGTGTAGTTGCAATGGTCGCGATGACACCACTTATAACAATACAAATACTAGGCTTAATCTATAAGATTAAAATGGCAAAACTCAAAAATCAACAAAAAGACCAAGATTTACAAGAAGAAATCATCGAATAAGGAGGAAAAAGTTATGTTAGGCTTAAAGTATATGATAACCATAACAAAACGCGAATATGAAGAAGACTATATTGACTTTTTTCACCGCCATGGTGTAGCAAGCGTTTTAACCAAGCTATGTAACGGAACGGCAACCGAATCAACGCTCAGCCTTATGGGGCTTGAAAAGACCGAAAAGGTAATGCTCAGCTCTATGGTAAGAGAGGAAAGCTTAGGTAAAATAATTAAAGGTTTACTAGTAGAAATGGATATTACCTCGGCGGGCAATGGAATATCAGTCGTCGTGCCGGTAGACAGTATAGGCGGAAAATCGTCGCTTAAACACCTTGCAGGCGAAGAACCGTTACAAAAAAAGGAGAGCGAAAGTATGTCAGCTTTAGAAAGCAAAATAGTTTTAATAATAGCAGTTGTAGATAAAGGAAACACCGATACCGTTATGGACGCGGCAAGAAGCGCAGGCGCTAAGGGCGGTACGGTAGTTCGCGCAAAAGGCACGGGTGCTGAGCTTGCTAAATTCTTCGGCGTATCTATAAGCGAAGAAAAAGAAATGGTTTATATCGTTGCTCGCCGTGACAACCGTGACGGTATTATGAAAGCCATTATGGATAAAGCAGGCGTATCGACTAACGCTCACGGCATAGTATTCTCGTTGCCGGTAGACAACGTTGTTGGCTTAAAAGCATTTGAAAACTTTGAATAATTAAAAAAACGGAGTGAATTCACTCCGTTTTTTTACGTAATAAAAAAGTGGGCTGATGCCCACTTTTTACTTGCTTTGAATATATTCGTCAGTAGCCTTAGCTGCAACTTTACCTGCGCCCATAGCAGATATTACCGTAGATGCGCCGGTAACCGCGTCGCCACCTGCGTAAACACCGTCAAGCGAGGTCTTGCCGTCGTCGTTTACGATAATACCGCCCCAGCGGTTAACCTCTAAACCTTTGGTCGTTTGCTTAATAAGTGGGTTGGGCGAAGTTCCTATTGCCATAATAACGGTATCGGCGGGAATTTCAAACTCGCTACCCTTAACTGCAACGGGACGTCTTCTACCGTTTTCGTCAGGCTCACTAAGTTCCATCTTTATGCATTTAACACCGGTAACCGTTCCGTTTTTCATATCGCGCGGATCGTCTGGATTTTTGTATCCTAAAATTTCAACGGGGTTGGTAAGAAGGTTAAATTCAATGCCTTCTTCAATAGCGTTTTCAACCTCTTCCTTTCTTGCTGGAAGCTCAGTCATAGAACGGCGGTAAACTATCGTAACCTTGTCAGCACCAAGTCTAAGTGCCGTACGAGCAGCGTCCATAGCAACGTTACCGCCACCAACTACTATTACGTTACCGCCTTTCATAATGGGGGTAGCGGAATTATTTTTATACGCCTTCATAAGGTTAGAACGCGTTAAGAATTCGTTAGCCGAGTAAACGCCTTTAAGCGCCTCGCCGGGAATATTCATAAAGTTAGGTAGACCTGCGCCCGATCCTACGAAAACAGCTTCGTAACCGTCGTCAAAAAGCTCGTCAATATTGATAGTTCTACCGATAACTACGTTTCTTTCAAACTTAACGCCAAGTGCCTTAAGCTTGTCAACCTCGTCTTTAACGATTTGTTTGGGAAGCCTAAACTCGGGTATGCCGTAAGTTAATACGCCACCTTCGGTGTGGAAGGCTTCAAATACCGTAACCTCGTAACCTTTTTTAATAAGGTCGCCAGCATAAGTTAAGCCAGACGGGCCTGAACCTACTACCGCTACCTTGTGGCCGTTAGGCTCAGCCTTTTCAGCGTTTTCGCCCTTAGCGTGGTCGGCAACGTATCTTTCAAGTCTACCGATAGCAACCGGCTCGCCTTTAATACCTCTAAGACACTTTGCCTCGCATTGGGTTTCTTGTGGGCAAACTCTACCGCAAATTGCAGGGAGAGAAGAGGTTTTAGAAATAATAGCGTACGCGCCCTCGATATCGTTTTCTTTTACCTTAGAGATAAACGCGGGGATATTTACGTTTACAGGGCATCCTGCAACGCAAGTAGCGTTTTTGCAGTTAAAACAGCGGTTAGCTTCGTCAATGGCTTGTTCTTCGGTGTAGCCAAGCGCAACCTCTTTAAAGTTTTTACCGCGGAGTATTGGGTCTTGCATAGGCATTGGGTTTTTATCGTTTCTCATATTGAACTTTGCCATTTTACTTTACCCCCTTGAATAAATTACAAGCTTCTTCGTAAGCGTGGCGCTCAAATTCTTTATACATAACGCCACGAGCCATAGCCTCGTCAAAATCAACTTCGTAACCGTTAAAGTCAGGGCCGTCAACGCAGGCGAACCTGGTAACCTTTTGCCCGTCTTTATTAAGCGTTAAACGGCAACCACCGCACATACCCGTTCCGTCAATCATAACGGGGTTCATTGAAACCTCGCAAGGAATACCCGTGGGCTTTACGGCGTTTACTACGAACTTCATCATAATAAGCGGTCCGATAGTTATAACTTTATCAAACTTTTCACCCTTGTTAAAGAGGTCTATAATAGGTGCGCAAACGTTGCCTTTTACGCCGTAACTACCATCGTCAGTCATAACGTAAAGTTCTTTCGAGCACGCCTTAAACTCGTCCTCTAAAATAAGCAGGTCTTTACTTCTAAAACCTATAACCGAGGTAACCTCAGCGCCAAGCTTATTAAGCTCTTGAGCAAGTGGAAGTGCAATTGCACAGCCTACGCCACCGCCTACGATTAAAACCTTTTTAATACCCTCAAGCTCAGACGGCTTGCCAAGCGGACCTACGAAATCGGGAATAAAGTCTCCCTCGTTTTTAAGCGAAAGCTTATAGGTAGACGCTCCCACCGTTTGAAATATAATTTTAACGGTACCTTGCTCGCGGTCGTAACCGGCTACGGTTAAAGGAATTCTTTCCCCTTCCTCGTCAACTCTTAAAATAATAAATTGACCGGGCTGGGCTTTTTTTGCTACTAACGGCGCTTTGATATCCATCATAGTAACCGTTGGATTGAGTATTTTCTTATTAACGATTTGATACATAAAAAATTCTCCGTAAAACAATCAAAATACTTTTATATTTTAACACATTTTTTTGTGCGATACAAGTAATTATTACAAATATATTAAATATTAGCAAGTTGAAAGTTTTGTGATAAATTAAAAGCCCATTGTCAAAACTTGACAAAGAAGAGATATTTTAGTAAAATACATATACTAATGCCTTGGAGGATTTATGAAAATAGCAATCACGGCTGACAGCGTTATCGACTTAACGCCAGAGCTTTTACAAAAATACGATATTAAAATTGTTCCGCTTGGAATTTTGCTTGGTGACGAGGACTTTTTAGACGACGGGTCGATTACTCCCGAAAGAATTTTTGCGTTCGTTAAAGAAACTAAAGTTTTACCTAAAACCAGCGCCGCTAACGAAGAAAGATACAAAACTTATTTCCAAAAGTTTTTAGACGAGGGGTACGACGGAGTAATCCACTTTAACATCTCTTCTACGATGAGCGCAACTCATCAAAACGCAGTTAATGCTAGCGAGGCTTTCGGTGGTAAGGTTAGGGTTATTGACAGTGCTTCGTTATCAACGGGAGTTGCTCTTCAAGCAATTTACGCGCGTGAGCTTACTAAAAGTGAAAGCGATATAAACGTTATTGTAGACAAGGTTTTAAAAAGAACGCCTTTCGTTCAAGCAAGCTTTATCGTTGAAAAGCTTGATTATCTTCACAAGGGCGGTAGATGCTCGTCAACGGCGTTCTTGTTCGGTAAAGCTGCAGGTATTCGTCCACAAATAATTGTTAAAAACGGCAAAATGGTAAGCGGTAAAAAATACATCGGCAGAAACATGCCAGCGCTTATTAAAAAATATTGCAAAGATACTTTAAATGAATTCAACACCCCCGATAAAAAGCGTTGCTTTATAACTTATAGCTCGGCAAGCCCCGAAATGATAGAGGCTGCGCGCGAGGCTATTTCAGAAGTTGGTTTTGAAGAAATTTTACAAACCAAAGCAGGCGCAACCATTTGCTCGCACTGTGGCGAACATACGCTTGGTATACTTTTTATTAATGACGGAGAGTAATTGAAAAGGCAAGTTCAACTTGCCTTTTTCTTAATTTTTATGGAAACTTTGATTGTAAAAAGTGAATATTTTAATCCGATTGACACACTCTCTTGCGGTCAAGTTTTTAGATACAAGCCGTATAAAGATGGGTATTTACTCATTTCGGGCGATAAAATATCTTATATATATAAAGACGGTGACGATATAGTTATTAAAACGGAGTATAAAGACTATTTTTATAATTATTTCGATTTATCTCGAGATTACTTTGATATTTATAATCGCGCGGTAAACTACGGCAATCAAACGCTTAAATCATCAGCCGAAAGCGGTAAGGGTATAAGGATATTAAAGCAAGACGCGTTTGAAATGCTTTTTACCTTTATTATATCTCAAAATAACAACATCAAAAGAATTACCGCAACCGTTGAAAAACTATGCGAAAAAATAGGCAAAAAACAAACTTCGCCCTTTGGCGATTATTACGCCTTTCCTACGTTAGACGAGCTTAGTATGCTTACCGAAAAAGATTATAAAGAGCTTGGCTTTGGCTATCGCGGTAAATACTTTATATGCCTAATAAAAAGCTTGAAAAACGGCTTGTCAATCGAAAGGCTTAAAGAGCTTGAAGATACTAAGCTATATAGCGAGCTAACAAGCTTATGCGGTGTGGGTGATAAGGTTGCAAACTGCGTAATGTTGTTCGGTTTTTTCAGAACGAAAACCTTTCCCGTCGATACTTGGATAGAAAAAATTTATCTTGAGGACTTTAACGGTACGCTTAAAGACCGCAAAAAAATGTCTGAGTGGTTTATCTCGGAGTTTAAGGAATACTCAGGCTATATCCAACAATATCTTTTCAACTTTATTAGAAACAAAAAAGGTTCATTATGAAAAATGAAGTTTTATCTTTAATTGCAAGCTTTATAGCAATGGCTTTTGTGATAGGTTCTTATTTCGTTAAAAAGAAGAACTTTTTACTCTTTCAAGCCCTTTGTATCGTGTTTTTAATAATATCCTATTTTTTCAACTTGCAATTTTTTGCAATGGTGGGCTTAACTATAGGGCTTTTGCGCTCGCTTAGTTTTTATTATTACGAAAAAAACGATAAAGAAGCCCCGCTTTATTTAGCTATTATATTGTCTTTATTAACGCTTGCATCTTACTTTATAATAAATTTATGGATAATTGGCGACGCTAAACCCGTAGACGTTTTATGCCTAGTTGCGCTCGTATCATACGTGTTTATATTTAGAATACGCGATATCAAAAAGGTGCGTTTTTTAATGCTTGTGCCAACCGTCCTTTCAATACTGTTTAATATTTTATCTGGCGCTGCTATTTTTGCTACTTTAACTTACGTTTTCGAGCTTTCGGCAAACGTAGTATCAATACTTAAATATCACGTAATAAAAGTAGAACAAAAATAACGATAAATGCTAAAAACCGTGGGGTTTCCCACGGTTTTTTTATTGTCCAACTCCAAGTATTTTTATAAAGCGAACGCGCTCGTAGTAATATTCGGTTAAAGGGGCGTTAAGCCTATCGTAACTGTGTGAGCATACGAGGGGGATATTACCCCTAAAACCGCTTACGAATAAACAATGGTAAAAGCCTCTACTATTTCCAAGCTGAATAAAATCGCCAACTTCAAGATTTGATATGGTAGTTGGCGCGCCGTAAGGGCCAACGCCGTTATTGTTTACTAAAAAATTGTAAAACTCTTCAACCCCCGACCAAGCGGGTGCTCGATTATTTACGGAATTATAAAACCAGCCTATAATAGGCGTGTAGTTCATAACGCCTGCGCCAGCGTATAAACACTGCGAGCAAAAGTTGGTGCAATCTCCCCCTAAGGAAGAAAAATCGTAAAAATTAGGGTTTCTTGATAGCGCCCAAGTTTTGGCGTATTCTAACGCTTTATTTCTATCATACATATTACAATATATGAAAACAAGCGGTCACTTGACCGCTTATTTTATAATATCAATTAAATTTTTAATATCGTAAATTTCGTAGGTAGGCGTTATCCCCGAATTATTTATAACGCGTTTGCGATTGACGTAGCAAGTATCAATCCCTGCGTTTATTCCACCTTGAATATCACTTGACAAACTGTCGCCAACGACTAAGGTTTTATCGTCGAATTTAACCTCAAAAAGTTGTTCGGCTTTTTCAAAAAACGCCTTGTCGGGCTTTTTAGCACCTACGCTTTCAGATATGCATATTCCCGATATATATTTTATAAAAGGTTGACCTATAAGGCGGTTTTTTTGCACCGCCACCGCGCCGTTAGTTATAAAATAACATTTAGCACCAAGGCTATAAACCTTTTCAATCGTTTGTGACGCACCTCCGATTAGCTTTCTACCTTTTGATAGATTTTCAAGATATTTAGCGTTAAATTCAAGCGGGTCAACACCTTTTATATCGTAAAGGTCAAAAAGCTTTTCAAACCTAACGCGGATAAGGTTACTTCGCTCGATAAGCCCCTTTTCAAGCATCTTCCAAAGGTTGTCGTTTATTTCGTGAAAAGAGGTTAGATATTCGGGCTTATACGGAGTGCTGAAATCTTTAAAGGTGAGGCGTATGCCGTTTGCCTCAGCATCGTCAAAGTCGATAATAGTATTGTCAAGGTCAAATAAGATTTTATCGTATTTCATAAAACCATTATAACTTCTAAATATAATTTTGGCAAGTAACTGTAAAGTCGCATTTAAGTTTAGATAAAAAATCTTTATTTTCACTTTCAAATCGGTCGTTATGAAATCTATATAGCATATTTTTACTTTCAAATATATCGCACCCTGCTAAAACGCTTTTTTCAAACAGCGAGTTAAGCGTTTTTACGGCGTAGCTTGCCGATTTATTTAGCATATTATCACTTAGCCTTCCTATCGTTGCAATTTGTTTCATTGATTGAGGAAAGTCGGTATCGCTTATCTGTATCCAAATTTTTAAATCGCCTTTGAGGACGGGAACGCCTTTTTCGTATTTTAAATTGAGTGAAGAATTAACCCTTTTAATGCCTATAAGCGCCTTGCCGAAATTTCCTTCCTCGTCAACTATTTCAAGGTTGAAAAAAGCCTCGTTAGCGCTCTTTTCAAACAGCGAGAAAAATAAGCACTCGTCACCTGAAATTTCCCCCGTTTTATAACCTTCTGAAAATAAAAGGCAAGTTTCCGCGTCGTACACGACGGGCGTATTTTTACCGCCCTGTTCGGTAGCACCGCTGTTAGAGGTGAGAGAGGACGCCTCTGAGGTGTTATTGCCTTTATCTTCTGTGTCAATCATCTTAATCATAGGCATAAAGCCCGATTTGCACGGCGAGTAGTAAAACCTTGCAAAGTCTTTAATTGAGGTCGTTAAAATTTTACTTGCGTTATTGTGATCGCGAACGAAAATTTTAGTGAGGGCAAAGCTTGAAATGTTATCAAGTGGCGAGATAGATAGCAAAACTTCCTTTGCCGTCTTTTCGCTTGCGCATAAAATCGCGCTGTCCTCTACCTTATAGGAACGGACGAAAAAGTCCACCACGCCCATAACGTTTTCTTCAAAAACTTTGTTTCCTAGTATTATAAGATTGCAAAAGCTTAGCTTTGGATACCAGCCTGTACGACTGCCTATGTCGTTAACGGCGTCGTAAAGGGTTTCGCCAGTCGCGTAAATTACCGACTCGTTTGATTTAGTTGATTGATTAGTTGCCTCGGGAACGGCAATTTGCGCCGTTACCTCGTAGCCTTGGTCGGTTTTATCAATGCCGATAGCAACGATAAGGGCAGTTTTTTCAACGTCGATAAGCAAAAAGTCAAGCGTTAAAAAGTTAATAAAAATTATGGCGAAAATTATGAGAAAAAATTTAGCTCTTTTATACATTTTCAGCCCCCTTAAGCTTATGAGCTTTTCGCTTATTTATAACTATGCCGAAAAATAGTATTAGTGGTAGGGCGTAGCAAGCAACAAGCATAAACGGCAGTATATACGTTTGAAAAAACGAGATGTTTGAAAATATTTCGTTTTGCAAAATATAAACTAAAATAAGCTCTGAAGCCGTTACGCCTAGCGGGACGAACAAGTTGTTTTTAAGATTAAAAACTTTGTTTATACAAAGGGTTGCTATAAGCATAGGTAGCGTCATAGCGTACACGCTAACAACTGAAAACATCAGCGAGCCGAAATAATCAAGTCTACCTATATTTGATAAGGTTATAGAGTATTTGCTCATCTTTATAGGCGCATAGTATTGCCTTTCGGCAATTCCTTGAAACACCGAATAAAAAACGGCAACGAGTATCAAGGTTGCTATCGCGCCTACGGCGTAACCTATAAGCGTATTTTTGTAAAGCCTCTTTTTATCGGATAAAAATTCTGATATAAAAAGTATCATTAACGGGTCGCCAAACCACAAAAAGGAATTGAGCGTTCCGCTTAAAACTTTATTAGTGGGTTGAATAATGGGTAATAGCGAGGCGTATTCTCCCGCAGGGATTGCAAGCGACAAGGTTATTACAAGCCCTGCTATCCATAAAACGGAAATGATTTCAACGCTTCTTGCAAAGGCGTTAACGCCTTTTAAAATGACGTAAAACCCAACGATAAAATACGGCATAAATATGAGTAGAGTTGGCTGACTTTCGTAAAAGGTTAAGCTTATAGTGTTTTTTTGTTCAAGTATTGGTATAAACGACTTAAGCAAAAAGTAAACGGCGTAAATAAAGTACACGATTTTAGTAAACGTTTTGCCAAAAAACCTCACGCTAGTGTCGTAAACGCTACTGTCGGGCTGATTATTCACTACGTATAAGCAGATAAGAAGAAGCAATAAATCTATTATAAAGTTTAAAAAAAGTGCCGACCACCCCGCCTCGTGAGAAAAGCTTGAAACGTGGGCGGGTAAAACGTAAAACTTGGTAACTGAAAAAATTACCGCTATTATAATTGATAACTGTCTTACGGATATTTTACTCATAGTTCCCCCTTTCTTATTTTGTTTTTAGTTCTTAAAAAGGAGGGGCGTTTTTTTTGTTCGGCGTAAAAATTCATTAAAAACCCATCCTGCATATCCCCAAAATTCATAGGCGCGTAAGGGGATAGATAGGGCGTTCCGAAGGAATCGAAAGCGCAAAGATAAGTTATCAATCCGCAACCTAATAAAACTATCCCGTAACCGCCCATAAAGCCTGCAATCGTTAAAAACATAAGCCGTAGAACGGACAGCGTTTCGTTAAGGTCGGGCGCTACGTAAAAGCAAATGCCCGATAGCGCTATTATCATAATCGTAGGCGTTGAAACCATACCTGCGTTAACTGCCGTTTCGCCAAGAACTAATGCGCCCACTACGCTCATTGCAATACCCACGTATCTAGGCATGCGCACGCTTGCTTCATTTAGTATTTCAAATATAAGTAGCGTTACGAACATCTCAACGCTTGGCGATAGCGGTATGCCTTTTATACTTCCAACTATAGTTAGTAAAAACGCAAGTGGTATAAACTGCAAGTGAAACAGCTGTGCTGCCACGAAAAAGGCTGGTAAAAGTATAGAAATTATTACTGCGGATATTCGCAAAATTCTTGCAAAATTCGCCCTATAGGTGTTTATATAGTAATCTTCGCTCGATTGAAAGTCCTCTAAAAATATAAATGGCGCGGTGAGGGCAATGGGCGAGCCGTCAACGATAATTCCAACTCTTCCCTCAAGTAACTTTGCAGAGAAAATGTCGGGCTTTTCGGTGCTACCCATTTGCTTAAACATCGAGGTTTTTCTATCCGACATACACTTTATAATATACGAGCTGTCTACGATGCCGTCCACGTTGATTTTTTTAATTTTTGTTCTCAACGTATCAACTAGCTTTTTATTTGCGATAGAGGAAATATAAACTAACCCCACCGTCGTTTGCGACTGCTTGCCAACCGTTAGCTTTTCATACTTAAGGTCGGGCGTTTTCAGCCTTTGGCGAATAAGGCTCATATTGGTTTGCGAGTTTTCAACGAACCCCTCTCTCGGGCCTTTTAAGATAGAAGCGGTAGGCGGTTCTGCAACTGCGCGCGCGGCAGGCTTTTTAGTCGATACGGAAACGGCTTCGTCTAGCCCGTCTACTATGATAACCGCGTCTCCTGCGATAATTTTTTCAAGGCAGTCTGAATAGGTTGATAATTTCTCCGTTTCGGGTAGTGTTACCGATTTAATAACGTCGTCAACGGAGGAAAAGTTACCCTTTTCTTGCAAAGGCTCTATAACCTGCTTGCCGAGCATAGTTTTATCTGACAAGCTTTCGGCGTATATAGCAGTTACTAAAGTATCGTTTACGGAAAAGTCAAAATAAATTATATCGTCGCTTTGTAAAAGCTCGGTAATTTTTTTGACGTTTTTAGTTCGGTTTTTCAAAAGCTTCATACAATTAATATCATTAATAGGCAAAAAATTATGCAATTAAAAAGGCAGGAGATAATTCCCCTGCCCCCGTTTCTAAAAAGTTATTTTTTATCCGTCAACGCGCTTTGAATAAGTTTGGCAACCGCCGACAAAACGTCGCTTGGAATATCGGTGTTTTCTTGAAGAATTTTTTCAATACTACGTAGCATTTCTTCGTTTGAAATTTGTGTTTGAAAAACGCTTGAAATGGTGTGGGCGACGCCCGTTATGGTTTTAGAAGAGAGTATTCCCTTTAAAACGTCGGAAATAGCTCCTTTAACGTCGCCTTTTTTCTTTAGAATATGTTTGTAAAAAGCGTAAATAAGCGTGGCAAGACCGCCCGCTTGAACGCCCCGACCAATCACGTCGAAAACGCTTAGATTTTGCTGGGAAAATAAAGAAAATACTGCGTAGAAAACAATGCCGAATAAAAAGGGTAGATAACCCTTGAAATAACTTAGCTTTTCGGGTAAAACCTTTTTAGTTAAACCTGTAACTAAGGTTATTATTGCGCCGAGTAAAACGACGTCAAGACTGTACTTTTGAAGAAACGTTAAAATTATTTGGATATCGTACACAGGCTCGTTCCTTTCGGGAAACGGTCGCTTGCGCTACGTTGCCGCCACTTAGCGCCAATATTTTTTTAAGTTTTAATGACTTTATAATTATTGTTTTCACAACCTTCCCCCCGTTAGATATTCCAGACGCAATGCTATTATATACGCAAAATATCTAAAAGCAAGTGGGTTATGACGCTTTTTTGAAAATTCTTACGGCAAGCACGGTCATATCGTCTTTGGGCGAGCCGTCGTCTAATAAAACGGCTTTTGAAAGTAGGTCGTCGGCAAGCCGTTGAGGATTGAGAGTTTTTAGCGTTTTAAGGTAATCTATAAGGTCGGTTGACGAGCCGAAAGCGTCGGATATTCCGTCGGTTACCATTAAGACGGTAGCTCCCTCGTCAACGGGGATGGATACGCCCGTTGGCTTAAGGTCGTCAAGTATCCCAAGCGGTAGAGAGTTACCCTCTATAATTTGAATACTTTCCTCCGTAATCAAATAGCTTGCAGGCGAGCCTATTTTAATAAAATCACCGCTTCTTGAAAAAAGGTTTACGGTTAAAACGTCTATCGCTGAAAAATTGTCGTCGGTGTTAAGGGCTAAAACTTTATTTACCATACCTAATATTACCTTGCTTTCAAGCCCTGCTTTGTAAAAGCTTTCAATAAGCGATATTGCAGTAGACGACGTTTGGCTGGCTTGATAACCGCTTCCCATACCGTCGCTTAAAGCTATTAAAAAAGTTCCATCGTCAATTTTAGTAAGCGCGTGGGTATCTCCGCTTAAAGACGAGCCGTTTTTTTTCTGAACGGCAAGCCCAAAAGCCGCGTCAAGGCAGGGTGCGGGGCGCAAAGTTACAGCGCACAGGTTTATGGATATGGCAGTTTTTGAAACGACGTTCATTTTCTTGCCAACCGCTTCTGAAACGGCAGACGACAGCGCCGTTACGTTAAGCTCGTCGGGATTAATTATTAGGTTAATTTCAACTCCGTCGTCGTCGCCAAGCGCCATAATTTCAAGATAGGTTATCCCTTTTTTATGTAAAACCTCGCCAACCTTTTTTTCAGTTTCACCGATAAAGGAAAGGCTTTTAGAAAAGTCAAGCGCCATATTTTTAAGTACACCCGAAACGCCTTCAGATTGCATGGTGATAAGTTCTTTTCCGCTTGATATATCGCTAAGTTCTTTAACCTTTTCGCGGTATTTGCCTATAAGAGTGTTTATCTCGAAGATAACTGAGTTTAAATAGCCACAATTTTCAGCAAACTTTTTAGTAAGGTCTATAAGTGAAATTCGGTTTTTAGCAACGCCCACCGATATAATTTTTATAAGCTCGTCGCGCTCGGGCATATCTTTTTGCCTACACCTTTGAAATGAAGGGCAGGTTTCGCAAACACTTAGCATAACCTCGTCCGCCATGCGCCCAAAAAGTTCTTCTCCCGAGCCTTCGGAATTTCTAAGCCTTTCAAATCCTTGCTTCATTTCGCCAAAAACTCCTGCAACGTCGTAAAGTTTTCCAGATATCGTAACGCGCATGCGGTTGATTGCGTATCTCGGAAGTAGCTTTTCGCTAAGGCTTAGCGTCTTTTTCTTTAATCCGTCAAAGAGCGACGCCGGTAAGAACAAGAACAGGCAAACGGGTATAATCGAGTATAAAACGTCGGTATAATAAAACGCGCCGTAAAGTTTAAAAACGGCTAAAAACACTACGTCTATCGCCAACGCCGACAACGCCGATAAAAACTTAGATTTTCTATAGAAAACGGTTGATAGGGCGGTTATTACCGTAAAGCAAGCAAAATAATCAAGGTTTAGCGCGGTAACTGACGGCGGTAGTGCTAAAACAACGCCTAAAAGCGCAGTATGTCCACCGCCAAATATATAAAGAGAGCAAAGAAGAATAAAAATAACTGCTGAACGGTATAAGTAAAAGCCGAATAAGTTTATAAAACCAACGCCCACGCAAAAGGTAAAAACAGCAAGGCATACCAGCTCGTCAACGGCGCATTTATACTTAAATCGTTTTAAAAACAGAACTCTTGAAGCTGAGATAAAAACTAACGTTAAAACAACCGATATAGCGCCTTCAATTAAAATAAGAGTTGAATTTCCAAAATTTCCTAAAGCCAAAAACGGCGCAACTGATATAATAGTTAAAAGTAATATTTTACCTCCAACTTTTATTTTTTTCTTTTTCAAAAGTGCGTAAATGGGGCAAATGATAACTGCGCTTATAAACGCGCAAAAAGCTTTACTAACGTTAAAGTTAACTAAAAAGCTTATTAAAAAAGTTAGCCCCGTACCGCCTACGTTCGAGCCAAGATAGAGTAGTGCGTTAAATAGCGATACGCTTAAAAAAGAGCTTTTAGGGAGTATAGAGTTTAAAAGCACGAAAAATAGCCCCGAAAAAGCAGTTGAAAGTATGCTTGAATACGTAACTTTATTTTTTGTCATAAAAATACCACCTTGCTTTCGTTTTACCATAAGCTAGGTGGTGTTATTTAAACAAAAATGTCTTATTTTATACTAAAATGTTACAAAGTTTCAATCAAGGTCGTTCCAACGTTTCTAATTGAGGCTTCAAAAACGTTATTATCGCCGAATATCTTTTTCATAAACCTCACGTAACCGCTAACTTCCTCGTCTTTAACAAAGGCGAGTATCGAGCCTGCAAAGCCACCGCCGTGAACTCTAACGGCACCGTCTTTTATAATCTCACGCGAGATTTCTATGCCTAAAACTACCGACTGTTGAACGTCCCCAGGTACATAGCAGTTTTGAAGTAGTGTAAGGCTTGAAAGCCCAGACTTATTCACCGCGTCTAAAAACGCCTTCGTATTGCCCGTTTCAAGTGCCTTTTCAGCTTGAATAACCCTTTCGTTTTCATTGTAAAAATGAAGCGCTCTCATAATGGCACGGCCTGAATATCTGCGTTTAAGAGTGGGAATACTTTTGATAAAATCACTCTTTTCAACGTCACGCAATACTTTTTTGCCAAAATACCCTGCAACTTCTTCCATTTCTTTTCTAATTTGAGCGTAGTGCGAGGTGAGCGTGGCGTGACTGCCACCGGTGTTAGTTAAAACGAGGGTGTATCCTTTAGGTGCGCTAAGCTTTTTAATGGTTGGCTCGACGGGTTTGTTAAAATCGAGTTTCACGAGCGAGCCTATTGAAATTCCGCTTTGGTCAAGTAGCCCGCACGGCTTTTTAAAAAATACGTTTTCAGCGTACTGCGAGATAACTGCTCTATCAACCCTGCTTAGTTTTCCGTCGAGATAAAGGGTATTAAATATCTCGCAAACTAAAACCTCGAACGCTGCCGACGAGGATACGCCTGCACCTTTAAATATGTTGCTCGTCGTGTGGGCGGTAAAGCCGTTAATTTCAAACCCCCTATCTTTTATAGCGCGGGCAACGCCTCTAGCAAGCGCGTCAGACGTGCCTTGTTCCGAACGCTTGGGCTGGAGGTCTAATATATCAATTTCTACGGGCGGATAGTTTTCCGAGCATATTTTTACGATATTGTCGTCGCGCTTTTTAACGCAGGCAACGACGTCGCACGAGATAGACGCCACCATTACCAAACCGTGGTTATGGTCGGTGTGGTTACCAAGTATTTCTGCTCTTCCCGAAGAGGAGAAAACGTGAGTGGGATGACAGCCTTCACCCATATAAAACACGTCTTTTAGTTTTTGTATACGATTTGATTTTTCCGTTAAATCGGCGTTTTCGCCGTACAAAAGTTTTAAATCCATATTAGCTCCTTAAAAGTAAAACTATTTTACCACTAGTTTTAATGACTGTAAACCCGTTTTAGCGTTTTTAAGTTGCAAAAATTTAGTAAATAATGTATACTCATTATAAAACGAGCAAGGAGAAGGTGTATGAAAGTTATCGCAGGGCTTGGTAATCCCGATAAAAAGTATGCAAAAAACGTTCATAATTTAGGCTTTATGGTAATTGACAAGGTTGCCTCCAAGCTCGGCGTGTCAATCGACAAGAAGGGATATAAAGGTCTTTATACTATCTTGAACGTAAAAGGGGAGAAGATTTTGCTTATTAAACCCCAAACGTATATGAACTTAAGTGGCGAGTGTGTTAAAAGCGTGGTAGACTTTTATAAAGTTCCCTCCGAAAACCTTATGGTTATATATGACGATATCGATATTGATAAAGGTTCGGTAAGAATACGTCAAAAGGGTTCTGCAGGCACGCACAACGGTATGAAAAATATTGTTTTACACCTATCCTCTAGCGATTTTCCGAGAATAAGAGTGGGATGTAAGCCCGTCGATTTTAAGGGTAGCCTTATCGACTACGTTTTGTCAGATATAAGCCTATTAGATTTTGAAAATGCGATAGATAGGGCGTCTGATGCGGTTATTTCTTTTATAAACGGCGATAAAATTGACGCCACTATGAATAAATTTAACGGTTAAACTATGCTTAAAAAACTAATGCGCTCACCCAAATACGGGGGAGAATACAATCAAATAGTTGATGGCGTCTGCGGTGGTATTCCCACCGCAGTTTTCGGCGTTAGTTTTGCTGAAAAATGTAGGCTAGTTAGCTCGTTTGAGGGTACGGTTTTATATATCGTAAGAGATATTATTACGGCTAAAAAAGCTGTATCCGAAATAAGTCAAATGACGGGGGAGAGGGCTGTTCTATTAAACGCTAAAGACGATACCTTGCTATATAAATCGGCATTTGATAAAGAAAATTTATACAAGCGTTTAACGGCGCTTTACGAGATAGAAAACGGCGCTAAAGTGGTAGTTACCACCTTTGAGGCGTTAATGCAACTTTTTCCAAGAAAAGTTTACCATTTAACCCTCGAAAAAGATAAAGAATACGACCTTTTATCTCTTTCTAGCGAGCTTATAAAACTTGGATATACTAGGTGCGAGGTGTGTGAAACTGCTGGCACGTTCAGTTTAAGGGGAGATACCTTAACGGTGTATCCCATAAATAAAGACTGCATTTATAGGCTTGACTTTTTTGGGGACACGCTTGAAAAAATCAAGGCAAAGGGCGAAGAGGTAGGCTCGGTTACCGCCGTTATGACTACCGATTGCATTATTTCTTCTTCTGAAGTTGAAAACATCAAATCGGAGATTAAAAAATCAGCTAAAAAATACGGTAACTTAATCGTAGGTGAAAAGGCAAAGGGGCTTTATAACAAGATAGCCGACAAGCTTGAAACCGATTTATTCGAGCCATCTCTTCAGTATATTTTACCGCTTATAGATAATAAAACGGACGACTTTACTGAGTATTTTTCTAAAGATACCGTAGTTATATACGACGAGAGTAAGATTATCGGTGAAAGTTTAAAATATCACTATCAAGAGCACCTTGAAAGAGTTGATTCCATTTTAAGAACGGGTGAGGGCTTGGATTTTATTAGGGAGGCGATATCCTCTGACGAGAGGGTAAAAGAACTTCTTTCTAGCTATAAAAGCCTTGCCGTGCAAACGCTGACGGCAAAAGTGCCATTTTTTAACCCCCTTAAAACGTACAATTTAAGAACTGCGCCCGTATCGAGATATTTTTTAAAGCCGGACGATTTGGTGTCTGACGTTAGAGCGTGGGGAATTATTGATTTTACGGTAATACTTTGCTGTGGCGATTATATGAACGCCGAAAAGGTGTATTACAAGCTTTTAGAAAATAAAATTCCCGTAAAATTTAACGATAACGTTGACGAAAACACTCAAGGTATCGTAGTAACTACCATTTCGCTCGACAGCGGATTTATTTGCCACGAGGGAAGGCTTACCGTAATAGGTACGGGAGATTTATTCGTTAAAAAATCTCAAGGAAAGCCCCTCAAAAGAAAGCGTGGCGATTTATTTACCGCGCCAGAGGTTGGCGGTTTTGCCGTTCACGAAAGGTTTGGCGTGGGCCTCGTAAAGGGCGTAAAGCGCATAAACACGGTAGAGGGCGGAAAGGACTACGTTGAGCTTGAATACGCCGGTGGCGATAGGCTTTACGTTTCAACCGACCAAATGGATAGGCTATCTAAGTATTTGGGCGGTAGTGAAACGCCAACTTTAAATAGGATAGGTAACGGCGAGTTTGAAAGAATTAAAGAAAGGGTAAAGGCATCTATTGCAAAGATGACCGTCAACCTCAAAAAACTGTACGCTGAACGCCAAAGCGTAAAGGGCTACGCTTATTCTGAGGACAACGCCTTAACCGCCGAGTTCGATAACGCTTTCGGCTTTGAAGAAACGGAGGATCAAATTTCTTCAATGCAAGAGATAAAGGCGGATATGGAAAGCGGTAGAGTTATGGATAGACTGCTTTGCGGGGACGTGGGCTTTGGTAAAACCGAGGTGGCTTTTCGCGCTTGCTTTAAGGCGGTGATGGACGGTAAACAGGTTGCAATGATTGCGCCCACCACGATACTTTCTCAGCAACACTATTTGACGGCAGTTCAACGCTTTAAGGACTTTGGGGTTAGGATAGACGTTCTTAACCGCTTTAAAACCCCCAAAAAGCAAAAGGAACTTATAAAAGCGGTTGAAGAGGGAGATATAGATTTTATTATAGGCACTCACAGGCTTTTTTCAAAGGACATAAAATTTAAAGATTTAGGACTATTAATCGTTGACGAAGAACAGCGGTTTGGCGTTGAACACAAAGAAAAGCTTAAGCTTTTAAAGGAAAACGTAGACACTTTAGTTTTGTCGGCAACGCCAATACCTAGAACTTTGCATATGTCCCTTTCAGGCATACGCGATATAAGCACTATAAACACTCCGCCCAAGCAGAGAATTCCCGTTCAAACGGTGGTGGCGGAGCTTACCGATTCGCTTATAAAAGACGCACTTTCCCGCGAACTTTCAAGGGGTGGGCAGGCGTTTGTTTTATACAACCGCGTTGAAGACATCTATCTTTTTGCCGACAAGGTTAGAAAAATCGTTCCCACGGCAAGAATTATAGTTGCGCACGGGCAAATGCCTGAAAAAGAGCTTGAAAATAGCGTAATGGCGTTTTATAACGGCGAGGCGGACGTGCTTATCGCAACCACCATTATCGAAAACGGCATAGACGTTCCGCGCGCAAACACCTTAATCGTAGAAAGTAGCGATAGATTAGGGCTTTCTACCCTTTACCAACTAAAGGGAAGAGTAGGTCGCGGTAACTTAATGGCTTACGCATATTTTACTTATACCGAGGGTAAAATTTTGACGGACGCGTCGTACAAAAGGCTATCCGCGCTTATGGAATATACCGAGATGGGTAGCGGTTATAAAATTGCAATGCGCGACTTAGAGTTGAGGGGTGCGGGCAACGTTTTAGGCAGAGAACAGCACGGGCATTTAGATAGGGTTGGTTACGAGCTTTACAGCAAGCTTTTAAAAGAAGAGCTTGGCGAGGTTACCAAAAACGCCGAACTCGAGCTTGATATTAAAGCCGATGCGTATATTCCTGAAAACTATATCGAAAGCGAAAAAACGCGTATGGATATATACAAGCAAATTGCCGAGATTTCTTCGCACGCCGATAGGCAAAGAATTATAAATTATCTAACTGAGGAATTCGGCGTTCCGCCCAAAACTGTGCTTACGCTTGTAGATATTGCCGTGTTAAAGATAAGGGCGATAGACGTAGACGCCATAAAACTTACGATATCGTTAAACGTTGCAAGGCTTACGCTTAAAAATCTTCAAAGCTTAAAAGACGGCAGAATTACAAGTAGATTAAAAGATTATAAAAACAAGGTAACGCTCACTTTTGACGAGCGCCCCGTTCTCGTGTTTAACGTGGACGGCGGTAGACCTCACGACGAAATTACCGCTATGATTGACTTTTTAACCCTTGAAAATTAGTTAAAGCGCTGATTTTTTTATGAAAGTTGCTAAAAAAGTATTGCAATAAAAAAGATTATTTTGTATAATAAAAACGCTATTATATTAAATATAAGGGGTATTATGCCCTTTTTGTTAGACACGGAGATTTTTATGAAGAAACTTTTTGCCAAAATAATTTCACTTGCCGTCGTTGTAGTTATGTCGCTTTTTACGTTAAGCGGTTGTCAACTAATAACTATCAACGCCGAAAGAGATATGAACCAAGTTATAGCAACCGTCAAGGTTGACGAGGATCTTAAGCAAGATATCTACAAGCGTGAGCTCGTATCCTCGTATAATTCTATGGGTTATTACTACGTAGAGTATCAAGGCATGACCGAGAAGGAAACTTACGAGCTTTTACTTGAAAATATCGTAAAAAGCGAAATTCTCGTTCAAAAAGCAAGGATAGAGCTTACTAAGGAAGGCGGTTATTTTGACAAAGCTGTTTCAGCCCTCCAAGCAGAGGGTGGCGGAACGATGATTGAAAATTACTTAGCTACCAAAAACCATGAAGGTACGGCAACTAGCGAGGTTAAAAAGACGGACAGCTTAGATTTATTCTTAACTCCATTTGAATACTACGAAATTAGATACGCAGTTTTATCTTCAGTTCAACAATATATCAACGGTTATAGTGACGAGGAAGAGGACGAGCACGAGCACGACCCTTACGAAACTTTCCAAGGCACGGTAAGAACTACCTTAACTCTCCCCACCGAAGAAACTTATAACGAGTGGGAAATGAAGAACGACCCTGAAGCAAAAAAAATTGATACTGAAAGCGAGTTCTACAAATCTTACGAAAAAGCAAATAAAGACGCTGAGCTTGGGCTTGACCTTTCAACTTATACCACTAAGTACGATTTAGCGTTTAACGTATACAAAACATACTGTGATAAATTCACCGTTAAAAACGAAGATAGGTCTGCCGTTAATAGACTTGTTAAAGACCTTAAAAAGTTAGGCTTTATCACTTCTGAAGAGGCTGCTAAAAAAACTCCTACCACCGCTAACGAATTCTTAGCGCTTACCTATTTCAAACAGGATCTCGAGTCCCGTTGTGAAAGTCAAATCTTAGCTAAATACGAGCTTGCACTTCAAAACGAAAATGAGAAATTGCTTGCAAAAGACGATGCTTTATGGGAAGCATACCGTAACGTTTTCGAAACGCAAAAAATTAATTACAACAACGATTATACCGCTTATGAAACGGCGCTTGAAAATGCAAGTGACACAAGTTTAGTAGTTTATAACCCCACTGAAAATTACGGTTACGTTATGAACCTTTTAATAGGCTTTAGCGACGAGCAAACTGCAATATATGACAGTCTTTCGGGTAGCAGTAAGCTCACGGCAGATCAAAAGAAAAACGCGCTTAATAACCTTTTAAAAACTCTTACCGCTAAAGACTTAAGAGATTCTTGGGTAGAGAGCAATTACGGCACTTACGGCGAAGACGGAACTTTCACTTTTGATAAAAAGTACGTTAAAACCGAGTCTCTTCAAAAATATCAAGGCAATATCTACGGCGCTAAATCTTACGTATATCACGACGATTACGACGATGAAAAAACAGGTTACTCTTACGAGGCTGTAAAGGGCAAAGAAATTGCGTTTACAGATTTCTATAAAGATATCGTTTGTTCGGTTATGGGCTTTAATCGTGATAGCTATTCGGGTAAAATTGACAACTACACGAGCGCAGACCTAGACAAGTTTAAAGATTTAGTATTTGCATATTCGACTGACCCTGGCTCACTTCAAGATAATTACGGTTACGTGTATTCCCCAAAAACCTCTAAAACCACTTACGTTAAAGAGTTTGCTGACGCTGCTGAAAGGGTAGTAAAAAGTGGCGTTGGTTCTTACGAAGTAGTTGCAACTGAGTTTGGCTATCACATTATCCTTTGCACGAAGGTAATTGAAAAGAGTGAAACTTATATCGAAAAAGAAGCATTTATAGCTCAGGCGAACGATAAGTCGAATAAGGATAGCATACCTTATTTATTTAAAGAATATCAAAAGGACGCGCTCGTTCTTGACAACGTTTCAAAAATTACTGAAAAATTCTTTAAGGAAACGCTTAAAGATGAAAGCAAAGTAACCTATTATACTGATAAGTACGAAGATTTACTTGCTGAATAAAAATTTTATAAAAATTAAAAACCCGCCTCGAGTTAGGCGGGTTTTTTATATATTATATATGGATAATATCCCGCGTGAATATTTTTCATAAAAACCTCGATATATCCGCATAAAATGCCAAAATTATAAAAATATATAATGTGGTTAGCTTTTTACGTTAACCACAACATATTGTGTTTTTTCTAAAATAATTTTAAAATAGTTGCAAATGCAACAGTTTATTTAGAGATAGTGTGCTATACTATAAAAGCACCGATAAAAAAGGAAGAAAACGTTATGAAGATTATCAAAAGAAGTGGTAAAGAAGTAGAGTTTAATTTAGACAAGATTTTGGGCGCTGTAATAAAGGCGAACAAAGAAGTAGTTGAAGACGATAGAATTACGGACGAGCAAATTCGCGAGCTTGCCGTTAGGGTTCAAAGTATATGCGCGTCGAGAACGCGTTCTTTAAGCGTGGAGGAAATTCAAGACCTTGTTGAAAACGAGATTATGCGTCTTGGAGCTTTCAACCTTGCAAGAACTTATATTACCTACCGTTACAAAAGGCAACTCGTAAGAAAGTCTAACACCACTGACGATAGAATTCTTTCATTAATCGACTGCAATAACGAAGAGGTTAAGCAAGAAAACTCTAATAAAAACCCCACCGTTAACAGCGTTCAGCGCGACTATATGGCAGGCGAGGTGTCAAAAGATATTACTAAGCGTATACTTCTTCCTCAACATATCGTTACCGCGCATGAGGACGGGGTTATACATTTCCACGATGCCGACTATTACGCTCAGCGCATGCATAACTGTGACCTCGTTAACCTTGAAGATATGCTTCAAAACGGCACGGTAATTTCTGGCACTATGATTGAAAAGCCTCACAGCTTTTCTACCGCTTGTAACATTGCAACTCAAATTATAGCTCAGGTTGCGTCTTCTCAATACGGCGGTCAAAGTATTTCGCTTACTCACTTAGCACCTTTCGTTCAAATCTCGCGTGAAAAAATCAGAAAAGAAGTTGTTGACGAGTTTGAGGATGCCGGCGTTAAAATAACCGCGCAAGCACTTGATAAAATTGTTGAAAAGCGCGTGCGTGAAGAGGTAAGGCGCGGTATTCAAACCATACAATACCAAGTAGTTACGCTTATGACTACTAACGGGCAAGCACCCTTTATCACGGTATTTATGTACCTTGGCGAAACGAAGAGTGAGCGTGAAAAGCAAGACCTTGCTATTATGATAGAAGAAACGCTTGTTCAAAGAATACGCGGTGTTAAAAACGAAAAGGGCGTATTTATTACCCCTGCGTTCCCCAAGCTTATATACGTTTTAGAAGAGCAAAATATCCACGAAGATAGTCCGTATTTCTATCTTACCAAGCTTGCGGCAGAATGTACCGCTAAGCGCATGGTTCCCGACTATATTTCTGAAAAAATTATGCTCGAACTTAAAAAGGACAAAAACGGTGACGGGCATTGTTACACCTGCATGGGTTGCCGTTCCTTCTTAACCCCGTATCTTGACGAGGTTGGAAATCCTAAATATTACGGTAGATTTAACCAAGGCGTAGTTACCGTAAACCTCGTTGATATTGCCCTTTCGGCAAAGCGCGATATGAACCTTTTCTGGGACGTTTTTGATAAGCGTATGGAACTTTGCCACGAGGCGTTACAATGCCGTCACGAAAGGCTTTCAGGAACGCTTTCTGATGCTGCGCCCATACTTTGGCAACACGGCGCGCTCGCAAGGCTTAAACCGGGCGAAACGATTGACAAGCTTCTTCACGGCGGATATTCGACAATTTCTTTAGGTTACGCTGGGCTTTGGGAAACCGTTTACGCTATGACGGGTAAAAAGCTCACCGAGCCGGAAGGCAAAGAATTTGGTCTTAAAATAATGCAAGCGCTTAACGACTATACCAAGAAGTGGAAAAGAGCTGAGCACGTTGATTATTCAATCTACGGCACTCCGCTTGAAAGCACTACTTATAAGTTTGCAAAGGCCCTACAACAGCGCTTTGGCATTATCGAGGGCGTTACCGATAAAAACTATATCACAAACAGCTATCATATTCACGTTACCGAGGAAATTGACGCGTTTACGAAGCTTAAAGAAGAGGCTGAGTTCCAAGCCCTTTCTCCAGGCGGTGCTATAAGCTACGTAGAAGTTCCAAACATGCAAAACAATATCCCTGCTGTTATTAAAGTTATGCAGTTTATCTACGATAACATTATGTATGCAGAGCTTAACACAAAGAGCGATTTCTGCCAAAACTGTGGCTACAACGGCGAAATTAAAATTGTAACCGATAAAGACGGTAAGCTCGTTTGGGAATGCCCGAATTGCGGTTGTCGCGACCAATCCAAAATGAACGTTGCTAGAAGAACTTGCGGTTATATCGGAACGCAATACTGGAATCAGGGTAGGACGCAGGAGATTAAAGAGCGCGTTTTACATTTATAAGCGTTATAAACGGTGTTATGCTTCGTTTACTGTCACAAAGTTGTGTCCGCCACAACCAAAAAGGTTAGTGTCGACCACACTTTGTGCCGAGCCTCGTCTAACTTGCAACTAAACCCTTAAAATAGAGTTTTGTATAAGCTTAGTGTTTTTTAAATACATTAAAATAATTTAGCATAAGTAAATATATCCTTTTAACAAACAAAAACCACTCTATAAGGCGGTAAAGTATGAATTATGCAACCATAAAATTTAACGATATCGCCAACGGCACGGGGGTTAGAACTTCATTGTTCGTGTCAGGTTGCACACATAGGTGCAAGGGCTGTTTTAATAGCGAGGCGTGGGATTTTAATTACGGTAGCCCATTTACAAGTGAGGTGGAGGACGAGATTTTAAAATCGTTAGAGCCTAGCTTTGTGGACGGGTTGTCCCTCTTAGGTGGCGAACCGTTTGAGCCTCAAAACCAACTTATATTGTATCCCTTTTTAAAAAGGGTAAAAGAAAAATTTCCAAACAAAGATATTTGGTGTTATACCGGTTATTTATTTGATAAAGAGCTTTTATCAACTAGTAGAGCAACGTCGCCCGTAACCAAAGATATGCTTTCGCTTATTGACGTGTTAGTTGACGGTAAGTTTATCGAGGCAAAGAAAAACATTTCACTTGCTTTTAAAGGCTCTGAAAATCAGCGCATTATCGACGTTAAAAAATCACTAAAAGAAAATAAGGTGGTCTTACTATATGGCTATGAATAAACTTTCAATTGAGTTCAAAAAATTAAATAAAGATGCACTTTCCCCCACTTTCGGAACGGAATTTTCGGCAGGGGCTGACCTCTATAGTGCCGAGGGTGACGTAGTAATTAACCCCGGTGAAACTAAATTTATAGGCACGGGGCTTGCAACGGCTATTCCCGTGGGGACGGTAGGTCTTATCTATGCGCGTAGCGGTCTTGCATGCAAAAAAGGCTTAGCGCCTGCAAACAAAGTTGGCGTTATTGATAGCGATTACCGCGGTGAAATAAAGGTTGCCCTTCATAATCACGGTACCGAGCCTCAAACCGTTTTAAAGGGTGAAAGGGTAGCGCAAATGGTTATAACACCCTATTTTAGCGTTGATTACGTTGAGGTAGAAAAATTATCTGAAACCTTGCGTGGCGAGGGTGGTTTCGGCTCAACTGGTAGAAAATAATATATAATAATAAAGGCGTAGCAGTTTTGCTACGCCTTTACTTGACTAAAGTTTATTATAGTGTTAAAATTAATAAAAAAACGGAACGCGATATGAAAAAGATTATTCTTAAAATAGGCTCGTCATCATTATTTCAAAACGGGCAGTTTGCTGAAGATAGAATATTAACGTTAGCAAAGGAAATTAAAAAGCTTAAGTTTAGTGGCGCTGAGGTGTGCTTGATAACCTCGGGTGCTATTGCTATTGGTATGACTAAAATGGGGCTTTCAAAAAAACCGACGGAGATATCTAAAAAGCAAGCCTTAGCCGCAATCGGTCAAATGTATTTAATGGAAAAGTACGAGGAAATCTTTGATAAAGTAGGCGTTAAGCCAGCGCAAATACTTTTAAGTCATGACGATTTTGGAAATCGCTCTCGTATGAAAAACCTAAACAATACCTTAACCGCGCTTTTTGATTACGACGTTCTTCCCATAATTAACGAAAACGACGCTCTCGCAACTGAAGAAATAAAGGTTGGCGATAACGATACTCTCGCCGCTATGATTGCTCTTAACGTTGGTGCGGATATGCTAGTAATAATTTCAGACGTTGACGGGCTTTACGATAAAAACCCCTCCGAGTACAAAGACGCAAAGCTTATTCCCGTAGTTAAAAAGGTGGATAGTAGCGTTGCCTCTCTTGCTAAAGCGCCCACGTCAAAAGTGGGAACGGGCGGTATGATAACTAAAATTAAGGCGGCTGAAATTTGCACCGATTCTAAAATCTCGATGATGATAGTTGGAAACGAAAAAATCCCCTATATCAGCAAAGTGTTAGACGGCGTTAATTTAGGAACGTTATTTCTTCCCAGCGGTAAGCTTCCGTCAAAGACTAACTGGATTAAAAACTGCGCTAACGTAAGTGGCAAAGTGGTGGTGGACGATGGCGCTAAGCTCGCGCTTAATAACCGCAAAAGCCTACTTTCTTGCGGTGTGGTTGAATACGAGGGCACTTTTTCAAGTGGTAGCGTAGTGGAAATTTGCGACCAAAACGGTGAGGTTTTTGCTAAGGGCGTAATAGCTTTTAGCAGTGATACGTTAAAGGCGATAAACGACGCTAAAGACCACGCGCAAATGATAATTCACGCAAATAACATTGCCATTATTAAGGAATAATATGATAGATTTTGAAAGTGTAAAAAAGGCAAGTAGAGTTCTTGCACTTAAATCGGAAAGCGAAAAAAATACGGCGCTTTGTTGTATTTCAAACGCTCTTATTGAAAACGCTGAGCTTATCGAAAGGGAAAATTTAAAAGATTTAACCTTAGCGCGCGAAAACGGCTTAAAAGAAAGTATGATAGCAAGGCTTACTCTTAAAAAAGAGCAAGTTTTATCTATCGCAAGTGACGTTTTAAAGGTAGCAAAGCTAAAAGACCCTATCGGTGAAGTGATTGAAGATTTTACCTCAAAAGACGGGCTTAATATTAAAAAAGTGCGCGTGCCGATGGGGGTAATCGGCGTTATATACGAAGCTCGCCCCAACGTTACCGTTGACGTAACTGCCCTTTGTATTAAAACGGGTAACGCTTGCGTTTTAAAGGGCGGTAAAGAGGCAAAGTTCACTAACGAACTTTTAGTTAAAATTATAAAAGAGGCTATTTCTAAAGTTATTCCCGAAACGTCTATTATGCTACTTAGCGATAGGCTTGAAACTGCCGAGCTTTTAAAGGCGAAAGGAAACGTTGACCTCATTATTCCAAGGGGTAGCAAAAACCTTATAAAATACGTTGTTGAAAACTCTATCGTCCCGGTAATTGAAACGGGTGCTGGGGTGTGTCACACCTACGTTGAAAAGACGGCTGACTTTGATATGGCAATTAGTATTATTGACAATGCAAAAACCTCAAAACCTGCCGTTTGCAACGCGCTTGAAACCCTGCTTATCGACAAAGACGTTATAAAAGACTTTGCTCCGCTAGTTAATAATTTTGCTAAGGAAAAGGGCGTAAAATTATATGCAAATAAAGAAACCCTGCCCTATATAAACGGTGCGCTGATTGATGAAAGCGACTATCATACCGAATATAATTCGCTTGACTTAAACGTTAAAATGGTTAGCGGTTTTAGTGATGCAATTTCGCATATCGAGCGTTATAGCACTAAGCACTCCGAGTGTATAATATCCACCGATAAGGCGGTTATTGACAAGTTTTTATCGGCAATTGACAGTGCTTGCGTATACGCTAACGCATCAACTAGGTTTTCTGACGGCGGGTGTTTTGGTATGGGTGCAGAGATAGGTATAAGCACTCAAAAGCTCCATGCAAGAGGGCCTATGGGACTTAAAGAGATTACGACGTATAAATATAAGATTTACGGTAACGGAGAAATAAGATGAAAATAGGTTTTATTGGTTGCGGTAAAATGGGTGGAAGTATTTTATCAAAAATCAAAGATAAAATTTTTAAAGTAGAAGATATTAGCGTTTATGAGCTTAATAAAGATATAGCAAATAAACTAAGTAGTGAGGGTATATCTATTGCTGACAGCGTTGAAAGTTTATGTTCGGTGGTAGACGTAATACTTTTAGCTATCAAGCCTCAAGATTTTTCTAGCTTGTTATCTTCAATGTGTAAGTATGCTGAAAATAAACTTATAATTACTATTGCCGCCGGCATTAAAATTTCTACTATTGAAAAAGTTATCAACGGCGTTAGGGTTGCAAGGGTTATGCCGAATACCGCCGCGCTTATAGGCGAGGCTAGTAGCGTAATATGTTTTAATGAAAAAGCGTCGTTACAAGATAAAGATATTTCCATAAAAATTATGAACGAAATAGGAAAGGTGGTTGAAATACCCGAAGAACTTATGGACGAGGTTATTCCTATCGGCGGTAGCTTCACTGCTTTTCAGTATTACTTTTATAAAGGCTTTTTAGAAAGTTCTATAAAGCGAGGCGTACCTGAAGCCGTTGCTAAAAAATTACTCGTTCAAAGCATTATAGGCTCAGCTAAAATGATAGAACAATCTAGTAAGAGTATTGACGAGCTTATAAGTGACGTTTGCTCAAAGGGAGGAACGACGCTTGCTGGGCTTAAGGCGTTTGAAGAAGATAATTTACTAAAAACTATTGACAAATGCGCCGTATACTGCGCAGAAAGAAGCAAAGAACTCGGTAAAAACTAAAAAAATCCCACGGACAGCGTGAGATTTTTTGTATATTTGGTTTAATTTTATACACTCTATCTATATGAGAAGATACGACGGTGAGTATAGAAAAGTTTTAAATAAATTAAGTAGTGCCGAGCCAGAAGAGGTTGGCAAAATTTTAAAAGAATATTTTAATCTTAAAAGAAAAAAGAAGAAAGGTTAATAATCCCAAGAGGGGATATATTCTTCGCTAGCGGACGATAAGTCTTGAATAAATACCCTTTCAAGCCCTAAACTCAGCGCGTAGTTAACTACCGTATCGTACTCGCTTTTTGTTATTTTTCGGTTAAGTTCTAATAACTTTTCATTTTTAATAAGCGGTGTGTATTGCGACATTATCGACAAATACGCGCCGTTTTTATTGCTATCTAAAAACCACTCGATTATCTTTTTACTGTCGCTTTTACAAAGTGGCAGTATCAAATGCCTAACTATCACGCCCGACTTAATAAGCCCATTTTCAATTACGGTTTTTTTGCGCTCCATCATAAAGCTAATTGATTTTTCAGCAACCTCAAAGTAGTTTTGTTTACTCGTGTAACGCTTAGATAGTTCTGGGCTAAAAAACTTCATATCGGGAAGATAAATATCAACGTATGGGTTGATTATTTCAAGATTTTCAAGCGTTTCAAATGAGTGAGTGTTGTAAACGATGGGGATAGTTGGCTTGTAAATTTCAAAAGCTTTTACTATCTGTTTTGTGAAGTGAGATGGGGTTACGAGGTTTATATTATGCGCGCCCAAATCTACTAAGCACTTAAAAATATCGGCAAGCTCGCTTGGTGATATAACTTTGCCTCGCAAAGCCCTTGAAAGCTCGTAGTTTTGGCAAAATACGCATTTTAAAGAGCATCCTGTAAAAAACACCGTGCCCGAGCCTTTAGTTCCTGAAATAACCGGCTCTTCAAAGTGGTGAAGTCCGTATTTTGAAATGGTTATATCTTCGCCCGAACCGCACGCGCCCTTGTATTTTTTTCTATCAATACCGCAAAAGTTGGGGCATAGATTACATAAAAAGTTGCTTTTAACGTCCATAAAGGTATTTTATCACTAATTAGTTTTGTTGACAATTAAAATAAAAGATTATATAATAACTTTACTAATTTTTTTGAAGGTATTATCTTATGAACAAATTTTTCACTAGCGAAAGCGTTACTGAAGGTCATCCTGATAAGATTTGCGACCAGATATCTGACGCTGTTTTAGACGCCATACTTAGTAAAGACCCTGAGGCAAGAGTTGCCTGTGAGTGCGCTTGCTGTACGGGGCTTATACTCGTAATGGGCGAAATTTCAACTAATTGCTACGTTGATATTCAACAAATTGCAAGAAAAACGGTGGAAGAAATAGGTTACACCCGTGCAAAATTTGGGTTTGACGCGTCCACTTGCGGTGTTATAACCTCTATTAACGAGCAAAGTAAAGATATCGCACTTGGCGTAGATAGCTCGGTTGAGCATCGTGAAAGCGGTGATATTGCAGATAAAGTAGGTGCTGGCGACCAAGGTATGATGTTTGGTTACGCTACCGACGAAACTGAAGAATATATGCCGATTGCTTTAACCTTAGCGCACAAGCTTACCCGCAAACTTACCGAGGTTAGAAAGTCGGGCAAGCTTTCCTATCTTCGCCCTGACGGCAAGAGCCAAGTTACCGTTGAATATGACGGCAATACCGTTAAAAGGATTGACACGGTTGTCGTATCCACTCAACACTCCGACGAGGTTACTACCGAAACACTTCGTGAAGACGTTTTGCGTGAGGTTATAAAAGCAGTTCTTCCTAAAGAGCTTTTAGATGAAAATACCAAATATTATATCAACCCGACGGGTAGATTTGAAATAGGCGGTCCTCACGGCGATAGCGGATTAACCGGTAGAAAAATTATTGTTGACACGTATGGTGGAAGCTGTCCTCACGGCGGTGGCGCTTTCTCGGGTAAAGATCCAACTAAGGTTGATAGAAGCGCGGCGTATATGGCACGTTATATATGCAAAAACGTAGTAGCTGCAGGTCTTGCTAAAAAATGCACGCTTGAACTTTCTTACGCAATAGGCGTAGCTAAACCTATTTCGGTATTTGTAAACACCGAGGGAACGGGCGTTTTACCCGACGGCGAGATTGCCGATATCATATCAAAGGAATTTGATTTAAGACCTTATTCAATTATCAAAACCTTGGACCTTAAAAAGCCTATTTATAGGCAAACTGCGGCTTACGGTCATTTTGGTAGGAGTGAGTTTCCTTGGGAGAGGTTAGACCGCGTTGAAGATTTAAAGCGTTATTTACGTCGCTAAAGTGCGTTTCTGCCGTCGCCGTGCGTCTGCAATGACCAAAAAGGTCTATTGCAACCACCCGTCTTGGCGAGCCTTCTTTAGCTTGTAACTAACACTTTAAATGGGTTGGTGTCGACTATGCTTTACGTCGCTAAAGTGCGTTTCTGCCATCGCCGTGCGTCTGCAATGACCAAAAAGGTCTATTGCAACCACCCGTCTTGGCGAGCCTTCTTTAGCTTGTAACTAACACTTTAAATGGTGTGTAATTATACGAGCAAAATATAAAATCGAACGGCAAGGGAATGCTCTTGCCGTTAAACTATAAAATTATGAGAGCCATAGATATCAAAAACGTAACTTTTAAATATCCAAATCACGAAAATTCCGTGATTAAAGACCTTTCCTTGTCGGTTGACAAGGGGGAGTTTTTGTGTGTCATTGGCGAAAACGGTAGCGGAAAGTCAACCCTTTCACGCCTTATTAACGGTTTGCTTTTACCCTCAAGCGGTACGGTTGAGGTGTTTGGGCTTGATACAAAAGATAAATTATCGGCGTACGAAATTAGAAAGAGGGTGGGTATGGTCTTTCAAAACCCTGACAATCAGATGGTTGCAACGATAGTTGAAGACGATATTGCCTTCGGGCCTGAAAACCTTGGTATCGAGCGCGAAGAAATAGCAAAGAGAATAGATTTTGCCCTAAAATCGGTCAATATGGAAAAGTATAAAAACGTTGCCGGTCAAAAGCTTTCGGGCGGGCAAAAACAGCGTATTGCAATAGCAGGTGCTCTTGCAGTTATGCCAGAAATTCTTATACTTGACGAATCTACCGCTATGCTTGACCCGCTTGGTAGGGAAGAGGTTTTGTCGGTAGTTAAAAAACTAAACGACGACGGTATGACGGTAATACTTATAACCCATTATATGGACGAGGCTTTGCTTGCTGATAGAGTTGTCGTTTTAAGTAACGGCGAGCTTAAAATAGTAGGAACGCCCACCGAGGTGTTTAAAAACCCCGATATTAAAAATTACGGGCTTGATTTTCCACGCCCTTATTATATAGCGCAAAAACTTAAAGAAAACGGCTTGCCTATCGACGGCGACGTGTTTACGAAAGAGGACTTAGCGGAGGAATTATGCAAATTGTTTCAAAAGGCTTAACTTTTACCTATAACCGCAAAGCCGACTTTCAAAGGCAGGCGCTAAACGGTATTGACTTAACTATAAACGAGGGAGATTTCTTTGGGATAGTTGGTGAAACCGGTAGCGGAAAGTCCACTTTTATTCAGCACCTTAACGGGCTTATAAAAGTTCAGTCGGGTAGCTTGACGGTAGGCGATTTCGACCTTGCCCCTGAGGATAAAGAAGGTAAAAAGAAATACAAAAAAATGCTTAAAGAGCTAAGATACAAGGTGGGTATGGTATTTCAATATCCCGAGTATCAGCTTTTTGCCGAAACGGTTTATGACGACGTTTCTTTCGGCGTGAAAAATTTCTTCCCCGAGCTTACTAAGGAAGAGATTGAAGATAGGGTTAAAAAGGCGATAGATTTAGTTGGGCTTGACTATCAAAAAGTGAAAAATAAATCGCCGTTTGACTTGTCGGGCGGGCAAAAAAGGCGTGTAGCGATAGCCGGTATTCTTGTTTCCCAGCCTGAAATTTTAGTGCTTGACGAGCCTGTTGCGGGCTTAGACCCCGTTGGTAAAAGACGGCTTATGAGTCTACTTCACACCCTTCACGATACCGATATTGTTAAAACGATCATTATCGTTTCGCACGATATGGACGAGATTTGTGAAAACTGTAACCGCGTAGCTTTATTTTCAAACGGCAAAGCAGTTAAGGTTTGCACCCCAAAAGAGCTTTTTTCTCAAAAAGACGAAAGCTCCTCGAGATTGGGGCTACCTGTTACTGCGCATTTAACAGAAAAGCTAAAAAGCATAGGCGTTGATATAAATTCCAACTACAAAATTTCTAATTTTATTGAAGAAACGGTTAAAAAGTATAAAGAAAAGGTGTAAAAAATGCTTTCAGACTTGACGTTTGGTCAATACTACGAGGCGGACTCTTTCGTTCATAGGCTTGACCCGAGAATAAAAATTCTCATTTTAATTGCATACGTCGTGTTTATTTTCGTAGCGCAAAACTTCTACGCCTTTTTGGCGTTGGCGCTATTTTTAATCGTTGCAGTGATTTTTTCTAAAATACCAATTCGCGATATGCTGAGGAGTATGAAAGGCATACTTTTCATCATTATAGTAACGGTTATACTTAACGTATTTTTCTATCAATCTGAAACCGAAACGGTGCTTTTTTGGATTATAACTAAGGAAGCCCTTATCTTTTCAGCGTATATGGCACTTAGGCTTGTAATTCTAGTTATGGGTAGCGTTTTATTAACCTTTACCACCACCCCCGTTGCTTTGACGGACGGTATTGAAAGCTTACTTTCCCCTTTAAAATATATAAAATTTCCCGTGCACGAACTCGCGCTCGTGATGTCGATAGCTTTAAGGTTTATTCCTATTTTAATGAGTGAAGCTGACAGAATTATAATGTCGCAAAAGGCACGCGGTGCGGATTTTGAAAGTGGTAATATTATAAAGCGCGCTAAAGCTATGATACCCGTTCTTATCCCGCTTTTAATAAGTGCGTTTAGGCGTGCCGAAGAGCTTGGTGACGCGATGGACAGTAGGTGTTATAGCACGAGTTCGGTAAGAACTAAATACAAAAAGCTAAAGCTTGGCGTTAACGATTTGGTAGCGGTAATTTATTCGGCTGTAATTTTTGCAGGCGTTATACTGCTAAACGGCTTAGGTGGTGTAGTATGAGAGTATTGCTAACTATATCTTACGATGGCACTGATTTTTGTGGTTATCAAATTCAGCCCAACGGCAGAACGGTTGAGCAAACGCTTGAAGAAGCCCTTTTCAAGCTGACTGGAAAAAATATAAAAACTTATGCAAGCGGTAGGACGGACAGTGGCGTTCACGCCCTCTCTCAAAAGGTGCATTTTGATACTAGCGCTACTATTCCCCCTGAAAGTTACGCGCCTGCGCTCAACGCTATTTTACCTGCCGACTTAAAGGTGTTAAAAAGCAAAAAAGTATCAAACGATTTTAACGCTAGATATTCGGCAAAGAAAAAAACGTATAAATATTCTTTATACGTCGGCGATTTTGAAGAGCCGATTTTCTCAAGATATAAAACGCTTATTCCTAAAATGCCTGATATATCGTTGATGAAAGCGTGTGCAAAAGCTATTGAGGGCACGCACGATTTTAAGGCGTTTATGGCAAGCGGAAGCTCGGTTAAAGATACCGTTAGAACGGTTTATTCTATAAAAACGGTTAAAAAAGGTAGATTTATCGACGTTTACGTAACGGGTAACGGTTTTTTATATAATATGGTAAGAATTATCGTTGGAGCAATGGTTGCGGTTGGCGAGAAAAAGCTTGACGTTCAAGGCGTTCAAAAAACGTTAGATATAGGTGAAAGACCTATCAAGATAAAAACTATGCCTGCAAAAGGCTTAACTTTATATTCGGTAATATATTAAAAATGGCGTTAAATTGCTTGACAAAGTTAAATTTATTTTATAAAATAGTCAAGCAGTATTGCGGATTTTAGTTTGAATTAGCCCCTCAAAATAAAATTTTGCACGCTATTTAACATTTTTAAGGAGAAATATCATGAAAACTTTCATGCAAAAAGACGGTGAAGTTCAAAGAACGTGGTACGTCGTTGATGCAACCGATATGCCTTTAGGTAGACTTGCATCTCAGGTTGCAGCGGTATTAAGAGGTAAAAACAAACCTACTTTTACCCCCAACGTTGATTGTGGCGACCACGTAATCGTTATCAACACCGATAAAGTTATTTTAACGGGTAAAAAACTCGAAAAGAAGTTCTATACCTATCACACTGGTTATATTGGCGGTCTTAAACAAATTCCTTACAGCAGAATGATGGCTGAAAAGTCCGACCTTGCAGTATACGAAGCAGTTAAGGGTATGCTTCCCAAGAACAGTCTTGGTAGAAAGATGCTCACTAAACTTAGAGTATACAAAGGCGCAGAGCACACCCAACAAGCACAAAAGCCTGTTGAGTTAAAGCTTGGTAAGTAAGGAGGTTAGTTATGGCTAAAGTAGCAAGCAAAAAGAAACTTCAATTCTGGGGAACCGGTAGAAGAAAAAAAGCAATCGCAAGAGTTAGACTTATTCCGGGTGGTGCAGGTAACATCGTTATCAACAAAAGAGGTATTGACGATTACTGCGACCTTGAAACGGTTAAACTCATCATCAAACAACCCCTCGTTTTAACTGATACTCTTTCTAAATACGACGTATTCGTTAACGTTGTAGGCGGTGGTTTTACTGGTCAAGCAGGTGCAATCCGTCACGGTATTGCAAGAGCGCTTATTATCGCTGAACCCGAACTTCGCGCAGAACTTAAAAAAGCAGGTTTCTTAACGAGAGACCCGAGAATGAAGGAAAGAAAGAAATACGGTCTCAAAAAGGCTCGTCGCGCTCCTCAATTCTCAAAGAGATAATGAGTTTTATAAAAGGTTATTTAAAATTTCAATTATTGATAAAGCACGGTGCATACCGTGCTTTTTTTCATTGAAAATTATAAACTTTAAAATCAGCAAAAAACGCGCGTACAGGTTAGAAACTTTTATGGTTAACGACGTAAAATGACGAAAAACGCCTTTTCTCAAGGCGTTTTTATATGCGGTTTTTTACACTTTTTGTAGATTTATCATATACTGAATTAAGCCGATTTTGACAAAATTCCACCCTATTTTACAAATTCGTTCAAAATTCGTTATAAATTTCGATTGAAAATACTTTATTTCATACAAAAATCGTGTTATAATGGTTGTATCTTCAAAAGGAGCGATTATTATGGAAGTTAAGAAGGTGGTAATTTTACAAGACAACAACGAGTCGATAGACTTTATTAGAAGCGCAATTGGTGAAATCGACGGATTTTCTATTGAGGGCACGTCGGTTGACGGCGAAGAGGGGTTAAAGCTTATAAACGAGATTAAGCCCGATTTTTTAATTCTTGGTATAATACTAAAAAACGTTGACGGGTTTGCCGTAATGGAAAAGCTGAAAGAGTTCAATTTAAAAACTAAGACGGTAGTTGTCAGCTCGTTTACTAGCGAAAGCGTTATTACGAGGGCGCTAAGCTCGGGCGCTATTTATTATATAGCGAAGCCGTTCAAGAGTGAAATTCTTAAAAATAGGCTTATTGAGCTTTCGGGCGCAAAGAGTGGCGTTGAGGTTCTTCAGGGAATTGAAAAGCGCAAAAACACCCTTGACGAAAAAATTAGCAAGATTTTCATATCCGTTGGAATTCCTCCGCACATAAAAGGTTACTCTTATTTAAGAGAGGGGGTTAAGATGGCGGTTGAAACGCCCGAGATTATAAATAATATTACCAAAAAACTGTATCCAAAAATTGGAGAAAAGTATCAAACGACGGCAAGTAAGGTAGAACGTGCTATCCGCCACGCGATAGAGGTTGCTTGGAATAGAGGCAGGATTGAAACTATAAATTCTATGCTTGGTATTCGCGCTTACGTTGGCAACGAAAAGCCAACAAACGGCGAATTCATAGCACTTATTGCCGACAAAATGCTACTTGAAGGCGCATAAATAAAAATGTTTGTAAAAAATTTAATAAATTTTATAAAAAAGTGTTTACAAATTCCATTACAGTGATTAAAATATAGGAAGTTGCAAAGTCTTATATAGATAAGTAACTTAAATTTTAGTTAAAATTACGTTTGTAGATTGAAATCGGCTGTAAAAGGAGTTAATTATGGCAAAATACACGTTATGTCCAAGATGTGAGCTCAACTATATATTAGAGGGCGAAGAGTATTGTGACGTATGTAAGGCAGAGCTTAAGATAGGTCCTCAACTTATGTTCTCTGCAGAGGGGGACGTTAAAGAGCAAATTTTATGCCCCGTATGCAAGCAAAGATATATCGACGCGGATGAGGAAATGTGCGACCACTGCCACGAGCAGGTTGAATATTCAAGAAACTTAGATAGCGAGCTTGATGACGGCGAGGAGTGGAGAAGATTCTTAGACGACGACGAGAAGGAAGTAATTTCAAGTAAAGGCGACGATGAAGAGGATTTAGTATCTCTTTCTCAAATTGAAGAAGAAGAGGCGATGGACGACGATTATGAGGACGAAGAAATCGACCCCTATACCAACGAAAAGGTTAAAAAGCACGTCGATGATGACGACTTTGATTACGTTACGATATCTGACGACGATTTTCTTGACGACGAGGACGAGGAAGAGGAAGAAGACGAGGAATAATTTTGAGTTTTTAAGTCTAAACTTATACTATGATTAAAAAAGTTCAAAGTTTAGGCGAAACTAAAGAAAAGATTAAAAGTTACCTCGGTAAAGACCTTGAAATTAAGGTCAGTTTAGGAAGAAACAAGTATATAAGTTATACGGGTAAAATTACGAGGGTGTATCCAGCACTATTTCAAGTAACGCCCGACGAGTTTTTTAACGGCAAAACTGCATTTTCATACTCTGAGTATATGTGTGGCGTTGTTAAAATTAAAGAAAGATGAAAAAAGAGAGTTGAAAGCTCTCTTTTTTTAATAGGCATAATTTAAAAATTTCAGGCATAATATTTAACCGTATGAAAAGGGGGAAAGATTATGTCAATGCAACCTGAAATTAAAAGGGCGGAAGTTTTAAGCGGTTTTAATTTTATAGCTAAAAACGCCGTCGAGTGTAAAGTTAATATAGACGATAAAGAAAGCACCTCTGAAGTCTTTACGACTGCGCGCGTTGCTTTAAATTTTACCGAGTGCCAAAAAAACGAAGTTAGATATGGCGGTAAGGTAATTTTTAACGTGGTTCACGGCGCAGACGGTCTTAAAAAGACTGAGGCGGGCGTGGAATTTTCGTATAAAACGGAAGTTCAAGGCGTAGACGCAGGCGATATTTTAACCGCTGACGTATGGCTTGAAAACGTAAAGCTTAACGTTATAAACGGCTTGCCCACATTAAGCGCAGCGGTAGTTTTAAGCGGTAAGGTAGAAAAAACTTCCGAGTTTGAATACCTTCGCGAGTGTGACGGTGTAAATTGCAAGCGCGAAGAAATTGAAAATACGCCTATTATATTTAGTGAAGTAAAAAACTTTTCTTTAGAAGAGGAGTTTGATACTCAAACGATTATCGGCGACGTTTTGTCGCACGTTGAAAGCGTTAAAGTATTAAGCGTATTAAGCGGTATCGGCGCGGTAGCGGTTTCTGGCGAGCTTGAGCTTAATATGCTCACACTAAGTGGAGAGGAGGGTTTACCCGTATGCCATAAAGAGGTTATTCCGTTTAGGCTAGAGCACGAAATCCAAAAGGCAATGCCTGATTTAATTGCCGTGGCAGTAGCTACGCTTAGCGACGTTAGCTTGAAAATCGTAGTAGATAAAAATAAAGACAAAAGCACGGTATTTTTACACGCCGACGTGACGCTTACTACCAAGCTTTATGAAAATAGGCAAATTTCTTATATCGTAGACGCATACAGCGTAAAAAACGAATTAAACTTTGAAAAGCGCTCGCAAAAAGTTATAAAAACTTGCGGTCAAAGATATATTCAAAACCAAACTGTATTGGGTGGCATTTCAAAAATATCTCAAAACAGTAGACTTGTAGCACCGTTATTTGTTAAAATAGAACAAACGGATATAAAGTGTGCGCTTAAAGAGCTTGAAATTTCGGGCGTTGCAGAGGTTGGGCTTTTAATGCAGGGCGAGGGGAGATATTATCTTCAAACGTCACTCGTTCCATTTACCGTTTGCGATAAAACGGAGTGCAATAAGGTGGATATTTCATCAATCGTTGCAAACGAGCTTAGCGCAAGTGAAAAAGAGGATATCTTATCCGTTTGCTTTAATCTTTCTATAATGATAGAAGAAAAAGACGAAAAAACCTTTACCTATATAATAAATATGTGCGAGGGTGATGAAAAGATTGAAAATACCTCCGCAATAAGCGTGTGTATTCCTAGAAAAAGCGACAGTTTGTGGGAGCTTTCAAAGGCACTTGGCGTTAGTGAAGAAGAAATATTATCTACCAATCCCGACCTTAGCTTTCCGCTTACTGGTGAAGAAAGGGTGGTCGTTTATAGGGAGATTAAAAACTGATAATTCTAAGGAGAAAATAAGTGGTAACTATAAAAAGCTATGCAAAACTCAATATTGCCCTTAAAATAACGGGCGAAAACGGTGGATATCACAGTTTAGACAGCGTCGTTACCACGGTTGATAAGTTTGACGTAATTACCGTTAAAAAGAGAAAGGATAATAAAATACTAGTAACTTTTAAAGGTAAATACGGCTTTACACCCAAACGCCAAGCGGATACCAACGCCTACAAATCAGCCGAGCTTTTTATCAAAGAATTTGGCGTTTCAGGCGTTGACGTTATCGTAAAAAGAAACATACCCACCGCAGGCGGTATGGGCGGTTCTTCGGCAGATATTGCGGGAGTACTTCTCGCGATGAAAAAGCTATATAAAATAGACGCTGACATAAAACCGCTTGCCGACAGCTTGGGAAGTGATTCCGGCTATCTTTTAGAAGGTGGCTTTGCAAGGCTTAAAGGTCGCGGAGAGCAGGTTGAAAAACTTAATATTAACCAAAACTATTATTTCGTAGTTATATATGAAAAAGAGGGGGTTAACACTAAAGACTGCTTTAATTTATACGACCAAGAGTTCGCAGGCACGTCAAGCGTGGACGTTGACGGGGTTTTAGGCGCGATAAGCGTAGGCGATTTAAAGTCCCTTTCAAAATTCGGCGGTAACGATTTGTATCTGCCTGCAAAAAAACTCAACCCTGATATTGAGAAAAATCTTCAAGCTTTGCTCATTTTAAGCCCCGACTACGCGTGTATGACGGGTAGCGGTTCTACCTGCTTTTCAATGTATAATGAGTACGAGATGGCAAGTTGGGCGCATAGCAAAATTAAAAAAACCTACGGAGATAGGGTGGAGCTTTTATCGTCCTTTGACCCGACGAAACCGTCGATTTTTTCCAAATTGTTTAAATTGAGCGATTAAACTACAAATAATATAATAAAAAACGATTATAAACTTCTGAAAGTGGCAACAATCACGTTATCACTTTCGGGAGTTTTTTTATGAAAAAATTGTGTATAAGTTTAGCTTTAATATCCATAATAATTGTAACTATTGTTGCAGGAGTGAATAAAAATAGCGATAGCGTTAAGTATCTTCGCATCCATATCCGCGCCAACTCAAACAGCCAAGTCGACCAAGACGTAAAATATTCGGTTAAATCAGCTATCGTTGATTATTTAACGCCTATCGTTGCTAATTGCCACGATAAAGAAACCGCCGAAAAAGTCTTAAACGAACAAACGTCGCAACTTGAAAAGGTTGCAGATAAAGTTCTTAGCGAAAACGGCTTTGACTATAAATCGCAAGTGGTGGTAAGAAACGAATTGTTTCCTACGAGGGTTTACGGGGACTTTACGCTCGAAGAGGGCTTTTACGACGCATTGATAGTTAACTTAGGCAAGGCGCAAGGGGATAACTGGTGGTGCGTAGTGTACCCGCCCTTGTGCTTTACCGGTAATCAAACTCACGTTAAATACAAGTCAAAAATATTAGAAATTATTAAAGAGTTTGAAAACAGTAAATAATTGGAATAATATTAAACGGAGGTAATTATGGTAAAAGGTATAAAAATCTTTGCGGCTGTCGTGCTTGCGGCTATTACGGTTGGCTCGGCGTCGGCATTTTTAATCACAAGCAGTCAATCGGCAATTTCCGAACCGACTGCAATAGTAAACGCTAAAAGCTCGGCAAGCGATATAAAGCTCGTTCAGCAAAAGCTTAAAAACTGGGGCTATTACACCGGCTCGGTAGACGGTATTTACGGCTCGAAAACAAAGAGCGCGGTAAGGCTTTTTCAAAAGCGTAACGGCTTGGTCGTTGACGGTATAGTCGGCAATAAAACTCTTGCTGCTATGGGAATTTCACAAAGCAAGTTATCTGGTGGTAGCAGTAGTTCGTCGTCGGTAGCGGGATATTCAAGTTCTGACGTTAATTTACTTGCAAGGCTTATCTACGCTGAAGCGCGAGGCGAAAGCTATCAAGGTCAAGTTGCGGTAGGCGCGGTAGTATTAAACCGCGTTAAAAGCTCGTCTTTTCCCAACACGATATCGGGCGTAATTTATCAACCTTACGCGTTTACTTGCGTAAACGACGGGCAGATTAATCTTGCCCCCAATAACACCGCGTTAAAGGCGGCAAAGGACGCTATGAACGGTTGGGACCCCACCTACGGTTGTTTGTATTACTACAACCCTAAAATTGCTACCAGCAGTTGGATATATTCAAGACCGACTGTCGTAACCATCGGCAATCACGTCTTTGCATTATAAGGAGTTATTATGGAAGAGAAAAATAAAAACAGCGCAATAGAAAAAACTGAAAAATTAGCGGAAAAAAGCCCTCGAAAAAATCAATCTAAAAAGGGAACTAAAACCGTAAAATCTAAAAAGCAAACCGCCGAAACCGCGCGTGAAAAATCGGCGGAGGATAGAAAGCAAGCAAAGCTTGCAAAACAAAAAGAGCGTAAAAAGGCTCAAAAACAAAGGCTTCAAAAGCGCGAAGAAAAAAAGCGCTTGGCTCTTGAAAAGAAAGAAGAGCGAAAGCGTATAGCCCTTGAAAAGAAAGAAAAGAGGCAACAAGCTATATCAGAGCGCGTTCAGGCTAAAAAACAAAAGCAGGAAGAGCTTAAGCGGATAAAACTTCAAAAGAAAGAAGAGCGCATTAAGCGTAGAGATATGCTTAAGCACGAAAGCAAAGCTCAGCGCGCTAAGAGGCTTGCTCAAGAAAAGCATAAAAAGTTAGAGCTTAAGCGCGAAAGGCTTGCCGAAAAGCAGGCAAAACGCGCTCAACAAGCTCAGGAAAGGCGTGAAAAACGCGAACTTCGCGCTCAAGAAAGGCGCGAAAAACGTGAAAAGTCAAGGGGTATAGGCGGTTGGCTTGCAGCAGTTATATCATTAGGCTGTGCCGTTTTAGTTTTAGGAGGATTGCTTGCCTTTACCGTATTTACGCCTATGGACGAGTATTTAGCCGTATCAACGCGCGAACAGCAAAGCTTTTACGAATTAGTTGGTTACGTTGACGCTATGGACGTTAACCTTTCAAAACTCGTAGTTTCTAACGACGACGAAAACCGTCAAAAACTGCTTGGCGAGGTAAGAGTTCAGTCAAGCCTCGCAACTGAAAGTATTTCTTCAATGTCGCTTAAAGAAGAGGATAAGTATTATACCACTAAATTTATAAACCAAATAGGTGATTTTAGTAAGTATTTAAGCGAAAAGTTGATAGACGGCGAAAAATTATCAAGTGACGATATCTCAACCTTAAAAGATATGCACGAGGTAAACTCCGCGCTTAGAAACAGCTTGTCCGAACTTTCCTCTCAAATTGATGAAAATTACGATTTTCAATCGCTCTTTGAAGGTAAAGAAAGCGATATAATAATTAGCAAGTTCAAAGAGCTTGAATCTAACGCGGTAGATTATCCGCACATGATTTACGACGGTGCTTTTTCAGACGGAACTGAAGCAAAGGTAGCAAAGTATATCGACGGTTTAGAAGAAGTTAGTAAAATGGATGCGGAAGAAGCCTTTAAAAAATACTTTGCAGACTACGGCGTAAAAAATATTGAACTCGTTGGTGAAACGGCAGGCGAAGTTATTGAAACTTATAACTTTGAAGCGGAGGATGAAAACGGTGTTATGATTACCGCGCAAATAACTAAAAAGGGCGCAAAGCTTGCAGAATTTAACTATTTTAAAGACTGCCAAGAGGATAAAATTTCACTAGAAAAATGCCGTGAAATAGCAGACGAATTTGTTGAAAAAGTGGGCTATAAGTCGCTTAAAGCCGTTTGGACGGCAGATAGCGGTAACGTAATTACTATTAATTACGCCTCCGTTTATAACGGTGTTATTTGCTATCCAGACCTTGTAAAGGTTAACGTTTGTAGAGAAAGGGGTACGGTTTCAGGCTTAGAGGCTAGCTCGTATATCTACAATCACGCCGAAAGAGAGGTTAAAAAGGCAACCGTATCACTCGGCGAGGTAAAACGAAAGGTAAGTGGTGAAATCGAAATCGAAACCTCACGCCTTGCAATTATTCCTAAGGGCGAGGGAAAGGAAATTTTAGCATACGAATTTACTGGCAAGTCAGAAGGTTCAACTTATTACGTTTATATTGACGCAACTACTGGAAAGGAAGTTGATATTTTCAAAGTTATTGATACCACAGAGGGTTTATTGTTAATGTAAAATATAAAAGGGCAACTCTGGTCGTTCTTTTTGTAGAGATTATTAGTACAAAATAAAAAGGCAGGTTGGAATTGAAATGCACCCCAAAAGTTAGATGCTTTTAGGGTGCGTTTTTTATTTGCTAAAAAAAAAGTGCTTTTAATATAAAACTGTTGAAAATATTAAAATTATATGGTAAAATAAACTCGTATATTTAAATACCGTTTTTGACGAATAATTGTTGGAGGATTACAGTAATATATGAGCAAATTCGTGCTTATACCAGACTCGTTTAAAGGAACGTTATCTTCGTTAGAAATTTGCAAAATTGCAAAAGAGAAAATAAAGGAATTTTATTCTGATGCGGAAGTTGTTTCAATTCCCGTTGCCGATGGTGGAGAAGGCAGTGTTGACTGCTTTTTGTCTGCGTTAGGTGGTGAAAAAATACACGTAGATTGTAAAGGTCCGTATATGGATGATATTAAAGCGTTTTACGGTTTAATTTCTGGTGGCGAAACTGCTATTGTTGAAATGGCGTCTGCTGCGGGGCTACCAATGGTAGAAGACAGAAAAAACCCTATGCTTACTACAACCCACGGCGTTGGCGAACTTATTTTGCACGCCGCAAAAAGTGGCGTTAAAAAAATAATAGTTGGGTTAGGTGGTTCTTGCACGAACGATTTTGGTTGTGGCGCTGCGTATGCGTGTGGCGTTCGTTTCTACGATAAAAACGGAAATTCGTTTATGCCCGTGGGGGAAACGCTTTGCAAGGTTGAAAAAATAGATTTTTCGCATAAATCTAAACTTCTTGACGGCGTTGAAATTATAACGATGTGCGATATTGACAATCCGCCTTATGGTAAGAACGGAGCGTCGTTTGTGTTTGCACCACAAAAAGGCGCAAACGAAGAAATGGTAACCTTATTAGATAGTGGGGTAAAACGTATTTGCGACGTAGTGCGAAATCAATTGGGTAAAGACTTGTCGCAACTATCCGGCGGTGGTGCGGCTGGCGCAATGGGTGCGGGGATGGTCGTATTTTTCGGTTCTACGCTAAAAATGGGTATAGAAGTCGTGTGCGAAACCGTTGGCTTTTCCAAAGAAATAAAAGGTGCTGACTTGATTATAACGGGCGAAGGTAAAATAGATTCGCAAAGTTTACGCGGAAAGGTCGTTATCGGCGTTGCTCGCGTTGCAAAGCAATCAAACGTACCTGTAATTGCAGTCGTTGGCGGTGCTGACGGTGATATGGCTGAAGCGTATAGTAATGGCGTTACTGCAATTTTCCCTATAAATCGTTTACCGCAAGATTTTTCTATCAGCAGGCATTATAGCGCTGAAAATCTTGCATTTACAATAGAAAATGTTTTAAGATTATTTAAAACTAAAAATACGGCTAAAACGGGAGATTGATAATGAACGCTATAGTTGAATTTCCTTACGGAAAAGAAAAGTTAACTTACGATTTTAATAATGAAAATTTTAACGGAACGCTAATTTCAAAGTTGCACGGCTATAAACCTGAAAAAAGCGGTGCGGAACTTGTTAAAGACGCTATGAGAGAGCCTATTGGAAGTTTAAGGCTTTCACAACTTGCCAAGGGCAAAAAGAAAATAGTTATTATAGCAAGCGACCACACAAGGCCAGTGCCAAGCAAAATTATTATTCCGCCTATGCTTAATGAAATTCGCGAAGGAAACCCAAGTGCCGAAATAACTATATTAATTGCAACGGGTTGTCATCGCGGAACGAAAAAATCAGAACTAATAGAAAAATTCGGCGAAGAAATTGTTGAAAAGGAAAATATAGTCGTTCACGATTGTGACGATAGCGAAAACCTTGTAAATATTGGCACTTTGCCGTCGGGGGGAGAACTAATCATAAACCGCCTTGCTTACGAAGCCGACTTGTTGTTAGCAGAAGGCTTTATTGAGCCACACTTCTTTGCAGGGTTTTCCGGCGGTAGAAAAAGCGTGTTGCCGGGCGTGGCAGGTAAAAAATCAGTACTTGCTAACCATTGTTCAGAATTTATAGCGCATCCGCTTGCTAGAACGGGCGTGCTTAATGGTAACCCAATTCACGCTGATATGTTATGGGCGGCAAAAAGAGCAAAACTTGCGTACATAGTTAACGTAGTTATTAACGAAGATAAAGAAGCAATATTCGCCGTAGCGGGCGACGTGGAAAAGGCGCACCTTTGCGGAACGGAATTTCTTTCAGGGCTTTGTAAAGCAAGCCCTATTATGGCAGACGTTGTTATATCGACAAACGGCGGATATCCGCTTGACCAAAATATTTATCAAGCAGTAAAGGGTATGACTGCCGCCGAGGCTACCGTAAAAGAAGGCGGTGTAATTATAATGCTGTCAAAATCTAACGACGGGCATGGTGGTGAGCAGTTTTACAAACAACTTGCCGAAGAAAAAGACGGGGCTAAAACGATGAAAGTTTTTCTTGATAGAGGGCGAAATGAAACCGTTCCCGACCAGTGGCAAACGCAAATATTTTTGCGAGTTTTACAAAGGGCAACCGTCGTATACGTTTCGGACGCGCCAAATGAAATGGTAAGTGATTTGCATATGATTCCCGCTCGTTCAATAGAAGAAGGGTTAAATATTGCAAAAAAAATACTCAAAAAGGAAAAACCCACGATAACGGCAATTCCCGACGGTGTGGCAGTTATGGTAGTTAATGAGTAACTTGCTTGTAAAAAATATAAAAGATTTATTGTCTAAGTCGGGGCGAGTAATCGTGGCGATTGACGGTTGTTGCGCTTCGGGTAAAACTACTCTTGCAAAATTTTTGCAGTCCGAGTTTGATGCAAACGTTTTTAGCGTTGACGACTTTTTCTTGCGTCCAAGCCAAAAAACTAAAGAGCGTTTATTAGAAGTTGGCGGGAATTTTGATTACGAAAGGTTTAAAAAAGAAGTTATAGACCCACTAAAAAGAGGCGACGTTTTTTGTTATCAGCCGTATAATTGCAAAACGGAAGAGTTGTCTAATAAGATTAAAGTTGAAAGCAAGCGTGTAAATATCGTAGAAGGGAGTTATAGTTTGCATCCGTATCTAGGCAAATATTACGATATTGCCGTTTTTATGGAAGTTTCAACGGAAATTCAAAGGGAAAGAATTTTAAAAAGAGACGTGTGCTTGCACCAAAACTTTTTTAATCAATGGATACCTAAAGAACAAGCATATTTTGAAAAGTTTGGCATAAAAGAAATTTGCCAAATTCAAATTAACGGGAATAAGGAGAAATAAAATGGGAAATTTCATTGTAGAAAAAAAGAAACTTTCTATAACCAAACAAATTATAATCACGGTTTTTGCTATTTCATTAGCAGTAGCGTTACCGCAAATTTTACATGCTATAGGTAGGCTTACAGGAACGGGCATGGCGCTTGGAACGGCTTTATTACCTATGCATTTGCCTATTATATTCGTAGGGTTTATCGCTGGGCCTTTCGTCGGTGCTATTTCGGGTATTTGTAGCCCCATAATAAGTTATTTGTTGTCGGGAATGCCAATAATAAATATTCTTCCATTAATGGTTATAGAACTTTGTGCCTATGGGTTAATTGCTGGACTTTTGAGCAGAATTTCTTTACCTACCATATTGAAAGTTCTTTGCGTGCAATTAGCGGGTAGAATTGTATACGTAGTCGCAATGCTAATTATTAACATAGCGATAAAAGGTGGTAGCGTAAACCTACTTGCCGTGTTAGATAGTTTTTATGCGGGCTTAGCGGGCATTTTGTTGCAATTAATAATTATCCCCGTTGGTGTAAAGTGTTTTAAACGCTTATAGTATTTGAATTTTAATTGAACAAAAAACGCCCTGGTGGGCGTTTTTTGTGTTTTTTGTCGAATATATGTGATAAAAAAATGATAATTATAAAAGGGTTTGAATAAAAGGTTGACATCTGGTGTTTTTATAAATTATTATTTATACAATAAATAAGGAGTAAATTTATGCTTGCACTTAAAAATATTGTAAAAGACTATTACGTCGCAAGTGAAACTGTACACGCGCTAAAGGGCGTGTCAATCAACTTTAGAAAAAGTGAATTCGTATCAATTTTAGGTCCGTCTGGTTGCGGTAAAACAACGCTACTTAATATTATCGGCGGTCTTGATAGATATACCTCGGGCGATTTAGTAATCAACTCAAAATCCACAAAACTCTACACCGATAGAGATTGGGACGTGTATAGAAACCACAGAATAGGCTTTATCTTTCAAAGCTATAACCTTATTCCTCACCAAACCGTGCTAGGAAACGTTGAGCTTGCGCTTACGATAGCGGGCGTAGGAAAGGAAGAGCGTATCCGCCGTGCAAAACAGGCGCTTGATAGAGTGGGGCTTAAAGACCAATATTATAAAAAGCCCAATCAGCTTTCGGGCGGTCAATGCCAGCGCGTTGCAATTGCAAGAGCGCTTGTTAACGATCCTGAAATTTTACTTGCCGACGAGCCTACGGGTGCGCTTGATACCGTTACCAGCGTTCAAATTATGGATTTGATTAAAGAAATATCCGAAGAGCGTTTGGTAATTATGGTAACTCACAACCCCGAGCTTGCCGATAAATATTCGTCGCGTATAGTTAGGATGCTTGACGGCAACTTGATTGAAGATACTATGCCGTATTCCGACGAGGACGAGCAAAGTGAAGTTTTATACGAGTCCACCCAAGAAGAACCTAAATCTTCTAAGAAAAAAGAAAAGGCAAAAATGTCTTTCTTTACTGCTTTTAAGCTCTCCGCTAGAAACCTCATTTCTAAAAAGGGTAGAACGGCAATGGTCGGCTTTGCAGGCTCAATCGGCATTATAGGTATTGCCCTCGTTCTTGCATTTTCAGCCGGCATTAAAGGCTACGTTGCCTCAATGCAAGACGATATGCTGTCAGGTAACCCCATAACAATCACCGAATCGACGTACGATTTGGACGCGCTATCTGATATGATGGGCAACGTTCAAAAGGAAGAAATTATAAAACAGCCAAACAGAGTTTACGTCGACTCTATGGTGGAATACTTTATCAAAATGGGCAAAGTGTCCGACAGCATGCTCGTAAAAAACAACATAACGCCTGCATATATTCAGTACGTTAAAAATATGCCAAGCAATTATTACTCTGCAACGACTCACGGTTACGGTATAAATATTCACAACAACGTATTCACGAACGTTCGCGAAACGGGCAAAGCAGAAGATACAAATCTTTCTATAACCGCACTCACTTCGTTATATACCGAAATACTTAAAAAGACCTCGTTTGAAGAATACGCAAACTACGTAAATATGTTTATTCCGTCAATGGAGCAAGCCCCATCTAGTGAAGACTACATTAAAGAGCAGTATAAAGTTCACGGCAAAGTGGCTACCGCTAAAGACGAGATTATGCTAGTTATCAATAAAGATAGTGAAGTGTCAGACCTACTTCTTGCAATGCTCGGCTACTACACGCAAGACGAGTTTGTAAATCTTGTTTACAAAGCTGACTGTGATTGTGAACTTAATAAAACGGGCAACGCGCACGACAGTGATTGTAATTACGGCAAAAACCTCATTAATAAACCTAATCTTGACAGAGAATATTTTACTTATGAAGAGATTTTGAGCCAAAACAAGACTTTCTACTGGTATCCAAATAGCAAGCTTTATAGCTTAGATAACACTATTCCGATGATGCCGACTTATAAGTACAACGCCTATAGCGATAGTTCTTGGAATACGGATACTAGCGCGTTAAAACTCAAGGTCGTAGGCATTTTACAGCCTAAAGAAAGCGTATCCTACGGTTGTTTAAGCTCAGGCATATATTATACCGAGGCTCTTACTAATCACGTTCTTTCGGCAACTAAAGCTGAAGAAAACGGGCTTGTGGACTACGTTGAAAAAATTGACGAAACTACCGAAATGGGCGCAGGTATGATTTATTCGCTTAGCGGATTATTGAGCGAAAACGGTCAAGGTATTTCCTATAACGTCGACTTTACGCACGCGGGCGAGACCTTTACCGCAAAAAAATATCTTTCCCTTACGTCGGGTGGTGGTATGCTCAGTGCAATGATGGGTGGAAATACTACGCCTATCGATATTAAAAACGGCATTATCCGCACGCTTGGCGGTAACGACGTTGCAAATTCTATAACCATTTATCCTATCGACTTTGACAATAAAGATTTAGTAACCGATTACCTCGATAAGTGGAACGACGACGGCAATATCACCGTTGACGGTAAAGTTTTAACTAAAAACGACAGAGATAGGGTTAAATATACCGATACGCTTTCTCTAATTATCAACCTTATAAACACTATGATTGACGTTATTTCCTACGCGCTTATAGCGTTTACTTCGGTATCGCTCGTCGTTTCAACCGTTATGATAGGTATAATCACCTACGTATCCGTAGTTGAAAGAATTAAAGAAATCGGCGTTATTCGTTCGCTTGGCGGTAGAAAGAAAGACGTAAGCTATCTCTTCAACGCTGAAACCTTTATTATCGGCTTGCTTGCAGGCTTAATAGGTATAGGTGCAACTTATCTAATATCCGAAATAATAAACGCTATCTTATATCCTCTTATCGGTATAAGGCGTATAGCCCTTTTACCTGTTGGCGATGCAGTTTTAATGGTATTATTAAGCGTAGCTTTAACTTTAATTTCAGGTTTAATTCCTGCAAAGAGTGCGGCTAATAAAGACCCTGTTATAGCACTTCGCACCGAATAATTTTAAAGCGCTATTTCGGGCATTATACATCGTTTCTACTTAGCCGATAAACTCGATGACCAAGTAGGTCAATCTCTGCTTATCGTCAACGCGCGCCTCGTCTAATACCCAAACTAGCACTTTAAACATAAGTTTAAATAGGTTTATGGTGTGTCGAGTCTCGCCTAACTTGTTTCTAACGCCTTAAAGTTGTAATAAGTAACTTAAAATTAGCACGGCTTAGCCGTGCTTTTTTCGTTGCAAATAGCACATACTGTTGTTAAGTAAAATTTTTTGAAATTAAAAATACCAAAAAGTGTTGATATATTTATAAATATATGTTAATATATTACTATTAAAAATTTTGATATAATTAAATCGTTGGTGTTTATGAATTTTAAAAAATTTGTTATCGCCACGTTGACGGCTTTTGCGTTAATTTTTCTTCCCCTTTCCCTTCAAACGGCAAGGGCTGAAGATTTAACGCTTGAAGAGCATATTGAGATTTTGTCGTCGGGTTATTCCACCGCAATAAGTGTGAGTGACGTTACCCGAGATAACAACGAAGAGCTCTTTACTTCAACGGGTGGCGCCGTCTTGTCGGCGGAAGCGATTATGTCGCAAGTTACAACCGAAGAATATGAAACGCTTTATTGGGAGAAGCACTCTACCGTCTTTAACTTTTTTAAGAGGGTAGTTACCTATCAGCTTGAAAACGGCTTTGATAAAGACGAATATTCCTCTGCTAAAAACGGTATTGAACTTATCAACTCTAAATTAAGTGATGCCGTAGCTAACGTTGGGCGTTCCGAGACTTATGAGGGCGTAATTAGTTCGGCGCAAGAGTTCTACTCGTTTATGCGTTCTACTAATTTTTCGAAAAAAGCGTTCGAGCTCGTTACGGATAGCGAACAGTCCGTAAAAGTTACCGTTACTTGTCAAACCCCCATCTTTGCGACGGACGACGTGTTGACGGTTACCGATTTTACCGATCCAGTAGTTACCGTAGATACTATACTTGCAAGTGGCAAGCACGAAGATTTATCTTCAAAACCAAATCTAGGTGTTGCACGCTATGTCTCGATAAGATGGGAAAGAGACGGCGCTACTATCGAGGGAGATAGCGTTCCAAAAGGCGAAAATGAAGAAGACTTATCTTGTTCCGTTAATTTTTTAATTGATATTTCTTCGTTAGGGCTTGACACCGATGATTTAACCTCTCTTCAAATCGTTAGATATTTAGGCGAAGGGCAAGTTGAAATCTTAGACGGTGTTACCGTTACTGAAGATGATAATATTCGATTTACCTTAAGTAGTTTTGGCGACGATATCGATGGTGAAAACGATTTAGATTTTGCAATTTTATTAGAAGATTACTTGCATAAAGATTACGCCACCCTTTTAAAATCAGGCTATTCTTATCTTTTAGATTTTTACGCCAAAGGTGGTGTTATTTCAGAAGATAACCAAGAAGAACTTTTATATTTTACCAAATGTGCTTCAACGTCAGCAGAAGTTTTAAAAACGTTAGTTGATGAAAGCGAATACGACAGAAAATATCGCAATCAACATATAGACGTATTTAGAGTTTTTAAAAACGTAACGCTGTATAATCTTAACAAAAACTTTGACGAAAGCGACTATTCTCCTTCCGATAACGGAATAGTTTTATTACACAATAAACTGTACGAGGCAAGGGGTAAGATATCAAATGCCACCTCTGTTATGGACGTAGAAAATGCGTACCAAGAATTTCTTGAGTTTATCTCGTCTGGCGAGGTTTCTAAAAAGACTGATAAGCTCTCTACTAATAACGAGCAGGCTATTCAAGTATCCGTTCAAGCTAGTTCACCTATTTTCGGAGATGACGACGTTTTAGTTACTAAAAAGTTTTTAGATTCGGTAATTATTAAAAACACGCAAATTGCACTTATTGATAACGAGAATTTGTTAGATCCCACAAACGGCGTTGCTTATTTCTTCTCGATAAGATGGGTAAGAGACGGCGTTATTATAAGAGGGGACGAAGCCTCTCCGACCAAAGTAACCTTTATGGTTGACGTTTCTCAGATGGGCGTTACCGTGGACGATAGCTCTTGTATGCAAATCGTAAGATATCTAGGAAATCAAGAGGTAGCTTTTATAAATGCAAGTTTAGTGGAGGGTAAAATCGTCTTCTCGCTTGACAATTTTGGTGGAGATATCGAAGGCAATTACGACCTTGACTTTGCAGTCGTTATAAAAGGTCATCAGCTTGAAGCTCCGTCAACGGTTGGCAAATTTATAAACGAAAACAAGGTAATCGTTATATCGGTAGCTGGTGCGATAGTTTTACTTTATCTTTTAATCAAGGTTATCAAAATCAACTCAAGGCGCAGAAAGAGAAAACAATATAAGCAGTTTAGGCGCGAATACAGGGCGTTTACTAAATATAAGAAAAAGCAAAAGAAAGAGAAAAAGCATTTGAAAAAGCAAATGCGATTTGACAAAAAGCAAAAGCGCTTGGAGTTAAAACAAAAACGTTTTGAGAACAAATTAAAACGAAAGTAAGAAAAACTTGAAAGGAATAAAATAAACATATTTTAAAAGGTGATTTATGGAAAAAATTATTGAATTTTTCAACAATCTCAAAGAACAAGCAGTTAGTTTGTACAATAACACGTTAGTGCCTTTATGGCCACTAGAAGAGAAGGTTCCCCTTTGGTGGGTTCTCGCAGGTATTGGCGGTATTTTACTTCTCGTTATTATAATACGTATCGCAACTGCTAAAAGAAGAAAGAAGAGGAACGTTAATTTCTACTTCCAAGGTGGGCTTTACAAAACCGTTAAGGCTAAATATAAAAAAGCTATTAAGTTCCCCGAACCTCCCGTTAAAGAGGGTTACACTTTCGTTAACTGGTGTGTTGATAGGACTTTGAAAACTCCTTACGAAAAGGCTTTTCTTGACCGCATGAGAGATTTAAATCTTCACGCTCGTTACGAAAAGGAGGTTGTTGCTCCTCCCGTTGCTTACGCTGGTCCGTATAACGCTCCTTATAGCACTATGCAACCTACCACGGCTGTGCCGATGGCAAGCACAGCGCCCGCAGGTGCGGTTACCCCCGTCGTTTCAGGCGAATACGGCCCCGTAATGGAAAATCAAGAATTGATACCCTACGGACCTTCTTATTACTACGATGAAATTAGATACGCTATGCTCAGCTATGAAAGAGCTATGCAGTTCAAAAAACTCGGAGTTTTAAGAAAGCAAATAGTTGCTGAAATGTTTGAAAAAGACGGTGTTATCAACCTTTACTTAAAGCTTGACCCTGAATATATGCAAGAAAAGGGCTACAAAGTAGAGCGCTATGAAGAAGAAATGTTCTCTATCGTTCCCTGTAAAAAAGTTGTTAACAGCAAGGAAGATTTAGAAGAGGCGTTAAAGCTCGTTAAAGAGACCATGACGGTTAACAACATGGTAAAAAGCGGTATAACGTTTGCACAAAAACCTGCAAGCACGCAAGAGGCGAGAGAAAGCGGTTTTGCCTTCTTCGTTAAAAATGAAACCGTTGCAACGAGTATAGACGACTACTATAGGCTTTTAAGAGCTATAGTTCTTAGCTATCATAAACCCGACAACGTTAAGACGCCTGACAGCTTTAAGAATAAGATGATTCTTAGAATTTATAAAAAAGGCGAAACGCTTAAAGTGTTCTTGGCGCTTGATCCCGTTGAAGAGGGACTTGCCGTTGATAGCAGTTATTCGGATGCTCCTGCACTTATCGAAGTTAAAACGGCTGAAGACTGTGTTAAGGCTAACGAGTTTATCGATAAAGTTATGTACCGCCACGGTATGGTAAGAAAGCCCGAAAGAGCTACCGTATCCCTTGACGACACTATCGAAAAGAACTGCGGTTTCGGTTATAGAATCAAAAATTAACTAAAGAAAAGGCGTAAAGCGTAGATGCTTTGCGTCTTTTGAAAGTTATGTAGCAAAATAAAAGGAAGTAAAAAAATGGAAAAAATTATTCTTACCGCTGAAGGTAAAAAGGAACTTGAACAAAGACTTAACGTTCTTAAAAACGAGCTTATTCCGCAAGTAGTTCAAAGAATTAAAGTTGCGAGAGAGCAGGGTGACTTATCTGAAAACGCCGAGTATACTTCGGCAAGAGAAGAGCAAGGCAAGTTAGAGGGCGAAAAGCACGATATTGAAACCAAGCTTAAATACGGCGAAGTTATTACTGCAACCGCTAAAAAGGACGTTATTGAGGTAGGCACTAAGCTTAAATATCTTGATATTGAAGAAAACGAAGAATACGTGTTTACTATCGTAGGCACGGCTGAAGCTGACCTTACCAAAGGTAAAATATCTAACGAATCTCCACTTGGAAAAGTATTGATGGGTAAAAAGGTTGGTGACGTTTGTGTTGTAAACGCGCCCAAGGGTGGCAACTACGAAATTAAAGTTTTAGATATTTTAGACTAAGATGGTAAACAAGATAACTAAAAAAAGGCTTAAAAACGTCATAGTGTACGACGGTATTAAAATAGTGGCTTTATCAGCTTTACTATGCCTAATTTTGATACTCGTTTTTAATGCTTTTTCCAAAAAACCGTCTAGTGGGCAAGACTTCAAACTAATTATAGACGAAGACTTATACACGGGCGACGATATGAGTGGTTTTTTTGGCGAGTTATTTGAAAACGGCGTTACAAACGGTGGTTTTTCATACGAGAGTTTAGAGGGTGAAACGATATATTTAAGAAGTAATGATGAGAGCCCTAAAAACTACGTTTTGAATTCTGTTTACGTCGAACTGTCACAAGACGACGTTTGTGTTTTAACTGAAGAGATATATCAGCAATATATCACGCAAAGTAACGCGGTCGATTTAATAAAGTATATTAGCGATGCAAAAGCTTTTTTAATAAACGAGGGGCTTTGCAATGAAAGTGGTGAGTTTAGCGTAAGCGCGGTGAACGCATACTTTGATAGAACTCGTTCAAAAGACAATAGATTTAAAACTGCACAGCAAATTAAAAAAGGCAAAGAGGACGAGTTTGAGAGGATAAAAGCAATTTGGAATAACGCTACCGCCCTCGAGGCTTGTTTTACAGCTCATCCCGAACTTTTAGACGAGAGGTCGTACGAACTTGGTGGATATACCATAACGGGCAAGTTTGCTCTTAAAATCGAGGCACTTAATGGTAAAAACGATAGGTACGTTGAAAATCTATTCAAGCGTTCCTACACGAACGAAGAGGGAGAAAGCGTTTACACGACGAAAGGTATTTACGTTGCTTTTGGCAACAATCTTGATGCCGACGGCGACTTATTTTACGAAAAATTAGCGTTTTTATACACTCTTATTAACACGTACAGTACGTATATTAACATATGAAAGGTTTATTTATAACGTTTGAGGGTTGCGAGGGTAGTGGCAAGTCCACGCAAATAGAACTTTATCGCAAATACCTCGAAGAAAAAAACATTGAATATTTATTCGTAAGAGAACCGGGCGGAACGGAGATATCCGAAAAAATCCGCGCGATTATTTTAGACGTGAAAAACAGCGAGATGTCAGATGAGGCTGAAGCTTTGTTATACGCTTCCGCCAGAGCTCAACTAATTCGCGAAAAAATCTTGCCTTCATTAAATGCTGGCAAGCTAGTTTTATGCGATAGATACATTGACTCTTCTTTTGCATACCAAGCGTATGCTAGGGGCTTAGGTATGGAATTTATATCCAAGATAAACTCCTATGCAATTGATAATTGTATGCCCGATAAAACGGTGTTTTTAAACATTTCTTCAAAGCAGGCGTTTGAGAGAAAGGGCGGTGCGGATAAGGACGATAGGCTTGAGCTTTCCGGCGAAGATTTTCATCAAAAGGTTTTTGACGGGTATATCGAGCTTTCTAAAATTTACTCTGACAGGTTTATACTTATAGACTGCTTAGGTAAAAAAGAGCAAACTCATAAAAATATTATCAAGGCATTAGGTATTTAATGGACGGTTTTTCACTACTCAAAAACACAAACGCTTATAAAATATTTAGCGGGGATAAAAAAAATGGCACTTTATCGCACGCGTGTTTAATCGTGTGTGAGGATAAGCTTTTTTTAGAAAATTACCTTAAAGTTTTTGCAAAGGCGTTGATGTGTAACGAGGAAGAGCCGTGTAATAAATGTAGGCCGTGCACGCTTATTGATAAAAAGAGTTTTACAGACGTTGTTTTTTACCCCAAAGGTAAAAAAATCGTAGTATCAGACGTTGACGATTTGATTGAAAAAAGCTATTATAAACCGCTTGAAAGTGACAAAAAGGTGTTTGTATTAACAGACGTTTCCGAAATGACTGTTCAGGCGCAAAACAAGCTTTTAAAAACGCTTGAAGAACCGCCTAAAAACACCTATATACTCTTGGGCGCAACCAAAGTGTATTCACTTTTACCAACCGTTTTATCGCGGTGTAAAAGGTTAGATATAAAGCCTTATAACCAAGTTGAGTTATATTCCTATCTTGCGACTATAAACGGCGATAGCGACCGATTAAAGTCAGCAGTAAGGTTATCTGGCGGTAAGCTTGGCGAGGCGTTAAACCGCTACGAAACGGGCGAGGGAACGCGTGCTGAAGAGCTTGCCATAAACGCTCTTATAAATCTTAATTCTAGCTCTGAAATAGCCGAGTTTTCGGCGAAAATAACTAAGGAAACGCTCCATGATTTTATATCCTCGCTTGCAAGCCTAGTAAGCTCTGCGCTTGGCGTGGCGCTTAATAACAAAGCTGAAAGCGAGAGCGTTCAAAAAATAACTAAAAGCGTTAGCGTAGGCGCGCTTATACATATATCCGACAAAATACGAATAGCTGAAAAAGCCGTATATTATAACGGCAATTTAACCGCGGTTTTAGACGGGCTTTTATTCGGCATCGTGGAGGGAAAATTTAAATGGTCAAAATAGTGGGTGTAAAATTTAATCACTCGTGTAAAATATATTACTTCGATCCTAAAAATGAAAGTTATAAGGAGGGCGAGGGGGTTATAGTAGATACGGCGCGCGGTACGGAATACGGCGTTGTTGCGGTTGCCCCGAAAGAGGTTGAAGAAAGCGAAATAGTATCCCCTTTAAAGCCTATAACTAGGCGCGCAACTAAAAAGGACGCGCAACGGGTAGAAGAAAATGAAAAAAAGATACCGTCTATTATCGAAACGGCTAAAAAAGAAGTTGAAAAGTGCGGGCTTGAAATGAAAATAACGGGCGCTGAATTCCCGTTTGACAATTCTAAAATTATAATTTATTTTACCGCACCTGCAAGAATAGATTTTAGAGATTTGGTAAAAAATTTAGCCACCGCTCTTCATCATAGGATAGACCTTCGCCAAATAGGCAGTCGTGATGAGGCAAAGCTACTTGGCGGTATTGCGCCTTGCGGTAGAGTATGTTGTTGTAACAGCTTTTTACCCGACTTTAAAACGGTAACTATAAAAATGGCTAAAAACCAAGGTTTATCGCTTAATCCGTCTAAAATTAGCGGTCTTTGCGGTAGGCTTATGTGTTGCTTAGAATATGAAAACGAGCCATACGCTGATGCGTATAAAAAGATGCCTAAAGTTGGAAGTGAAGTTCAAACGCCCGATGGCAAGGCTACGGTAATATCTAATAATATGCTCAAAATGCTCGTTAAAACTAAAACCACTATGAAAGACGGTACGGTAACTTATAAAGACTACGAGCTTAGCGAAATCAAGTTTAAAAACAATAAAATCAAAGAACCTGACGACGAACACGTAGAAGAGGATAACACTTAAATTTTTACAAATTGAATAAAATACTGTACAAAAGTAAAAGTTTGTGGTATTATAAGATAAAAAAACGGCAATAGCCGATTATAAGGAGAATATTATGGCATACGTTATTAATGACAGTTGTATTTCTTGCGGTGCTTGCGCTGAAGCTTGTCCCGTTCAAGCAATTAGCGAGGGCGAAGCGTTATACGTTATCGATAAAGAAACTTGTATTTCTTGCGGTGCTTGCGCGGATACTTGCCCCGTAGGCGCACCTGAAGAAGAATAAAATTAGTGGCGAGCATCGCCACTTTTTTTATACGACTTTGTTTTAATTCATTAAGGAGACGCGCTATGCTTGTACTTGACGATTTGCTTATCGACGGGCTTAAAATATATCAAGACGACAGTTTGTACCGCTTTACGAGCGACGCGGTAATACTTTCAAAGTTTGCATCTTTTAAAAAAGGTGACGTGGTTGCCGATTTTTGTAGTGGCTCTGGAATAGTTGGGCTTCATTATTATGCTATTAATAAAGAGGTAAAATCGGTTGACCTTATAGAAATTCAAAAAGAGCTTGCAGATTTATCTCAAAAAACTATTGAATATAACGAACTGCTTTCTAAGTTTACCGTAATAAACAAGCCGATACAACAATTAAATAGTGATTATAACGGGAAATACAGTTTAATTCTTTGCAATCCCCCTTATAAAAAAGCGGGTAGCGGAGAGCCTAATTCCGATTTAAAAATTGCTATGTGTAGGCACGAAATTACAGTAACGCAGGAAGAAATAGTTGAAATTTCAGCTAAAAAACTCAAGCACGGCGGTAGGCTTTGTATGTGCCAGCGCACCGAAAGGTTAGTTGACTTGATTTGTAAAATGGTAAGCGTTGGGCTTAGCCCCACTCGTATTCAAATGGTGGTAACTAAGTCTAGCGGTGCGCCATATTTGTTTTTGATTGAGGCGGTTAAAGGGGTAAAGCCTCAACTTAAAATTTTACCCGAATTTGTAAACGAAGGTGTATAATGGTATATTTCGTATCAACGCCGATAGGCAATTTAAAAGATATAAGTTATCGCGCGGTAGAAACGCTTAAAGAAGTTGACGTTATCGCGTGTGAGGATACCCGTCACTCAATAAAACTGCTAGAACATTACGGTATTAAAAAACCGCTTATATCCTATCATAAATACAACGAAAAAGAACGCTTAGACGAAATTTACGATATGATAATTAGCGGAAAAAGTATTGCCGTAATTTCAGACGCTGGAACTCCCGTAATTTCAGACCCCGGCAACACATTAACGTCGTTTTTAAGGGAAAAAGGCGTGGATTTTACGGTAATTCCCGGAGCTACTGCGTTTGCGCCCGCACTCTTACTATCGGGGCTTTCAGCTTTTAATTTTACCTTTATAGGCTTTTTGCCTGAAAAGTTAAAAGATAAAGACAGATTGCTTAAAGATTATAATGAAGCAAAAAGCACGCTTATATTTTATTCTGCCCCGCACGACGTAAATAAGGATTTAGCTTATCTTTACTCAAAACTTGGCGATAGAAAGGTTGCCGTAGTTAAAGAAATTACCAAAATTCACGAAACTACTTACTCGGGTTATCTTGGTAGTTTGCAGATTGAAAACCCTAAAGGCGAGTTTGTAATAGTGGTTGAGGGTTGTACGGAAAAAAAGCAGTTTGAAATGACTGAAAAAGAGCATATAGACTTATTTTTAAGCCAAGGTTTTAGCAAAAAAGAGGCTATTAAAAAGGTGGCTGAAGAACGCAACGTTCCAAAAAATTCGCTGTATAAATACACCATAGAAAATTAAAAGAGGGGGTTACCCCTCTTTTTTTAAATGAATTTACTAAGTGTTTTATTGTTTTTTATAAAATCAAAAGCTTTGTCGCTTTCAACTAAAATTTCTACCGTTTCATATAGCACCGCCTCTACGTGAGAAAGTGATTCGCCATTGAGTACGCCCACCGCAAATTTCTCAAGTATCTTTGAAAGATTGAGTTTGTTTTTAGGGGTAAGCTCAAAACCGTTTAAATTATCGTATACGTCAAGAACGGCGTTATAAAAACTCACCCTTTTAGCGGTTGAGTGCGATATGGCAAACAGCATAAACGCTACCATAAACGCAGCCGCCATTGAAATGGATAGGTAAACGTTGTTAAATATAAGCGACAATATAAGTAGGACGATAAAGCACGCGCCTATTGCTATCGTGAGAGGAATTAATATTTTTAGCGACTTTTCCCGAGAAAAATGCTTGGGAATACCGTCTTTTAAAAGAGCCTCTACCTTTTTAAGCTTGCTGTCAGCCTCTTGGTTTTCATACTCGTTAAGTTCTTCTTTCGGAAGGTTTCTCTTTTTGTGATAAGGGCTGTAGATTTTTCTAATATTTTCTTTTTCTATCGTAGTTGAAAGTTCTATCGCCTTTTTAAGGTCTGAAAAATGTGACGTTTCTTCAAAATCGGTAAAATTTTTAGTTTTAGCGTAAACGCGCATTAGATAAACGCGCCCGTCCGTCGTTGAAAGTTCAAGTGCAATATCGGTCGTTGCAAGCGCGCTATCAAACTCGCCGTTATCTATAAGCCATTGACACTCGTCAAGAAGCCCGTTAAGTTTTAAATATTTTTCGCCTTCTGCAATCTTTTGATTGTTGTTTTCAATCTTTTTTAGCGACTGATAATACTTAACTGCTTGGTTGGTATTAATCTCTTTACCGCAAGAGGGGCAAACCGTTATTAAATTTTGAGTTTCGCCCTCAAACTCGTGCAAGCACTCGGGGCATTTCATTTTAAGTTCAGTCATAATAACCTTTATAAATTAGAGCGTTTCATTTCGAAACGCTCGTTTTTATCTTATTCCCACTCAATAGTGCCTGTCGGCTTGGGTGTTAAATCGTATAATACTCTGTTTACACCGTCAACCTCGTGGGTTATGCGGTTTGTAATGTGGCTAAGTATATCGTATGGAATTTCTTCAATAGTTGCGGTCATGGCGTCAACGGTGTTAACGGCGCGGATAATTACCGGCCACTCGTACGAGCGTAGGTCGTTTTTAACGCCTACCGTCTTAAAGTCAGGAATAATGGTAAAGAACTGCCATACCTTATTTTCTAAGCCGTTGAGCGCAAATTCTTCGCGAAGAATTGCATCTGATTCTCTAAGTGCCTCAAGCCTGTCGCGCGTGATAGCGCCTAAGCATCTAACGCCAAGACCGGGGCCGGGGAAGGGTTGACGGTAAACCATACCGTATGGAAGACCAAGCTCAACGCCTACCATTCTAACTTCGTCTTTATATAATAGCCTTATAGGCTCAACAAGCTCGAATTGCAAATCATCGGGAAGTCCGCCTACGTTGTGGTGCGCTTTTACCGTACCGCTTTCTAAAATGTCAGGGTAAATCGTTCCTTGCGCAAGGAAATCAATGCCTTGAAGTTTTCTTGCCTCTTCTTCAAATACTTTGATAAATTCAGCGCCGATAATCTTTCTTTTTTGTTCGGGCTCGGATACGCCTTTTAACTTATCTAAAAACCTATCAACCGCGTCAACGTAGATAAGGTTAGCGTCCATTTCGTCACGGAAAACTTTTACAACTTGTTCGGGCTCACCCTTTCTAAGCAAGCCGTGGTTAACGTGAACGCAGTAAAGGTTTTTGCCTATTGCTTTAATAAGTAGTGCTGCAACTACAGACGAGTCTACACCGCCCGAAAGCGCCAAAAGAACTTTTTTGTCGCCAACTTGAGCGCGGATATCTTTAATTTGTTCGTCAATGAATTTTTGTGCGAGTTCTGGCGTAGTTATGCGCGCCATATCGCTTGGGCGTTTGTTAATCATTTCGTTCTCCTTTTAGTCCATAGGGCTGTAGTTAGGTGCTTCTTTAGTGATGGAAATATCGTGTGGGTGGCTTTCTCTAAGTGATGCAGAAGTAATCTTGATAAACTCAGCAGTAGCTCTAAGAGTTTCAAGGTCCTTAGCACCGCAGTAACCCATACCCGAACGAATACCACCGATAAGTTGGTAAACTATATCCGAAATAGTTCCTCTATAAGGCACGCGACCTTCAACGCCTTCGGGTACGAATTTCTTAGCGTCTTCTTGGAAATATCTATCTTTTGAGCCTGCTGCCATTGCAGATAGCGAGCCCATACCACGGTATACCTTAAAGCTTCTGCCTTGGTAAAGTTCAATTTCACCCGGGCTTTCCTTCGTGCCTGCAAGTAAGCTTCCAAGCATTACTGCGTTACCGCCAGCTGCAAGCGCTTTGGTGATATCGCCAGAATATTTAATACCGCCGTCAGCAATAATGGTTTTGCCGAGCTTGTGTGCCATTTCAGCACAGTCCATAACGGCTGTCAGCTGAGGAACGCCAATACCTGCAACGACGCGGGTAGTGCATATCGAGCCTGGGCCGATACCAACCTTAACAACGTCAGCGCCTGCGTCTACAAGTGCCTCAACTGCTTTAGCAGTAGCAACGTTACCTGCAATAACCTTAAGATTTGGGTATTTAGCTTTTATTTTTCTAACGCTTTCAATAACGCCCATCGAGTGACCGTGAGCCGTATCAACGGTAATTATATCAACGCGGTTTTTAACGAGCTCGTCAATTCTTTCAAAGGTGTCTTTACTCGTGCCGACAGCAGCGCCTACTAAAAGCCTGCCGTTAACGTCCTTTGCCGAATTTGGATATTGAATAGATTTTTCAATGTCTTTAATAGTAATTAAACCTTTAAGATTATAGTTATCGTCAACTATAGGAAGTTTTTCAATTCTGTGTTTGCCGAGAATTTTTTGAGCTTCCAAAAGGCTTGTACCAACGGGTGCGGTTACTAACCTTTCTTTAGTCATAACGTTGTCGATAACTTGGTCAAAGTCCGTTTCAAAGCGGAGGTCGCGGTTGGTAAGTATTCCAACGAGCTTGCCGTTTTTAGTAATGGGAACACCGCTTATTTTATACTTTTGCATAAGCGCAAGCGCATCGGTAACTTTATTTTCTGGCTCTAAAAAGAAGGGGTCGGTAATAACGCCGTGTTCACTTCTTTTAACCCTGTCAACCTCTCTGCCTTGAGCTTCGATAGACATATTTTTGTGAATAATACCTAAACCGCCCTCACGCGCAATCGCTATTGCCATACGCGATTCGGTAACGGTATCCATCGCTGCCGACATCAAGGGGATATTAAGCTCTATTCCGTCTGCAAGCTTAGATTTAAGCGAAACGTCTTTAGGAAGAATTTCACTCTTTTGAGGAACGAGCAATACGTCGTCAAACGTAAGACCTTCTCTGATTTTCTTTTCCATAGTTAACTCCTTTTTAGTTTATAAGTTCTTCAATTAATGATAAATGATTGTTAATTAGTTGATTTTTGTCTTGCCTAGCTTGTAAATTTTCTTTAATAGCGGTAAGCGTTGCAATATCGCTATTTTGCGCCGAAATTAATATAAGCCTGTGTATGGGGTTGTGCTGGGTGTAACTAAGCGTGTTATTAAACGCCGTTGAAAGTGCAGTGAGCTTATTTCCTTTGTTGTATTGAGCCTCGCAAAGATTGCCCACTATATAATAATGATACCCCTCGCTTTCGCCCGATATATATTCTTGATATTTATCGTTGTTAACAAATAAAACGGCGTACTTTACCGTCCTATCGTCGTCTTGAAACACGATACTTCTTTCAGTAAGCGTTGCAAGGTCGCCAATCTCTTTAGACTTTTCATAAGCCTTTTCGGAATATTTAAGCGACAGTTCGCCGTTGTTTGCTCTAAAATACCCGTCGCCTAAAACACTTGGGAAAAAGGCGGAAAGAAGTAGGTAAAAGCCCGCAGTTACAACGAGTATTATCGCAAGCGTAATCGCCACCGTTTTTATAATTAATTTTCTCATTATTAAAAACCTTTTTACCATTTTAGCAAAACAATTAAAAAAATGCAACGCTTTATAAAAAATAAATTATTTTTTAAGCAAATTTTTTGTTCTAATTAACCGCTTAAGGTAATAAAATGCTTGTAAAGAGAGTTTTTTATGAAAAAATTAATAATCCTAATAATAGCATTTTGCCTCACCCTTTTCGTTTCTTCTTGTAAAAACGAGGTAGATCTTGAAATGTATCTTTCCGAAAAGCGAACCTCGGTGTACTCAATAAAAAGCGAAGAATACTCTCTCACCGTGTACGGTGAAGAGCGTGAAGACCCCTTTTTATCTGACGGTTACGTCGGCACGATTAAAAAATTTATTACCGTTAGGCTTGAAGATTATCAAAAATCTCTTGACGACGCTTCGGTTACCTTAAGCTTTGACGGAATTACCCTGTCAGGCAAATTTGAATACAGTCCGTTAAACGGTAAATTTACAACCGAGCTTGAAACGGAAACTTTACCAACCTCTAACGAAATAACTGCCGTAATTAAAAATGGAGGTGAAGAAAAGACGTTTACTTTACAAGGGTGTTTATTAGAGGGCGTTGATTATAAAACGGCACTTTCTTCCGTTTCAAAATCGGCAAGCTCCGAAATTGATAAAATGCTAAGTAACGGCTCGTCTTTAGAAGTTCGCCTAAGAATTATCCTCGAAGAGGATAGAACCTATTATTACGTTTCTTTAATCAACAAGTCGGGTAAGACGTTAGCATATTTAGTTGACGGGCAAAGTGGAGAGATACTCGCCTCTAAAACGATATAAACTTCGTTAGGCATCGTTTACTTCCACAAAGATATGTCCGCCACAACCAAAAAGGTCTATCGCCTTATTTAAAAGTTGATTGAATCGGTTTAATCTACTTATCAAATATATTTAAAAAGCGTGCAATATTGCGCGCTTTATTATTGAGTTTGCGCAAATTAAAATTCGCTATTGAAAATCTAAAAAAGCTATTGTATAATAAATTTAACGGAACGTTTTCCGAAACCACATTTTAGGAGTAATTTTTATGGACGTAGACAAAATTAGGAACGTAGCGCTTATAGGTCATAGCGGAGAGGGTAAAACCACACTTGCAGAAGCCATTTTGTTCAATATGAACGTCGTTGACCGACAAGGAAAGGTAGAAGACGGTAACACCGTAATGGATTTCGACGGGCTTGAAATTGCAAAAAAATCTTCCATTTCACTTTCTTGTGCGCACGGAGAATATAAAGGGTATAAGTTTAATATCATAGACGTACCCGGTTATTACGATTTTGAAAGCGAGCTTGCTCAAGCGCTTGCAGTTGCCGATTCGGCAATTATAGTTGCTTCGGGTAGCGGAACGCTTACCGTCGGTACCGAAAGAGCGATTGATTACTGCGTAAAACGCAAAATCCCTGCAATGCTCTTTATAAACGGACTTGATAAAGATAATTCCGACTTTATTAAAACGGTTAATGCAATCAAGCTTAAATACGGGCATAAAATAGCACCGCTTATTCTTCCAAATATCGTAGAGGGCAAAATGAAAGGCTTTGTTAAAGTTGCTTACGGCGTTCTTCGCGACTGGGAGAGAAACGAATATCCTATTCCCGATTATTTGAAAGAGGCATACCTTGAGGCAAGGCTCACGGTTTGTGAAGCTGCCGCTGAAAACGACGAAGAGCTTTTAGAAAAATTCTTTGAAAACGGCACGCTTTCCGCAGAAGAAATTGAGGCAGGCTGTAAAAAAGGTATCAACTCTTGTTCGACTATTACCGTGCTCGGTGGTAGTGCCTTTAAAAATCACGGTGTATTTAACCTTATGGATAAAATTATATCCACTCTCCCAAGTCCTAAGGACGCGGGCATTCAACGCGCCGTTGTAGACGGAGAGAAAACTCCCGTATACCCCGACGAAAACGACCAAACGGTTGTTAGAATTTTCAAAACGGTAGTAGACCCATACGTTGGTAGACTTAACTACGTTAAAGTAATTTCTGGTAAGCTCAAAGTTGGGCAAACGCTCAAAGTGTCTGGTTGGGGCGAGGAAAAAATTAGCGGTATCTATACCGTTATAGGCAAAAGGCAGGTTAGTGTTCAAGAGCTTAACGCCGGCGATATCGGCGCCCTTTCAAAACTCGACAACGCACGCACGGGCGATACCTTATTTGAAAAGGTAGACACTCGCTTCAAAGCGTTTGAAATTCCGCCTGCAACCTATAAGCGCGCGGTATACGCCGTTAAAAAGGGCGAAGAGGATAAAATATTTGCAGGTCTTAACAAGCTTAAAGACGAAGATATTTCTTTCTCGGTAGAGAAAAACGCTGAAACGGGCGAAATGCTTCTTGCGGGCGTGGGCGCAACCCAGCTTGAAACGGTTAAGAAAAAACTCAAAGTAAAATTTGGCGTTGACTGTGAGCTTAAAAAACCCAAAATTGCCTATAAAGAAACGGTTAAAGGCGTTGCCGAGGCTGAGGGTAAACATAAAAAGCAATCGGGTGGCGCAGGTCAATACGGCCACGTTAAAATTAAATTTGAAAGCGGAGCGAGTGACGGCGTTTACGAGTTTGTGGACGCGGTTGTCGGCGGTGCAGTTCCTAAAAACTTTATTCCTGCCGTTGATAAAGGCTTAAAAGAGGCCATTAAAGAAGGCGTGTTGGCAGGATATCCGCTTATCGACTTAAAAGCAACGCTTTTCGACGGTTCTTCTCACCCTGTTGACAGTAAGGAAGTTGCTTTCGTATCCGCAGCAAAGCTTGCATACCAAGAGGGCGTTAAAAATGCTAAACCCGTTATACTTGAGCCGGTTATGAAAGTAATCGTGTCTGCCCCCGATAGTTATCTTGGCGATATTATGGGCGATATGAACAAGCGCCGTGGTAGAATAGTATCCACCGACCAAGACGGCGAACTTAGTATAGTAACGTGCGAAGTTCCCGAAAGTGAAATTGCCGATTATACCGCAGAGCTTAGAAGCTTTACTCAAGGTCGCGGTAGGTTTACCGCCGAGTTTGAAAGGTATGAAGAAGTTCCTTTTGAAGAACAGGCAAAAATAATTGAACAAGCAAAGAAAGATAAGGAGTAATTATAAATGATACTTAGCGTATGTCCTAACCCAAGCATCGACTGCACGATGGAAATCGAGCAGTTAAACGTAGGACAGCTAAACAGGGTAAGCAATAAAATAGTAACCTATTCGGGTAAAGCACTTAATTCGGCAATCGGCGTAAGGCGTTTAGGGGGCGATAGTTTTGCCACCGGCTTTATGTACGAAAACGAAGGAAGCTTATTCGTTGCAACCCTAGACAACGAAGGAGTAAAAAACTCCTTCGTTTGGAATACGGGTAGCGTTAGAACTAACTACAAAATTGTTGACAATAAGTCCATGCTTACCGAAATTAACGACAAGGGCGAAAAAGTTCCCCTCGAAAACCAACAAAAGCTCATAAGCTTAGTATCAACGTTATCTAAATCAGCTTCAGTAGTAGTAATGAGTGGCTCACTTCCAAGTGGCGTGGATAACGACTATTATTGCCGTTTAATTTCAGCCTGCAAAAAGGGTGTAAAAGTTATACTTGATACGGCTGGCGAAAAGCTAAAAACCGCCCTATCAAACGGTATTTATATGGTAAAGCCCAACCTTTACGAGCTTGAAACGGTTATGGGCACTAAGCTTAGCAATCGCTCGGATATGATAAAGGCGTGTCAATCTCTTATAGACATGGGCGCTGAAAACGTACTTCTTTCTCTAGGGCGTGAGGGCGCAATACTGACAGATGGAACGGAATCGTATTTTTGCAAAAGCGCAACGGTGGCGGTAAACTCTACGGTTGGCGCGGGCGACAGTATGGTTGCGGCAGCCTCGCTTATGACCGAGCACGGCGCAAGCAAGCAAGAAATTTTAAGAAACGCCGTTGCCGCTGGTACGGCTTCGATTACCACTCCTGGTACAAATTTATTCTACCGTGATAAATTTGAAGAAATTTACGGTAAAATTTACGTTGAAAAGGCTTAAACTAATAATATGTTAACGTTAAAAGATATTAAGGCTGATGAAGAAGTCAAAGCCCTTATAAAAACTGGTGAAAAGCAAATTGACGCGCTTGCATACACCGAGCATTCCGTTCGCCACGCCACAATAGTTTCTAACTGGACGGGGTTAATTTTAAAAGAAACGGGTGCGAGTAAAAAACTAATTAATCTCGGTGAGATTGCAGGATATCTTCACGATATAGGCAATTCTCTATCACGCTACGACCACGCGGGTAGCGGTGCTTTGCTTGCCTACAATATTTTAAAGCGTATGGGTATGAGTTTAAGCGACGCTGCAGAAATTATGATGGCGATAGGCAATCACGACGAGAAAAACGGTATTCCCGTAAGCGTTTTATGCTCTGCACTTATAATTGCCGATAAGTCAGACGTTCATAAATCGCGCGTAAAGCATAAGCTATTGAGCGAAAAAACTAATATTCACGATAGGGTAAATTTAGCCGTTAATCGTTCGTTTGTAAAAGTGGATAAAGAAAATAAGCGAATTGATACCGTCATTGAAACGGACGACAATATTTGCTCGGTTGCCGATTATTTTGAAATTTATCACACCCGTATGCTTATGTGCACTAAAGCCGCCGAGCTTATGGGGTATAAATACGGGCTTATTATCAATAATTTAAAATTACTTTAGTTTTGCAATTTTTTAAGCTTTCCGCGCATACTTTACGTATGCGCGGTTTTGTATCTAAAATAAAAGAATATAATGATTTTAAAGCTCGAAAAAAAGCCGTTACCTTTGCAGGGGCGCTCGTGTTTTTTTCTCTTCTTGGGCTTGTGCCAACGCTGTATTTATTTTCTTTAACTCTATCCCTTTTTGGAAAAGAACTATCTTCTTTAGGCGGTTTTTTTATAACCGAAGAATTTACCATTATTAAAGATTTCGTGTTTTCGGCAACCGAAAATATCGGTGCTGGCGGAAACGTTATAGCAGGCTTTATTGCCGTGTATTCGTCGGGTAGCTTATTCGTTCATTTGCGGTTGACGGGCGAGGCTATATACAACTATAAAAGCGTTAGCTCGTGGCTACTTCGAGTGCTGTCTATAATGGGTGCTATAGTTATTAGCTTAACGATATCTTTTTTAATAGGTATATATGGCTTTTTATATCCCGTTATAGTAAATTTTTTCGGGGCTGTGGGAAACGTAGTTAACTTTCTTATAGTTATGGCGATAATCTTCGTTGCAGTGATACTAATTAACCTCTTTGCTTGCCCGTATAAGCTAAACCTTAAAGAGGTTGTAATGGGGAGCTTATTTACCTGCGTTTTTTCAGTAATTTTTACCATTGTATTTTTAATATATTTAAGGTATTTTTCCGCTTACGATAAAATTTACGGTAAAATTGCGGTTATCCCCGTGTTTTTTATATGGCTGTTTATTATTTTGAGGTGCGTAGTTGGTGGAATAATTTTAAACGCCTACTTTTTAGGAAGGTGCAAACGATTGACTTATAAAGGTAAATATAGTAAAATTTTAAAAAAAGATTAAAGGTGGATGAAACTATGAAATGTATTTTAACAGTCGTTGGTAAGGACAAGCCAGGTATCATTGCAAAAGTGAGTGGGCTTCTTGCTGAAAAAAGCGTAAATATCGAGGATATATCGCAAACCATAATGCAAAACACCTTTACTATGATTATGCTTGTAAACTTATCTGGTTCAAGCGTAACGATATACGAGCTTTCAAGTCAAATGAAAGAATTAGGCGAAGAAATAGGCGTTAATATTCACCTCCAACACGAGGGCGTGTTCGACGCTATGCACAAGGTGTAAAATGATTAAGACTACTGAGATTTTAGAGACCATAAACATGGTCGAAAAAGAGCATTTTGATATCCGTACGATAACTATGGGTATTTCGCTTTTCGGTTGCATAAAAGACACGGCTGACGCTACCGCAACCGCCGTGTACGACCTTATTTGTAAACGTGGCGAAAATATCGTAAAGGTTGCAAGCGATTTATCGCTTGAATATGGCGTTCCTATCGTTAATAAGCGCGTTTCGGTTACCCCTGCAAGTTTTTTAACGTCAAAATTTATGGGTGAAGAACTTAAAATTGCACTCGCGCTTGATAAAGCGGCAAGCGAAATCGGCGTTGATTTTATAGGCGGATACTCGGCGCTCGTACATAAGTCTATGACCGAGGCTGAAAAAAGCTTTATTTTAAGTATACCCGAGGTTTTATCTAAAACTAATAGGCTTTGCTCGTCAGTTAACGTCGGCTCTACGCGCGCGGGCATTAATATGGATGCGATAAAACTTATCGGCGAAATCGTTAAAAAATCTGCAAATATGACGGTTGACGGGCTTGGCGCAGCCAAATTTGTTGCCTTTTGTAATGCTGTAGAGGACAATCCCTTTATGGCAGGTGCTTTCCACGGGGTGGGCGAGGGTGATTGTGTTATTAACGTAGGAGTATCTGGCCCAGGCGTTGTTCAGCACGCAATACAAGCAATTCCTAACGCATCTATTACCGAACTTGCCGAACTTATAAAAAGAACGGCTTTCAAAATTACTAGAGTTGGTAACCTCGTTTTATCCGAGGCTAGCAAACGCTTAAATGCGGAAAGAGGTATAGTTGACTTATCTTTAGCACCAACTCCCGTTATTGGCGACAGCGTTGCTCATATCTTAGAAGAAATGGGGCTTGAAGAAGTTGGCTGTCACGGAACAACCGCTTGCTTAGCACTACTTAACGACGCAGTTAAAAAAGGCGGTGTAATGGCATGCTCTAACGTGGGTGGGCTTTCTGGTGCGTTTATCCCCGTCAGCGAAGATATCGGTATGATAAACTCGGCTGAAAGTGGCACGCTAACTCTATCTAAACTCGAGGCGATGACGGCTGTTTGTTCAGTAGGTATCGATATGGTAGCCGTTCCTGGCGACACGCCTGCCTCAACTATATCGGCACTCATTGCCGATGAAATGGCAATCGGTATGGTAAACAACAAAACCACCGCCGTTAGAATTATACCCGTGCCGAATAAAACGGTTGGCGAATACGTAGAATTTGGTGGGCTTTTAGGTCGCGCACCCATTATGCCCGTTATAAATAAATCAGCTGAAAAGTTTATAAATAGAGGTGGGCGTATACCTGCGCCTATACACGGTAACAAAAATTAATTTAAGACATAAAAAGGCTCTTTTAGAGCCTTTTTTATTACGTTATAAACGGCGTTATGCTTCGTTTACTGTCACAAAGTTGTGTCCGCCACAACCAAAAAGGTTAGTGTCGACCACACTTTGCGCCGAGCCTTGCCTAACTTGTTTCTAACGTGTTAAACATCTCTTGCTTTTTGTATATAAAATGCGGATTTTACCGCATTTTTTTATTCCTTTTTTCATACCTTAATGGTAGGGGGAATAAACAGTGTATAAAAGAACTCAAAATAGAGTTATTTTGGAGGCGGAGTATATTATAAAATACGGCGCAACGGTTAGAAAAGCCGCAAGCGTTTTCGGGGTAGGCAAGTCTACCATACATAAAGATATGACTGAAAGACTTGAGCTTATCTCTAAATACCTTTACGAAAAAGTTAAAAAAGTTTTAGAAATAAACCTTTCTGAAAGGCATATTAGAGGTGGCGAAGCAACAAAACGAAAATATTTGACTAAAGCGTGAGTTTTCACGCTTTTTTTAATATATAGCGTAAAAATCGTTGACAAGTACAAAATAATTAGGTATACTTGTATACAAATATACAATAGGAGATTTTTATATGCTTATACTTAACAAAAATACTAACCTATTAGAGCAAGAAACCTACAAATACTCACTTCAAGACGTAGCTGAACCTAATTTGTTTAGAGACGTTTATAATTACGATGAAGTTCCCAAAATCGTATTTAATCACCGCCGTTCGCCCATTGACATGCCTGAAAATATTTGGATAACGGATACCACAATGCGTGACGGACAGCAAGCGGTTGAGCCGTACACGGTAGAGCAAATCGTTCAACTTTACAAACTTATGTCTAAGCTTGGTGGTCCTAAGGGAATAATTCGTCAAACGGAGTTCTTTATATATAGTAAAAAGGACCGTGAAGCGCTTGACAGGTGTAGAGATTTAGGGCTTCGATTCCCCGAAATTACCTCGTGGATAAGGGCAACTAAAGACGATTTTAAGCTCGTTAAAGAAATGAATATTGAAGAAACGGGCATACTTGTAAGCTGTTCTGACTATCACATTTTTAAAAAGCTTAAAATGTCTAGGCGCGAGGCACTTGAACATTATTTATCAATCGTTAAATCGGCGTTTGACGCGGGTATTAGACCAAGATGCCATTTCGAAGATATTACGCGTGCTGATTTCTACGGTTTCGTAGTTCCCTTTATAAACGCCCTTCACGAGCTTTCGGCTGAGGCGGGTATCCCCGTTAAAATTCGTGCGTGCGACACTATGGGCTACGGTATACCTTTTTCTGAAACGGCGCTTCCAAGAAGTGTTCCCGGAATTATCTACGGTATTAAAAAATACTCGGATATTCCTAGCGAACAAATCGAGTGGCACGGCCATAACGACTTTTATAAAGCGGTATCCAACGCAACCGCTGCGTGGCTTTACGGCGCAAGCGCTGTTAACTGCTCGCTCCTTGGCATAGGCGAAAGAACGGGTAATATTCCCTTAGAAGCTATGGTTATGGAATATGCATCACTTCGCGGTACGTTTGATGGTATGGATCCTACCGTTATCACCGAGATAAGAGAGTATTTTAGAAAGGAAATCGGCTATCAAATTCCGCCGATGACGCCGTTCGTTGGCGACTACTTTAACCAAACGCGTGCAGGTATTCACGCTGACGGGCTTTTAAAAGACGAAGAGATTTACAACATTTTCGATACGGGCAAAATTCTTAACAGACCTGCTACGGTAACCATATCTAAAACTTCAGGTCTTGCAGGTATTGCTTTCTGGATTAACAGCTACTATAAGCTTATCGGCACTGAAAAAGAGGTTAACAAAAAAAGCGACGTAGTTATCAAGATTAAAGAGTGGGTTGACAATGAGTACGAAAACGAAAGGCAAACGTCAATCACTTCGGGTGAGATTGTAGAGCTTGTAGAAAAATATTCTGATATAAGAGAGAACTAAGTATGACGCAAGTGAAATTTACCTCTCGTGCGGACGCGGTGTTTGAAAAGCTTGAAAGCGACATTTTAACGGGCGTTTACAAGCGTGGCACGGTTTTAACCGAAAACGAATTATCTACTGCGCTTGCGGTATCGCGTACACCAATAAGAGAGGCTATAAGGCGATTAGAGCAAGAAAACCTTTTAAGAGAACTTTCAAAAGGGCACGAGGTTATAGGTATAACTAACGAAGATATTATGGATATCTACGACGTGAGAATTGCAATCGAAGGGAAAGCCGTTAGACTTTGTGCTGAGAGAATATCAAGCGCTAAACTTGACGAAATGCGCGAGGTTATCGACCTTCAAGAATTTTACACGCTTAAAAGCGTAGCTGATAAAATTAAGGGGACGGACTCACGCTTTCACGAGCTTATTTACAAATGCTCGGGTAGTTCGATATACGATTCGATACTTTCAAACCTTCATAGAAAAATTCAGCTTTGTAGAAAAGTATCCGTATCAAATAGCGACCGTGCCGAGCAAGCTATCAAAGAACATCGCGAAATATTTAACGCTATTGAAAAACGTGACGGTGAGCTTGCTGAAAAGCTTATGGTAAAACACTTGTTAAACGCAAAAAATAATATAAAGAGGTTAAAATAATGGGACTTACTATTGCCGAAAAAATTATTAAAAACCACCTCGTTAGTGGCGAGATGATAAAAGGGCAAGAAATTGCACTTAAAATAGACCAAACCTTAACTCAAGACGCTACTGGAACGATGGCGTATCTTGAATTTGAAACGATGGGACTAAAAAGGGTTAAAACCGAGCGTTCGGTAGCGTATATCGACCACAATACCTTACAATGTGGATTTGAAAATGCAGACGACCATCGTTATATTCAGTCGGTTGCTAAAAAGCACGGAATATATTTCTCGCGCCCAGGTAACGGCATTTGCCACCAAGTTCATCTTGAAAGGTTTTCAAAGCCTGGCAAAACGCTTATCGGGTCGGACAGCCACACCCCAACCGGCGGTGGCATAGGTATGCTATCTTTTGGCGCTGGCGGACTTGACGTTGCCGTTGCTATGGGCGGTGGCGCGTACTACATAACCATGCCTAAAATGTATAAGGTTAATTTGACGGGTAAACTCAATCCTTTCGTAACCGCAAAGGACGTTTCTCTTGAAATACTTAGAATTTTATCGGTAAAGGGCGGTGTTGGCGCGATTATCGAGTGGGGTGGCGAGGGTGTTAAAACTCTTTCCGTTCCCGAACGTGCAACCATCACAAATATGGGCACTGAGCTTGGTGCAACTACTTCGATATTCCCTTCTGACGAAATCACAAAAGAGTTTTTAATCGCTCAAAACAGAGCTGAAGACTATATTCCCTTATTTGCCGACGAGGACGCAGTTTACGATAGAATTATCGATATAAATTTAAGCGAGCTTGAACCGCTTATCGCTTGCCCTCACAGCCCCGATAACGTTAAAAAAGTATCCGAGCTTAAGGGCGTTAAGGTAAACCAAGTGTGCATAGGCTCTTGCACCAACTCATCATATCAAGACCTTTTAAAGGTAGCTAATTTATTAAAAGGCAAAAAGATAAGTGAAGAGGTTAGCTTATCGGTATCCCCAGGCTCAAAGCAAGTTCTTACTATGCTTTCGTCCTCAGGCGCGCTTAACGATATAATAAGCTCGGGCGCAAGAATACTTGAGTGCGCGTGCGGTCCTTGTATCGGTATGGGCTTTTCGCCTAATTCCGCAGGCGTTAGCTTAAGAACGTTTAATAGAAACTTCTTAGGTCGTAGCGGAACGAAAGATGCGGGCGTGTATCTCGTATCTCCCGAAACTGCGGTTGCGGCGGCACTTACCGGCGAGATTACCGACCCAAGGCTTCTAGGCGATATGCCTGCCGTTTCAATGCCTAACTCCTTTATGATTGACGACAGCGCAGTTATTCCCCCTGCAAATGAAAAAGAAGCTGAAAAGCTAGAGGTTTTAAGAGGACCTAACATTAAGCCTTTCCCTCAAACTTATCCGCTTGAAAACAGTTTAAAAGTAGCTGTTGGCTTAAAGGTTGGCGACAATATAACTACCGACCATATCATGCCCGCAGGCGCAAAAATTCTTCCCTATCGCTCGAATATCCCTTATTTATCTAAATTCTGTTTCTCGGTGGTTGACGAAAACTATTCAGAGCGCGCGTTATCTCTTAAGTCAAGCGTAATAGTTGGCGGTGAAAACTACGGGCAAGGCTCGTCAAGAGAGCACGCTGCGCTCGTACCGCTATATCTTGGCGTTAAAGCTGTAATTGCAAAAAGCTTTGCAAGAATTCATATAGCAAACCTTATAAACGCGGGAATTATCCCATTAACCTTTGAAAACGCTAGCGATTACGACCTTATTTCTCAAGGGGACGATTTGGTGCTTGATAATTTGTTTAGCGGTATCAAAGACGGGGCTATAGGGCTAAAAAACCTCACAAACGGAAAAGAAATTACTTTAAAATGCGCCTTTACCGATAGGCAAATTGATATAATTAAAGCAGGTGGACTTCTTGCTTATACTAAAAATTCAAAATAGGTGTTATTATGGAAAAAATTAAAATGCTTACCCCTCTCGTTGAGATGGACGGCGACGAAATGACTAGAATTATTTGGAAGGAAATTAAAGACGAACTTATTTGCCCTTTCGTTGATTTGAAAACGGAATATTACGATTTAGGTCTTTTAAAGCGTGACGAAACTGACGATAAAATTACCGTAGAATCTGCTGAAGCTACCAAAAAATACGGCGTTGCGGTAAAGTGCGCTACAATTACCCCCAACGCACAGCGTATGACGGAGTATAACCTTAAACAAATGTGGAAAAGTCCTAACGGTACGATTAGAGCAATACTTGACGGAACGGTATTTCGCGCGCCCATTACTTTACCTATAATAAAGCCCGTAGTTAAAACGTGGGAAGCACCCATCACTATTGCAAGACACGCCTACGGCGACGTATATAAAGGGGCTGAAATGAGGGTAGGTAAAGGTAAAGCCGAGCTTGTATTTACCGATGAAAACGGAGTTGAAACCCGTCAAGAAGTTTACAATTTCGAGTGTGACGGCGTTTTACAAGGTCAGTTTAATAAAGATAGCTCGATAAAATCGTTTGCGCGCTCGTGCTTTAACTACGCACTAAGCGTTAAGCAAGACTTGTGGTTTTCTACCAAAGACACTATTTCTAAAAAATACGACCACACCTTTAAAAACATCTTTGAAGAAATTTACGAAAACGAGTTTAAAGCAGAGTTTGAAAAGAACAATCTTGAGTATTTTTACACCCTTATCGACGATGCAGTTGCAAGGGTAGTTAGGTCAAAGGGCGGTTTTATTTGGGCGCTTAAAAACTACGACGGCGACGTTATGAGCGATATGGTATCGACAGCGTTCGGCTCGCTTGCAATGATGACGTCGGTTCTCGTTTCTCCCGATGGCAAGTACGAATACGAGGCTGCTCACGGCACGGTAACTCGCCACTATTATAGATACTTAAAGGGCGAAAAAACCTCAACAAACCCCATGGCTACCATTTACGCTTGGACGGGTGCGCTTAGAAAGCGTGGTGAGCTTGATAATTTACCTAAACTTGTTGATTTTGCAAACAAACTTGAAAAGGCTTGTATTGACACTTTACTTAGTGGTGTTATGACTAAAGATTTAGTTAATTTAACCGACGGCTCGGTTGAAATTAAATCGGTTAATACCTCAGAATTTATTAAAGAGATAAGATTAAACTTAGAAAAAGCACTTTAAAGCATAAAAAAATACGATTGCAACCGCAATCGTATTTTTAATTTATAAAATTATAAAACTCTAACTCTTATAACACCGTCGATAGCGTTAAGTTTTTGAAGGATTTCGTCGTTAAGGGCGGTAACGTCTAAAATAGAGTATGCAAAGTCGCCCTTACTTGAGTTTACAAAGTTTTCAATGTTTACCTTGTTTTCGCCCATAATGGTAGAAAACTGTGCTATCATACCGTGAACGTTTTTGTGGCATATCGTAATTCTTTTTTCAGCCATGCGCGGAGCAGAGCATCTTGGGAAGTTTACGCTGTTATTTACGTTACCGTTTTCGATATAGTCTTTAAGCTCTTTAGCTGCCATAACCGCGCAGTTGTCTTCCGCCTCTGGGGTAGACGCACCGAGGTGAGGGGTTAATACAACGCCGTCAACTCCGATAAGTTCTTCCGAGGGGAAATCGCAGAAATATCTAGACATTTTGCCCGATTTAAGAGCCTCGATAACCGCTTGATTATCAACGAGTTCACCGCGCGCACAGTTGATAATAACTACGCCCTCTTTCATTTCGGCAATTTTACTTGCGTTTATCATTTTATCCTTTTCTTTAGTGTAGGGAACGTGTATGGTTATATAGTCGCAAGTTTTATAAAGTTCGTCTAAATCGCTAGTAATTTCAACGTGGCGAGAAAGATGAAGTGCACTCATTACCGACAAATAAGGGTCGTAACCTAACACCTCCATATTAAGTGCGATAGCCGAGTTTGCAACTTTTGCACCTATTGCGCCAAGACCGATAACGCCAAGCTTTTTGCCTGCAATTTCTCTACCAACGAAATTCTTTTTACCCTTTTCAACCTGCTTGCCGATACCTTCAGTGCCCTTTAAGGTTTTAACCCACTCGATAGAGGGAACTATTTTTCTCGAGCTTAAAAGTAGTGCGGTTATAACTAGTTCGTTTACCGCGTTTGCGTTTGCGCCCGGGGTGTTAAATACCACTACGCCTTTTTGAGCGTATTCCTCGCAAGGTATATTGTTTACGCCTGCGCCTGCTCTTGCGATAGCTAAAACGCTATCGGGGAGGTCGTAACCGTGCATATCAAAGCTACGAAGAATAATGCCTTTTGGGTTAGCGCTATTGTCAGTTACGGTATAGTTTTTTCCAAGAACGCCCGTTACGAGTTCGCTTACGGGGTTTAATTTTAAAATATCCATAGTTTATCCTTATTTGTTTTCAAGTTCAAATTTCTTCATAAATTCTATAAGCGCTTTAACGCCTTCAACGGGCATTGCGTTATAAATACTTGCTCTCATACCGCCAACGAGCCTATGACCTTTAAGGGATACGAGGCCGTTTGCAGTTGCTTCTCTAACAAATTTAGCGTCAAGCTCTTCGCTACCCGTTACGAAAGGAACGTTCATAATAGAACGGTCTTTTTTGTTAACGGTGTTTTTATAAAGGGAAGAGTTGTCTATAAAATCGTAAAGTAGCCTTGCTTTATATTCGTTTATCTGATTAATAGCTTTTACGCCACCTAAATTTTTAAGCCATCTAAATACAAGCATTGAAATATAAATGGGGAAACACGGCGGAGTGTTGTATAAGCTATCGTTTTTAGCTTGGATGTGATAGTTGAGCATAGTTGGGCAAATGCTTAGTTGCTTACCTAAAAGCTCTTTTTTAACGATAACGATAGTAACGCCTGCGGGAGCGATATTTTTTTGCGCGCCTGCGTAGATAAGGCCAAAATCAGAAACGTTAACTTCTTCACTTAAAATGTTAGAGCTCATATCGGCAACGAGAGGTGCTTTGGTTTTAGGAAACTCTGTGTATCTCGTTCCAAAAATGGTGTTATTAGACGTTATATGAACGTAGTCGGCATCCGCAGAAAACTCGATTTTATCAAGGTCAGGAATATAGGTAAAGTTTTTGTCTTTTGACGAGGCTACGATTTTAGCTTCACCGTATTTTGCGCCCTCTTCTTGCGCCTTGCCTGCAAAGTTACCTGTTACGATATAGTCTGCTTTACCGTTTACCATAAGGTTAAGAGGAACTGCCGCAAACTGTTGAGATGCACCGCCTTGAACGAATAAAACGGCGTAATCTTCAGGGATATTCATAAGCTCGCGAAGTAGTGCGTTAGCCTCGTCGTTAACAGCCATAAAGGTTTTACTTCGATGGCTCATTTCGGATATACTCATACCCGAATTTTGATAATCTAAAAATTCGTTTTGCGCTTGCTTTAAAACGTCAAGCGGAAGTGTGGACGGGCCTGCAGCAAAGTTGTAAACTCTCATAATAAACTCCTTATTAAAATACTTTTAATAAATTAGAACTTGTAAACTTGCTTGCAAGGGTTTACAAGTTCGCCGTTTTTCAAACTTGAAGTGTAAAAACACTAGTTTTTACGGCAAAACGCAAGTTTTGCAAAAATTTTGCTACCAGCAAAATATTTAACTTTCTTTATTTTCTAAATTGTAATCATTATATAACTTTGTTAAAAATTACACAAGTAATTTGCGCCCTAAATACGAAATTTTAATTAAAAAAATTCGGGAGTAAAACTCCCGAAAAGATTTTATTAATTATTTAACGCTAAAAAGTAGTTTTGCATACGAGGGATACGGCCAATACTTTTCGTCGGTATACGTTTCAGCCTCGTCCGCAGCCGAGCGAAGAGCTTCCATACAAGGCAACACCTCGTCTTTTATAATAAGCGAAGCCTTTTTATAATCGTCGGTTATCTCGCTTGCCTTTTCAATTAAAAGTGAAAGCTTATCCGTTTCGCGGTATACCGTTTCGTTAAGGGTATTAAGCTTTTTAATAAGCTCGATATCGGTGGCGGTAGATATGCCGTTAGACTTTTTAAGCTCAACTACCTCTAAAAGCTTAGAGATATAGTTGTTAATTGCAGGATAAATTTCCTTTTTTGCCATATCAAGCATTGTAAGTGCTTCAATTTTAACTATACGCGTATAGTTTTCAAGCATAACTCTCTCTATCGCAAAAAGCTCGGTGCGAGATAAAACCTTGTGTTTTTCAAAAAGCTCAACGTTTTTGTCAGCCGTGTAGTAAACTACTGCTTCCGGCGTAGTTTTAAGGTTTTTAAGTCCACGCGCCTTTGCCTCTTCAACCCACTCGTCTGAATAGTTATTGCCGTTAAAGATAATTCTTTCGTGATTTTTTATCGTTTCGGCAACGATGTCGTGAACGGTTTTGGTAACGTCTTTAGAACTTTCTAACTGTTTAGCAAACAAGTCAAGACTTTCAGCAACGATAGTGTTTAATACGACGTTGCAGTCGGCAATAGAATCGTTAGAGCCTACCATACGAAACTCAAACTTATTACCAGTAAACGCAAGAGGGGAGGTTCTGTTTCTATCGGTAGCGTCTTTAGGAAGAGGCGGAAGAATTTTAGCGCCTAATCTCATAGTAGTTTTACCAGTTTTGTAGGTAGAATTGTTAATAAACGCCTTGAGAGCGCTTAATAAATCGTCGCCTAAAAATACCGAGATAATTGCAGGAGGCGCTTCGTGCGCACCTAAACGGTGGTCGTTACCTGCGCTTGCAACTGACGCCCTTAAAATATCCTGATAGTCGTCAACCGCTTTTATTATAGCGGATAAAAAGAGTAAAAACTGTAAGTTTTCAGCAGGGGTTTCACCTGGGTCTAATAGGTTAACGCCCGTGTCCGTTACGAGCGACCAGTTGTTGTGCTTTCCCGAACCGTTTACGCCCTTAAAAGGCTTTTCAGCAAGTAGGCAGGTAAGCCCGTGGCGCTCGGCTACCTTTTTCATAAGTTCCATCGTAAGCTGATTGTGGTCGGTAGCGGTGTTTACTAAGGTAAACACGGGTGCAAGTTCGTGCTGTGCGGGCGCAACTTCATTGTGCTCGGTTTTAGCAAAAATTCCGAGCTTCCAAAGCTCACGATTTAAGCTTTCCATAAACGACTTAACTCTCGGCTTGATTGCGCCAAAGTAGTGGTCGCCAAGCTCTTGACCTTTTGGGGGTTTTGCGCCGAAAAGCGTTCTTCCTGTAAAAATTAAATCCTCTCTTTTTTGAGCCGTTTCTTTATCGATTAAAAAATACTCTTGCTCTGCACCTACCGTAACGTGAACTTTAGACACGTCCGTTTTACCTAAAAGATGTAAAATCTTAAGCGATTTTTTGTTTATCGTTTCAAGCGAGCGAATAAGGGGTGTTTTTTTATCAAGCGCCTCTCCGCTAAAGGAGCAAAACGCCGTGGGAATACACAAGGTGTTATCTTTAATGAATGCGTAAGACGACGGGTCCCAAGCTGTATAACCTCTAGCCTCAAAGGTAGCTCTTATACCGCCGTTGGGAAAAGACGACGCGTCCGGCTCGCCCTTTATCAGCGCTTTACCGCTAAACTCCATAATAACGCCACCGCCTTTAACGGGCGAAATAAAACTGTCGTGCTTTTCGGCGGTAATACCCGTCATAGGCTGAAACCAGTGAGTGTAGTGAGTAGCGCCTTTTGAGATAGCCCAATCCTTCATCGCGTCAGCCACCTCTTGGGCAACGGCAAAGTCAAGCGGTTCGTTTTCGTTAACCGCCTTTTTAAGCGAACGATACACGTCGGGCGATAGCGCCGACTTCATTGCCTTTTCGTTAAATACGTTTTCCGCAAAAATTTCGGGTATATTCATAAGTAAACCTCTTGTAAAAACTATACGTTTTATTATAAATAAGCCGTTAGAGTTTGTCAACTGATATGAGGGGCTTAATAGAGGTGAATTAATCGTTTTTTCATTTACTATTTTTGTTATTATCGGTGTTTTTATCGCATACCATAAACTATGCAGATTTTCAAAACGTTAACGTACAAAGCACTTATAATTATTACAATAATAATATCAATAATCACCCTATTTGGCGGTTTTTTCATAAAAAAAGCCTCTTACGAGAGCAAGAAGTTTACCGTAGTTATCGACGCGGGGCACGGCGGTATCGACGGAGGCGCATCAGGCGTAACTACCGGCGTTAGAGAAAGCGATTTGAATTTATTGATTGCTAAAAATTTAAAAGAGCTTTTTGAACAAAGCGGTTTTATCGTCGTTATGACGAGAGAGATAGACGAGGGGCTTTACGGCACTACAGACCCAGGATTTAAAAAGCGCGATTTACTAGAGCGCGAAAAAATAATTAACAATTCGCTTGCCGACCTTTGCGTTTCGGTGCATTTAAACGTTTATTCTTCTCAAAGCCGTAGGGGCGCACAGGTGTTTTTTAATAGAGAGATTTCCGAGAGCAAAAAGCTTGCCGACCTTATTCAAGGTAGAATTAACGGAATAGGCGTATCGCCGAGATTGTACGACGCGCTACACGGCGATTATTATCTTCTTAATCAAAGCCGTATTCCAACAGTTATCGTAGAGTGTGGTTTTCTATCTAGCCCCGAGGACGAGAAGCTCTTGCTAAACGAAGATTATCGCGCTAAGATAAGTGGAGCTATACACAAGGGGTGTATCGACTATCTTTCACTATAATTTTTTTATGCGTATAGTTGTCATTGGATGAAAGTTATGCTATACTTATTAAGTATATGTTTAATTTAGGCGACAAACTAACTAAAAACTCGGCAAGGCAGTTAAGCCCCATAACTTTAGCGTTCATAGGCGATGCCGTTTACACTCTTTTCGTTCGCGAAAAAATAGTGTTCGAAAACGACCTTAGCGGTAACGAACTAAATAAACGCACGTCAGCAGTAGTTAAAGCGACGGCGCAAGCCGAGCTTATTCGTAAAATAATGCCTCTTTTAACCGAGGAGGAGTTAGACGTTTTTAAAAGGGCAAGAAACGCTAAGAAAGGCACGCGTGCAAAAAGCGCGTCGGTTAGCGAATACAACGCTTCAACCGGATTTGAGGCAGTTATCGGTTACCTATATATCACGGGCGATACGGATAGAATAAATTACCTTTTGGGAGAAAATAATGAAGATAACGGGTAAAAACGCGGTAGCGGAACTTATAAAAACCGATAAAACGGTAGATAAAATACTTGTAATGAACGGTATGAGGGACGAGCAGTCAAGAGAGCTTGTAAAGCAAGCTAAAAACCGTGGGTATAAAGTTCAATTTGCTGAAAAGGCGGTGCTTGATAAAGAGTGTGGCTCGGGTAAACATCAAGGCTTTATCGCGTACACTTCAGATTTTGTTTACACTGATTTTGACGAGCTTTTATCCTTTGTTTCAAACAAAGAGGACGCTTTTATTGTAGTTGCCGACGGGATTGAAGACCCGCATAATTTAGGTAGCATTATAAGAGTTTGCGAGTGTGCTGGGGTTGACGGGCTTGTAATAGGCAAGCACCGTTCTGCTCAAGTTACCGATAACGTTATGAGAATAAGCGAAGGTAGCGCTAACCACCTTAAAATTTCAAGGGTGGTAAACTTAAACACCGCAGTTGAAAAAATTAAAGAGCAAGGGCTTTGGGCGTACGCCTTAGAGCTTGGCGGAACGGAACTTTATAAGCAAGACCTCAAAGGAAAACTCTGCTTAGTAATAGGCGGAGAGGATACGGGCGTTAACAAGCTCACGCAGAAAAAGTGCGACGGTATACTCACTATACCTCTTAGTGGTAAGGTTAATTCCTTAAACGCTTCGGTTGCGCTCGGCGTTGGCGTATTTGAAGCCGTTCGTCAAAGAAGGTTATGAAAAACTTATCCGATGAACAGTTAATAATAAAATATCGCAGTGGCTCGCAAGAGGCGTTTAACGAGATATATTCAAGGTATAAAAACCTCGTTAGGTATTTTTGCCGTAACTTTTATCTGTTAGGCGCGGAGGAGGGCGACCTTATTCAAGAAGGTATGCTCGGTCTTATCAAGGCGGTTAACGGCTATCAAAACGGCGAGGCGTCTTTTAAGACGTACTTAGTGTCTTGCATAAAGTCAAGCCTTATAAACGCAGTTAAAAAATACGGTGGGGTTAAGTCAAGCCCTTTAAACAACAGCTTAAAACTTGAAAGTTTGGACGGGCTTGGGTTGTTTTCGCCACCGCCTGAAGACGCTATCGTTGAAAGCGAAAGTAGCTTAGAGCTGAACAAAAAAATATATTCAGCCCTTTCAAAAACAGAGCAAGACGTGCTTAAGTATTACCTTCAAGGTTATAGCTACAGCGAGATTTCGTCGCTTGTGGGAAGGTCTATCAAGTCGGTAGACAACGCCCTTTCAAGGTGTAGGGCAAAAATAATCAAACGTTTGGGAGATTAAAATGGCTTATTTAGCACTTTATAGGCGTTTTCGCCCCACCGATTTTCAGTCGGTTATCGGGCAAGAAACAATAGTTAAAACGCTTACCAACCAAATAGTTCAAGATAAAATAGGGCACGCTTACCTATTTTGCGGTGCAAGGGGAACGGGAAAAACCTCTCTTGCCAAAATTTTTGCGCGCGCTGTAAACTGCATTAACCCCGTTAACGGCTCGCCCTGCGGAAAATGCGAGGCGTGTAGTATTCTTTCAGACCCGTCTAACGTCGATATTATCGAGATGGACGCGGCGTCCAATAATAAAGTGGAAAACGTTCGCGAAATTCGTGAAAACGTTCAATATCCACCCGTCGGCGTAAAGTATAAAGTATACATTATCGACGAAGTTCACATGTTAACCACAGAGGCTTTTAACGCCCTTTTAAAAACGCTTGAAGAACCGCCTAAGCACGCCATATTTATCCTTGCAACTACCGAGCCACACAAGCTCCCTGCAACCATACTTTCGCGCTGTATGCGCTTTGATTTTAAGCTTATACCGCTTAGCGAGATTGCAAAGCTTATAAAATCGGTGTATGACGAGATAGGTAAAAAATACGAGGAAGAGGCCGTTAAGCTTATTGCAAAATCAGGTGAAGGTAGCGTGCGTGACGCGCTTTCCGTTGCCGACCTTTGCGTATCGGTGGGTGACAAGCTTACCTATCAAGACGTGCTTGCCGTGTTAGGCGCAACCGACCTCAATAAAATTGACGGGCTTGTAAAAGCCATGTTTTTAGGCGATACGGGTAAAGTTCTTTCTTTTTCGGACGAGCTTTCGTCGCTTGGAAAGTCGGTAGGTCTACTTTCTAAAGACGTTGTTAATTATCTAAGAGATATCGCAATTATTAAAACCTGCAAAAACGCTAAAGATATTTTAGCGCTTCCTGAAGATAGGTATTTTGCAATGAAAGAAATTGCCGACCTAACCGACGAGCATAGGGTTTTAAGGTGTATTGAAATAATATCTGAAATTGAAAATCAGCTTAGGTATTCAACTCAACCGAGGGCGATTTTAGAAACTGCGCTTATAAAGGCCTCAATGCCCGAAAACGATTATAATATCGATGCGCTTTTATCTCGCGTTAAAGCGCTTGAAGAAAAGATTAAAGAATACGAAAACGGTTCTATAAGTCGAAATACGGTAGAAAAAGTGGTAGAAAGGGGTGTTGAAAAGGAAGTTGAAACACCTGCGCTCGAAATTGCTATAGAACCTAAAATAGAAACACCCCCTCAAGTAGAGGTGTCGGCTGAGGAACTTAGCTTAGTTCCACCGCCCGAACAAGAGGAGTTTATACCGCCTATTACCGAGCAAAAAACCGTTAAGCCCCAAATTAAAGTTGACGGCAAAAGGTGCTGGGGCGGAATTGTTAGACGGCTTAGAACTACCCCCAACAAAACTATACTTTGGGTGGCGTGCCAAGAAATGTCTGCTGTGGTAAACGGCAATGAACTTACCGTTTGCTGTGGGCAAGAGAACGAGAAAAAATTACTTTTAAATAAAGACAATTTCGATACCTTATTAGCTATAGCTAAAGAGTTCGGAATAGAAAAAATTAACGTAGAAATCCGCACGGGCAATCAATCGGATGAAAATCCTTTGGAAAAAGCAAAGGCTTTTTTCGGCGATACGCTTAGGGTGGAGAAATAAAAGGAGATTATTTTGGCAGGATACGGACGTGGTGGTTTCGGCGGATTCGGTGGCGGAAACCAAATGCAACAACTTATGAAACAGGCGCAAAAAATGCAAGCTGAAATGCAAAAAGCTCAAGAAGAGCTTGAAAATGCTGAAATCGAGGGCGTAGCTCAAGGCGACGCGGTTAAGGTTGTTATGAACGGCAAGAAGGTAGTTTCGAGCGTGTCTATCAACCCCGATTACGTTGACGTTGACGATATTGAGATGCTTGAAGATTTAATCGTAGTTGCGCTTAACGACGGTTATAAGAAAGCTGACGAAATGAATAAGCAAAAAATGGGCAATGCTGGAGGCTTAATTTAACAAATGAGCAATTTTATAGAGCCTATCGGCAAGCTTATTAACGCTTTTACCAAGCTTCCTGGTGTTGGCACTAAATCGGCGCAACGTTTTGCCTATAAAATTATCGATATGCCTGAAGAGGACGCTATCGCCTTTGCCGAAAGCATTATAAACTGTAAAAAAAGCATACGCTATTGTCGCGTTTGCGGTAACTATACCGACCGTGAGGTATGCGGTATTTGCAGTACGCGAAAAGCAGACGTTATTTGCGTCGTTAAAGAGCCTAAAGATATTTTAGCAATGGAAAAGGTGCACGAATTTTCAGGCGTTTATCACGTTCTTCACGGAACGCTTAAACCAAGCGAAAACGTAGGGCCTAAGGATTTGAATATCGACGGGCTTGTTGAAAGAATTAAAGCTGGTAGCGTTAAAGAGGTAATTATGGCAACCAACCCCGACTACGACGGGGAGATTACCGCCATGTACGTTTCAAGCGTAGTAAAACCGCTTGGCGTAAAGGTGACGAGGCTTGCTCACGGCATACCTATCGGTAGCGATATCGAATATACTGACGAGGTTACTTTATCTCGCGCGCTTACCGACCGAAAGGAGCTTTAATGACTAGGCTTGACAAGGCGTTTTCAGAGTGCAAAATGTATTCGCGCACTGAAATCACTAAAATTATCCGTCAAAAGCGCGTTGAGGTAAACGGAAAAATTATAAACGACCCCTCTTTCAAAATTGACGAGGCGGTCGATAAAGTCGCGCTTGACGGCAAGATTATTACCTTTAAAAAGTACGCCTATATTATGCTTAATAAGCCAGAAGGCGTAGTTTCGTCAACTGACGATAAGGTTGATAAAACGGTTGTTGATATTTTACCTAAAGAGTATAAAAGGTCGGGGCTGTTCCCCGTGGGGAGGTTAGATAAAGATACCGTCGGTTTAGTTATCCTTACTGATGACGGCGTGTCCGCGCACAAGCGCCTATCCCCTAAAACTCACGCTGAAAAGGTTTATTACTTCGAAACGGCAGACCCCGTTAGTCAAAAAACGGCTGAAGAGATTGAAAAGGGCGTTTTATTAAAAGATGGGTATACCACTAAGCCTTGCAAGGTAAAGCTTATATCCGATTTTAGCGGAGAAATTACTTTAGTTGAGGGAAAATATCACGAAATAAAAAGGATATTCGGTGCAAAAGGCAATAAGATAACCTTTCTTGAAAGAATAGCTTTCGCAGGAATTAAGCTCGATAGTAACTTACAAAGAGGGGAGTGTAGAAATTTAACTGCAGAGGAAGAGGAGTTATTTACTTTATAAGGATATATATTTTACTATTTATTAACAAAGGTTTTAATTTGTTAATACCCGCCTATAACTTTTTTGCTTAGCAAAAAAATTTAATTAAACTTAGTAGCTAGATTTCATAATACGGTAGTATAATTTAATAATTGCAAAGCAATTATTTCACTTAAAAAAGCACGCTGTGGCGTGCTTTTTTATTAGTCAATTTCATAGTCAACTGCAACCGAACTTTCCATCTTTTCGTGCATATACTTTTTAACTACGTTTACGTGGTATTCGTTTTGTTGATATTCTTCTAATTTTTTAAGGTCCTCTACAACAACTTGAAGTATAAGGTCGTACGAGCGTGCCGACTCTAAAACGTTTTGCCCAACCTCAATTCCCCAAATTTGAGGAACTTTAGTTACCATCGACATAAGTACGTTGGTTGCCTTTTCTTTAGCGTCAACCGAATTGTCTTTAAGTTTGAAACAAACTACGTGTTTAATCATAATATCTCCTTGTATCATTTTAATTAGGTAAGTAATTACTTACCTTCACCAGTCTTGGCGGTCGCTAATTTTAATATCGTCGTAATACTCAAAGTATTTAGACTTAAATTTTTGCGTTTCCGCCCTTGCTTTTTGTTTTTTTATTATTTCTTTTTTATCCTCGCTTTTTTTAGCGGGAATTTCTTTTTTCTCAGTTTCTTTCATATTTCGTTTTTAAATAAACCATTAATACCGCAATATCTGCCGGGCTAACGCCTGAAATTCTTTGGGCTTGGTCAAGGTTTAGGGGGCGAATTTCGTCAAGCTTTTGCCTTGCTTCAAGTCTAAGCCCGTCGATGGATAAATAATTTATATCGCTTGGAAGAGTTTTATTTTTAAGCTTTTCAGCCCTTTCGATTGCCTCGAGTTCTTTCTTTATATAACCCTCGTACCTAACGTCCGTTTCAGCGGTATCAAGCAGGTCATACGGGGCGTACGAGAAGGCGTTAAACCTCTCTTTAATATCTTTAATTTTTACACCGCGCCTTATCATATCGGCGTAAGAAAGCGGTGATAAAACCTCGCCTTGGCACCTTTCTTCAACGAAAGGCTTTGCCTCTTTATAAGGAACTACCGTCTTAAGCTCGTCGTTGATTTGCTTTTCGATTTTTCGCCTTATAAGGTAGTTTTCCCACCTTTTGTCAGAAACGAGGCCAAACTCTCTACCGATAGGCGTAAGCCTAACGTCGGTGTTGTCCTGACGGAGTATTAAGCGGTATTCCGCGCGCGAAGTCATCATGCGGTATGGCTCGTTAGTGCCTTTGGTAACGAGGTCGTCAATCAAAACGCCCGAGTAGCCTTGATTTCTGCCAAGAATTAAAGGGCTTTTACCTTGAAGATACATACTAGCGTTCAAGCCTGCAATCAAGCCTTGAACTGCTGCTTCCTCGTAACCGCTAGTGCCGTTGATTTGCCCCGCGGTGTATAAGCCTTTAATTTTTTTATACTCTAGCGTTGGGTATAAATCTAAACTATCGATACAGTCGTACTCAATAGCGTAGGCGTAACGCATAAACTTAACGTTTTCAAACCCCTCTATCGAGCGATACATTTCCTCTTGCACGTCAATCGGCATAGACGACGACATACCTTGAACGTAAACCTCGTTGGTGTCAAGCCCCTCCGGCTCTAAAAATATTTGGTGGCGCTCTTTATCGGCAAATCTTACAACTTTAGTTTCAATCGACGGGCAGTATCTTGGGCCTGCCGTGGTAATCATACCGTTGTATAGCGGAGAACGGTCGAGGTGCTTAAGGATAATTTCGTGAGTTTTTTTGTTGGTATAACCAAGATAGCAAGGCTCTTTGTTTTCGGGGAGGGTGGGGGTTAAATAGGAAAAGGGATAAACGTCGTCCTCTCCGTGCTGAACGGTAAACTTTGAGTAATCTATCGTACGCTTGTCAAGCCTTGCGGGCGTCCCCGTTTTGAAACGGCGAATTTTAAAGCCCAAACGTATTAACGCGCTCGTTAGCTTGGTTGCGTTCAAAAACCCCGAAGGGCCTGCAAACTGCTTATAATCGCCTGCTATAATATCGCTGTTTAAATACACGCCCGTAGCAACTACTACTGCGCTACACTCAAGATAAGAGTTATAATTTGTAACTACGCCTATAACCTTGCCGTTTTCTTCTAAAATATCAACGGCTTCCGCTTGAATAATAGTTAAGTTCTCGGTATTTTCAAGCGTTTTTTTCATTTCGCGGTGGTAAAGGTTTTTATCGGCTTGTGCGCGAAGCGATTGAACAGCCACGCCTTTACCTCTATTGAGCATTTTTATTTGAAGCATAGTTTTATCTATGTTAACGCCCATTTCACCGCCGAGCGCGTCAAGCTCGCGAACGAGGTGGCCTTTTGCCGTTCCACCAATTGACGGATTGCACGCCATAAACGCGATATTATCTAAATTAATCGTCATAAGCGCGGTATTTTGCCCCGTTCGAGCCAAGGCAAGCGCCGCCTCACAGCCCGCGTGCCCTGCGCCGATTACAACGGCGTCGTATTTCGCTTTTAAAATGTATTCTTGCATAAATTATTTTTTAAGTATAAGGTTTTTAATATCGTTAACCTCGGTTGCAAAGGCGTCGCTAATTCTTATGAGTTCGCTAACCTTGTCGCGCGAGTGGATAATAGTTGCGTAGTTTTTACCGCCGAGCGCTTGCCCGATAGTAACTAAGGGGATAGACATAAGCTCAGTCATCAAATAGGCGCAAATTTGCCTTGGTTCAACAAGTTCTTTATTCCTCTTTTTAGAAATAACGTCAGACTTTTTAACCTTGTAATAATGACATACCGTTTCGATTATGTGTGAGGTAGTAAGCGTTTCCTTACCGTCATTTTGCGGTGTAAACTTAAGTGCCTCCATAGCAAGTTCAAGCGTAGGCGGTTGCTCGTGGAGTAGCGAAGAGAATAAAACCTTGTTAAGTAGCCCCTCTAAGCTTCTAACGTTATCGTCTGAATTTTCGGCAATATAGGTTGCAACGTCAAGCGTGATAATTTGTTTTTTGAGCTCGGCTTTTTTCTGAACGATAGCAATTTTAGTTTCAATATCGGGTGGAAGAACTTGCGCTTTAAGACCGCCTTCAAAGCGCGTTCTCAATCTCTCGTCAAGAAGTTCAATTTCTTTAGGCTCACAGTCGGCAGATAATACGATTTGTTTGTTTGCGCCGTAAAGTTCGTTAAAGGTGTGGAAAAATTCTTCTTGGGTAGATTGTTTTTTAGATAAAAACTGAACGTCGTCAACAATTAAAACGTCAACGTTTCTATAGCGGTTTCTAAGCGTTTTACCCTCTTGTGAATAAGCTTTTCCCGAACGGATGTTTTCAATAAGGTCGGTCATAAACTTTTCGCACGTTGCGTATAAAACCCTCTTTTTAGGCTGGGTTTTATTTATGTGATTGGTAATTGCGTGCATTATATGCGTTTTACCTAAGCCTGACGCACCGTAGATAAACAAGGGGTTATAGTTGTTACCGGGGTTTTCAGCCACCGCTTTTGCCGCTGCGTATAAATAGCGGTTAGAGTTACCTACTACGAAGTTTTCAAAAGTGTAACTCGGATCTATCGGTAAACTTTCAACTTTGGGTGTATTATCACTTTCAATGCGGTGAGATTTATACTGTTCAATTTTCGTACCTACGAAAATTTCAATATCGGTAACGTCCGTTTTAGCTTTCTGAAAAGCGTCCAAAATTTTAGATTTTAAAGTATCGCGATTAATAAAGTCAGCCTTGAGTTGTGCTTCCGTCATCAAAACGAGCGTTTTGTCAACGAGGTCAATCGGCTTTAACCCCTTAATATACGTGCTGTACGTGATAGACGACAGCTTAATCTCGAGTTCAGGCAGAACTCTTTTCCAAATAATTTCGTAACTTTCCATAAATATTTCCAAACCTTAAAAATAGTCTTTCGTTTTTTTAAAAAATGTTGTATAATTGATTATATAATAAAAACGGTTAAAAATCAACAATTTATGTTTATAAAAAACTTATCACTTAAAAATTACCGCAACTATGAAAAGGAAGTTTTTAACTTTAGTAGCGGAATAAATATCTTGGTCGGCGACAACGCGCAAGGGAAAACCAACTGCGCAGAGGCTGTTTTTTTCCTTTGCACGGGCTATTCGCCCCGCGCGGTTAGGGATAAACAAGTTATTCGTTACGGCGAAAAATCGGCAAAGGTTATCGGCAATTGCGAAAGTAGGTTCGGCTCTATTGAGGTTGCTATCGAGTTTACACCCACGCAAAAAAACGTAACCTTAAACGGTGTGCCTATCAAAAAAATAGGCGAGCTTATGGGAAATATTAATTCGGTGTTTTTCAACCCTGGTGAGCTTAAGCTTATTCAGCAAAGCCCCGAGGATAGGCGTAGATTTTTAGACATATCCCTTTCGCAAATGGATAGGCAATATTTTTATTCCCTCCAAAAATACCGCAAAATCTTAGAGCAGAGAAACGATTTACTTAAAAATTCAGACAAAGAAGTGGTTTATGAAACGCTTCCTCTTTGGGATAGCGAGCTTTCTTTAGTTGCAATTGAGATAATTAATAAGCGAAAAGAGTTTATTGATAAACTTATTCCTCACGCAAAATCCTTTCACGCCTTTGTAACAGACGGGGAAGAGCTTGAGCTTTCGCTTGAAACTTCGTATTTTGACGGCACTACGAGAGAAGAGCTTTTAAGTGCATACGCTGAAAAGACGGAAAAGGATTTAATACTTGGCTATACCACCGTAGGTCCGCATCGCGACGATATTAAAATTAAAGTAAATAAAGAGGACGTTAGAGTTTACGGTTCGCAAGGTCAGCAAAGAACTACTGCAATATCACTAAAACTTGCCGAGCTTGAGGTGTTTAACGAGCGCTTTAACGAATATCCCATACTAATACTTGACGACGCGCTTAGCGAGCTTGACGGTAAAAGGCGCGCAAGGCTTATTGAAAGGCTTAAAGGTTTTCAAACTATAATAACATTAACCGAGCTTCCTAAAGAACTTAAAAGTCTTGACGGCGCTAACGTGATAAGAGTGTCGGGCGGTAAAATAAAAGATTAAAAAATTCACGGGAAAACCCGTGATTTTTTTTACTTTCTACCGTATAGTTCGTTGTAGTTCTTAAGTTTTTTGCTATCGATATTATTAAGTGCGTCTTTTGTTAATCTAAATGCCCAGTTATTTTCAGCAACGCCAGGCGTATTTATGCGAGTATCACCGCCGTATTTTAATAAATCTTGAATAGGGAATATCGTAAGCCCGGCACAAGAGAGTAGCATTTGGCGGACAATTTCGTCGTAAGACTCGTTCCACCTCTCGTTATCAACCCCAAAATATTCGGTAATTTTAGCTTTTTGATAGCTAGGTTGCTCCCACATAAAACCAAGCAAAGTATTATTGTCGTGCGTGCCGGTATACGCTACCGAATTGTTTATATAGTTATGCGGTAAATGGGGGGAATTTTCGTCCCCTAAAAACCCAAACTGCAAAACGCGCATGCCGGGGAAACCGCTTTTTTGAACGAGTGAGCGCACCTCGTCCGTAATAACGCCAAGGTCTTCAGCAATTATTAAAAAATCGCCTTGATTTTGCTTGAATTTATTGATAAGTGAAGTTCTAGGGCCTTTTACCCACTTGCCGTTCTTAGCCGTTTTTTCGGTGGATTTTATGGCGTAATAGTCTGAAAAGGCACGGAAGTGGTCTATTCTAACGCCGTCGAAAAACCTTTTATAGAATAAAAGCCTTTCAGTCCACCACTTGTAGCCGTTTTCTTTCATAACTTTATAGTTGTATAAGGGGTTACCCCAAAGCTGACCGTCACTTGAAAAGTAGTCGGGCGGAACGCCTGCAACCAGCCTTGGATTGCCGTTTTTATCAAGTAAAAACTCTTGTTTATTAAAAAATAAATCGGCACTATCAAAGTCGACGTATATGGGCATATCGCCTATAATTTTTACGCCTTTTGAGTTTGCGTAAGTTTTAATTTCAAGCCACTCGGTAAAAAACTCGTATTCGATAAAGCACCACTTTTTAAGTTCTTTTTTATCGGGGGTAAATAAAGCCCACTCACTATGGGGTAAATTTCCGTTTGCCGATTTTAATGCCATAAAGGTACAAAAGTTATAAATCTCGGGATTTTGCTTGAAAAAAGCCTCCATTTTATCGGTATCTTTAAATCTTAAAGACGCCTTTTCAAGCAATAAAAGCCTACTTGATTTTAAACTTTTAAATTCGCATAGATAGGGGGAGCTTTGCCTTTCTAACGAAAGCTCTTCTTTAGTAATAAGCCCTTTATTATAAAGAGTTGGCAAATCAATAAAATAGGGGTTACCGCTGAACGCTCCAAATGATTTATAGGGGGAATTAACCTCGTCAGGCAAGCAAAAAGGAAGCGTTTGCCAGTAGGTAAATCCAGCACCACTTAAAAAATCTATAAACTCTTTAGCTTCTTTGCCGAAAGAGCCTATCTTATAATCGCCCCAAAGCGACGATATATGCATTAAAACACCGCTTGTTCTTTTCATACGATAATTTTACCATATATTATTGACTATTTCAATAAAAAAAGCAGTAAAGCGACTGCTTTTTAATCCAATTAAGTTATAAGTAAGCTTATTTTTTACTTTTCAAAAAATGCAACGCCCACCGCCCTCTTAGTTGTAATTACAACAAGCATTATGGTAAAAGAGTAATCTATTGTAAATAAAAACGCCAAATAAAAAAGCGAGTTCACACTCGCTTAGTTTATAAAGTTTTTTCAAATTCCTTAATAGCGTTTATATAGCCATCGTTATCTTCGGGATACGCTAAGCCGTGTTCAGCGCCCTTTATTAAACACAAGTGCTTTTTAGTTGGGCATAGGTTATACATATCAACGCTCATTTGTGAGGGAACAAACTCGTCTTTATCGCCGTGTAAAAAAATGATAGGAACTTTTGCGTTTTTAACTGAATTTTCTGGCGATACTTCCATTAAATTAAACCCACCGAGTAATTTTGCCGATAGTTTTACTAAAGGAAAGAGTAGTTTTTCTGGTAATTTCATATCCTTATTTATTACCTTTTTGATAATTTTTTCAGGAGATGAGTAGGGGCAATCTGCAAGAATATACCAAACGTTACTTGGAACTTTATCGGCAACGCAAAGCACCGTTGCACCGCCGAGCGATACGCCACCTAATATAAGTTTAATTTCGCTACCAAAAGTTTTTGTGGCAAAATCTATCCACGATAAGCAGTCTTTACTTTCGTTTACGCCAAAGGTTGTAACTTTACCTTCGCTATCTCCGCTTGCGCGTTGGTCAACCATTAAAACGCTGTGTTTAACTGCAAAGCATCTTTCAACCGCAGCACTCAAATCCCTTTCGCTATTACCTCTATACCCACCAAAAATTATCTCTATAGGTGCTCCATTTTCAAATTCGTAATATTTAGCGGATAAAGTTAAATTGTCAAAAGATTTTATTTTGAAAACTTTAAAGTTTCTTTTCCTATTTTCTTTAATCCAACTTGAAATTTGCGTTCTAAACTTTTCAAAATTTGCGCCCATTGGAAGAACTAAGTTATCGGGGTTGATAATATCGCGCTTACCTACGTAAAAGGTTAGTCTAAATGCTATAAAAACACCGAAAAACAAAATTAACAATATAATAAGTATTAAAATAATCCAAAAAATCATAAACTTATCCTAAGAAAAAATCAAAAATCAGCATTACCGCAAAGCCGATAAGAAGAGCGTAGGTTGCAAGCCTTTCGTTGCCGTGAGAGTGAGTTTCGGGTATCATTTCATCACTTATAACGTAAAGCATTGTACCGCCCGCAAACGAAAGTGCAAAAGGGAGTATTGCCGTTGAAATGCTTACGGCAAAATAACCTATTAGCGTGCCTATTACTTCAACCACGCCCGTAGCTAAAGCAATTATAAACGTGCGTTTCTTGCTTATGCCAAACGCTATCATAGGCGCAATTATTACCATACCTTCCGGGATATTTTGAAGGGCAATTCCGCCAGCTACCGTCAACGCGTGTGAAACGTTGCCCGTTCCAAAACTTACGCCTGCCGCGATACCCTCTGGAAGATTGTGTATCGCAATAGCTATAACGAACAAGAGTATTTTGCTGATATTTTTAGAACTTTCGGGGTGGTTTTCGATATCAATCCCCGTCATTTTATGTAGGTGAGGAACGAGCTTATCTATAAGGTTAAGACAAACCGCGCCCGACAAAATACCAAATACTGAAACAAAAACCGATAAGCCTCCACCGTAGTCAAGCGAGGGGATAATTAGCCCCACTACCGCCGCGCAAAGCATAACGCCTGCTGCAAACGAGAGGATAAAATCGTTAAATTTTTGAGAGGGATTTTTAAGTAAAAACCCAAGTAGCGCTCCTATTGCGGTTGCACCGCCAACGCCGAGTGCTGTAAGTAAAACTATAATCATAATTACCTATAAAAAAGCGCCGTATATACGGCGCTTAAATTAATTTTCTATTGCGGATATAAACGCCTTTTTATCTTCTGCTTTTAAACAAGCTGAGCCTGCTACGAAAACGTTCGCGCCGTTTTCTTTACAAATTTTAGAGGTGTTTGTATCAACACCGCCGTCAACCTCGATATGGCAAGCGGGGTTTACTTTAGCAAGCTTATCTGATAACTCTTTAAGTTTAGGCATCATATCGAGCATAAAGCTTTGACCGCCAAAACCAGGTTCTACCGTCATAACAAGAACTAAATCGAGCTTGTCAAGATACTTCTCAATCGCCGAAACGGGCGTTTTAGGCTTGATTGAAATCCCGCACTTTATACCGTAGCTTTTAATTTTATCAAGAGTTAAAGCGATGTTTTCTTCCGTGTCAGCCTCAACGTGTACGGTAAGAAGGTCGGCACCTGCTTTTACGTATTCGTCAACGTAACGAATTGGCTTATCTATCATAAGGTGAACGTCCAAAAACACGTCGGATATTTTATTTATAGCAGACACTATAGAGTAGCCAAAGGAAAAGTTGGGAACAAAGCTTCCGTCCATACAGTCAACGTGAAACCATTTTGCACCAGCTTCTTCTAAAATTTTAATATCTCTACCCATATTCATAGGGTCGGTTGCGAGAAGAGAGGGGGATACGATATATTCTTTATTCATAATGCACCTTAAACCTGTTTATTATTAAGTCTTTTTCCAACAGCTCCGCCTGGGTGAATAACGGCAAACTGTTCTTTTTGATAGCCCGACTCTTCAATAACCGCAGTTTGAAGGGCGTGGAATATCATAATGAGCGCGGTAGAACTAGTAGTTCCTTGCATATTGTATTTATCCGTTTCGCGGTTAACGTATTGCTTGAGTACTACGTCAGCTGACTTGGCTAGGGGGGACTCTAAATTTTCGGTTATCGTAATAATTTTTACGCCTTTAGTTTTGCAAATATCAACTATAGGGAAAAGCTCTTTAGTGCTACCGCCACGCGATGCAAACACCATAACGTCACCCTCTTGTAAAAATCCCGTTGCGCCGTGAATAGCTTCAGCAGGGGATATAAACCTTGCAGGGCGTTCAATACAGCACATAAGGTGGGCAAAGTGTTGGCACATTATACCAGAGTGCCCAGAGCCTGACGCACCTATTCTAACTGCGTTAGTTAAAAGTTCAACTGCTTTTGAAAATTGTTCTTTATCAAAGTAATCTTTCATTTTTAAAAGGCACTCGGACTCTATGTCAAAAGCGTCGATAGCCTGCTTCATTGCACTATTGCTAATCATTTTAATCACTCCATTTGTAAATATTATATAAATAATATCACAACTTAAGCTTTTAATCAAGTAAAGTTATTAAATAAATTAATGAAAATGCCTTGACGAAAGGACAAAAAGATTATAAAATTAAATAGTAATAAAAAATAAAATTTCCTTAAAGTGTTTAAGGAAGATAGGAGTTCATTATGGAATTAAAAGTTTTTCAAAAAGAGTTAGAACTTCAATCTAGAGGTTGGGTTCCCACTTTTCACGACGTTTCTAAAGAAATTATAGAAATCGTTAAAGCATCGGGTATTAAAAACGGTACGGTAACGATTGCTTCTCACCACACTACTTGCTCGGTTATTATTCAAGAATGCTCGCACGACGTTGATTCTTTCGGTCTTGAATACCTTCAACACGACCTTCTTGATATCATGCGCAAAATGATTCCCGACTACACGGAAGAAGGCGACTATCGTCATCCAGGTCCTTTACACACTCAATTTGGTAGATACGTTAACGAGCCCGGCGACTGGACTTCTATGAATACTGACGGTCACTTACGTTCTTGTTTCTTCGGTAGAAGCGAAACTATGACTATTAAAGACGGCGTTTTAGACGGTGGCGAATTCGCACACATCTATTTCGTTGACTGGGATCACGTTCGCGCTCGTCGTCGTCAACTTAACGTTACCGTTATCGGTACCGCAGAAGACGTTGGCGATAGAAAGTGGAATAACGGCGAAGTTGTTAACACCTTAACTAAGTTTACTGACGAAGAGAGGTCTTACGATCTTCATTATGACCTTCAACAAAAAAGATAAATCCTTATAAACTGCGTTACACTTCGTTTACTGCCACAAAGTTGTATCCGCCACAACCAAAAAGGTTAGTGTCGACTACACTTTGTGTCGAGCCTTACTTAACTTATTTCTAACGCTTTAATCAAGTTGTAATAGACTTAGCCTTAAAACAAATAAATGAATTACCCAAACGCGTTTACGTTTGGGTAATTTTTAAGATAATAATTATATATGTATAATATGGGAGAATTTTTAGTAGTATTACTTTTTGTAGTAGGTATTATTTTAATAGTTAAAGGTGGCGACTATTTTGTTGACGCCGCTTCTTGGATAGCTGAGGTTAGCGGTATTCCAAAGCTTATAATCGGTGCAACTATAGTATCGGTTGCAACAACTCTTCCTGAGCTTTTAGTGTCTTTAATGGCGGCTGTTCAAGGTAAAACCGATATGGCGGTTGGTAACGCCGTTGGTAGCGTAACTGCAAATATAGGTTTAATACTTGCAATTGCACTAATCTTTATGGCTGGGACTATCAATAGAAAAGACTATCTTATTAAATCGTTACTTATGCTTGGCGCGGCGCTTATAATTGCCTGCTGTGGCTTCGTTGGCGAGGTTAATATTATTCTTTCAATAATTTTATTATTGATATTTGGTGTGTTTATTTGGGAAAATATCGTATCAACTAAACGTAATATGGGTTTAGAAGAAGAGCCTGAATCAGTTAAAAAAGATAAGCGTACCGTTATTATCAATATAATTAAATTTGTCGTTGGTGCGGGCGCAATCGTATGGGGTGCAGACCTTTTAGTTGATAACGGTAGCGAAATTGCAAGATGGCTCAACATCTCTGAAAGAATTATCGGCGTAACTATCGTAGCGGTAGGAACGTCTCTTCCCGAACTCGTTACAACTATTACTGCAATCGTTAAAAAACAATCGGCACTTTCAGCAGGTAATATTATCGGCGCAAACGTAATCGATTTAACTCTTATTATGCCACTTTGCGCAGTGGTTTCGGGTATGGCGCTTCCCATTGCATCTACAATGGTGGTAGACCTCATTGCTTGCTTAGTAGTTGGAACTGTGGCTTTAGTTCCAACGCTTGCTATGAAAAAGTTTTCTAAATGGCAAGGCTACGTTTTATTAGGCTTGTACGTTATTTACTTAATAATAACCTGCGGACTTATTTAAGCCGTTATAAACGGCACAATACTGTGTTACTGTCAAGCCGTTGCATCTACAACGACCAAAAAGGTCTATTGTAGTCGCTCCATCTTGCCGAGCCTTGTCTTGCTTGTTTCTAACGCCTTAAAGGGGTTAGTATAAGCTTATCAATTACACAAACACAAAAATAAAAGACCTTTGCTCATAATCGAGTAAAGGTCTTTTTATTTATCGCTTCTGCCAAGTAAATAATCTAAAGAAACGTTAAAGTAGTCGGCAAATTTTATAAGCGTTTCATAGTCAGCTTCGCGCTCTTTGTTTTCATAACGAGATATTGTGTTTTGATTCATATTCAAATCAAGCGCGAGTTTAAGTTGTGATATTTTTCGCTTTTTGCGAAGTTCTTTTAACCTAAAAACCATACGTATCCTTTTTTAAAAAACTACTTGACAATATTATACCATTTTGGTATAATGTAAATATCCCAAATTGGGATATAACAAATAGGAGAAAAATAAAATGGAAGAGAACAAATTTATTGACAAACAAAAGGTTGACATGTTTATTATGAGCAACCAAAAGTATTTTCCTTCGGAAAAGATTATGTTTTTAAAGGAAAAACTTTACAAAACTACTGAAGAAAAATTTAATATGGTTTCGTGTATTGATTTCAAGGACCCAACTACGATTTTATTAGTTTCAATTTTCTTAGGCGGCTTAGGTATAGATAGATTTATGTTAAAAGAAACAGGTATGGGTGTTTTAAAACTTTTAACTGCAGGTTGTTGCGGTATTATGACTTTAATAGACTGGTTTAGCGTACAAAAAAAGGCTAAGGATATGAATTTTAACGAGTTAATGCTTTTACTTTAATTAAAATTATGATAAGTAAACATATTTTATATATTGCGTTAATAAGTCTATATTTTTTATTATTAGCAATATTAAATACTACTTGTCCATTTTTATACGTTGTTAAAGTACCTTGTCCAACTTGTGGCACGACGAGAGCAATTATATCGTTATTAAATTTGAATTTTAACGATTACTTTTATTTTCAGCCGTTTGCGATTCCCTTAATAATTTCATTATTTTTTGCATTGCATATTAAAATTTTTAAGCGAAAACTTTTCATAAATATTTTTATTGCTATAACGCTTACGGCAAATGTGAGTTTTTATCTCGTTAAAATATTCACCATGTATTTCTAATCGTAATTAATTAAACATAAAAAAACGGAGTGCAATTGACTCCGTTTTTTTATGTATTTAAAATTCGTTTTTATTTCATTGTTGCGTACATTACCGCTTTTATGGTGTGCATGCGGTTTTCAGCCTCGTCAAACACGATAGATTGCTCGCTTTCAAAAACCTCGTTAGTAACTTCAAGTTCACTTAGCCCAAACTTTTCAAAAACTTGTTTTGAAACGGTGGTATTAAGGTCGTGAAAAGCGGGGAGACAGTGCATAAATCTACATTGTTTGCCTGCATTTTCCATAATCTTTGCGTTAACTTGGTAGGGAAGTAGCTCTTGGGTACGAGTTTTCCAAACCTCGTCAGGCTCGCCCATTGAAACCCAAACGTCAGTATATATCACGTCAGCCCCTTTAGTTGCTTTTATGGGGTCAGTTTCAAAGGTTAAGGTTGCGCCCGTTTCTTTAGCAATTTCCTTGCAAGTTTTAATTAAATCTTGGTTTGGGAAGTATTTTTCGGGTGCGCAAGCAACGAAGTCAAGCCCCATTTTTGCCGAGCCTACCATTAAGGAATTTCCCATATTGTATCTCGCGTCGCCCATATAAACGAGCTTAATGCCTTTAAGCTTTCCAAAATGCTCTTTAATGGTTAAAAAGTCAGCGAGTATTTGAGTGGGGTGGAATTCGTTAGTTAAGCCGTTCCAAACGGGAACGCCTGCGTGTTTTGCAAGTTCTTCAACTATTTCTTGCCCAAAGCCACGGTATTCGATACCGTCAAACATACGCCCTAAAACGCGCGCCGTGTCGGCAATACTTTCCTTTTTTCCTATTTGCGAACCTTGAGGGTCTAAATATACCGGGTGAATACCGAGGTCGGCACAAGCCACTTCAAAAGCACAACGAGTGCGCGTGCTAGTTTTTTCAAATATTAAAGCAACGTTTTTGCCTCTTTTTTGCTTTTGGTCAACGCCCGCTTTCTTTTCTGCCTTAAGTTCGGAAGATAAATCGAGCAAATACTCGATTTCTTCAGGGGTAAAATCTAAAAGTTTTAAAAAATTTCTGCCTTTTAAGTCCATATATACACCTATTTTATAATTTTATTGCGTCTTTTATTACAGATACTGCCTTTTCAAGCAATTCAAACGGAATATTAAGGGGAGGAAGCAGTCTTAACTTATCTTTAGCAGTAAGCACGAGAACGCCGTGCTCTAAACAATAATTAACTACTTCTTTTACGGGTTTTTTAGTCTTTACGCCAATCATAAGCCCAAGCCCCGAAACGCTTTCAACGCCTTCAGCGTTTAAAAGCTCGCGTTTTATATATTCGCCCTTTTCTTCAACCGACTTTAAAAATTCGGGCGTAAGCCTTGAAATTACGTTAATTGCACCTGCCGAGCATACGGGATTACCGCCGTAAGTTGAGCCGTGAGTGCCAAAAGTTAAAACGTTTTCAACTTTACTGCCAAGCATACACGCGCCGATGGGTAAGCCACCGCCCAAGCCCTTTGCCGTAGTTACAACGTCGGGCAAAATATCAAAATGCTCAAAAGCGTAAAGCTTGCCCGTTCTGCCGTTGCCCGTTTGAACCTCGTCAACGACGAGTAAAATATCGCTATTTTTACAAATTTTATAAACCGCTTGAACGAAATCGTAAGGGAGGGCGTTTACACCGCCTTCGCCTTGAACTAGCTCTATCATAATAGCGCAAACGGGGTAGCTTTCGATATAGTTTTCAATGGCTTTAATATCGCCAACGTCAGCGTGTAAAAAACCGCTAGTTAAGGGGTTAAAAAGCTCGTGAAACTTATCTTGCCCCGTTGCCGATAAAGTCGTTAAAGTTCTGCCGTGAAAGCTGTTTGTTAAAGTAATAATAAAGCCTTGCTTGCCCGTTTTATCCTCGTAGTATTTTCTCGCTACTTTTATAGCGCACTCGTTAGCCTCTGCGCCCGAGTTTGCAAAGAAAACCTTTTTAAGCCCCGTCCTTTCACAAAGCAGTTTAGCAAGGTTAGCGCAAGGCTGGGTGTAATAGAGGTTAGAGGTGTGCTGTAAGGCATTTAACTGCCCTATAACCGCATTTTTCCACTCTTCATCACACGCGCCGAAAGCCGTTACGCCTATGCCCGTGCCAAGGTCGATATACTCTTTGCCGTTGCTATCTACGTATAAACTGCCGTTGCCTTTTACAAGGTCGATAGGAAATCTAGCGTAGGTGTTTGCAACGTATAAATTGTCAAGTTTTTGAAGCTCAGTCATTGTCGTTTCCCTTTACCATCGTACCTGCGCCTTCGTTGGTAAGTATTTCCATTAAAATAGAGTGGGGGACGCGCCCATCCATAATAACAACGTTTTTAACGCCGTGCGAAATTGCGTCTATACAACAATCAATCTTAGGTATCATACCGCCCGATATTACGCCTTGCTTTTTAAGCTCTTCAGCCTCTTCAATGGTAACGTGAGGAATAAGCGTCGAGGGGTCGTCTTTATCCTTTAAAAGCCCTGCAATATCAGTCATCATAATAAGTCTTTCAGCACCCAACGCACCTGCAATACGCGCAGCGGCGGTGTCGCCGTTTATGTTGTAAACGTTACCCTCGTTATCACTTGCAACTGTTGAAATTACGGGTATATAGCCCTTTCCTAAAAGGTCTTCAATAGGGGTAATGTTAACTTCGGTTATTTTGCCCACGAAACCGAGCTTGGGATTTTTAACGGTAGCCTTTATAAGTCCGCCGTCAATGCCCGATATGCCCATAGCGTTACCGCCTTTACTTTCAAGGTGGGAAACGAGTGATTTGTTTACTTTGCCTGCAAGCACCATTTGAACGATATCTACCGTTTCTTTATCGGTAACCCTAAGCCCGTCAACGAACTCAGGAGCTTTGCCAAGCTTAGCCATCAACTCGGAAATTTCAGGACCACCACCGTGAACTAGAACGACTTTAACGCCGATAAGCCATAAAAGAACGATATCTTCCATAACTTGCTCTTTAAGGTATTCGTTTACCATAGCGTTTCCGCCGTATTTTATAACTACCGTTTTGCCGTTGTAGCGTTTAATATAGGGTAGTGCTTGAGTTAATACTTCCGCGCGTTGCGCGTTTGAAAAATGTTTATCCATATTAGGTTCGATAATCTCCGTTAATTTTCACGTAATCGTAAGTTTAATCACAACCCCAAGCGGTAGAAGAGAACTCACCGCCACCTAGGTTAATAATAATGTCAATTTCGTTTTCAAGTAAAATTTCTTTAGCCTTTTCTTCGCTAAAATCTACACCGCTACCGTCTTTGCACACTTGAATTTCGCCTTTACTTGACTTAAAGTAAACGTCAATTTTATCTACGTCTACCTCAGCGCCACTATAGCCGATAGCACACAAAACTCTTCCCCAGTTAGCGTCAGCGCCAAACATTGCCGCTTTTGTAAGGCTTGAGCATATTACGCTTTTAGCAACCGTTTTAGCGATTTCAAGCGATTTTGCGCCAGATACCGAACACTCTAAAAGCTTGGTTGCGCCCTCGCCGTCGCTGGCAATTTTTCTACAAAGAGTGATGTTTACCGTGTTAAGCGCTTTCATAAACGCGTTAAAGTCCTCGCCCTCTGATGTGATTTTATCATTACCTGCCATACCGTTAGCAAGAACGGTTACCATATCGTTAGTCGACGTATCGCCGTCGATTGAAATCATATTAAAGGTGTTTTGAATATCGGTTGAGAGTGCTTTTTTAAGCATTTCGGGCGAGATATTACAATCGGTAGTAATGAATACGAGCATTGTTGCCATATTCGGGTGTATCATACCACTACCTTTAGCTATACCGCCGATTTTGCAAATCTTACCACCAACGGTAAACTCTACGGCAATTTCTTTTTTAACAACGTCCGTCGTCATAATAGCCTCGGCAGCGTATTCGCCACCGTTTGACGATAAACCCTCAACGAGTGCGGGAATACCCATTTTTATAGGTTCGATATCAAGCGGTTGACCGATAACGCCCGTTGACGCTATTATGATATCGTTTTTATTAACACCTAACTCCTTAGAAAGAATAGAAGAAGTAAGCTCGGCAATTTCAACGCCGTTTGCGTTACACGTGTTAGCGTTACCGCTGTTGCAAATAATTGCTTGAGCGTAGCCGTTTTCGATATGGTCTTTGGTAACCTTAAGTGGAGCGCCTTTTACGAGGTTAGTGGTGTATACCGCCGCCGCCGAACAAATAGTATCGCTATAAATAAGAGCTAAATCGCGCTTGGTGCGATTTTTTCTTATACCGCAATGTATTCCGTTTGCTTTAAATCCTTTAGCGGCGCAAATACCGCCAGATATAATCTTCATTTTATTCTCCTAAATTAAGTCCGTAAGTTTCATCTAAACCTAGCGCTACGTTCATATTTTGAACGGCCGCGCCCGACGCACCCTTTCCAAGATTGTCAAACCTTGAAATAAGCGTTATTCTATCACTGTTACCAAATATTGAAATTTGCATATCGTCGCGCCCAGAAAGTGAGTTTGACGTAACGAAACCGTTTTCGTTTTCTTCGGTGTAATAAACGACTTTACCAGTGTAAAGTTGCTTGTAAATTTCCTTTACCTCTTCAACCGAGCATTTTAAATCGTTAGTAAAAAGGGGAACGGTTACTTGCATACCGCAAGCGTAATTTGAAACGATAGGCATAAACACGGGCGCGTATTCAAGCCCACACACCTTTTGAATTTCAGGTAAGTGCTTATGCGATTGCGAAAGGGCGTAAAGCCTTGGCGCATCAAACGCGGTAGGTCTATTATCGTTTTCATACTCGGCTATCATTTTCTTTCCGCCACCCGAATAACCGGTTAAAGAGTATGCTGAAAGCTTAATGTCGTTTTTTAATGCCCCCGCGCTAATTAGTGGCTCGATAAGCGATATAAATCCACTTGCGTGACAGCCTGGGTTGGCTATCATTTTACAGTTTTGAATTTTTTCGCGGTAGCCGTTAAGCTCGGGGAAACCGTATGCAAAATTATCGCTCGTTCTATGTGCGGTAGACGTGTCTATAACTATCGTGTTTTTATTTTCAACGAGTGACACCGACTCTCTCGCCGCATCGTCAGGCAAGCATAAAAAGCACACGTCAGCCGAGTTTATTGCCTCTTTTCTTGAAGATGCGTCTTTTCTAAACTCGTCGGGAAGAGTTATAAGAGAGATATCTTCGCGAATAGATAGCCTATCAAATATCTTAAGACCGGTAGTTCCTGCGCTACCGTCTATAAAAACTTTAATCATTTATAAATTCCTTTACGTATTCAATTTGTTCTTTAACCGACTTAACACTCGTACCGCCTTTTGATATGCGCTTTTCAACGCAAGTTAAAAGGTCGATTTCATTATATAAATCATTATCGAATAAATCGCTGTGTTTTTTATATTCTTGTAAACTAAGCTTTTCAAGAACTGTGTTTTTGTCAATACACTCTGATACTATCGCGCCTGAAATTTTATACGCCGACCTAAACGGCATACCTTTTTTAACTAAGTAATCGGCAAGGTCGGTAGCGTTTATAAAGCCCTTTTGCGCTGCAAGCATCATATTTTCAGGAATTGCTTTCATTTTTTCAAGCATAGGCGCTAAAACTTCAAGGCAAGCCTTAACCGTATCGCAAGCGTCAAACAAGCACTCTTTATCCTCTTGCATATCTTTATTGTAGGCAAGGGGTAAACCTTTTAAGGTGGTAAGTAGTGCGGTTAAATCGCCGTACACGCGCCCAGTTTTACCGCGAATAAGCTCAGCCATGTCGGGGTTTTTCTTTTGAGGCATAATTGACGAGCCAGTCGTAAAGTCGTTAGAAAGTTCAATAAACTTAAACTCCCAGCTCGACCAAAGTATAAGTTCTTCAGAAAGCCTTGATAAATGCATCATAAGCGCAGAGCAAGCGTAGATAAAATCAAGCGCAAAATCTCTATCCGAAACACCGTCTAAGCTGTTTTTGCAAACCTTTGAAAAGTTAAGCGTTTCCGCCTCGAAATCACGGTCGGTATTATAAGTCGTTCCGGCTAAAGCGCAACTGCCTATCGGCGAAACGTCAGCCGACTTATAGGCGTTATTAAACCTTTCAATATCTCTAAGTAGCATCATTGCGTAAGCCATTAAGTGATGCCCAAAGGTTATAGGTTGAGCGCGTTGAAGGTGGGTATATCCCGGCATAATAGTAGCCGAGTGCTTTTCCGCTTGTAAAACAAGCGAGTTTAAAACGCTTTTAATAAGATGGGTAATCTCGCTAGCGCGGTTTTTACAATACATTCTAAAATCAAGCGCAACTTGGTCGTTACGACTGCGCGCGGTGTGAAGTTTTTTACCCGTGTCGCCAACTCTTTCGGTAAGTATTTGCTCAACGAACATATGAATATCTTCAGCGGTTAAATCAATTTTGAGTTTACCGCTTTCAAGGTCTTCAAGTATACTTGATAGTCCGTCTACCAAAATATTTTTTTCATTTTCAGTAATGATGCCTTGCTTTGCAAGCATCACTGCGTGAGCGATACTACCTTGAATATCTTCTTTATACATTTTACTATCGAAAGATATTGATGAATTAAAATCGTCCGCTATCTTACTGGTAACGCCGTCGGTGCGCCCCGTCCACATCTTAGCCATAGTTTTTCCTTCGTCTATACTTCAATATTATTTCGTTTTTTGACGGCAAAACCCTCACAAAGCACGCGTCTTTATTGTGTTTTACTCGCCAAACCTCTAACGCTAAACGAAATTCTATTTTTAGTACAGACTGTTATTTTTTTAATAAATAAAAATTTTTGCTTTATATAAAAGCACAATTCCTGTCTAATCACTTAGACAGGAGTTGTTGTATATTTTACTTTTTGTTAAGTTTGCCTTGATTAACCATTGCTTGAACCTTAATGGGAAGTCCAAAAAGTTCAATAAAGCCACCAGCGTCTGCTTGGTTATAATCGCTTTCGCCAAACGTAGCTATTTCTTCGCTGTAAAGTGAGTAATCACTCCAAGCACCAGCGTTAATCATATTGCCTTTGTAAAGTTTAAGTCTAACTTTACCGGTAACCGTTTCTTGAGTTTTATCAACGAAAGCAGACAAAGCTTCTCTAAGCGGAGTAAACCATTGACCGTTATATACGAGTTCGCCAAACGTAATAGCAAGTTTTTGCTTTTCGTGCATAGTATACTTGTCAAGACATAACGTTTCAAGCACGCTGTGAGCCTTGTAAAGAATTGCACCACCCGGGGTTTCGTAAACGCCACGGCATTTCATACCAACAAGTCTGTTTTCAACGATATCAAGTATACCGATACCGTTTTTACCACCAAGCTCGTTAAGCTTTAAGATAATGTTTTTAGCGCTCATCTTTTCGCCGTCAATAGCAACGGGAATACCCTTTTCAAAATCAAGTTCAACGTAAGTAGGAACGTCTGGCGCGTCAATAGGGGATACGCTCATTTCAAGGAAACCTTTCTTTTCGTAAGTTGGTTCGTTACCCGTATCTTCAAGGTCTAAACCTTCGTGTGATAAGTG
>JAZSMT010000024.1:0-24488 GCA_045536025.1 Christensenellaceae bacterium
AGGATACGCCCATTTCTAAAAAGCCCCTCTTTTCGTAAGTAGGCTCGTTGCCTGTATCTTCAAGGTCTAAGCCCTCGTGCGATAAGTGCCATAAGTTTTTGTCTTTAGAATAATTAGTTTCTCTATTGATTTTAAGGGGAACGTTATGAGCCTCAGCGTAATCAATTTCTTCCTCACGCGACTTAATAGTCCACTCTCTCCAAGGAGCGATAATAGGCATATCGGGAGCAAACGCCTTGATTGCAAGCTCGAAACGAACTTGGTCGTTACCTTTACCCGTACAACCGTGAGCAATCGCGTCAGCACCTTCTTTAAGTGCAACATCTACAAGTGCCTTTGCAATGCAGGGGCGAGCGTGGCTAGTGCCAAGAAGATATTCTTCGTAAACAGCGCCTGCTTTCATAGTGGGAATAATATAATTGTCAACGTAATCGTCGGTAAGGTCTAAGCAGTAAAGTTTAGACGCGCCAGTTTTAAGCGCCTTTTCTTCTAAACCGTCAAGCTCGTCCGCTTGGCCAACGTTACCAGCAACCGCAATAACTTCACAGTTGTGGTAATTTTCTTTAAGCCAGGGGATAATGATAGAAGTGTCAAGACCACCCGAGTATGCAAGAACTACTTTTTTGATTTGTGATTTATCCATTTTTAACGCCTCCGAAAGCATTTTGTTTTTTTCAACAACTCAATTATATTCAAGCCCAATGTAAAAGTCAACTAAATTAATGAATATTTTATTAAAATTTAAAAATATTTTTATGAAATATTGCATAAAAATTGCATAATATGAATAAATGTATAATTTTATGCATAATTTTATACAAAACCTCAAATTTTGCATAGTTTTTATTAACTAAAAGATAATATAATATTATATCTAAATTAAAAAAGCGTTGGCGAAGTTGCCAACGCTTTTTTTGTTATTTTGCTACTAATGGTTATTTTGATATGTTCGATAGGCTGTAAATAATTTATCAAAAACAAATTTACACTCATTTACAGAAGAAAAATATATTTTATTTTTTGGAAGATATTGTAACTCAACGTTGTTTTTCATTTTAAGTTCGATACTTTATAAACGCGAAGAAGAGTTATCGTAATTATGGAATTGTAAATAACTTAAATGAGCAAATAAAACGTGAGTATATTGAGTTTTGTTTTCTACTATATTACAAATAATGAAATAGTCTTCAAATATTTCTATCGTTAAATTTATATGCGAATATTTTGTAGAAATTAGCATCATAATCATATTATATAGACAAATATTGTCTAAGTCAAATATTTAAGACTAATTTTGTCTATCATAATAATATGAATATATTATTTAATGAAAGGCTTGTACAACTTAGAAAAGAAAAAGGGTTAACCCAAGTTGAACTTGCAAAAGTTCTTAATACTACTCAACGTAGGATTTCTTATATGGAGTCTAGTAAGGTTGAGCCTGACCTTTCAACATTAGTTGCGTTATCTAGTTATTTTGAAGTATCAACCGATTATTTAATAGGAATAAAAGATTATTAAAAAAGCGTTGGCGAGTTCGCCAACGCTTAATTTTTTGTAAAAATTATTTCATTGCCTTTTCGATAGCAACTGCAACTGCAACCGTTGCGCCTACCATCGGGTTGTTACCCATACCGATAAGGCCCATCATTTCAACGTGAGCAGGAACGGAAGAGCTACCTGCGAATTGAGCGTCACCGTGCATACGACCCATAGTGTCAGTCATACCGTACGAAGCAGGACCGGCAGCCATGTTATCGGGGTGCAACGTTCTACCCGTACCGCCACCACTTGCTACTGAGAAGTAGCTCTTGCCGTTTTCAACGCACCATTTTTTGTAAGTGCCTGCAACGGGGTGTTGGAAACGAGTGGGGTTGGTTGAGTTACCAGTGATAGATACCGAAACGTTTTCAAGTTTCATGATAGCAACGCCTTCGGGAACGTTATCAGCGCCGTAGCATTTAACCTTAGCACGAGGGCCGTTAGAGTATGCTTTTTCGTAAACGACTTTAACAGTTTCGCTATCCGGGTCAAATTCAGTTTCAACGTAAGTAAAGCCGTTTATTCTTGAAATAATCATAGCAGCGTCTTTACCTAAACCGTTAAGGATAACTCTTAAATCTTTAGAGCGAACGGTGTTAGCGTTAAGCGCGATTTTGATTGCGCCTTCAGCAGCTGCGAAAGATTCGTGGCCTGCTAAGAAGCAGAAACAATCGGTGTTATCGTCAAGGAGCATTGCGCCGAGGTTGCCGTGGCCAAGACCAACTTGTCTATTTTCTGCAACTGAACCGGGGATACAGAAACATTGTAAACCGATACCGATAGCTTTGGCAGCTTCGCTTGCCTTTTTAGCGCCTTTTTTGATAGCGATTGCCGCGCCAACGGTGTAAGCCCAAACTGCGTTTTCAAAGCAGATGGGTTGAGTGGATCTAACGATTTCGTCACAGTCAACACCTTTTGCAAGGCAAATTTCTTTACACTCTTCAATAGAGTTGATGCCGTATTCTTTGAGTACGGCGGTAATTTTATCTACACGTCTTGAATAACCTTCAAATAATGCCATAATTAGATACCTCCTTACTCTTTACGTGGGTCGATATACTTATAGGCATTTTCAAATCTGCCGTAAGTGCCCATTGCTTTCTTGTACGCTTCGTTAGGCTCTAAACCTTTCTTAATAAAGTCAGTCATTTTGCCGAGCGATACGAATTCGTAACCGATAACTTGCATATCTTCGTCAAGCGCCATGCGAGTTACGTAACCTTCTGCCATTTCAAGATATCTAGTGCCTTTAGCGGCGGTGCCGTACATAGTGCCTACTTGCGAGCGTAAACCCTTACCAAGGTCTTCAAGGCCTGCGCCTACAACTAAACCGTCGTCAGAATACGCCGATTGAGTTCTACCGTAAACGATTTGTAAGAAGAGTTCTCTCATTGCGGTGTTGATAGCGTCGCAAACAAGGTCGGTATTAAGAGCTTCTAAAATGGTTTTGCCGGGAAGAATTTCCGACGCCATAGCCGCAGAGTGAGTCATACCCGAGCAACCGATGGTTTCAACGAGAGCTTCTTGAATAACGCCTTCTTTAACGTTGAGTGAGAGTTTGCATGCGCCTTGTTGAGGTGCGCACCAGCCAATACCGTGCGTGAAACCCGAAACGTCTTTAATCTCTTTAGCCTGTACCCATTTGCCTTCTTCAGGAATAGGAGCTGGACCGTGTTTAGGGCCTTTATTTACGCAAAGCATTTGTTCTACTTCGTGTGAATATTGCATTTATTGTTCCTCCAAAAGTTTTTTCTTTCAAAAATTATAAATAGTATATCACCGCGCTTGAAATTTTGCAATCGTTTTTTAATATTATTTATACTTTAATACAAGGTTATTTGGGTTGACAACGGTTGATTTAAGTGTTAAAATTTATCATAATTACATTATACGGAGAAATTTATGCAAATTTACGAAGAACTTATTAAACGCGGTCTTATCGCTCAGGTTACCGACGAAAACGAAATTAAAGAGCTTGTTAACAACGGTAAGGCTACCTTTTATATAGGCTTTGACCCCACGGCTGACAGTTTGCACGTAGGGCATTTTATGGCACTTTGCTTAATGAGAAGATTACAACTTGCAGGCAACCGCCCGGTTGTTCTTATCGGCGGTGGTACGGCTATGATTGGCGACCCCTCGGGTAGAACTGATATGCGCTCTATGATGACGAGGGAAACCATTAACCACAACGTTGAGTGCTTTAAAAAGCAAATGGCTAAGTTTATTAATTTCGAGGGAGAAAACGGCGCAATCGTAGTAAACAACGCAGACTGGCTTTTAGACCTTAACTACGTTGAGGTTTTAAGAGAGGTTGGCGCATGTTTTTCGGTTAACAATATGCTTAGGGCAGAGTGTTATAAACAGCGCATGGAAAAGGGGCTATCGTTCCTTGAATTTAACTATATGATAATGCAGTCGTACGACTTTTATTATCTATTCCAAAAATACGGTTGCAACATGCAGTTCGGTGGCGACGACCAGTGGTCGAATATGCTTGGTGGCACTGAACTTATCCGCAAAAAGCTTTCTAAAGACGCTTACGCTATGACTATAACCCTCCTTATGAACAGCGAGGGTAAAAAGATGGGTAAAACGGCAAAAGGCGCAGTTTGGCTTGATGCTAATAAGACCTCGCCTTTCGAGTTCTATCAATACTGGCGCAACGTGTCCGACGAGGACGTTATTAAGTGCATAAAGATGCTTACCTTCTTGCCCGTTGAAGAAATTGAAAAAATGGAATCTTGGCAGGGCGCAGAGCTTAACCGCGCTAAAGAAATTCTTGCCTTTGAGCTTACCAAGCTCGTTCACGGCGAAGAGGAGGCTATGCTTGCTGAAAAGCAAACTAAAGCTGCTTTCGGCGGTGGTAGTGAAGAAGATATGCCCGTAAAAGAAATTGATAAAAACGTTCAAACGGTTATGGACGTTATGGTGCTCACCGGTCTTACCAAGTCAAAGGGCGAGGCAAGGCGCTTAATCGAGGGTGGCGGTGTATCAATAGGCGATAAAAAATTAACTGCAAACGATTTTGATTTAACTGATGAGGTTAAGTCGGCAGGCGAGTTTATATTACACAAGGGTAAGAAAGTTCACTATAAAATCATCCTCAAATAAAGCCTTATTTACGGCGTTATGCTTTGTTCTTTGTGTTTTTTGAAATTCCTGCGACCAAAAAGGTCGCCCCCTTCCAAAAAATCACAAACGCCTCGCCTAACTTGTAACTAATGCTTTATAAAACTTAAATTACAACTAAGTTGTAAAACTTATAAAAATATGAAAAGTTATTTAAGCGTAAAACGTAATATTATAAACGAAACCGTGATAGAAAAATCACGGTTTATATGTACGCTTAAAAAAGTTGACGGAGAGGACGAAGCCAAGGCTTTCGTTAGCGAAATTAAAGGGAAATACCCAGACGCTACGCATAACTGCTACGCCTACGTTGCCGACCAAGGCGGATTTTATATCAAGTTTTCAGACGACGGCGAGCCTCAAGGTACGGCAGGAATTCCTATGCTTGAAACGCTTAAAGCAAAAAACCTTAAAAAAGTAGCAGTAGTAGTTACTAGATATTTTGGCGGAATAAAACTCGGCACGGGCGGACTTGCAAGGGCGTATTCAGGTTGCGTTAAAGATGCGGTAGAACTTGCAGGGATAAGCGAAAGCATTTTATCAAGCGTTCTTAAAACCGAAGTTTCCTATTCACTTTATCCTAGAATTTTAAAGCTTTTAGAAAGCGAAAAATCGGTAAAATACGCTGACAATTATTTAAACGACGGCGTTGAAATTACCTTTGCAGTTCCTACCGAAAATAAAGAAAGTATTATAGAAAAAATTACCGATTTTTCGTTGGGAAAGTCCACCGTTTTCGAAATAAAAACGGAATACGTGGAGTATTTATGAAAAAAATTACCGATATAAAAGAGCAGGTAAAAAATAAAAAGCGCGTAAGTATTTATCTAGACGGCGAGTATTACTGTGGGCTTGATTTAGTTACCGCGCTTAAATACCGATTAAAAGTAGGCGAATTTATTGAAGAAGAAAGACTTGTTGAAATTCAATATAGCTCAGAAATGCAAGCGTGTTTCGATAGGGCTTTAACATTTATATCCTCTTCCGTAAAAACTGAAAAACAGATAAAAGATAAGCTTAAGAAGCTTGGGTATTTAGACGAAATTATAGATAGTGCCGTTGAAAAGCTTAAAGGCTACGGTTACGTTGACGATAGCGACTTTGCTAGGCGTTTTGCAACAACCTATAAAGGTGTAAAGGGTAAAAAACTTATCAAGCTTGAACTTAAGAAAAAGGGTGTATCAGACACCGATGCCGAAAACGCTATAAGCGATATAGAAAGCCAGCAAGAAACGGTAGAAAAACTTGCTGAAAAGTATCTTAAAAATAAAGAAAAAGATAAAAAGAATATCCTTAAATGTTATAAATATTTACTTTCAAAAGGCTTTGATTACGACGAGGCTAAACAGGCGGTAGAAAAATACCAAATAGACGATTAAAAATCCCACGGAATTTCCGTGGGATTTACTTTTATTCTTTGTTTTCGCCAAATAATTTTTTTACTGCTTGAGATACGTAGCTAACGGGTATCAGCTCGATTTTATCGGCGAATTTTTTAACACTTTCAAAATTGCGTTTAGGTAGGATAACCGCCTTAAAGCCTAGTTTTATAGCGTTTTGCACCCTCTTTTCGGCAAAGGAAACGGCTCTTACTTCGCCGGTTAAGCCAAGCTCGCCAAAAGCGGTAACAGATTTATCTACAGCAACGTTTTTGTTTGCGCTTGCTAAGGATAGCGCTATTGCTAAATCGGCGCTCGGCTCACTTAGTTTTATACCGCCCATAGCGTTAACGTAAACGTCTTGATTGAAAAAGGGTAGGTATGCTTTTCGTTCAAGCACGGCGATTATTAAAACCATTTTATTATAGTCAATTCCAAGTGGCATACGGCGAGGAAGCCCGAATACCGTTTTACTCATTAAGCATTGAATTTCAACGGGCATACAGCGGTTACCGCTTATCGATTGCGTTACCACGCTACCTGCTTGAGCGCCTCTATCCTCGCTCATAAACACGCCGTTGTAGTCCTTTACCTCTTTAATGCCGTCCTCTCGCATTTCAAAAACGCCCACCTCTTGTGCCGAGCCAAAGCGGTTTTTAACGGCGCGAAGAACTTTTAAGCTGTCTTGAGGCTCGCCCTCGAAATAGAGTACGGTATCCATAATATGCTCTAAAACCTTAGGGCCTGCAATATTACCGTCTTTGGTAACGTGCCCGATAACGAACACGGTTTTCTTATTAGATTTCGCAAGGCGCATAAGCCTTGACGCGCACTCTCTAACTTGCCCAACCGAGCCTGCCGAGCCTGAAAAATCACTTAAATATATTGCCTGAATACTGTCAATTACGATAAAGTCGTAGTCTTTAGAAACTGCCTCGATATGCTCTAAACGGCACTCGTTTAAAACGGTAAAATTTTCACCGTGAACGCCTAGTCTATCGCACCTAAGCTTTACGTGGGATAAGCTTTCTTCAGCGGAAACGTACAACACCTTTCTCGTTTTAGAAAGTTCGCCAAATATTTGCGTTAAAACGGTGGACTTGCCAATTCCCGGGTCGCCCCCAAGCAAAACGATAGAATAAGGAACTATGCCTCCGCCGAGTACCGTGTCAAACTCTTTCATACCCGTTTTAATTCGCGCGTAGTTTTCCTTAGTTATATCTTTAAGTAACGTAGGTTTAGAAGTGGGAATTGAAATACTACCTTTTATTTCTTCGGGCGATTCAACCTCTTCAACGAGCGTGCCGAATTTACCGCAGTAGGGGCATTTACCTAGCCATTGTGGGCTGACGCTACCGCACTCTTGACAAACGTATTTAGTAGAAATTTTTGCCATATTAAATATCCCTCGTCAACACGTACGCTTGCGAGGCAATTCCCTCTTCGCGACCTACCGTTCCTATTCCCTCTAAAGTAGTGAACGTTATTCCCACCGAGTTTTTATCGAGCTCGAGTGCGTTTGCTAAGTTTTCGGTTATTTGTTCGCGGTAGGGAGATAGCTTTGGTTTTTCCGCCATAACTACCGCCGAAACGTGAACGGGCTTAAGTCCTTTTATCTTAAGCATATTAATAACCTCTTGTAAAAGTTTCATACTCGAAACGTCTTTATACTTTGGATCTTTATCGCTAAAATGGTAGCCGATATCGCGCATTGAGGCTGACGATAAAATAGCGTCCATAATAGCGTGAGTCAAAACGTCGGCATCGCTATGACCGAGTAACCCCTTATCGTTAGGGATTTCTATACCGCCAAGTATAAGCTTTCTGTTTTCAACAAGCCTATGAAGGTCAAAGCCCGTACCGCATTTTGAGTAGGGGGGTAGACTTTCAAAGTCCTCGGGATAGGTGAGTTTTTTATTGTTATCTTTGGCTAAAACCGCCTTGCATTTTCCAAGCGTTGCCGAGTAAATGCCAGCGTCGTCGGTATATCCGTCGTTCGCGCTCGCGTGCGCGTACGCTTTCTTTATATCATTGACCATAAAACCTTGAGGAGTGGTGGCGGATAGCTTGTTCTTTCTACCAGAGGCTAAAATCTCTAAATTGCCGTCAGTTTCCAAAACGGTGTCAGTAAGCGGCGTGGCAAGAACTCCGCTACCAAATACGAGAACGCTTTTTATAACTGCGCTGATATCTCTTTCGGATATAAAAGGGCGCGCTCCGTCGTGAATTAAAACGGCACCGTCGTCTATTGTATCAAGGGCGTTTTTAACCGAGTCAAATCGTGTTTTGCCACCTAAAACGTAGCGAATAGGCTTGTTTATATCTAATAAAATTTCTTTAAGCTTTTTATCTTCGCCGTGCGAATAAATTACCACGATTTCGTCTATTTTTTTAACGTTGGCAAAAGCCCGAACGGCTTTGAAAATTACGGGCACTCCGCCAAGGGTTGAAAATATTTTGTTTTCGCTTTGCCCAGAGCGCTTACCCGAGCCTGCAGCGGCGATAACCGCCGTAATTTTTACTTTGTTTTCCATACTATTCTCCGATAATTTCGTAAAGGGACGAGCACTCTTCCTTTCTAACGTGTTCTTTAAGCTGTAAAACTTTAAATTTAAGTTCACCGCTACCGAATTTTATGGTAACGACGTCGCCTACCTTCAATCGATACGAAGGCTTTACCGCCTTTTCTCCCACGAAAACTCTATCGCCGTCGCACGCGTCTTTTGACACGCTTCGGCGTTTTAATATGTGTGAAACTTTTAAAAATTTATCAATTCTCATAATAATTTCCTAAAATATGACAAAAAATTTTGAGTAAATTTCTTTCAAACGGTTGACAACTGCAAACTTATAAACTATAATTGTAAAATGCTAAAATGTAATAATAGCGTCTTTTTTGCCTTTTTCGGCTACGAAAACGCTAAATTTTGAGGCGTATAAATTATATTTATAAACAATTTGTGACAAAAAATCTCAAATTGCTTGCCGATATTATATCAAAGCCACAAAAAATAATCAAGAAGTTTTACAATTTTTATAAAGGAGTGCAAAATTAATGCGTAATATGCAAACAGTCAAATGCGGCAACGTTGAAAGAAAGTCTTTTGCTAGTATAAAAGAAGTTCAACCTATCCCATATCTCGTAGAAGCTCAAAAAGATTCTTACGAGCAGTTTATTGAAGAGGGTATAGGTGAAGTTCTTGAAGACTTTTCTCCTATAACTGACTTTGCTGACCACTACGAACTTTACTTTCTCGACCACAACTTAAACGGCAAATCTAAATATTCTGAGAAAGAATGTCGTGACAGAGATGCAACTTACGCCGTTCCCCTTGAAGTTAAGGTTAGACTTAACAACAAGGTTACGGGTGAAATTATCGACCAGGCGGTATTTATGGGTGAACTTCCCAAAATGACTGACAGCGGTTCTTTCATTATAAACGGCGCGGAGAGAGTAGTGGTATCCCAACTCGTACGTTCTCCAGGCGTATACAACGGTTTCGAGCAAGATAAATCGGGTAAAAAACTTTACTCTACTACGGTTATGCCTAACCGCGGTGCTTGGCTTGAGTTTGAACAAGATTCGCAAGGCGTACTTTGGGTTCACGTTGACAGAACGCGTAAAATTGCAGCTACCACGTTACTTCGCGCCCTCGGTTTCGGCACTAACGAGTCTATTCTCGGTGTGTTTGGGAACGACGCGATGATTAACGCCACCATTGAAAAGGATACGGCTAAAAACGAAAGCGAAGGCTTGTTCGAGCTTTACAGAAGATTAAGACCGGGCGAACTTCCCACCGAAGAGGCTGTTAAACAACACCTTAAAAATCTCTTCTTCGATTCGAGAAGATACGACTTAGCAAGGGTTGGCAGATATAAATTTAATAAGAGATTGTGTATTTCTAACCGTATCGTAGGTCAAATTGCGTTTGAAAACATTATCAATGAAGACGGTGAGCTTTTAGTAAAAGCAGGTGACGTTATTTCTGAAGAGCAAGCTACCGCAGTTCAAAACAGCGGTATCAACGTAGTTGCTCTTAAAGGACAGGACGGACAGGCTCGCAGAATTATCGCAAACAACGTAGTAAACTTTGAGGCAGTTCTCGGCGTTAAGGCAAGACCGTTCGGTTTGTTAGAAACGGTATTCTATCCCAACGTTAGATTCTCAAGAGAAATTGCGGATATGTGTAAAACCATGGCGGTAGAGGACGTTGCCGAGAAGATGAGAACCCAAATCAACGACCTTTACTACGTAGAAGATCTTTCTGCTGAAAGACTTGCCGAGGGTAAACCCGAGGATAAGAAGAACGAAGAAGCAAGAAAGGAAATGAGAAGAAAGTTCGTTGATGCGTGTAAAGAATTTTATGCCATCATCGAAAGCGGTAATATCCCTGCTAAGCTTTCGGCTGAACAGAAAAAGACTGTTAAACCGCTTATCGAGCTTCTTAACCACAAGCACATTACCGTTGACGACGTCGTTGCGTCGATATCTTTAAACGGCGACCTTAACTACGGCATCGGCACTATTGACAATATCGACCACTTAGGCAACCGTCGCGTAAGAAGCGTGGGCGAGCTTTTACAAAATCAATTCCGTATCGGTATTGCAAGACTTGAAAGAGTTATTAAAGAGCGTATGTCTACGCAAGACCCTAAGGAAATCAATCCCAAAGGTCTTATCAACGTGCGCCCCGTAAGCTCGGCTATTAAAGAGTTCTTTGGTTCGTCGCAACTTTCTCAGTTCATGGACCAAACTAACCCCATCGCTGAACTTACCCACAAGAGAAAGCTTTCGGCGTTAGGCCCAGGCGGTCTTAACAGAGAAAGAGCAACCTTTGAAGTGCGTGACGTTCACTACACCCACTACGGTCGTATGTGTCCCATCGAAACGCCCGAAGGTCAAAACATCGGTCTTATCACGTCGCTTTCGACTTACGCTAAAGTTAACGAATTTGGCTTTATCGAATCGGCGTATAGAAAAATTGACAAGGCAACTGGCGTAGTTACCGAGCAGGTTGACTACCTCACTGCCGACGAAGAAGATAAATACATCGTTGCTCAAGCAAACGAACCTCTTGACGAAAACGGCAGATTTATAAACGAGCGCGTTTCGTGTAGAAACCGTGAAGAAATCAGCGAAATCGCAAGAGAAGAAGTTGACTATATGGACGTTTCGCCCAAGCAACTCGTTTCGGTTGCAACCGCGCTTATTCCCTTCCTTGAAAACAGCGATACCAACCGTGCACTTATGGGCTCGAACATGCAACGTCAAGCAGTTCCCCTTATTAAACCCGAAAACGCTATCGTCGCTACGGGTATCGAGGCAAAAATCGCTTACGACTCGGGCGTTATGGCTATTGCTAAAGAGGCAGGCGTTGTAAAGGCTGTTTCGGGCAAAGAAATTATCGTTGAAGAAGATGACGGTACGGTTAGAACGTACACCCTTAAGAAATTCGAGCGTTCAAACCAAGGCACTTGCCTTAACCAAAAGCCCATCGTATCTACTGGCGATAAGGTTGAAAAAGGTCAAATTCTTGCTGACGGTCCTGCAACCGCTAACGGCGAGCTTGCACTTGGTAGAAATATCCTTATCGGTTATATGACATGGGAAGGTTATAACTACGAGGACGCTATATTATTATCTGAAAAACTCGTGCAAGACGACGTGTTTACTTCTATCCATATCGAAGAGCACGAAATTGAAGCGCGCGACACTAAGCTTGGTCAAGAAGAAATTACTCGCGATATCCCCAACCTTTCTGAAGAGGTGCTTAAAGACCTTGACGCGGACGGTATTATCCGCATCGGTGCAGAGGTAACTAGCGGTGATATCTTAGTAGGTAAAGTATCGCCAAAGAGCGAGGTTGAACTCACTCCTGAAGAAAGGCTTTTAAGAGCAATTTTCGGCGAAAAAGCAAGAGAAGTTAAAGATACGTCGTTAAAAGTTCCGCACGGAGAAGGCGGTATCGTAGTAGACGTTAAAATCTTTACGAGAGAGAATAAAGACGAGCTTGATCCGGGCGTAAGTAAACTCGTTAGAGTTTATATCGCTCAAAAGAGAAAGATTTCGGTCGGCGATAAAATGGCTGGTCGTTACGGTAACAAGGGCGTTATTTCGAGAATTTTACCCGAAAGCGATATGCCTTTCCTTGCCGACGGCACACCACTTCAAATAGTTCTTAACCCCCTCGGCGTTCCCTCGCGTATGAACATCGGTCAGGTGCTTGAAGTTCACTTAGGTCTTGTATGCAAACAGCTCGGCTGGAAGGTATGTACGCCTGTATTCGACGGTGCGTCTGAGAAAGATATTAGAGAACTTTTACTTGAAAATAATATCGTAAACCCCGACGGCGAGGTTGACGGAAAAATTCAACTTTACGACGGTCGTACCGGTGAACCTTTTGAAAACAGGGTAACGGTAGGCTCGATGTATATGATTAAGCTCCACCACTTGGTTGACGATAAAATTCACGCTCGTTCGACCGGTCCTTACTCACTCGTAACTCAACAACCCCTCGGCGGTAAAGCGCAGTTCGGTGGTCAGAGATTTGGTGAAATGGAAGTTTGGGCGCTCGAGGCGTACGGTGCAGCGCATATTCTTCAAGAAATGCTCACCGTTAAATCGGACGACGTGGTTGGTAGACTTAAAACTTACGATTCTATCGTAAACGGCGAAGACATAAGCGAGCCGGGTATTCCCGAATCGTGTAAGGTATTACTTAAAGAACTTCAAGCGTGCGCGCTTGATATTAAGGTTCTTACCGAGAACAACGAAGAAATTTCACTTAAAGAGCTTACCGAAGAGAGCGAAGAAGTTCGCGCATTCGACAAGGACGATAAAGACACTCACGAAGAAGTTGTTCTTGACTTCGACGACGATACCGTTGAAGAAATTGACGACGGCGGTATTTTCGACGACGATATGGACGATTTTGGCTCGGACGACAGCTTTGAATTCAATGCTAAAGACATGTTCGACGATTTTGAAAGTCTTGACGATTTTGACGGTCTTGACGACGAAAACTGATAAAAGGGGGAAATTTTAATGTTTGAACTTAACAATTTTGATTCTATCCAAATAGGTGTTGCTTCTCCCGAAAAAATCAGACAATGGTCGTACGGTGAAGTAACCAAACCCGAAACTATTAACTACAGAACTCAAAAACCCGAAAAAGACGGTCTTTACTGCGAGAGAATTTTCGGACCTACTAAGGACTACGAGTGTCACTGTGGTAAATATAAAAGAATAAGATACGCGGGTATCGTGTGCGATAAGTGCGGTGTAGAGGTAACCAAGTCTAAAGTTAGACGTGAAAGGATGGGACACATCGAGCTTGCTGCTCCCGTGTCGCATATCTGGTATTTTAGAGGTATTCCCTCGAAAATCGGCCTTATCTTGGACGTTAGCCCTAAGGCTTTAGAGCAAGTTATTTATTTCGTATCTTATATCGTTTTAGATCCTGGTACGACCGACCTTGAATACAAGCAAGTTATTTCCGATAAGGTATATCACGAATACGTCCAAAAATACGGCGAAGGTAGCTTTAAAGTAGGTATGGGTGCTGAGTCTATTAAAGAGCTTTTAATGGCTGTTGACCTTGAAAAAGAGTCAAAAGAACTCAAGCAAATTGTAGACGACAATCAATCTAACCCAAAGAAGGTTAAAGCTATCAAGCGCCTTGAAATCGTAGAGGCGTTTAGAACGGGTGGCGCACGTCCCGAGTGGATGATTATGGACGTTATTCCCGTAATGCCCCCCGATTTAAGACCTATGGTTCAGCTTGACGGTGGTAGGTTTGCAACGAGCGACCTCAACGATTTATACCGTCGCGTTATCAACAGAAACAACCGTTTGAGAAAGCTTATGGAGCTTGGCGCGCCCGATATCATTATCAGGAACGAAAAGAGAATGCTTCAAGAAGCTGTTGACGCGCTTATCGATAACGGCAAGCGCGGTAAAGCCGTAACTGGCGTTGGCGGAAGAGATTTAAAATCCCTTTCGGCGTTCCTCCGCGGTAAACAAGGTCGTTTCCGTATGAACCTTTTAGGTAAGCGCGTTGACTATTCTGGTCGTTCGGTTATCGTAGTAGGTCCTGAACTTAAGATTTATCAATGTGGTTTACCAAAAGAAATGGCGATTGAGCTTTTCAAGCCTTTCGTTATGAAAAAGCTCGTTGAAAACGGCACTTGCCACAACATTAAAAACGCTAAGCGCACGGTTGAAAGAATGAAGCCTTGCGTTTGGGATATATTAGAAGAAATTATAAAAGACCACCCCGTGCTTCTCAACCGTGCTCCCACCCTTCACAGGCTTTCTATTCAAGCGTTCGAGCCCGTGCTTATCGAGGGTAGGGCAATCAAACTCCATCCGCTTGTGTGCGGTGCGTTCAACGCCGACTTCGACGGTGACCAAATGGCAGTTCACGTTCCCCTTTCGGTAGAGGCTCAAGCAGAGGCAAGGTTCTTGATGCTTTCGTCTAACAACATCTTAAAGCTTTCAGACGGTAAGCCTGTTATGTCGCCCTCGCAAGACATGGTTCTCGGCTGTTACTACCTAACTATCGTGAGAAAGGCTGAGGGCAAATTCTACGGCGAAAACGCTTATCTCGAGTTTGAAGAAAAGGACGGTAAGTTCTACGCTACCAACGCTACTAAGGAAGAGTTTATTGCTTCTAACGAAGTTCTTGACCTTGACGGCAAGATTAAATCTTGCACTTTAACTAGCGTTTCGGGCGAAAAAGTTTATAACAACGTTAATAAGTATTATCCGCAATCGTTCATCTCGGAAGACGAGGCGATTATGGCTTATCAAACCAAGCAACTTACGTTGCAGGACGAAATTTACGTTCGCCGTACGGTTGTAACGCCTGATGGTGAAACGGTTACCGGTAGAATTAAAACTACTTGTGGTAAAATTATCTTTAACGAGCAAATTCCTCAAGATTTAGGCTTCGTAAAACGCCAAAAACCCGAAGATTATCTTCAATATGAGATTAACAAGCTCGTTAAGAAAGGCGACCTTAAAAAGATTGTTGAAGCTTGCTTCAAATTTAAATCGGCAAAGTGCGCGGCTGATACGCTTGACTACGTTAAGGCGCTCGGCTACAAATATTCGACCGTAGGTGCAATTACCACCTCGATATTCGATATGCAGGTGCCTGAAAAGAAAAAAGATATCTTAGAAAGCGCGTCTGACGAAGTTTTAAAAATTGAAAAGAAATTCAACCGTGGCTTTATCACTGACGACGAAAGATATAAAGCGGTGGTTGACGTTTGGACGAGAGCTACCGGCGACGTTACCGACGAGCTTAAGAAAACTCTTGAAAAGTTCAACCCCATCTGGATGATGGCTGACTCGGGCGCGCGTGGTTCTATCGACCAAATCAAGCAATTATCAGGTATGCGTGGTCTTATGACCAACCCCAACGGTAAAGTTATTGAAATTCCCGTTAAATCGTGTTTCCGTGAAGGTCTTACCGTTCTTGAATACTTCACGTCCTCTCACGGTGGTAGAAAGGGCTTAGCAGATACTGCACTTAAGACGGCTGACTCGGGTTACTTAACCCGTCGTCTCGTTGACGTTTCTCACTCGGTTATCGTTAAGGAAGAGGACTGTTATGCAAGCCTTGGTGAAACTCCCAAGGGGCTTGACGTTTCGGCAATCAGGGTTGACGGTGAAGACAGACCTGTTGAGAGCTTAGCTGATAGGCTTTCGGGCAGATTTACCGTAACTGACGTTATCAATCCCAAAACGGGCGAGATTATCGTACCTGCAGACGTTATGATTTCTGAAGAAAAAGCTAAAGAAATTGAAGATGCAGGCATTGAAACGGTTAAAATCAGAAGCGTATTTACCTGTCGTAGCAAAATCGGCGTATGCGCTAAGTGCTACGGTAAGAACATGAGTAACTTATCCCCCGTTCAAGTGGGCGAGGCAGTTGGTACGATTGCAGCTCAATCAATCGGTGAGCCTGGTACACAGCTTACCATGAGAACGTTCCACACTGGTGGTATAGCGTCTACTGGCGATATCACGATGGGTTTACCGCGTATTGAAGAGCTTTTCGAAGCGAGAAACCCTGCAGGTCGCGCAGTTTTATGTGAAACTAGCGGTGTAGCGTCAATCGTTATTAAAGATGGGCTTCGCCACGTAGTCGTTAAGAACGACAAAGTGCAAAAAGATTACCAAATTCCGTTCACAGCTGAGCTTAAGGTTAAAGACGGCGATATCGTAGAGCCGGGCACCGTACTCACTAGCGGTTCGGTATATCCGCAAGCAATCTTAAAGACCAAGGGTGTTAAAGGCGTTCAAGATTATATCTTGAAAGAAGTTCAAAGAGTATACCGTTCACAAGGCGTTGAGATTAACGATAAGCACGTTGAAATTATCGTTAGACAAATGCTTAGAAAGGTTCTCGTTCAAGCGAGTGGCGACACTTCGTTCTTGCCTGGCGAGTACGTTGACGAGTATAGAATTCTTGAAGAAAACAAAAAGGTTATTGAAAACGGCGGTAGACCGGCGATGGTAGAAAGAGTGCTTTTAGGTATCACTAAAGCTTCGCTTGCTACTGAAAGCTTCTTGTCGGCAGCGTCCTTCCAAGAAACCACGAGAGTGTTGACTGACGCGGCTATCAAGAACAAAATAGACCGCTTAGTAGGTCTTAAAGAAAACATTATAATCGGTAAGCTTATCCCTGCGGGCACAGGCTCTAAGGAATACAAAAACATCTTACCGCAAACGAACGTAACAACCACTCAAAACGTTTGACATAACCGTTAAAAAATGATAAAATAACAAAGTTATGTGCTAAAAAACCGTCAAGAACCTTAAAAAATGGGTTTTTGACGGGGTTTTGGCTGTAAGTAGCTTCTTTATGCGGGGTAACCGCTTAAGAATATTTTCCGAAAAAAACAAGGAGGTAAAAGTATGCCAACAATCAACCAGCTTATCAAACAAGGTAGAACAATCGGTCAAGAAAAGAGCAAGTCTCCCATCTTAGACTCTTGTCCGCAGAGAAGAGGCGTGTGCCTTTCGGTTACTACGACTTCTCCCAAGAAACCTAACTCGGCACTTCGTAAGATTGCAAGAGTTCGTTTGACTAACAAGCAAGAAGGTACCGTTTATATTCCTGGCGAAGGTCACAACCTTCAAGAGCACAGTTCGGTACTTATCCGTGGCGGAAGGGTTAGAGACCTTCCCGGTGTTCGTTATCATATTATCCGTGGTACTTTGGATACTGCAGGCGTTGCAAAACGTAAGCAAGCAAGAAGTAAATACGGTGCTAAAAAGCCTAAGTAATAATTGACGAACAAACTCAAAAAACCTACTTGTCGGAAAGTATTTTAAGCACCCGATTTTGTAGGCAGTATACAAGCCTTTTAGGTTTGTAGAAGGTTCACCGCGAAAGCGTGTGATAGCATGCAAGGGTATAACCCTTATCAAAAAATAAAGGAGGATTTAATTATGCCAAGAAGAGGCAGTGTTCCTAAAAGAGACGTTTTGCCTGATCCGATTTACGGTAGCAAGGTAGTAACCAAGCTTGTAAACCAGATTATGCTCGACGGTAAGAAAGGAATAGCACAAAGCATTGTTTACGATGCTTTTGAAAAAATGCAACAAAAAACCGGTCAAGAAGCTATTGAACTTTTCAATCAAGCAATGGCTAACGTAATGCCGGTATTAGAGGTTAAAGCAAGAAGAGTAGGTGGTTCTAACTATCAAGTTCCTATCGAAATTAGACCTGAAAGAAGACAGACGCTTGCTATTCGCTGGATTGTTCTCAACGCTAAAAAGAGAAGCGAGAGAGAGATGTGCGATAGACTTGCTAACGAACTCTTAGATGCTGCGAACAACACGGGCGGAGCAGTTAAGAAGAAAGAAGACACCCACAGAATGGCAGAGGCTAACAAAGCGTTTGCACATTACCGCTGGTAGGAGTAGATTATGGCAAGAAAATACGACCTTTTACACACCAGAAACATTGGTATTATGGCTCACATTGACGCCGGTAAGACGACTACGACCGAACGTATTTTATTCTACACGGGTAAAACGCACAAGCTCGGCGAAACGCACGACGGTGAAGCAACCATGGACTTCATGGTTCAAGAGCAAGAGCGTGGTATAACTATCGCGTCTGCAGCAACCACTTGCTACTGGAAGGGTAACCAAATCAACATTATCGATACTCCGGGCCACGTTGACTTCACTATCGAAGTTGAGCGTTCGCTCCGCGTACTTGACGGTGCGGTTGCAACTTTCTGCGCAAAAGGCGGTGTTGAGCCTCAGTCTGAAACCGTTTGGAGACAGGCTGACAAGTATAAAGTTCCTAGAATAGCTTACGTTAACAAGATGGATATCAACGGCGCTAACTATTTCAACGCCGTAGAAATGATGAAAGAGCGTTTACACACCAACGCAGTTCCCATCTGCTTGCCTATCGGTAAGGAAGATACTTTCAAAGGCATTATCGACCTTGTTGAAAACAACGCTATTATATATAAGGATGACGAAGGTAAGGTATTCGACGTAGTTCCCGTTCCCGCTGAAGAGGCTGAACTTGCAAGCGAATACAGAAACCAACTTATGGAAATTTGCGCTGAGCAAGAAGACGAACTTATGGAAAAGTTCTTCGAAACTGGTGAACTCACTACCGAAGAAATGAAAAGAGCCATAAGAAAGGCAACCATTGCTATGCAAATTACCCCCGTACTTTGCGGTTCATCGTATAAAAACAGAGGTGTACAACACCTTATTGACGCGGTTATTGACTATCTTCCCAGCCCCTTAGACGTTGATCACGTTACCGGTATCAACCCCAAGACTGAAAAGGAAGAGGTTAGACGTTCGGCTGACGACGAGCCGTTTGCAGGCTTAGCGTTCAAAATCGTTGCTGACCCGTTCGTTGGTAAACTTGCTTTCTTTAGAGCTTATTCGGGTACTTTAGAAAGCGGTTCATACGTATATAACAGCACCAAGGGCAAGAAGGAAAGAGTTGGTAGACTTATGCTTATTCACGCAGCAACTCGTTCCGAACTTGATATGATTTATTCGGGCGATATTTGCGCAATCGTAGGTCTTAAAGACACCACTACGGGCGACACGCTTTGCGACGAAGCTCATCCTATCATCCTTGAAAAGATGGAATTCCCCGAGCCGGTTATTAAAGTAGCTATCGAGCCTAAGACCAAACAAGGTCAAGACAAAATGACTATGGCTCTTATCAAGCTTGCTGAGGAAGACCCCTCGTTCAAGTTCTACACCGATAAAGAAACTAGCCAAACCATCATTGCAGGTATGGGCGAGTTACACCTTGAAATTATCGTTGACAGACTTTTAAGAGAGTTCAAAGTAGAAGCTACCGTAGGTAAACCCCAAGTTGCTTACAGAGAAACTTTCAGAAAAGAAGTGGAGGCTCAAGGTCTTTACAAACGTCAATCGGGTGGTAAAGGTCAATACGGTGATTGTAAAGTTAGATTTACACCGCTTGAGCCGGGTTCGGGCTTTATGTTCGAAGACGAAACCGTTGGCGGATGTATTCCTAAGGAATACATTGAACCTGTTAGAAAGGGTATTGAAGAAGCTTCAAAGAACGGTACGCTTGCAGGTTATGAAGTAGTTGACTTCAAGGCAACCGTATTCTACGGTTCGTATCACGAAGTTGACTCGTCTGAAATGGCGTTCAAGATTGCAGGCTCGCTTGCATTTAAGGAAGCAATGAAGACGGCTAACCCCGTTATCTTAGAGCCTATTATGAAGGTTGAAATCGTAACGCCCGAAGATTATTTCGGCGACCTTATGGGTAACGTATCTTCACGTCGTGGTAACATCCAAGGCACTGAGGATAGAAACGGTTCTAAGGTAATTGACGCTCATATTCCTCTTTCTGAAATGTTCGGTTACGCAACCGACCTTCGTTCGAGAACTCAAGGTCGTGGTCAATACACCATGCAGTTCGACCACTACGAAGAAGTTCCCAAGTCAGTTTCTGAAAAGATTATCGGCGAAAGAGCTAACAGAAACGCTGAATAAGAGGGAATTTTGAAATTTAACTTGACATAAAAGTCGGGTTATTATATACTAAAATCAATAAAAAAATTTAAAAATAAAAAAAACAAACATAATTTTTAAGGAGATAAACAATTATGGCAAAGGCTAAATTCGAAAGAAACAAACCTCACGTAAACATTGGTACTATCGGCCACGTTGACCACGGTAAAACTACTCTTACCGCTGCAATCACCATGGTACTTGCTGCAAAGGGTGGCGCTGAAAAAATGCGTTACGACCAAATCGACAAAGCACCCGAAGAAAAGGCTCGTGGTATCACGATTAACACTTCTCACGTTGAATACCAAACCGAGAACAGACACTACGCTCACGTTGACTGTCCCGGCCACGCTGACTACGTTAAGAACATGATTACCGGCGCTGCACAAATGGACGGTGCAATCTTAGTAGTAGCAGCTACTGACGGTCCGATGCCCCAAACCAGAGAGCATATCCTTCTTGCTCGTCAGGTAGGCGTTCCCTATATCGTAGTATTCCTTAACAAGACTGACCTTGTTGACGACGAAGAACTTCTTGAGCTCGTTGAAATGGAAGTTAGAGAAATTCTTAGCGAGTATGACTTCCCGGGTGATGATACTCCTATTATCAAAGGTTCTGCAGTTAAGGCTCTTGAAGCAGCTATGAACGACAATGCTAGCGATCCTGCTTGTCAATGTATTCTTGACCTTATGGACGCTGTTGACAGCTATATTCCTAACCCCACTCGTGACGAAGATAAGCCCTTCCTTCTTCCTGTAGAAGACGTATTTACGATTTCTGGTCGTGGTACCGTTGCTACTGGTAGAGTAGAAAGAGGTATCGCTAAAGTTGGTGACCCTGTTGATATCATTGGTATCAGACCTGAGAAGAAGACTTCGGTTATTACCGGTCTTGAAATGTTCAGAAAGTCGCTTGACGAAGCATACGCTGGTGATAACGTAGGCGCACTCTTAAGAGGCGTTGACAGAACTGACATCGAAAGAGGTCAAGTTGTTGCTAAACCCGGCACCGTTCAACCCCACACTGAATTCAACGGTCAAGTATACGTACTTACCAAAGAAGAAGGTGGTAGACACACTCCGTTCTTCAACAACTATCGTCCTCAATTCTACTTCAGAACTACCGACGTTACCGGAACTATCAAGCTTCCTGAAGGCGTAGAAATGGTTATGCCTGGTGACCACGTTACTATCGACGTAACCCTTATCACTCCGGTTGCTATGGAAGAAGGTCTCCGCTTCGCTATCCGTGAAGGTGGTAGAACCGTTGGTTCGGGCGCAGTTTCTAAAATTGTTAAATAATTTAGTTTAACTGAATAACTAACCCAAAAGGCTCCCTTGCATAAAAGGAGCCTTTTTTCTTTATAACCTCCCTTTGCTCAAAGGGGGGTTTTATTAAAAAACGACGTTAATTTATTAATACGTATTAAAAATTTAAGAAAATTCTATTGACAGTAAGTTTTATCTGTGCTAAACTAATACTGTATCTTGATAAGTATATCTTCAAGGTATACGCGCATATTATATTACATATGATATTTACTCCCAATATTTTTCTTGCGTTTGGCGGGCAATTTACTATTTGAAAAATCAAATCAACTTACTTAGACGGGCACTACGTATAGACTTTTAAGGAGGTTTTTGTATGAAAAAAACTTATTTAACTCCGTCAATTATGGTTGTTGAATACAACCACGTTGACATAGTAACCATGTCAATCAGCGGCGATGAACATACAACTATCAAAGGTTCGTGGATTGATATAGGCTGGCTTTCGGGGCTTGGCGATTAAGGAGGGAAGTATGACTAAGTTAAAATCAACGCTTATTAAACTTTGCTCTTTAGTATTTGCAGTATGCGCTGCATTTGCAATTGCTACTATTCCTCAAGCTGAAACTGTTGACGCTGCTGAAGAGGCAAGCTTCAAGGTAAATGGTACATCAATCCGCGCTTATGATGGCGAAAATGAAGGTAAAGTAGGTCTCCGTTTTGAAGCTAAGGTTAACGATGCTTGGCTTAGCGCTCACGAGGCTGATAAGTATACCTTTGGTATGATTGTATCGCCCACTGCATTATTTGATGAGGTAGACGACAACGTTTGGAGTGATGATAAAAATCCCACTCAAAACATGGAAGCAGTTGACGGCGTTAACATCATAAGAATTCAAAATGAGGCTGTAGCTCAAGGTCAAGAGTTCTACGCAAGTATTCTTTTTGACGATGAAAGCTTAAAAGCTACCATCGCTGAGAAGACTGATAATGCAGCTACCGATGATGAGCTTAATGCTTTAAAAGAGCATATCTTTACGCAAAGCTACTCTGCAGTTGCATATGTAACTTATAAAAATGCAGACGGGGACGATGAATGCTATTACTCAGATAGATACGACACCACTATGCGTGAAACCGCAGCTAAAACCTATGCTGTAGGCGTAGCTGAAGGCAATGCTGATTATAAAGCGCTTGCTCTTACCTATCTTCAACTCACCGATGCTGCCGTTGCTGAGCAATCTGCATACGTTGTAGCAGCTGACAGAAAGGTAGTTGTTGACAGTGCTGAAAATTACGAAGCAAAAGAAAGCACCATGATTGTTGCTGACGGTAAAGTTTTAAAGCTTGGCACTGATTACACTATTGTAGACGGTGATATCGTTCTTACTGCAACTAAAGAAAGCAGAACTGTTGAAAACGTAGTAGTTATTGACGATAATATGCTTAACGAAGTTGAGGTTACTTACGTTGACCGTGCTCTTTCTACTTCTGATGACGTTGAAGAATACTTTATGCTTGAACACTGGGATACTAATTGGGGCACCTCGCGTATACCTGACTCAGGCACTCCGAATAACGATTTAGCAGTAGTTCTAACTCAAGATGTCGATATGTCTGGTAAGACGCTTTATAACTACAGCACACTTAATTTCAGCGGTTATTTTGACGGGCGCGGTCACGTTATATCTGACATTACCGTAAGCGTTAAAAACGGTAGTATTAGAGGCTTAGGTATACTCGGAATTATGCAAGATAATGCTGTTATTAAAAACGTAGCTTTTGATAATATATGTGCGATTAATTCCCTTAATAATAGCGGTATATTTACCAACGAATTAAGGGGTTTAATAGAAAACGTATATTTTTCTTACTCGCCTGAAAATATGCATTTGTACGGCTTATTCTATTACCTTCGAGGCGGTACTTTAAGGAACGTTGTTATAGCTGATAACTATTACGATCTAGATTACACGCTTGAAGACTATATTGATAAGAACAAAAACCTCTATGGTGTTTCGCCCATTTCGAGGCTTATGTACGAAGTCGTCCCAGACTTTGCTTATAAATATGAGAACGTTCAAGTAATTTCGCGCAGGCCTCTTGTTTATTACTCGGATGATGGAGATAATACAGACGTTATTTATAACAATAATGGCGTTCTAGACAACCTTGATACGCCCGACGTAAATGAAGCTAAACCTGCAACTATTAATAAATGGGGTGACTACTACATTTATGCTGAGAACGAAACTGAGGTTTGGTACGATTTCGATTATTTCTATCGTTCTAAAACTGCTGATCCAACTAAACCTGGTCTTGGGTTAGAGGTTTCCGCTACCGTTAAAAACACCCTTTCAACTGGTAAAACCCATCAATATAACGGCGTTCGCCGTTATGATAACGTTGCCGAAATGATGGAAGACGTCGATAATAAAGATAACGTTAACGCACTTACAGCAACCGGTATGTGGAAGGAGGTTAACGGTCAGCTCGTATGGGCTAATAATGAAAATATAACTAAACAAGTCGTAAACGGCGCTGTTGAATACGACGCGTCTACCGGTAAGTTAAATACAACTATGTTTAACGGTGAAGAGATTACCAAAATTACCCTTAACGGCGTTGAGTTAACTGATGGAGACGGCGGTTTAGTGCGTGACGGCGATGATAAAATTATTGGTATCCGCGCTAAGCTTAGTGCTGATGATCCATACCCTGGTATCGAGTATAGATATAATAATAAAGACACGTCAAATATTATTAGTTATGACGATACTTTAATAATTGAAACTGCAACTAAAGCTTACTCTATCCGTAAAATTGATTACTGGACTAAAATTATCTATGACAAAGAAGACCTTATAGAGGCAATGGGGTACAACGTTGATTATACTTTAAAGACTAACACTGGTTCTGTAGTTAATAGTGATCGTGTTGACACTCCTAGAACTCTAGTTGTTGATTCTAAATACTCTAATTATTATTATGAAGGCGTATTCAACGTAGGTCTTTACAAACTTGCTAATGACGTTGATATGGAAGAAGCTGGTATCGATTACGAGCACCCACTTGCTACCGAAACCCCGACCTCGGGTGGTTTTGCAGCACTTCTTG
>JAZSMT010000031.1:0-13134 GCA_045536025.1 Christensenellaceae bacterium
TGTGCTAAACTATTTGTATCTTTCATTAGATGACCTCCTGTGTTTTACTCTTGTGTGGACTACTTGAGTATTTTACCACAGGAGGTTTTCTTATGCAAAGGTTAACCACTTTAGAACCACGGGACTATCCCGTGGTTTTCACAAACAATAAAAAAACCATCTATTAGATGGTTTTTAAGTAATAACTTTATAAATTGAGTTTCGCCTTTTTATCTTTTGAGCGTACGTGCGCGTTTCTTTATACGGCGGAGAGGTTAAACCCTCACTAACCCATTTTTTAACTCTTCCCTCGCCGGCGTTGTACGCCCACAAAACCAGCTCTAAGCTTGAAAATCTACCGCTTAAATATTTAAGGTAGGCTACGCCTAAAGAGACGTTCGTGTCTACGTCGAACAAGTCAATCTCGCCTTGTCGACCTAATCTTAACGCCATAAACTCAGCCGTTTGGGGCATAAGTTGCATAAGACCGATTGCTCCCTTTTTCGATACGGCGTTTTTATTAAAATTGCTTTCAGTTTTAATTACCGCTAAAACGAGTGAAAGCTCTATCCCCTCTTTCGAGGCGTAGTACTTAGCTTTATCTAAATATTTTTTATAACCGCCCACTTCAAACGCAAAAATTAGCGTTAAAGCCATAAATAAAACGACTAAACTTGCGGTAAACTTAACCCAAAATTTCATTTACTACTGCCTTTACCTTGGCGGAAAAGTCTGATAGCTTTCCGTCGTTAGTAATAACAGTATGCTTATTTTTATCTAAATTTTCGTAATCGAACTGATTTTTTATGCGCGAGATAACTTCTTCGTCTGAAAGCCCGCTACGGCTTTTTACCGATTGTATCCTCGAGTTTAAATCGCGCATTATAACTATAACTTTATCGTATCTAGCATGATATCCGCTTTCAAACAGCAGTGGAACTTCGTGAAAAACCACCTCGTATCCCTTACTTTTTTCAAACATAAGCTCGTAAATTTTAGCGTGGGTAAAATCGTTTAACGCCTTTAATTTTTCGGCGCTTTTGAACACGGCGGTTGAAACTAAATTTCTATCAAGCTGAGCGCTATCGCAATCTATTTCCACGGCACGATAAACCCCCCGAACGAATTCGGGGTTTTTTAATAGCTCGGCATAAGTTTCATCAGCCGAAATAACTAGATATCCCATTTGTTTTATCGCGGTAATTGCCGTAGATTTACCAGAGCCTATACCGCCGGTTATTGCTATAATCATATAATTACTTTGCGTCGTACCAGCTCTTTCCAACCTTACACTCAACGGTGAGTGGCACGGATAAAGATACGGCGTTTTCCATTTCTTCTTTTAAAATTTTTGATGCTAAGGGGGCGCTCTTTTCGCTTGCGTCTAAAATAAGCTCGTCGTGCACTTGAAGTATAAGTTTTACGTCAGGGCACTCTTTTTTAAGCCTATTATAAACTTTTACCATAGCAATTTTAATAATGTCGGCGGAACTTCCTTGAAGTGGCATATTCATTGCCGCCCTTTCTCCAAAGGCGCGAAGATTAAAGTTTTGAGAGTTTATTTCGCGAATATACCTACGCCTATTAAGTAGCGTTGAAACGTAACCGTTTTTACGCGCAAAATCAACGTTTTTTTGCATATATTCTTTAACTTTAGGATAGCTTTCGAAATATTTTTTAATATACTCGCTCGCCTCTTTAACCGAACATTTAATATTTTTTGAAAGCCCGTATTCGCTTATGCCGTAAATAATGCCAAAGTTTACCGCCTTTGCCTTGCGCCTCATTTCGCTAGTTACCTTATCAAGCGGAACGTTAAATACTTGGCTTGCGGTTATCGAGTGGATATCTTTTCCCTCTTTATACGCGCTGATTAACTCTTCACTACCCGAAAAATGCGCAAGTAGCCTTAGCTCTATTTGAGAATAGTCAGCATCAATTAAAACTCGCCCATCACTCCTTGGAATAAAGAACTTTCTAAGCTTATTACCCTCCTCGTCCCTTATCGGGATATTTTGAAGATTAGGTTCTTTTGACGAAAGCCTACCCGTCTGCGTAAGCGTTTGGTTAAAGGAGGTGTGAACTAAACCTCCGTCCTTTAAAGCAAGTGCTTTTATAGCATCAACGTAGGTTGAAAGCAATTTTTGCACCGTTCTGTAACGCAAAATATAAGGAATAATCGGGTGCTCGTCGATAAGCTCTTCTAACAGCTCGGCGTTAGTTGAATAACTGCCGTTTTTGTTCTTTTTGCCGTGCTTTAAACCTAACTTTTCAAATAAAATATAAGATAGTTGCTTTTGCGAGTTAACGTTAAAGCTTTCGCCCGCAAGCTCGGTAATTTTAGATAATAACTCAGATATTTCTTTGCGGTATTCGTCGCCTATAATATCAAGTGCGTTTATATCCACTTTAAAACCGCTACGCTCCATATCCGTTAAAATTTTAGATAGCGGTAGCTCAATGTTATAATAAAGCTCGGTTAAATTTTCCTCTTTTATTTGTTTTATAAATTTTTGATAGAGGGTGTAAAGTGAAAACGCAGGGGTTTTTACGCTTAATCCGTAATATTGAAGCGTTTCGTCAAGCCTTTCTTCACTCCCCGAAAAATCGCATAGATATCTTAAAATATCAACGTCTTGAACGGTTGCGTTTAACGAAATGCCCTGCTCACAGAGCGCATCGTCAAGCTTTTTTCTCGAATAAGCTACAAGCTTTATATCGGGATTTTCAAATAACGGCTTTAAAAGACGTAACGCCTCTTCGTAATCAAGCCCTTCGTCAAAAAACGTCTCTTTAATTTTTATTACGTATTCGTTTTTATTAGGAATATAAAAGCTTACGTTTTCGCCTATAACGATTGCTACCTCGCTAGAGGTAAAATCAATTCCGTCAAGGCTTGTAATTTTTATACTTTCCACGTTGGACGGAATTTCTTCCTCCTCGCCAGCGTCAAAGATATCGCTTCGCTTTATGATATTTTTAAAATCAAGCTCGGTAAAGTATTTTTTTACCTCTTGATTGAAGGGAAAATTATACGTCATTTCCTCAATATTGAGGGGAATTTCAACCTCGGTATTAATGGTTGCAAGCGTTTTGCTCATATAGGCGCTGTCTTTGCCGTTTTCAAGCTTTTCAAGCGTTTTACCCTTGAAATCGCCAAGGTTTTTATAAACTTCGTCCACTCCGCCGTACGTTTGAACGAGTGAGAGCGCAGTTTTTTCGCCAATACCTAAAACGCCGGGAATATTATCCGAGCTATCGCCCATAAAGGCTTTAAGGTCAACAATTTGTAAGGGGGTTATGCCCGTTTTTTCTTTAAAATTTTCTGCTGAATAAATATCAGTGTCCGTAATACCGCGCTTGGTAAAATATACGGAGGTGCTTTCGTCAACTAGTTGAAAACTATCTTTATCGCCCGTGTATATAATGGTTTGACCTTTATATCTTTTAGCAAGCGTGCCTATAATATCGTCCGCCTCAAAACCCGCAAGCTCAAAAGTGGATATACCCATAGTTTTTAAAAGTTCTTTAAGCCTTGGAATTTGTGGGCGCAAGTCCTCAGGCATAGGCTTTCTAGTCCCCTTATACTCGCCATACATTTGGTGGCGAAATGTCTTTGCGTGCACGTCAAAAGCAACGAGCATATATTTAGGCTTAATCTCGCTTATTATTTTTAAAAGCATATTTGTAAAGCCGTATACGGCGTTGGTAGGCGCTCCGTTTTTGTCGGTTAACGGATTTATCGCGTAAAAAGCGCGATTAATTAAGCTGTTGCCGTCTATTAAAACAAGTTTGTTCATAATTTTACCTTTTCGATTAAAAACGATTGCATTTTGAAAAATACTGTGATATTATGTTAGCGTTGAGTTTACCTATTTAGTATGCCACAATTTTAGGTAAAAATCAACCCCTTTATTAAATGCCGCCGTGGTGAAACTGGCAGACGCACGGGACTCAAAATCCCGCGGTAGCGATACCGTGTCGGTTCGATTCCGACCGGCGGCACCAAAAAAGCGAGATAGCTTATTGCTATCTCGTTTTTTTGTACTTTCGGGGAGGAATTGAAACGAAGGTTCGGGGTTTTTGCCGAGGGGTTCCCCTTTAGGAGTTTCGGCAAATTCCGACCGGTGGCACCAAAAAAGAGAAGTCAGTTAGACTTCTCTTTTTTTCGTATTTTGCGATTAGCAAAATATACGTCACGCGCTTTGCAAAAGCGTACATAACGCCACTTGCCTGCAAGTGGTACAAACAAACTTGCAAAAAGTTATGTATCTCGCTTCGCTCAACGTTATGTGTCCTTTCGAACGTTATGTACTCACTTTGTGAGCATTGATTTATTATATCAAATTATGGTAATATAAAGATATAAAAGATAAGTATTTGAAAGGTTAAAAGGTAATTTTTTAAATAAAAAAAGCGGTAAAAAAACCGCTTTATCTTTTAAGCGCAACGGACGCTATACCTGAGATTGCACCGATTGCAGCGCCGAGTAACAATTCCCATAAAAATGACATAGAAAAACTTATATCACCGCCTATCGTTCCAAACAGCAAAAATGCTGAAAAACTTATAATCAAGCCCATAACCACGCCTTTTATAAGCCCTTTATCCTCCTTTACTGAAAACAGCGTGCCGATAGCAACTGCTAAAATTTTAAGTATGCAGTTAACGGGTTTTATTGCCGATAACGGTAATGAAAAAAGGTCTATAACGAGCGCGAAAATCAGCACGCTTATCATTGAAAATATAAGAGCAATAACAACGCCCTTTACTCCGCTTAAGAAACCGCCTAATTTTGACATAAAAAACCTCCGCACGATAATTTGTATGCGGAGGCTTGATTTTTTATTCTACTTTTTCTTCAAATTCTTCGGTAGCTTCTACTTGAGGCTCTTCTTTTACAACCTTTTTGGTTTTAGATGCTTTTTGCTCGGCAAGAGCAGCTTGTTCCCTCTTGAATTCTTCTTCTACTTTTTTAGGAAGTTGCATTTGGTAAATTGCGCGCTTGTCAAACTTCATTTTCGTACCTTCGGTATCTAAAACGAAAGAATTTTCTTCATTGTCTACCGAAACTACCTTACCCATAATGCCACCGATAGTGATAACTACCGTACCAGCACAAAGCTTATCCTTTCTAGCTTGGTCTTCAGCCATTTGCTTTTTGCGGTTTTTGTTTTGAACAACCGTCATAACGATAAACGCGATGATAATGATACCGAGGAAAATATACATAGTGTAGTTATTTCCGCCGTTACCGCCTCCACTTAATAAGTTAAATAACATAATAATTTATCTCCTTTTTTTCTACATATATAATACAATATTTATCGCTTTTTAGCAAGCGGTTATTACAAATTAAAGGGAATTTCACAGTATTGCCCATACTTTTCATAAAATTCACGACAATATTCGGTAAAATATCCGCCTATGATTGCCTCACGCATACCCTCCATAAGCTTTATAAGGAAGGTTATATTGTGTAGCGATAGTAACATTGCCCCCGTCATTTCGCCAACGTTTATCATATGGCGAAGATAAGCTTTTGAATAATTTCTACAACAGTAGCAATCGCACTCGCTGTCAAGCGGAGAAAAATCGTCTTTATACTTGCCGTTTCTAACTACTACCTTACCTCTACTCGTAAGAGCCGTGCCGTTTCTAGCTATTCGCGTTGCTAAAACGCAGTCAAACATATCGATACCGCGCCTTACCCCCTCGATTAAACAGTCGGGACTGCCAACGCCCATTAAATACCTAGGAACGTCAGTCGGAAACTCACTATACATAGCCTCAAGCATATCGTACATTACGCTTTTAGGCTCGCCCACCGAAAGCCCGCCTATTCCTAAACCGTATTTAGCGTAAGGCTTTACCGCCCTTAAGCTTTCAAGGCGCAAGTCTTTATACATATTGCCTTGAACGATTGGAAAAAGTGCTTGTTTTTCGTTTTTATGGTAGTTATAGCACCTGTCGAGCCAAGCGTGCGTTCTATCCATTGCGCGTTTTGCGCGGTTGTAATCAACGCCGTACGCAGAGCATTCGTCAAACGCCATAATTATATCAGCGCCTAGGTTATTTTCGATTTCTATCGCCTTTTCGGGCGTTATAAAATGCTTAGACCCGTCAACGTTAGAGTGAAAGGTAACGCCATCGTCCTTTATATCGTTAAGTTTTGCTAGCGAAAACACCTGAAATCCACCGCTGTCAGTCAAAATGGGCTTATTATAATTCATAAACTTATGAAGCCCGCCAGCTTGTTTAACTATATTGTCGCCGGGGCGCATATAGAGGTGATAGGTGTTTGCAAGAATTATTTGAGCGCCCGCCTCGTCAAGGTCGCGAGGATATACGCCCTTTACCGTTGCTTGCGTGCCTACGGGCATATAAACCGGCGTTTTAATATCGCCGTGCGGAGTGTGCAAAACCCCCGCCCTTGCACCCGTTAATTTATCGGTTGCAACCGTTTCAAAATAAAAATTTTTCATAACTTTATCCTGTTTCACGAAAGTAGTCGTGTGTCTTAATATTTAAAAATTAGTCGTATTGTTTTATAGAATTAACATTGCGTCGCCGAATTTTATGGGAAGCATGACTGCTTGGCTTAGAACCGAGAAAGACAAGGCGCGCGAGGAAAACCTGAGGGAGTTTACTGAGGCGTAAATGACCAAAGGTTGCCACAGCGCAACGCCGTATTTCGACGGTTATAAGACGAGCATACTATCGCCGAAAGAAAAGAAACGATACTGCTCACTAACAGCATAATTATAAAGCTCTAACACCTTTTCTCTTGATAAAAGTGCGGATACTAGCATAATAAGCGTTGATTCGGGGAGATGAAAGTTAGTAATCAATCCGTCAACGCATTTAAACTTATACGGCGGATAGATAAAAATAGAAGTATCTCCGCTTTGCGCTTTTACAAACCCGTTGTCGTCCGCAACCGTTTCAAGCGTTCTAACCGAGGTTGTTCCCACGGCAATAACGCGCCTGCCCTCGCTTTTTGCTCGGTTGATAATTTCAGCGTTTTCAGCCGTTAATTCATACCACTCGGTATGCATTTTATGATTAGTTAAATCGTCCTCTTTAACAGGTCTAAAAGTGCCTAAGCCCACCTTTAGCTCAACGGTAGCAAACTCAACTCCTTTAGCCTTTAACCTTTCAATAAGCTCGGGGGTAAAGTGAAGCCCCGCAGTTGGCGCGGCGGACGAGCCTTCGTGCTTTGCATAAACCGTTTGATACCTGTCTTGGTCTTTTAGCTTTTCGCGAATATACGGCGGAAGAGGCATTTCGCCCACCCTTGAAATAATATCTTCAAACACTCCGCCGTAATGAAAGGTAACTAATCTGCCACCGCTTTCGGTGCGCTCGTTAACTGTTAAGGATAGCTCGTTTGATACGGTTAAGGTAACACCCTCTTTAGCTTTTTTGCCGGGTTTTACCATAACTTCCCAGTCGGTAAGCGAAAATCTTTTTAGAAGAAGAATTTCCACCTTACCGCCGTTCGGCGTGTATGAAAACATACGCGCAGGGAGAACTTTGGTGTTATTAACAACGAGTAAATCGCCCTTTTTTAAAATGCTTTCTATATCGTAAAAATGCCTGTCAAAACGGCTATCGGTAGCTCTATCGTAATGTAAAAGCCTAGAGCTATCGCGCGGATAAAGAGGCGTTTGCGCTATTAAATTTTCGGGTAAATCGTAGTAAAAATCACTTTTTTTTAGCATATTAGTTTTCGTCAAATAGCGACGTTTGCTCCACGGCTTTAACGGGAGGTTTAAGCCCTAAGTGCTCGTAAGCTTTTTTAAGCGCTACTCTACCTCTAGACGTCCTCGCAATAAAACCAAGCTGAAGAAGATACGGCTCGTAAACGTCCTCTATAGTATTAGCGTCCTCATTGACGGTTGCCGCCAGCGTTTCAAGCCCGACTGGGCCACCGCCAAACTTTTCAATCATACTCTCAAGTAGTTTTTTATCAGTTCCGTCAAGACCTAAATCGTCAATTTCTAAGCGCGAAAGCGCAAGCTCAGCGTCCGACTTTAATATTTCGCTATGCCCAAGAACGGAAGAGAAATCTCTAACCCTTTTAAGTAAGCGGTTAACGATTCTCGGCGTTCCGCGACTTCTCTTTGCAATTTCAATGCACGCGTCAGCCGAAATTTCAGAGCCAAGCGTTGTGCTTGAGCGCCTTGCAATCTCACTAAGTTCTTCGGTAGAATAAAGTTCTAATCTAAGCATTACTCCAAACCTATCGCGCAAGGGCGAGGAAAGCATACCTGCTTTAGTGGTTGCGCCGATAAGCGTAAACTTTTTAAGTGGGATTTGCACCGTGCGTGCCGACGGGCCTTTGCCGAGTATTAAATCGAGCGAAAAGTCCTCCATCGCAGGGTATAAAACCTCTTCTATATTGTGGCGAAGCCTGTGAATTTCGTCAATAAACAAAACGTCGCCGTCGTTGAGGTTGGAAAGGATAGCGGCAAGGTCACCCGTCTTTTCAATAGCAGGGCCAGACGTCACCTTAATTTGCGTGCCCATCTCGCTTGCAATAATGTGCGCAAGCGTAGTTTTACCAAGCCCCGGTGGGCCGTAAAGCAAAACGTGGTCAAGACTTTCTCCACGCATTTTTGCAGCCTTCATAAACACCGTGAGGTTGTCCTTAACCTTTTCTTGCCCCACGTAGCCGTCCATTGACTTTGGGCGCAAAATATTCTCAACGTCGTCGTAAACCGTTCTTTCACTGTCTACAACGCGTTCGTAATTTTCATAATCACTGTTGATAATGTGTTCGTCTATCATAATTTACCTTATAGTTTGAAGTGCAATAGTTATTATGCTTTCTATTGTGTCAGCACCGCGTTCTTTCGCGCTTGCAACCGCCTTTTCGCTCTCTGCTCGTAAGAACCCAAGGCTCATAAGCGCGATAACGGCATCGTCGTCAATCGACGGCTGGGCTTGTACTTTACTAGCAGACTTCTTCGCCCCCTCGGGTAGGTCGAGTTGCGAAATATTTTCTCTAAGTTCAAGTATAATGCGTTCAGCAGTTTTTTTACCTAAACCCTTTACTTTTGAAAGGGACTTTACGTCTTGCGAAGCAATTATGAAAGCAAGTTCGTTAAGTGGCATTGACGAAAGAATAGCTATACCCATTTTAGGTCCAACGCCCGAAACGGAAATTAGCTTTAAAAACATAGATTTTTCCTCTAAAGAGATAAAGCCGTAAAGATAAAACCCATCGTCACGAACGTTAAGGTAGGTAAAAATAGAGCCTTTACCTTGATTTACTATAACCTCGTAAGCCTGAGCCGAACAGGTTACCTCGTAACCCACACCGCCCGTTTCTAAAACGATAACGCCGTTTTTATCTGCCGTTATTAAATTACCGCTTAAATATCCTATCATAATATCACCTTATTTGAAAGCTTGACGCCATCTTGCTAGTTTGGCTGTGCGTTAAAGCTACCGCCAAAGCATCCGCCGCATCGTCGGGCTTTGGCACTTTAGAAAGCCCTAAAAAAGTCTTAGTCATTTCTTGAATTTGGCGTTTTTCCGCCCTACCGTACCCCGTAAGCGCTTGCTTTATTTGAAGCGGGGTGTATTCAAAAAGCTTACCACCACACGCTTTAACGGCAGTTAAAAGTATAACCCCCCTTGCTTGAGCCACGTTGATACCCGTAGTGATGTTGGTATTAAAAAACAGCTCTTCAAGCGCAATTTCGTCGGGCTTATACTTTTCAATAACTAGTTTTATATCTTCTTCGATAATAGATAACCTATCGGGAAGCTTTTTTTCTTTCGGGGTTAAAATTACGCCGTATGAAACCACTTTTGGTTTACCGCGTTCAACGTCAATAACTCCCCACCCAACCGTTGCAAGACCTGGGTCTATACCTAAAATTCTCATACACTTTTATTTTAATATATATAATAAATTTAGTCAATCTCAAATTAACATTTTTAAGCGTAGTTGAATATTTTGTTAGAGAGAATTTTTAAGGAGAGTTTATGAATCCGTTTAATGAAAAACCGATAGCTCTTGAAAAGATGCTACAAAACTGGAAACAACTTTACCCAAAGCCGTATAACAAGCGAGAGGTAGACCCCTACACTAAGTGTAGAATTATCCTTATGAACGGCACGGAGTTTGAAGCTAACTGGTTTTCGCACCAGTTTGCACGGCACGTTGATAACAACGATATCCGCCGAGATTTAGCGCTCACTAGATACGTTGAAAAACAGCAACAGCTTAAAATTTCACTACTTAAACCTAAGGACGAAAATATTTTAGAGCACACCATAGGCTACGAACAGCTTGCCGTTGACTTAACCGCCGAGCTTGCAAAGCGCGAAATGGACTGCAACGTTAAAACCGCGCTCGACTTTGCGCTCCTTGAGGACTTTGACCACCTATATAGGTATTCAAATTTACTCGATATGCAAGACGGCGTTCACGCAGAGTGGCTGGTTGGAAGATACACCGAAATTATGCCTGGTAGACCGACAATTTCGCACCACCGTTTCCCGATAGACAACGTCAAATGCAATATAAACGCAAAAGATTCGTCCGTTCAAACGGTTTTAAATACCATGATAATCACCGCTGCTGAACAGCAAACTATGAATTATTATATGAACGTTACCAACTTTGCCGAAAACGACTTAGCAAGGCGGTTATATCAAGAAATTGCGCTAGTTGAAGAGGAACACGTTACTCAATACGAATCGCTTATGGATGCAAACGCCTCGTGGTTTGAAATGCTACTTTGGCACGAGTATTGCGAGTGCTATTTATATTGGTCGTGCTATCAAACGGAAACCGACTCGTATATCAAAGGCTTGTGGGAGCAAAACCTTGCCTTTGAAATTACACATCTACATAAAGCGACGCAAATGCTTGAAAAATACGAGAAAAAGCATTGGCAAGAGGTTATTAAAGACGGTGAGTTCCCTCAGCCTATTTGTTTGCACGAAAATATTGAATACGTTAGAAAAATACTTGACGATACCGTTCAGTTCACCTCCTGCAAAGAGGGATATAAAAAGGTTAAAGACCTACCTGATAACGCTGACTTTTTCAAATTCCAAGACCTTATGAGTCCAACAACGGATATAGTTCCCTCACACAACGTTATCGAAACGCGAATTAAAAATAGAGGCAAAGACTATCGATTTGAGGTTGCCGAAAACCCCGTTTTAGAGCTTAGAAATCGTGAGCGCGACAACACTTCCGTCGGCAGAAAGCCCGACGCAGCGTCATCCACTTGGTTTTACTGCAACGAATAAAAAAAGAGCCATACGGCTCTTTTTTAAGTATTATTGCATTTGCCTATTACAACCTATTTAAGGCGATAGTTGCAAGTATATCGAGGCTCGCGAGGTTTTGAGGACGGAACTAACCTTTTTGGTTGTGATGGCCGCAAAGCCGTAGCAGTTAACGAAGTATTGCGTAGTAAATAACGACTTAAAAAAAAAGAGAGGATAGTCGCTCTTCTCTTAGGGAATTGCGACAACTAAATAAATCCTTACGGATTTGTGATATTCGTCTAACGACGAGTGATATTGCCTTTCGGCAGTTATATTCGCCTGACGGCGAGTTAAGGATTTATTTAATATAACTTTGGCTAGCCAAAATATAACTGCTTGTAAAACAAGCAATACAACTTTTAGCCACAAGGCTAAAAATATAACTTATTAAACTTAATCTTTTGTGGATAAAGAAAAAGCCCACCATATTTCGCTTTTTGCGAAGTATAGTGGGCTACACTTTTGTATTAAATTAAAATTCTCTTATAGGAACGCCCTAAAGCCTCTCTTTTCTTTGTGTTATTAAGTTTTACGCTTTAGCGCCAACCCACTTAAGTTCTCTAAGCGTGTTACCTTCGCCATCGTCAGTTTCAACAACTTCCCACAAGCCGTTACCAGCATCGCCAGTGAACGAGCTATAGTCGCAAGCTGCTGCTTTTAACGATTCAACGTCGTCGTATCTGTACGCGCTTGGGAAGCGGAAAGTACCGTTAGTTGTTGTGAAATCAGTACCTGCAGTTGCAAGGTCATGAAGCGTCCACTCGTATGCAATGGGCGAGTTAAAGAAACCGTTACCAGCAGTTACTTGTACTAATTTACCATCACATTCTTCATCAAAACAACAGCTATCTTTAGCTTTACTAGTGGTAGCAAATGTAAAGGTTGTTTCGTAACATTTATCACAGTACAAACCTGCATAGGCCCACGTTTCTTTAGTTGCCAAGCCCTCTGTGTCGTAATAGTTGGTAAACGCTTCTGAAACGTTTCCTCTTACTGCGTTAATAGCCGGGATAAATCCTACGGTTTCGTTTGCACCGTAACCGTACGCTTTAACATAAGTTGAAGTTCCTCCACCAAGGTGTCCCAAGCTAAGACCAATCGTCTTTTCAGTCTTGTTAACAATAATCAAGTAGGCATGCAAATTCTTTGACGTGCTGTTATGGTACATAAGCGGTAACTTAGATACTACGTATACGTTAGTAGTTCTAGCTACTGAATTTTTAATGCTATTAGCGCTGGAACCACCAATTTTACCAAAGAGCGAGTTATTTTTATCAGCCGCCATCGGGTTATATACTTTACCTTCAGGAATAGTAACGGCACCGTTACGATCGGTAAATCTATACATACCGTCATCAATGAATTGACTAGCATATTCATTATTGTCTACGATATATACGTTATTAGTAGTAACGTGCGAGTTAACAGTATTAATAATACCCGCAGAACCGGTTGATTGAGAAGATACGGTTACGTAAATATTCTCAATTCTCGGCGCGTAACCTTCGTATACGTCAGGGTAACCTGCAGTACGTGCAATAATAGGAATCGCTTGAGAAGTAATAACGTTTTCAAACGCTATATTTCTAACCGTAGGATAGCAAGGAATAGATCTCGTTTTACCATCAAGTTGATATTGGTGAGTATACGAGTTCATAACGCCTACTAAACCGTTAGCATCTGGTTTGAAGTTTTTAATTGAATAACCCTTACCGTCAAGAAGTGCTGCAAAACCACCCGAGGTCGGGGTTTCGGTAGCAAGTGGGTGCTCGTAATCGATACCAGCTTCTTCCATATCAACGTCATTAGCAAGTTTGTAAAGACCTACGTTGAATACGCCTTCATAATAATAATTAG
>JAZSMT010000011.1:0-7201 GCA_045536025.1 Christensenellaceae bacterium
TGCAACAGTATCACAACCTTTTGCTAGACCACTAACTATATTGTAGTCTTTATCAATTAAACTTTTTACAACTTTTTCTTCTCTTTCTACTATTTCATTAGTTGGCGTTAAAACGCCTATAACTGCAACGTTTTTATCAGCGTTATTAAGTAGCGTTATATCGCCTTTATATGCAAAGAAAAACGGCTTTTCGCTATTTTTAAGTTTAGCGTTCGTGATAGGAAAGTTTTCATCAAAAACACAGATGACGTTTATGCTTTTTTCTTTAAGTTCTTGCTCTACGGCTTGTAAATCGCAAGGAAAAGTATTTATATAATCTTCATTATAAAACGATTTCCAAAAGTGAGCGTTAGTTTTTAAAACGCCCGTTTTTATTAAACCAAAAAGTTTTAATGAAATTTTCGAGTTCATAATCTTTACCTTGTTTTTGCCGTTACATATAGTATAACACTTTTTGCGCCCAAATCAAATAGATAGTGTATACAATCCTCAATAATGTTAACGCCTTCAGTATAAATATCATCAACTAAAACAATGTTTTTGTTTTTAATTTTACTTAAATCAACCCTGCAAGTGTCTTTCGTAATACCTTTATATGGATTGTCGCCAGTGTTGTTTTCAAGCCTCCAATTATGCGTAGTTTTAGTGTCTTTAACTCTTGTAATCGCATCCGTGCCATTAATAAAACCTAATTTGTTAGCGCAACTTGAAATAGCCTTTTTGAACATTAATTGACTTTGCTTATACTTGCTTTCTCTTTTAGAACGAGGCATAACACAAATTGTAAAATTCTTAAAATCGCTTTTGTCAAAAATACTTTCCATGTCTTTAATAAACCTTTCAGAAACCTGAACAAAATCTTCAACTAAATCTAATTCGTTGTATTGATTAGTCATGTTTTTAAGATGATTTATAAAGTCGGGGTTGTCTTGCTTTTGATAGCCAACGTAGTCACAATTATAAAACGCCAAAACTTTCTGCTCTAAATATTTGTTTTCGCCAATATAAAACTTTTTCATTAAATTCTCCTTAAATATAGTTTTACTTTGGTTATATCACGCAAAAACCCCATAATCAAGGTTTACTGACAAGTGAAAGGTTTTAAAAATAGCAAAACAGCAAGGAAAATCCTCACTGTTTTACATATTAAAAATTATTTTTTTAAGCTAAAAACAAAGGCGAACCCGTCTCCTAAAGGAAACGGGTTCGTCTTTACTTTGTTTGGTGACCCCTACGAGATACAACCGAAACCCCTAAAGGGGAGCCCCTCGGTTGACGCAAGCGCCGAACTACGTTCTCTCTCATAGGGAAAGCACGAAAAAAGCACAGGAACTAACCTGTGCTTTTATTCGTGGTGACCCCTACGAGATTCGAACTCGTGTTACCGCCGTGAAAGGGCGATGTCTTAACCGCTTGACCAAGGGGCCATATTGTAGTTAAACGGTGCTTTAATGGTAGCGGCGGTCAGATTCGAACCAACGACCTGCCGGGTATGAACCGGCCGCTCTAACCAGCTAAGCTACGCCGCCATGTAAACTGCTTTTGCAGTTAAATGCCTTAGTATTATATATAAAATTTTCAATCTTGTCAAATATATTTAGCCTTTTTTTTAAAAAAACTATTTTTGTCGATTTTATACTCCTATATCTATAAAAATTATAACAAAATAAAAAACGCCTTGCAAAAAAGTTTTCTGTCAAATTAGACAAATTCTCTCGTTTATCCATTTACATCAATAAACGAGAGTGGTATACTTTGTATAAATAGGCTTGGAACAGTAAATAAATCTTGTTTAAGAGAAATTTATCAATAAAAAAACAAAATCGGGCAAATTCGTATCAAACATAATCACGGCGGATATCACACAATCGATGAAAATAATTATATCGCTTATAAAACGGCGAAAGAAAAAGGCGTAATTATCGATACGGGTATGGCGGGTGGCTGGCACGCCGACTTTGAAATTTTGCGATAAGCAATAGAAAGAGGATATATCCCCGACACGATTAGCTCGGATATCACTTGTTTTACCGCAAATATACGCGATGGTATTTATCTTAATACCATCGCTTTTAAAAAAGAAAAACAATGAATAATCGCCCTATAGGTTTTTAAACAATTAAAAAACGCTTGACGAAAGGCAAATATAACTGCCGTAGGCAATAACACTTGTCGTTAGATAAATATCACAAATCCTAAGGATTTATTTAGTTGTCGCTATTCCCTATGGGAAGAGCGACTTTTCTCGCCTTTTGATTTATATTATTTGTTTTTAACGTAATTAACGTGTAAAAGTTCGTGAACTCTATCTTTTAACACCGTTTTATAAAGTTCGCTAAGCACCGGATTTTGTTCAGAACTACGAAGTGAAAGAGATTCGTCAACTTGATACAATCCTTTTGCTTTAACGGGTTTAATTTCCCTCGTAGCAAACGGTTGACCACCACCGTTTATACAACCACCGGGGCAAGCCATTACTTCAACAAAGTCAAACTTTTCCCCTTTACGCATTCTTTTTATAAGTTTTTCCGCATTGCCAAGTCCGCTACATACGGCAATTTTAAGCATTTTATTACCGTAAGGCAATTCAAATTCTTTAATACCTGCGTCACCTCTTTGACCTACGTTTGCTATTAATGCAAGTTCCGCTTGGTCTTTATTCGAGGCAACTTTACGAAGTACAGCTTCGGTTACACCACCCGTTACGCCGAATATAACGCCTGCGCCTGAAATACTATCGAACGGCAAATCAACGCTATCCGGCTTAAGAGATGCAAATCTAATACCCGACTCTTGAATCATACGAATTAAGCCTTTAGTAGTTAAAACTGCATCTACGTTTGGAATTCCGTTCATTGTAAACTCTTCGCGCGAAGCCTCAAACTTCTTTGCCGTGCAAGGCATAACGGCAACGTGGAAGTGTCTTTCATTCTTTTCAGTTGCTTTTGCCTTTACTATAGAAGCAAGCATTTGCATTGGCGAACGGCAGGAAGAAATATTTTCTAAAAGTTCGGGGTGCTTCTTTTCTGCAAACTGTATCCATGCAGGACAACACGAGGTTATAAGTGGAAGCTTTCCTCCATATTTTAATCTTTCTATAAACTCTTTAGTTTCTTCTATAACAGTTAAATCTGCGGATAAAGAAGTGTCGTAAACTTCGTCAAATCCAATAAGGCGAAGGGCGGCTACTATTTTACCCATTACGTTTTCGCCCTCTTTAACACCTAATTCTTTGCCGATAGCAACTCTAACGGCAGGCGCAATTTGAATAGAGGTTTTTAATGAAGAATCGTCAAGCGCTTTCCACACCTTGTCGGTATCGCTTTTTAACAGTAACGCACCAGTAGGACAAACGGCAACGCATTGACCACAACCTACGCAAGGCGAGTCTGCAAGAGGTTTGTTAAACGCCGTGCTTATAGTCATTTTAGAGCCACGGTGAGCAAAGTCGATTGCTCCGACCTTTTGAACTTCGTTACACACGCGAACACAGTCGCCACATAAAATACATTTGCTTTTATCTTTTACTATGCAAGCCGAAGAAGTATCTCTTTCAGTTTTTTGAGTTGCATTGGGAAAACGAATATCTTCAAGCTTAAATTTTCTTGCTAATTCTTGAAGTTTACAACTAGTATTTTTTTCACAAGTAGTGCAATCGCGACAATGGTTTGCAAGCAGAAGTTCTAATATGTTTTTACGATACTTTCTCAACTTTTCAGTATTAGTTTTGATATTCATACCTTCTTTAGGTGGTGTGGAACAAGACGCTTCAAATCCGCCCCACTCGTTTTCTACCATACACATACGACAAGCGCCGTATACCGACAACTCGCTATAGTAGCAGAAAGTTGGCATTTCAATGCCCACTTTGCGAATAATTTCAAGAAGGTTTTTTTCGCCACAAATTTCTACGGATATACCGTCTACCGTCATATATTTTTTGTTTTCCATAAAACTACTCCTCACTAATTGCGTCAAACGAACATACGCTTAAACAACTACCACAGCGAATACATTTATCAAGGTCAATGATAAACGGGTCTTTAATTTTACCGCTAATCGCGCCAACGGGACAAATTCTTGAACACTTTGAACAACCCTTACACTTATCAAGGTTAATGACTACACGTTTTAATTTTTGGCATTCCCCTGCAGGGCAACGCTTTTCGTAAATGTGCGCTTCATATTCTTTTTTGAAATATTTTATGGTCGAAAGAACGGGACCTGCCGCAGTTTTACCTAAACCACAAAGCGCCATATCCGAAATCATTTCGCCAAGCTCTTGTAAAAGTTCAATGTCCCCGTCACGACCTTTACCGTCTACTATGCGCTCTAAAATTTCAAGCATTCTTCTAGTGCCTTCACGGCAAGGAACGCATTTTCCACAAGACTCGTTTTGAGTGAAATTCATAAAGAACCTTGCAACTTCTACCATACAAGTTTTTTCGTCCATTACAACGAGTCCGCCAGAGCCTATAATTGCGCCCACTTTTTTAAGCGAATCAAAATCAAGTGGTAAATCTAAATGCTCTTCAGTTAAACACCCGCCAGACGGGCCACCGATTTGCACCGCTTTAAATTTACCACCGTCTCTCATGCCACCACCGATATCGAAAATAATTTCTCTTAAAGTGGTGCCCATAGGAACTTCGATAAGACCAGTGTTTTTAACGTTACCCGTTAACGCAAACGCTTTCGTGCCCGAACTTTTTTCCGTACCCATAGCTTTAAACCAGCTTGCGCCGTTTGTAATAATAGACGCAACGTTAGCAAACGTTTCAACGTTATTAAGTACGGTAGGTTTATCAAACAAGCCGTGTTCAACCGTTCTAGGTGGTTTAACTCTAGGCATACCACGTTTACCTTCAATGGACGCAGTTAATGCAGAGCCTTCGCCACAAACGAACGCTCCTGCACCACGGTTAATACGTATATGAAAACTAAAATTAGTTCCTAAAATATTGTCGCCAAGAAGCCCTAATCTTTCAGCTTCACTTATGGCGTTTCGAAGTCTTTCAACTGCCATTGGATATTCTGCGCGAACGTAAATATAGCCTTCGGTTGCGCCGGTTGCAACGCCTGCGATAATCATACCCTCAAGCATTTTGTGTGGGTCATCTTCCATAACCGACCTATCCATAAATGCACCAGGGTCACCCTCGTCACCATTACAAACGACGTATTTAGGATAGTTGTTTTGTCTTGCAACTTGGCTCCACTTTCTACCTGCAGGGAACCCACCGCCACCACGGCCACGTAAGCCAGACTCGGTAATTTCGTTTACGATTTCTTCACTTGTCATTGAAAATAACGCTTTTTCTAAAGCACTGTATCCGTCTCTAGCAATATATTCGTCAATGTTAGTAGCGTCAATCTTATCACAGTTTTGCAAGCAAACACGAGTTTGCTTTTTATAAAAAGGAATTTCCTCTTTTTCTTTATAAGTTACGCCGTTTTCAGTGTAGCAAAGCCTTTCTATACACTCACCTAAAATCATCGTTTTATTGATAATTTCTTCACAATCGCTTTCCTTAACGCCAACGTATAACCAATTTTGAGGTTCAATTCTTACTAGTGGTCCAACCTCACAAAAGCCGTGGCAACCACTTTTCGTTAGCCTTACGGAATTTGTTTCATTACATTTTTCAAGCTTAACGGTGTAATTTAATCCACTTTCTTTCATTGCGATAATAAGTTTTTCATAAACCTTATTTGCGCCTTTAGAAACACAACCTGCACCACCGCAAACTACTATTTTTCTATTTTCAGATTGTAAAAGTCTTTTACGTTCGTCCCTATATGCACGTAACTGTTCAAGAGTTTTAAACATTAGTTTTTCTCCTTTAATTGATTTAATAATGCAATTGCAGAATCCGGGTTCATCGTTGGGTAAATTTCTTCGTTTACCATAACCGCAGGAGCAGACGAACAAGCCCCTAAACAAGATACAGTTTCAACGGTAAATAAATAGTCGTCAGTAGTCTTTTTGTCTTCAGATAATCCAAGTTCTTTTCTCAACGCGTTTAGAATTGGAATGGACTTTCTTACGTGGCACGCCGTGCCATCGCACACCTTAATTATATATTTGCCCTTTCTTTCTAAAGAAAAATTTTCGTAAAAGGTTGCTACTCCGTAAATTTTTGCTTCCGAAATGTCTAATTTTTTTGCAAGGTAAGGAAAAATTTCTTCCGGCAAATACCTATAGTGTTCTTGCGCTTGTTGAAGTATTGCTATTAAAGACTTCTCTTCCGAACCAAACTTCTCAATCGCCTCATCTAAAACGTTAAAATCTATTTTTTGTTCCATAACTACTCCATTTTAATTTATTTGTTATATTTTATCACTTTTATCAGTTTGATGCAACGGCATTACAAAAACTATTTTTATTTTTTAACGCTACATGAAATCCCACCCAGCTAGCATTTGTAAATAATTAAAAAAGGAACAACACGCGGTTGTTCCTTTTTTATTGGTTGCACGTCCGCAAAACTAATTGAACTTTTTTCCCTATAAATGGTCTATCGGCGTGATTTTAAGTTTGTAATAGATAAAACTAAAAAGCGAGAAAATTCGCATTTTTACTTCCTACCATTTATCTAATATCACGAGATAGGCAAAAACAGCACAAAAGTCCTTGATTTCTCTATACTTTTGCGCTATACAGCCCAACGGCAGAAAAGAAGGAACTGTAAATATCGGCTTCATTTTCGCAAATCCGTGCAAGGTTTTGCTTTTGGGGAGGTCTGTCCTACATTTTGGGACAGACCTCCTTCGGAAGCTGCGATTTCGCCGTGGGTGTTTTCTTTGACTACAGCGATGCAGATATTGAGGTTTGAGAAAGCCCTCGCTCCAATATAGGACGAGGGCTATGCTTTTAGTCTCTTTTTAATGTTTATAAGGCTGTTTATCCAAGCGCTACCATACTAAAAACAAGTGCGAACAATGCAACGGTTTCGCAAAGACCGACAACAGTGATGTACTGTGAAAAGCCTTTTCCTGTTTCAGCTAAAGCATCGGCACCTGCAGCACCTGCTTTGCCCTGAAAAACAGCTGAGAATGCCATGGCTACACCGGATGCAATTCCGAGACCGAGCAAAAAGGCAGGATCGGCAGAGGAACCCTTCATCTGTTGCATCAAAAGGAAGCCGTAAATAGTCTGTGTAAGAGGCGCACCTGCGAAAACAGTAAGAATAAAGGGTGC
>JAZSMT010000016.1:0-34626 GCA_045536025.1 Christensenellaceae bacterium
AAGTCGATAATTCCTTACAAAGCATAATTAGGGAGGAATACAGGATATGTTAATTAAAAGAGGTGTAAACGCCGCTAAAAAACGCAGAAAAATTATGAAACTTGCTAAGGGTTACTACGGTGCTAAGAGCAAACTTTACAGAGTTGCTAGAGAAGCCGTAATGAAATCCCTTAACTATGCATACATCGGCAGAAAAAATAAAAAGAGAGATTTCCGTCAACTTTGGATTGCAAGAATTAACGCTGCTTGCAGAATGAACGAAATTTCTTACAGCAAATTTATGTACGGCTTAAAGCTTGCAGGTATCAACCTTAACAGAAAGGTTCTTGCAGATATGGCTATAGCTGACGATAAGTCTTTTGCTCAACTCGTTAAAAAAGCAAAAGCAAAACTTGAAAAATAATTTTTAGGCAAATCATTTTTATGATTTGCCTTAGGCTGTTAAAATCTAACAGCCTTTTAGTTTTTTATGGTCTACGAGTCTAAACAAAATCCGCTAATAAGAAAAATAGCCTCGCTCAAAGATAAAAAGGGCAGGCGTGAGCACGGCGCGTATATAGTCGAGGGAATAAAAATGGTTTCCGAGGCGATTAAATACGCTCAGCCTATATCATATATAGTGATACTAGACGGCGCTGACGTTAGCCTTCCTTCGACCGATGCTCAAACGCTTATCGTATCTAATAAGGTGTTTTCCTATTTGTCAGACGAGGCTACTCCGCAAGGCGTTCTTGCCGTTATTAAAATACCCGAAATTACGGTTAAAAAATCTATCGGCAACGCAATACTGCTTGACGGGGTTTCCGACCCCGGCAATTTAGGCACTATTATCCGTACGTCTGCCGCCGCAGGGTATAGAGATATTTACGCGGTAAATTCAGCTGATTTTTATTCGCCTAAAACGGTGCGCTCGTCAATGAGTGGCATTTTCTTTGTAAATCTTTATAAATGTGATTATGAACAAGCTTTTGAGGCGATAGAGGGTTTAGATTTAATCGTAGGCGATATAAAGGGAGAAAATCTTTTCGGTTTAAAACCGAAAAGCCCTTTTTGTATAGCAGTTGGCAACGAAGCAAACGGTTTGTCTGACGTAGTTAAAAATAGGGCAGATTATACCGTTACCATTCCTATGAGCGAAAGGAGCGAAAGCTTGAACGTTGCCGTTGCAGTATCTATCATTATGTACACATTAATAAATTAAAGGAGAAATTTTATGTCAGGTCATAGCAAGTGGGCTAATATTAAAAATAAAAAAGCAAAAACCGACGCTGTTAAAGGTAAAATCTTTACTAAATTAGGTAGAGAGCTTGCCGTTGCCGCTAAAGCTGGTGCAGACCCTTCAACTAACTCTAAGCTTGCCGACGTTATCGCTAAAGCTAAAGCGGCAAACATGCCTAACGACAATATTACTAGAAGTATTAAAAAAGCTGCAGGCGAGCTTGGCAACGTTAACTACGAGGTAAAAACCTACGAGGGTTACGGTATCGGTGGTAGTGCGGTTATCGTTTCTACGCTTACTGACAACGTTAATAGAACGGTAGGCGAGGTAAGGCATATCTTTGATAAATACGGTGGAAATATGGGTACGACTGGCTCTGTGTCGTATATGTTCGAAAACGCAGGCGTAATAATTATTGAAAGAACGCCTCTTCTCGACGAAGATGCCGTTATGGAAATGGCGCTTGACGCAGGCGCTGACGACGTTATTACCGAAGAGGAAATCTTTGAAATAAGAACTTCCCCCGCAAGTTTTTCAGCCGTTAGAAAATATTTTGAAGAAAAGAACGTTGAGCTTGCCGAAGCTGATATTATGATGGTTCCTAACGACAAAATTACCTTAAACGACGAGCAACTTATATCCTTTAACAAGATGCTTGATGCGTTTGAGGATAACGATGACGTGCAGAACGTTTATCACAACGTAGATTTTTAAGTCGTTATAAACGACGCAATACTATGTTACTGCGATTTTTTATCACCTCGATGACCAAAAGGTCAATCTCTGCGCTAAAAAATCTTGTGCCTTGTTTTGCTTGTTTCTAACGCCTTATTTAAGTCGTTATTTACGGCGTTATACTTTGTTACTGCGATTTTTTATCACCTCGATGACCAAAAGTCAATCTCTGCGCTAAAAAATCTTGTGCCTCGTCTAACTTGTAACTAACGCCTTAAAACAAATTAAAATTAACTCTCGTTATAAATAAGCGAGAGTTTTTTTATTTTTTGTGTATAAAATAAAAAGGCTTGGTTATACTATTACTGTAACGACGAAATCTTATTTTTTACGAGAGTAATTGATGTAAGATTTAACAAGAGTTCGTTACTTAATAATAGCTTTGTTTATATTTAGATTTGGTCTTTACCGCTTCTAAATGTTAAAACGAAGCGGTAAAGACCGTTTTTCACGTAAAAACGGTCTTTGTTTTTATGAAAATTAATTTCACTCACTTGCCATATCTTTAACATTAGTGTAAAATAAAATATAAGTATACTAATCGCAAAAATTTAACATAATATGTTAAAAGATAAGGTGATTTATGAGAAAGAAATTTAAGTTTTCATTAATAATTGCAACGATAATTGCTACGCTTTCATTGTCGGCGTGCGTAATCGTTCCCGATGACGATACGACTAGTTCAACAGGTGGTATTGCTGAAACTTATGATGTAACCGTTAACGTTGAAACGGCTACTCAGTCGCAGTATTCTTCGCTTACCGAGATGCTTGACGACGTTAGGCCGTCAGTAGTAGAAATTTACGTTTCAAGTAGCAATGCAATCGGTACGGGTGCGGGTAGCGGTATAATCGTTTCTAAGAAGTTGGTTGACTGTGGCACGGCTGACGTTTCCGACGATTACACCAACTATTTTATAATGACTTGTCATCACGTTATCAACGGAACGGACACGATAGTAGTTAAAGATATTGACGGCAATCAATTTTCAGCATACTTGATAGGTGGCGACCCCGTGTCGGATATAGCCGTTTTAAAGCTTTCGCTAACTAATAACGTAACCTCTAACCTTGCGGTTGCAACGATAAGAGATATCGCGAGTGAAACTACCCCTTTAAAATTTGGTGAAGACGTAGTTGCTATAGGTAATCCCTTAGGCACGCTAGGCGGTACGGTAACCAAAGGTATAATTTCAACGATTAGCAGAAGCGTTACCGTTGAAGGTCAACAAATGGATCTTATTCAAACTGATTGTTCTATAAATTCAGGAAACTCTGGCGGTGGGCTTTTCGATATGCAAGGTAGGCTCGTTGGCGTTGTAAACGCAGGATACACTGGGCTTCAAGGGCTTAATTTCGCTATTCCAGTAGACGACGCGGTTAAAATATACGAAAGTTTAATGGAAACTTATTTCTTTGAAAGTCCAAATAATTACAACTTTGGCTACGTTGAGGGTAGAGCAAACGTAAACGCCGAAAACGCTTATGCGCTTTCTTTCGGTTACGATATAGCCTTTGCAGATTACTCGACTAATATGTTTAGCTATTACACTTACGTTATGCAAGTTAAATCGGGTAGCGTATACGCAAAAGCGGGCTTTAAAGCGGGCGATTACGTTACTGCGGTAAGCTATAAGGGCGAAAAGCGTGCCGTTCAAGGCGCTGCGTCGTCTGCACTTGTAAATTATCTTGACGAGCTTGACGTTAAAATCGGCGATCAAATCACCTTCACGGTTGTAAGAAACGGCGTTCAAACTAATTTGACCGTAACTTATAAACAATTTATCTACGGCGACACGGGCTGTACGCCTTCAGCTTAATATAAAAAACCATCGCAATTTGCGATGGTTTTTTATTATATTTCAAATTTAAAGTCTTGCCATTTACCGCCGTTAAGCTTATGTACCTCTTCGGTTAATAAAACTATTTTTTCAACGCAATGGGTTTGCGGATAAAACTCATAAAATTTACCTTTATAAAAGGTGTAAAACCTCGAAACGTCAGTACACATACCGTAGGTTGGAAGCTCGTTTGAGGGGATAGTGAACGAAAGGGGCGAACCTTTATCAGTGCCGTTAAAGGTAAATCCCGATTTATCTATCGTAACCGTTCCTTCGCCGGTAATTTCAGAGGTTTTGTAGTTTTTAAGGAGTTTTTTGTCAGGCAAAGTGCCGAGTTTTACGTTTGCCGTAAATGAAAAATCTTCTTTTAAAACTTCTCTTTTAATAACCTCACGCTGTTTTTTAAACCACTCGCTTTGAGTGCTTGGAATAACCGAATTTTCGTCTAAGGGAGTGAGGGCGTAGGTATCGTCAACCGTTGCGCCGTTAGCGCACTCGGTGCACCAAATGGCGTTGCCTTTGCTTACCATAGAGTGTTGATTACCGCATTTGGGGCACCAAAACAACACGTCTGACAAGCCCTCTGCCGATTTACCGCCCGTTTTATACGTGTGCTTGTAGATTTTATTCCATTTATAATCGTCGTGATATAGTTTTTTGTTTACGATATCCTCAATCTCTTCAGGAGAAAGTTTTTCGATATCTTCGGGGCTAAACATCTTGTCAATTACTACCTCGATATGCCCGGGGTATTCGTTGTTAGTGTATTTAGGAAAGGATAAATAACCGCCTTTTATGACCGAATAGTAAACGGGAATTTTAAAGTGCTTTATAAACTTGCCCGTGCCTATAGCAACGGGTTGGTTCATGCCAGCAATCGAGTTCATGCCCTCTGGGAAAAGTACGATATTACCGCCGTTTTTAATAACTCTTGACACTTCCTTAAGCGTGTAGAGGTCTGGCGTAAAATTTTTCTTAGGAATAACTTGTAAAAGATTAAAAACACCTCTTAAATGCGAACGGTAAAACTCGTTATACCCAGCAACGAAATTATAGGTGTTTGGAAGTAGCGGAACGCCCGTAAAAATATAGTCGTTACGCGAGGCGTGATTGCTTATAAAAAGATGCGAGCCCTTTTCTTCACGCGGGTCGCTTTTATACGTTACTTTAACCCCGTATTTTTTCATAAACAAAATTTTCCAAATATTGCCTAAAAAATTGTAAATGAATTTGGGTGGGTTTTTAATTTTTCTTAAATACAAAACCTCTTCGTTTGAAAGGGGTTTTTTATCTTTAGTCATAAACCTTTCTCCATATCTTAAATTAAAAACAGTTAAGCACAATTTGTAGATATAGTCAATATTGCTGTATCAAATTTTAATCGCCTTGCATATACTTAGAGTGAAAAGGTTAATAAGGAGGTTAAAATGTCTTTTTACTGTAACTGTCCTACGGACAGATGCCCGGGCAGAATAAGCGGTAATCCGTTAAGCGGGCTTTGCGACAAAGTATGCGTGCAAGTAAAGAAAGTGTTTGACGCGTGCATGCGTCAAGAACAAGAAGACGACGTTACGGTAACCTTACAAAGCGTAACGCCTGCAAATCCTACATATCCGCTCAATTTCGTTAGCGCGAGAAGTATAAGCACGGTAGCTCAAATTACGAGCTTACAAGTAGATCCGATACCCGATAGACAAAACTGTAGTAGAGTTCAAATAACTTATACCGTTCCCGTTGAAGTCGTGTATACCGACGCGAACGGCGTTGAGGGTAAAGGCGTTGCAAATATCAGCTTGTCGCAAGACGTTATTTTGTACGTTCCTGCGCCGTCGATTATGCCTTACGAAGTGGAAGCTATCGTATCCGTAGTATCTCCCGAGGGGAGTTACGTTTCGGAGAATACTTTCAGCGTAACTTTCTGCACTACGAGTATTATTAAAGTGGTTATGACGGTTGAACTTTTAATTCCTGCGTATGGCTATGCGACTATTCCGCCTTGCCAAGAATATACGCAAGAGGTTTGTTCGGGCTTTTTCGAGTTACCGCTTTTCCCAAATACTGACGGAACGCTGTAACTAAATTATAAAACTAAATACTAAAAGCGTGTTTTAAATTATTCACGCTTTTTTTATGTAATGCCGTATTTTTAAGCTATAAGCTTATAAAAAGCGCATAAAAACAGTTGCACATAAAAAAACATAGTGCTATAATTATCGCAATATGAAAGTTTACGCAATTTCCGACCTGCATTTATCATTATCGGGCGAAAAACCGATGGACGTTTTCGGTGATAAATGGGAAGGGTATCTTGAAAAAATTAAAGCAAATTGGCAAGAAAAGGTAGGAGATGACGACGTTGTTTTAATATCAGGCGATATTAGCTGGGCGATGAAACTTGAGGGCGCGCTTAAAGACTTGTCTTATCTTGACGGGCTTAAGGGCAGTATCATTATAATTCGCGGCAACCACGATTACTGGTGGCAAGGCATTACTAAGATACGCGAAGCTCTTCCTAAAAACGTTTACGCCCTGCAAAACGACAGCGTTAAGATAGGAAACGTAGTATTTTGCGGTTCGAGGGGTTGGGCGGTTGAAGGTTCGCCTGATTTTGACGAGCACGACCGTCATATATACGAAAGAGAAGCTGAACGCTTTAAGCTTGCGCTTAATTCCGCTAAAAAACTTATGGAAGAGGGGGACAAGCTAGTATGCTTAATCCACTATCCGCCCTTTAACGTAAGAAGGGAAGCCTCTTTATTTACCAAGCTTTTTGAAAGCTACGGCGTAGACAAAGTTGTTTACGGTCATTTGCACGGCAAAGGCGTAGCTTTTTACCGCAATTTATCAATAAATGGGGTGGAGTATATACTCAGCTCGTGTGATTTAGTCGATAATAAACTCGTGGAGGTGCTTTGATGAAAGATAAAATCAAAAAAATTAGTACACGCTGGTTTATAACCGCATTTTCGGGCATGGCGCAAGGGCTTTTTTGTACGCTTATTGCAGGTACAATCCTTGCCCAAATCGCAGGCTGGGTAGGCGAAAATTACGTGGGAAATACTTTAAAGTATATCGCTAATATCGCAAAGACCATGATGGGCGCTGGTATCGGCGTTGGTATAGCTTACGCACTTACTAAAAACAAACTTTTAATATTCTCGTCTGCAGTTGCAGGTTTCGTTGGTGCATGGGCGGATAAACTTATCGTCGGCGGTAGCGGTTTAACTACGGTTACTATGGGGCTTCCTGGAAACCCCGTAGGCGCGTATATAGCTACTATGATGGTAGTTGAAATCGTGTCCTTATACGCAGGTAAAACTAAGCTTGACATTATCTTAGTTCCTTTAGGAACTATGTTTATATCTTTTGCAGGCGTGTTTGCATCGTATCCTTTTATTTGGCTAATCGTAAAACTCGGCGATTTAATCGCTATTGCAACTAACGCAAGCCCTTTTATTATGGGTATCGTTATCTCCGTCGTTATGGGTATACTTTTAACTATGCCTACCTCGTCGGCAGCTATTTGGGTTGCGGTTGCGTCTAACGTTTCGCTCGGCAATCAATCGGCAATGTTAATTGCTGGCGGTGCTGCAACGGTAGGCTGTGCTTGTCACATGGTTGGTTTTGCGGTAGCAAGCTATCGTGAAAACGGCGTATCTGGGCTTATTTCGCAAGGTCTTGGAACGAGTATGCTTCAAATTCCTAACATTATGAAAAAGCCTGTAATTATGGTGCCTATGATAATTTCCTCGGCAATTTGCGGACCACTTTCTACTTGCTTATTTAAGCTTAAATGCGGAGCTTCTGGCGGTGGTATGGGTACTAGTGGCTTAGTTGGCGTATTCGATTTATTATCAAACACTAGCGGTGCGCTTGGAATTATAGGAATATTTACCTTAATGTTTATTCTTCCTATAATACTCAACGTGGTAATATCCGAGTTTATGCGTAAGAAAAAGTGGATAGCTTTTGGCGATATGAAGCTTGACGATTAATCATAATTAATAAAAACTCCTCATATTTTATACGGGGAGTTTTTTTATGGAAAATTTACACGTTTTAACCGTTGAAAGCAAAAGAAGAATTACCGTTAGCGAGGCAAAAGAGGTTCTTGCCTTTTCGGATAAAGAAATACGCTTAAAATTAAAAGACGGAAGCACGCTCAATATCTACGGTGAAAATCTTAAAATTACCGCGTTTGACGACGGTAGCGGTCTTTTTAGCGCAAACGGAAATTTTGGAGGCGCAAAATATAAGCAATCGGCGTCAACCATCGTAAAAAAGGTGTTTGGCTAATGTTTTTATCGCTTGACCAGCCTCGTATTTTCGTTATTTGCTTGCTAATAGGTATAATTTCGGGCGTGTATTACGAGATTTTTGCGCTTGTAATTAAATTTATAAAGGTAAAATGGTTTGTTCACGCTTTGCAGGGTGTGTGGCTCATTAGTTGTTCGCTAATTTTTATAACCTTTTCTCTAATATACGAACTTCCAGATTTTAGAGGGTACATGGCTGTAGGCGTAGGGCTTGGAATTTATATGTATAAATTAAGTTTTCATAAAGTGTTTGCAATTTTTATAAACAAGGTATATAATGTAATTATAAAACTATCAAACAAGATAAAGGCAAGTAATGAACGAAGAAAAGAAAAGGCGGGTATTCTCGGCGGTGCTGTCGGGGTTGATAATGTTTACCACCATACTCGTGGCGATAATAACTTATCAGCTTATAGGAATAATTACCCGAAAAAATAAAATAGCCGAGCTTGACGCGGAGATAGCTTATCTTAAAGCTCAAATCGAGCAAACGGAGGATGATATTGCCTCTTGGGAGCTTGAGTGGAAGATTATCGAGCGCGCAAGAGAGCTTGGTATGTATTTTGAAGATGAAGAATAGTATTTCATATCCCGTAGCCGTGATTGACGTGGGCAGTAATTCCGTTCGGCTTATGACGGATACGGGCAGTTTAAAACGCAAATATCTTATAACCACGCGCCTTGCCGAGGGTAAGATTGAAAACCGTTTGGCAAACGCTTCTATACTGCGAACTGTTAACGCAGTTGCTCTTTTTTTTGAAAAGGCGATTAAAGAGGGTTGCAAATCGGTTTTTATTTTTGCAACCGCTGCGGTAAGAAATTCTGAAAACGGAATTGATTTCGTTTCTGCCGTTAAAAAACTAACGGGGGTTGACGTTCACGTGGTTTCAGGCGATTTAGAGGCTGAACTTGCCGTTTTAGGCGCTTTAAAGGGAGTTAGCGGTGGAATTATCGACGTTGGCGGTGCAAGCACCGAGGTTGCCTTTAACGAGGGCGGACAAACTGTTTACGCAGTTAGCTACAAGGTAGGGGCGGTTAGTTTATTTTGCGATTTTTCGCGCGAGCGCGACAAAATTAAAGGGTATCTTAGTTCTACTATTAAAGGTGTAAGACGGTTGTTTAAGGGTGATTTTTACGCGATAGGCGGTACGGTTACAACCCTTGCCTCAATCGACCTTAATCTCAAGGAATATCAGCCCAATAAAATTGACGGGCACTATCTCAGTTTGGATAGAATTATAAAAATATCAAACGAATTGTTTTCGTTAACTCCTAACGAGATTGCCGTTAGGTATCCAACGGCAAAATCTAGGGCAGACGTTATCTCGGGTGGTGCAGAAATATTAGTTTCGGTGCTTTCAGCCTACGGCATAAACGGAGTTATAGTTAGCGAAAGCGATAATTTGGAAGGCTACTTGGAGTACTTATTGAAAAATGAAGAAAAACAGGATTAAACTTATAATAAACGGCTTGACTGCCTGTTTGTGCGTATTGTTGTTTGCGTATTTGGCGTTAAATTTACTAAGCGGATATGAAAGCGAGGTCGTTAAAATACTTATAAGCGCGTTTTTAGGCGTAATAATTACGTTGCTATTAAACTCGGTAGTGCACGAATTAGGGCATATAATAGCAGGGCTTATTTGCGGTCTAAAATTCAATTCCGTTCAGTTTTCGTGGCTGTTTATAGGAAAAACAAGAGGTAAATTAAAGGTAAAATTTAAAAGCTCAGAAGGTGAGCTTGGCGTTACCGAATTAATTCCCAAAACCTCTCAAAAGGCTTTTGAAAAATACGTTATTTCAGCGGTAGGCGGTTTGGTTACAAGCTTTATTCTTTTGACGGTACAAGTTTTAATTTGCTTGTTCTCTACAAGCCTTATTTTATACGCGGGGCTTGGCATAACTTTTCCGATAACGGCGTATATCTTTTTAATTAATCTATTTCCCGTATTTGAAAATAACGACGGGCATCTCGTTTACACCTTTATGCGCGGTGGCGACGATAAGAAAATTTGTAGCAATTACTACACGGCAACCGCCTTGCTTTACGAGGGGGTGGAGCCGTCTGAGCTTGAGCCGTCACTTCTTATTGATTATCAAAAAGAAGGGGAGTATTCGGTGGGCGTAAGATATCTGCGATATCTTGCCTATATTCAAAGCGATGAAGAAAGAGCTATTTTAGAGCTTAGAAAAATTAGTGATTTATCTAAATTTTACGGCATAAGAGAAGAGGTTTTTGAAGAGCTTTATTTTTCGGCTTTAACTATAGGCGACGATAAGTTTATTAAAGCCTACGAGCAAGATGCGGTTAGAATTTTTAGTAAAGAAGAGCGACCTCAAAGCTTTAGAGCGCACGCCGTTTATAGAATTAAAAACGGCGAGGCGGACTGGGCTAAACTTATACTTAAAAGCGGTATAGATTTTTGTTCTACCTATCCTGTAAAAGGGGTAGCAAAGGCTGAAAAGAGGTATATGGAACTAATGCTTAAAAATTTATAAAAAACGGGCGAGAAGCCCGTTTTTTTGTTGCAAAACTATAAAAATTCAAAAATCGACTAAAATTTATCGTTGTTTTTTGTAAAAAAACAAAAAAACTCTTTTCTTTTACGCGCGCGTGTGTTATAATATACTAAAATATAGTAATTACTATATTACTTCGATTACCACGCAAACGCATTTTGCGGATAAGGAGGGGCAAATGAATTTAGATAATAAAGTGGAAAACGCATACGGCGCTGACCAGATTAGAGAGTGTAAGGGTTTAGAACATATCCGTTTAAGACCAGGTATGTATATCCGTAATACCGACGCTTACGGTCTTCACCACCTCGTAAAAGAAACGGTGGACAACTCTATTGACGAGGCTTTAGCAGGCTATTGCGACACGATATCCGTAACTATTCATAAAGACGGTTCTTGTTCAATTCGCGACAACGGTAGAGGTATTCCTACTGGTATGCGCGAAGAGGGCATTTCAACGGTTGAGCTCGTTATGACGCACCCTAACGCCGGCGGTAAATTCGGCGACGGTGGCTACGAGATTTCTTCCGGTCTTCACGGCGTTGGTTTAAAAGCCGTTAACGCTCTTTCCGAATACGCAAGCGTTGACGTTTATCAAAACGGCAAGCACTACCGTCAAGAGTATAAAATCGGTGTTCCTCAAACGGAACTTTTAGTGCTTGAGGATACGGCTGAAACGGGTACGTGCGTAACCTTTAAGCCTGATGCAACTATTTTCTCCACCACCGATTTTTCGTACGAAACGATTAAGAGTATGCTTCGCGACTTTGCTTTCTTAAACACGGGTGTAAAGCTCCTTTTAGAGGACGAGAGAGAGGGGCAAGAGAGAAAGGACGAAATGTATTCGACTGGCGGCATTAAAGAATACGTTGAGGTTCTTAACCACAACAAAGAGGTTTTAACTCCCGAACCCATATATATGAAAAAGCGTTTCGATAAGGAAACGATTGAGATTGCCTTCCAGTATAACGACGGATACAGCGAACAAATTCTCGCGTTTGCAAACAACGTTAACAACGTTGAGGGCGGTACGCATTTAGACGGATTTAAGCTTGCGCTTACTAAAGTAGTTAACGACGCGGGCAAAAAATTAAACCTTTTAAAGACTGACGACGATAAGTTATCAGGCGAGGACGTTAGAGAGGGTATTACCGCGGTAATATCGGTTAAGCTTTTAAATCCTCAGTTTGAAGGTCAAACTAAAACTAAGCTCGGCAACGCCGATATGAGAACGCTTGTTAATAAAACTATGAGCGAAGAATTTGCCACCGCGCTTGAAGAAAACCCGAACGTTGCCAAAGAGCTTATCTTAAAGTGTTTGACGGCTAAAAAGGCAAGAGAGGCGGCTAGAAAGGCAAGAGAAGCTACTAGAAAGGGTGTATTTGAATCGGCCAAGCTTCCAGGCAAGCTTGCAGACTGTTCGTGTAAAGACCCCGAGCTTTGCGAAATTTGCCTCGTAGAGGGCGACTCGGCAGGCGGTACTGCTAAGCAGGGAAGAGATAGGCGCTTCCAAGCAGTTCTTCCCTTAAGAGGTAAAATTTTAAACGTTGAAAAAACGCGTATAAACAGAGTTTTAGAAAACGAAGAAATAAAAGCTATGATAACTGCTTTCGGCGGTGGTATGCTTGACGATTTCGACGTGTCAAAGCTCCGCTACGACAGAATTATTTGTATGACCGACGCGGACGTTGACGGTTCGCATATCAGAATACTACTTCTTACCTTTTTCTTTAGGTACATGCGCCCGCTTATCGAGGAGGGGCACGTATATATCGCTCAACCTCCCCTTTACAAAATAACTAAAGGCAAGCAAGAGCATTATTTCTACACCGAAGAAGATAAGGAAGAATTTTTGAAAAACAACGAAAGATGTGATATTCAGCGTTACAAAGGTCTTGGTGAAATGGATGCCGAACAACTTTGGGATACCACTATGAACCCCGAAACGAGAACGCTTAGAAGAGTAACCGTTCAAGACGCTATCGAGGCAGACTCACACTTCTCGCTACTCATGGGCGAGCAACCCGAACTCCGTCGCAAATTTATTGAAGAAAACGCTAAGTTTGCGAACGCTGATTTGGATACCTGATAGGAGATTATATTATGGCTATTAAACAAAAAATAAGTGAAGAACTTACCGCCGAATTTAAGAAAACCCTGTCTATGACCAAGCTTGTCAACGTAGAGGTTGACAGTGAGCTTCGCCAAAGCTTTATCGACTACGCTATGGCGGTTAACCGTTCGCGTGCTATTCCCGACGTTAGGGACGGGTTAAAGCCCGTTCACAGAAGAATACTATATTCTATGAACGAAATGGGTTTAACGCCCGACAAGCCCTTTAAAAAGTGCGCTGCGATAGTCGGCGACGTTTTAGGTAAATATCACCCCCACGGTGACAGTTCGGTTTACGACGCGCTCGTTCGTTTAGCGCAAGACTTTTCTATTAATCTTCCGCTTGTTGACGGGCACGGCAATTTCGGCTCGGTTGACGGCGACCCTGCCGCAGCGTATAGATATACCGAGGCAAAAATGAGCAAGCTTGCGCTCGAAATGCTTAGAGATATCGACAAAAATACCGTTGATTGCAAAGCAAACTTTGACGATACGAGGAAAGAGCCGGTAGTATTACCCGCAAGATATCCAAACCTTTTAGTAAACGGTGCGGACGGTATTGCGGTTGGCATGGCTACTAATATCCCCCCTCATAATTTAACCGACGTAATAAACGGTGCTATCGCCGTTATTGACAATCCTGAAATCACGGTTGACGAGCTTATGGAATACGTTCCTGCACCCGATTTCCCGACTGGCGGTATACTTATGGGCAGAAGCGGTATTAGAAACGCATACAGAACGGGTAGAGGCGGTTTCGTTCTCCGTTCAAAGTGCGAAATCGAAGAATACGCTGGCGGAACTAGGTCTCGAATTATAGTTACCGAGCTTCCGTACCAAGTAAATAAAGAAAAACTTATCAAAACCATCGTTGAATACGTTACCGACAAAAAGATTGAGGGTATTGCTAATATTAACGACGAGTCTGACCGCCACGGTATGAGAATCGTTATTGACGTTAAAAAGGATGCAAACGCTCAAGTCGTACTCAATACCTTATACAAGCAGACTAAACTTCAAGTGTCAGACGGTATCATTTTATTAGCGCTCGTAGGAACTGACCCCAAAGTTCTTAACCTAAAAGAAATACTCGTTGAATATCACAAGCACCAACGCGACGTTATCACTAGAAGAACTAAGTTCGACCTTGATAAAGCTCAAGAAAGATGCTTGATAGTAGAGGGGCTTGTTAAAGCACTTTCGGATATTGACAGCGTTATTAAAATTATCAAGACGAGTAAAGATAGAGCCGAGGCTCAAGAAAGGCTTATCAAAGAATTCGATTTAGACGCTGAGGGCAAGCAAGCAAACGCAATACTCGATATGAGATTGCAAACGCTTACAAACCTTGCCGTTTCCAAGCTTCAACAAGAGCTAGACGACCTTAAAAAGTTAATTGCCGACTATTTGGATATATTAGCTAACGTCAGCCGTATAGACGCTATTATTAAAGACGATTTAATCGCTATTAAAGAAAAATACGGTAAAGAAAGAAATACTGAAATCTCCGTACTTGAGGGAAGTATTGAAGACGCTGAGCTTATTCCGAGAGAGGACGTTGTTATTTCGCGCACTCATTTTGGTTACGTTAAGCGTTTACCTGTTGCCGAATACAAGGCTCAACGTCGTGGTGGTAAGGGTATAACCGGTCATAAACCCAAGGAAGAAGATTTCGTTACCGATATGTTTATAACCTCCACGCACGACGACTTGTTGTTCTTTACAAGTCACGGCAAGGTTTACTCGATAAAAGGCTATGAAATTCCCGAGGCGTCAAGAACGTCAAGGGGAAGAGCAATCGTAAATATTTTACAGCTTCAAGAGGGCGAAAAAGTCAACGCAGTTATTCCGCTTAAAGAGGCAACTGAAGGCTATATTGCAATGGCAACTAGAAACGGTCTTATTAAAAAGACGGCGCTTTCCGAGTTTGCAAGTATTAGAAAATCGGGTAAGATTGCAATATCTCTCAACGAGGGTGACGAACTTATTTCCGTTCAATTCACCTCGGGTAGTGACGAGATTTTGATAGGAACTAAAAACGGTAAGTGCATTAGGTTCTTTGAAGGTCTTGACGAAGAGAAGGGTACGTACGGTCTTAAGCCGATAGGTAGAGATACCCAAGGCGTTAAAGCTATGGATTTAGGTGCTGACGACGAACTTATTGCTATGAGCGTAGTTAAAGAGGGGTGTGACGTATTAACTATTACCTCTAACGGTTACGGCAAACTTACAGATATTGAAGATTACCGCGTTCAAAACCGTGCGGGTAAGGGTGTAAAATCAGGTCAGTATAACGATAAGACGGGATTGCCAGTATGCCTTAAGTTTATCGCTCCCGATGAGGACGTTATGATGATTTCCGACAACGGTATTATCATAAGAATTCGCGCAAGCGAGATTAGCAAACTTGGTAGAGATACGCAAGGCGTTATCGTAATGAGGCTCACAGGCGGTAAGGTTTCTACCGTAGCAGTTGTTCCGCACGAGGACGAAGAAGAACTTGAAGAAGGTGTTGAAAACGCTGAAAACGGCGAAATTTCGCCCGAGCTAGCCGAAAATACTTCTCCTGAAACGCAAGAATAATTACAAACACAATAAAAAACTGTAACCGAACTCGGTTACAGTTTTTTTGTTATGCGTTTGTGATGGTTTTAAAAACCATTTTTTTAGCTGGTTTTTCGGCTTTAGTTCTAGTTGGTGTGAAAATTGCAGTTAATGCAATTATTGCCATAATTATCGTTCCTACTCCTAGGCTGTACGATAAGCCAGATAAATAAGTATCGGTAATACCGTTGAGAGTTATAAGCAATATAACGTTCATCGTGAGCGAAACGAGTGAAGTAATCAGCGTTAAGATTTTGCCTAAAATTAATATGAAGTGTGCGTATTTTCCAAGAGTTAAGCAAATTATGTTTTCATAAAGAATAAACAATGCAAAAATTACGCCTAAATAAGATATTATTTGATAAGTTGAAAGCACTATTCTAATAAATTCGTCGGCTTTTACCTTTAATAAAGTGGTTGTTAAGTTTGAGGTAATTGAGTCGGCGTGACCTTCTTTGATTTGATAAGTGGTGTAGTACGAATAAGCTTTAAATATTTCCTCAAAATATTCTCTCTTTTCTTCTTTAGTAAGGTCAATTATTTCGTATATGGTTTCTTTATCGTCATTTTTGATTATAAGGTCTTTATAAACGTCTTGATATACCTCGATACTGAGTTCTCTTTTACTATCTTTTCCGCTAAATGTCGTTTTTACGTTTGCGGTAAGTATAGAGGAGGTTGAAAGTAATATTAAAGCTATTGCAAACGCGATAGACACAAATTTCAACGGTAAATTAATTTTCTTTTCATACTGCTTGAATATAACGTTTATAAGCATTAAAGCTAAGTAGACTATAAAAGCCAAAACAATAATCGTTAAACTACCGTATCCTACGCTCGTTTCAAAAGTGGGAATTCTCAACGTAGACGTTGCAACTGTAGAAATTAATAAGCAAACGCAAAGAGTTATTATGCTAAATCTAAGTGCGAGATTTTTAATTGTATCTTTTTCAAATACTCCTATTGTAGACAAGAGTTTTAAAATCGACAATATAAAAGTTGTAATGGCAAATAGAATATAAACTATTGAAACTGAGCCTATTGCTATAGTTGGTAAAAGGTTGGTATAGTCTTCGTGCATTACTGCAAGGAAGGCAATATTTTTCACATATTTATTTACAAGGTTGTTAGCTTCGTCGGTAAATTCTTCGCTGTATACAATTTCGTCTTGCAACTCTTGTAAAATTTCTTGATTTTTATAGTATAAATCACTTTCTTCAATCTCTTCTGTGGTGAGTGAGTTAAAAGAGTAAAACATTATACTTGCGCAGTCAATTGCGCTAACGTTAACGTTAATCTCTGTTTTTTGATATTCATATTTTATCGAAAAGATAGGAAGAAATGAAAAAATTAACATAATAACAGAAAGTAAAGCAATCAACCCGCTTTTTACTATTGAAATAATCTTATCTTTTCCGATAGCATTTGATGAAATTGCAGTTTTTTTGTTAAGAGAATTGTCATTTGTTGTTGCTGGAGTATAGGTCACCGTTTCACCTTTTTCTTGCTTAGCTCCACACGTACTACAAAACAAACTGTCATCGGACAAAAGCTGACCGCACTTGGTACAATATTTACTCATAAAATTTCTCCTTTTTATAAATTTTAAAAATAGTATAACCTAAAACAGGTTAAATGTCAATAATATTAAATAGGTTAAGATATATTGTAAAAAAGGAGATACAATGTATAAAAGAATTAGAGATTTACGAGAAGATTGCGACCTTAACCAAACTCAGGTTGCTAAAATGCTTGGTATGTCGCAAACTGGATATAGTAAATATGAAACGGGCGAAAACGATATTCCTACGGCGGTGCTTATCAAGCTTGCAAATTTTTATAACGTAAGCATTGACTATCTTCTCGGTCAAACTGACGTAAAACAACGCAACAAAAAAAGAGTGTGAAAATTGTTGAGTTTCTATAAGGGAAATTTAATTTAATACAAAAGTATAGCCCACCATATTTTGCAAAAAGCGAAATATAGTGGGCTACACTTTTGTTGCATATTAAAAATCTCTAGGAAAAAGCAACAAGGTACTTTAATTATATTTACGAATTAATTTATTTTTCTATAATAAATTGCTCGTCTTCTTTTAGGTCTACGACCGTACAGTCGTTCATATAAGTACATTCAGGTAAAACTATAATAGCAGTTAAACTTTCGTCAACGGCAGGAAGTGGTGCTAAATGCCAAACGCAAGCGTTCATTTTAATTAAAGTGTTTTTAGGGACTAAAAACGCTTTCGTGTATTCAGGAAGGGGTTTACCTGCCGACGGCGGTGCAACGTGGAGTATCATATCGCCAGAGATTGGTAAAATCATTTCCGAAGTCGTAGTGTGATATTCTATTTGGGTAATTTTATATTCGCCGGGGTTTTTAACAATGATAGGGGAAAACGCTACTTGACCGTTAACGTAAGCAGTTACTCTATCAGGGTAAAATGTATGAATTGCACCGGATAAGCCGTAACCTTCAGGGTTAGCGTAATCGTAGTAAGTTCCAAAAGGCGCGAACGCTTCTTTAGTAAGTTTTTCAAGTTTGATTTTTTTCATAATTTACTCCTTTTCAAAAGTATTAAAATTATTGTAGCATAAAAAGACTGTTTTTGCAAGGGTAAAAAATAGAACTATCTATAGATAGTTTCTTGTTGATTTATAAATTTAATAATACTATTGCAATTACGGCAAAACCTAGCGCTCCACCGTTTATTTTAAGCCCACGGTAGATTTACTTGATTTCGATGCACGTTTATAGTATGAAAAAAGGCGTGGCATCACGCCACGCCTGACTCTTCAAAAACAGCAACTCCCGCAAAATCACTATGGGAAGAACGGTTAAACCGTTCTTTTTTTATTGCCAAGCCTTGAAAACCACTTAAAGGTTAACGGCCACACTATACCTGCCGTTATAACTATTAAAAAATACCTTATGGCGCGGGCTATTAAATGCCCGTTAAACATCATATCAAGCGGAGCGCGTAAAACCTCTTTTATAAGTATTACTATAGCTAAACCTAAAACCGCCTTCAATATTTGCGCCCACCAAACGGCTTTAACCTCAAAGTTTATAAAACGTTTTTCTACTGGATAAATAACCCAAAGCCCCGCCACGCAACCAAGCATTGTGTAGGCGTTTTTTCGTGCCGATTCAAGGTTGTGAATATTAATTTCGCTATAAACCTCCTGAGGAAAGGGATAGGCGTAAACGAAAATCATAAACGCTATAACGAGCGCGGATAACGCGCCGATTATTATATACATAACCTTGTCGCTTTCTTTAGCCATTTCAAACACTTTATATCCACCGAATATCAAAATTAGCGATATGGCAATTGAAACTACTACGTCAAGTGGTGTGTGAACGCCTAAATACATACGCGATAAAGGTACGAGCACGCAAATTACAATCATTATAAACTTAAGCGTTTTATTTTTATTAGCCCTTGCAACACCGCCAAACAACGTTACCGACGACTGCGTGTGCCCACTCGGAAAAGAATAACCGCTTGCTTGCTCTTTAGCGCTTTCAACGATAGTAAAATTACTATCTTTTACCCAAGGCCTAGGAACGCGGAATATCATTTTTAAAAACTGATTAGTAACCGTGCCGATAAAGCCCGTTATAAGCAAAAAATAGCCTTGGGATTTTGAAAAACACCAAAATACGATTATGGCAACCGCCATAAACGCCGTTTCTTCGCCAAGCATAGTGATAAGAGAGAAAAACGCGTCGCACACGGGGTTTCTAAGCCCCTCTAAAAAATACAAAAATTCCATAGATTATTTTTTTAAAAAGGAGAATAATCCCTTTTTTTCAACCTCTTGTTTTTTAACGCCTTTTACGGTGTAGCCCCTATCCTCTATCGCTGAAATTACCAACTTTTCGTCAATATAATCAGCCGTAACCTCAACTTTTTTATCTTGATGAGATGCCGTAACCTTTGCACCGCTTACCGCCTTTTTAACGCTTTCTATAACGTGCTTTTCGCAGTTACCACACATCATGCCATCTACGTCAAATATATACTTTATCATAATCTCTCCTTTTGAAAAACGGCCCTTTAAGAGCCGTTTTTTATTAAGATAACAAATCACCTATTAAATCGTTAAGAATTTGGTTTACCGTTTTAACGTTCTTCCAATCAGACAATCCTTCCTCTTCGTAGAAAGCGTCAAGTCCCTCTAAAACGATAGTATCAAACTTTAAAATGCCCGCAGTTTCAAGCTTGCCGTAAGGCGCAGCATTAGCGCTGTTTGCTATAACTGTTGCAAGTTTGTCAACGCGCGCCTCGCCCTTTTCAAACGTGTTGTTATTATTGACATCAACAAAATAGTTTCCTCTTTCCTCTTCTTTAAACACGTCAGGATTAATAATACTAAGCGCGCCACTTTCATAATCGTCAATTACGTCGCTTAAAATAATTTCGTCCATAATAGTATTAAAACCACCGTCTGCAAGCTCCTCTACAGTAAGCTTAGCAAGCTTTAACTTAATGCCGGTAACAGCTTTGTCAACGTTACCGTCTTTGTCGGTATCTTCCAACCAACCGTCCTCTTCGCTGTAGATATAACCCATAATTTCGCCCACGTTTAAGCCGTTAATCTTAGTTGGAAGTTCTTCAATTTTACAATCATCTACAAGTGATAATATGGGGTTATCACCGACCTCAATAACGTCGCCTATTGAAAGGGTGTTAATCTTATCTTTAAGTTCAAACTTACCGTCGAAAATTTCTCCTAAATTAATATTAGCTAAAACGTCTTCTACGGCAGTTAATGGCACGCTGTTACCTTCTTCATCAGTTTTAAACCAATCGTCACCATCTTTAACGTATCCGTCCATAAGGTCGCCCACGTGAAGGACTGAAAGTTTGTCTTGAATTATGCTACCGCCGTTTTTAGTAAGCTCGGTAAGTAAAATATCTGCTAAAACGTTGTACATAGGCGACACGCGCTCTTGACCGTTATACCAATATTCATCGCTTTCGTTACACTCTTCGTGAACGGGGCAAGCGTTAACCGTATGGTTGCACTTTTTAAGCCCTAACACCTCGCCGAGCACGATACCGTCAACAAGCGTTTCAAAGGTTACTTCACTAAGCTGCGACACCTTTTTATCGTAAAGCTGATAGAAAATCTTGTCAACAAGCTCGGTTTTTTCAACGGGCTGGCTATTATCGTCAAACCAAACGCCGTCCTTTTTGGTGTAACCTATAACCTCGCCGATTGTGGTAGTGTCAATTATACCCTCAATATCGAGATTACCGTTAAACGCGTCGACAAACGTGTAGTTCGATAACTCGTTAAGCATATCGCCAACGTAGCCGTTTTCATCGGTAAAGTAGAACTTGTGAGCTTGTTCGTGATCGCCTTTACAGCCTAATCTACAGTAATCGTAAAGCTTGTGCTCGTGCTCTTCTATGCAATCATCCGAGCACGCGTCGCTCGGATATCCCTTTTCGTATCCAAACGCCTCGCCGAGATACATACCCTCGAAAAGACTTTCAATCTCAAGCCCCATAAGGTCGGTTATAGCAAGAGGCGCAAGGTTTTTAATAAAGGTTTTCATAAGCCCCGTTTCGTCTGAAACGGTATCGCCCTCGTATAACTCGCCGTCACAATATTGAACGTCCGAGTGAACCGTACAGCTATCGTCCTCCGTACAAATGCTGTAGCCGAGTATCGAGCCTACCGTGCCGATTGAGAGTATCTTTTCGGTATCAAGCTCGTACCAGCCGTTTTGCTCGTTCCAAACGAAGGCGTCTTGAAGCTTGACGTCGCCAAGCATAGCAAGGCTTTCGAGGTTTTTATTATAAGTTTCATCGTCAGTCGCGCCGAAAGAAGCCATTACTTCACGCAAAGACTTATCCTTAAGACAAGTCAAATAACCTTCCATTATCTCGTAGCCGATATCGGTAGATTTCCCCTCAAGCGAACCGGTAAACAAGCCGAGTTCTACGCCACCAAGAAGGTTAAGCCCCTTGTCTTCACACTCATAGACGTATTCGCCGTCTTTATACGTTTCTGAAAAATTATCACTTAAAATACTACCAAGTTTCATCGAGCGAAGAACGTTTACTGCGCCCATGCTACCGTTTTCATCAGAATAAATAAGGTCGCCGAGGTTAAACTGCCTTAAACGACTGCGCGCCGATTCTGAAAATATCGGATATCTGCCCGTTTCGGGATTCTTGGGTAACAATAAAAAGATAACACCCATATTTACTTCGCTTAAGCCGTTCTCGTTAAAAAGCGAGCCAAGCGCAAGCGATTTCAAACTCTCAACGTCTTGATAGTTAGCAGTTTCCAAATCAACGTCCATATCGGTTAGTATTTGGTCTATATCAAGTCCGTAATTTTCAAGATCTTTGAGCGTAAAGCTTTGTGGGTCTTTAGAAACGTCCACCACGAAAGCAGTTAAATCCTCTAACGTCCAAGAAGATAAATCGCTATTTTCTTCGCCAACACCAAGCGTTCCAAGGGTTAAATTTTTAAACGCCCAGTAAGCCCCGCCTGCTATACCGCCGACGAGAACTACCACCATAAAAATCATACCCAATATGAACGCTAGCGTTCTTCTCATAAAATTGCCCATAACTTCTCCAAAAAAAGTTAAACGGAATTTACCGTGTTTTTAAAACTTAAATTTATTGAGGAATAACCTCTACCGTAATTTTAGCAAAAACGTCGGGCAAAAATTTAATTTCCACCTGATATTCGCCAAGGCTTTTTATACTCTCTTTTAAAAGTATTTTCTTCTTATCAACCGAAAAGCCCTTGCTAGACAAGCTGTCGGCAATCTCTTTGCTCGTTACCGAACCGAATATTTTGCCGTTTTCACCACACTTAATCTTAACGGTGATTTTTTCGCCGTTTAATTTACCAGCTTGCTCTTTAAGTGCTTTAATTTCTTCTTGTTTATGATAGTCTTGCGCGTCTTTTTTAATGTTGAGGCTATTTATTTTAACCGAAGTAGCCTCCTCGGCAAGACCTTTTTTTATAAGACAGTTGCGAGCGTAACCGTCAGCCACCTCTTTAATCTCGCCTGCCTTTCCCGTTCCTTTAACGTCTTTAAGTAAAATTATCTTCATAACATATGCTCCTATACGTATAGAATTTTACAACAAAAACTAAAGTTTGTCAATGTATATTTACTTTATTATAATATATACTTTTATTAGGAGATAATTTATGAACAAAAATTGTATTGATTGCGACGTGGCAAACTGTATGTTTAATAAGCTGGGAAAAGAGTGTACGCTAAATACTGTAAAAATTACTACCGACTTCACCGACTTTACGTGCTGTGGTAGCTTCAAGCAAAAAGACGTAGACTAATTTATATTTTTACACTAAAAAAGCATAGGCAAAGCCTATGCTTTAATTGTTGTTTTTGCTTGTTTTATGCTATATTTTAAAGGCATAGTTACACGCAAGACAAGGCTCGACACTAAGGGGTAGTCGCACTAACCTTTTTGGTTATAAAAAAGCATAGGCAAAACCTATGCTTTTGATGATTATTTGCTTATACAAAGCTGTTTTAAGACCGTAGAAGCAAGTTATAAAAGGCTCGCGAAGTTTACGGGATGAGATAAACCTATTTGGTTATCGAAGTCCGTAAACGAAGCAGAAACGCAGTATAACGACGCTTATACGGGATTAAAAAATTATTCTCCCTTAAAGGGAAGCAAATCAGCAATTCTAGCTCTTTTGATTGCTTTAGCGAGAGCTCTTTGGTGTTGAGCACAAACGCCAGTCATACGACGGGGAAGGATTTTACCTTTCTCAGTAACGTATTTTTTAAGCTTAGCAACGTCTTTATAATCGATAACCTCAACCTTATCAACGCAGAAAGCGCAAACCTTTTTTCTAGGTGCTTTCTTAAAAGGCTTTTTGGTTACGGTGGTTTTTTCTTCCATAATCTATCTCCTTAGGCAAGTCAACAAAACCCGAACTTTGATTTTGACTTGCTAATTTTTATTTATGTTTTGTTAAAGCCCTAGATAATAGCCAAAACTATTATCGTCGGCCTTTGCCTCGCCTAAATCAAATTTTTCTAGCTCAAAACTACTTCGCACCTCAAAGGTGGATATTTGAGTGGCTTTTGAAAAAGACGAGTGAAGTCGTACAACTTGTACAACGAGTGAGTATTTGCCGTAATACGCCTAAACACACACTTTTAAGGCAAGGTTCGGATTTTATTTACTTGCCTACCATCAAAATGGCAAATCGTTATCGCTATCAACGGGTTGAAGCGATAATCTTTCCTTTTTAACAGGCTTAACTTCCTGCATTTCGTCTTCTGAACGGTTAGTCGTTAAAAATTCAACTTCACTTGCAACGATATCGGTAACCGTTCTCTTAACCCCGTCCTTATCCTCGTAAGAACGATTTTGAAGGCTACCCACAAGGGCGATTTTGCTACCCTTTTTCAAAAATCTACCGCAGGGCTCGGCTTGACCTCTCCACACGATAATATTGAAAAAATCTGCTTCTCTGTTACCGTCGGCATTAGTGAAATTTCTATTAACCGCAATTGAAAAACGACAGTAGGGAACGCCACCCGTAGTTTCTGAAACTTCAGGATCGCGCGTTAAATTACCTATTAAATAAACTTTGTTCATAATTACTCCTAAAAATTTTATGCTTTCGTAATCAATCTTCTGATAACGCCGTCGGTAATACCTGCAATTCTCTTAAGCTCTGCTACGACGGTAGTAGTTGCCTCAAAAGACATAAGCACGTAGAAACCTTCCGATTTGTAGTTGATGGGGTATGCGAGTTTTTTAACTCCCCACTTGTCAACTTTCTCAACGTTACCACCGGCGTTTTTAACTACGTTTTCAAATTTTGCAATTATTGCATCTTTTTCTTCGTCAGTTAAAGTTGCGGTAAGAATGTAGAGCATTTCGTACTTTCTCATATTTTTAACCTCCTGGACTTAATGGAATACGGTTGACCCTCGTATTCAAGGTTTTGCGCGTTTATCACGCACACTTCGTTTTACAAAGTATATTTATTATATACAACCAACTTTGAATTGTCAACGGTTTTTTCACGATAATTCTATTTTAAGCTTTGTAGATAATCATCTATCTCAAGCCCGTCTAAAAACTTTACAAATTTTTTTACGGCGTATGGATGACTGCCACCGTACATCTTAACAAGCTTTTCAATCAAATAATCGGGGCGCAAGGTTACGTTGCCGAAAGCAAGCTCTGCATAAAGCTTATCGCCATTAAAACACAAGCTCTTTATCCTATCGCGAACGACCTTGTCTTTCTCGGCACGCTTGTCAAAAACCGAAAACCCGTCGTCAAATAAAATTTCGTTTACGTCAAAGTGGTTTATGCCCGAAATTTCGTAAACGGCGCTTGATATGTCCGAAGCAACGCCAACCTTTTTATCTACCAAATAAACCTCCTCACACCTTATGCCTTTAGGGGAGTTTTTGTTAAAAAGTTCTTGGAAATCTTGCCCGTTATAATCGGTGTCAAACAAGCAATACTCGCTTTCGCTCTTTAATCCAAGCGCAATAGGCGCACTCATATAAACGAGCATATGCGGATTAAATCCCTTTGAGTAATTTATGGGTATTTGCATACGCCTTATCGTTTTCATAAGGTGGCGCAAGGTGTCAAGATGAGGTATAAACTCGGCACCGTTTAATTTTGAATATCTAATAAGTATCATACGATAAGTATCATAATTTTTCAAAGTGTTCTTTTAGTTTTTTGAGGTTGATAAGTTTTTCTTTTAATCCTCTAACCGTGTAGTAGTAATGATTTGACGCTTCATATCCAATCGTTCCGTCTTTTTTAACTTCTTCAATCAGCAAATAAACGTCTTTCTCGCTTTGTTCTATAACCTCTATAATTTCGTTTTTGTAACTTAAGGGCTGTCTTTTATAGAAAGAGTAACGCGTTTGATGATAATCTGCTCTAAAATGCAAATAGGTAACTAAAGCGTAAGATTTTACTCTTTCTACCACCCCATCACCGTTAATTTCGTCTAAAATTTCCAAGCCTATCTTCCACTTTTCAATAAGATTTTTATAGGCGGTAACGTATTGCTCGTAACTATACGGGTCCGCCCAATTCTCATATTCATCAAAGGCGTTACCTACCATATAACCGCCCCTGTTTTCCATATGAGCGCTCCATAAATTGCCATAGCCAATGTTTTTAGGAGAATAGTATAACGTACTACAAGAATAAGGGAATTCCTTAAACGCCTCACACAGTTTTTTAATGGCGTTATGAACGGCAACGGCGTTTATTCCAAAAGTGTTTTTATACCAATTTTCCAAGGATATTCCGCTTGTAAAAGCGTTTACCATTTGAAGTGATAACGACGGATATCCACCTAAAGTCCAACTGAGCATATAGTCTTTAACGCCGATGTTTTTAAGGTTTTCAAGATGCTCGTAAACGAGGTCGTAAGTAGGAATACTAGGCGCGGCAGATGCCTCCCAACTATTATTTACTTGAATTTTAGCGTACGCTTTGCGACCGCGCTGTCTAGCATACTGCAAAAGCTCTTTACTAGTTTGGCTAGGACCTACGTTAGAAATGGAATACTCGGGAATAACCGATTTTAAGCCTTGCTTTTCAATTTCCATTTCGAGTTCGCTTACCATTATAATTGACACGCTTTCGTCAAGCATATCGATGGCGCGCTTTTTGTCCTCAAGTGAAAAACCTGTATTTTCAGTCCACGCCCAAAGATTAGCAAGTATTTTTGCTTGACTATTACTGTCTTTTATTGCTTTAGCAATAATGTTATTGACTAAAACGGGATATTCGTACGGCAAAACGTTAAGGCAGTTTGGACAGTTGGTTTTGCCTCTTGATAAACAATGAGTTAAATTTTCACTCATCGTTATCGTTATAATACCACCCAACCCTTTCGCGCTACTAACTAAGCCGTAAACAGCGTCATACAAATAATCTTTAACCTCTTGATTAGATAAACAAAGCGCAACTTCGTTATCCGTCGTATGCCCTTTAAGCTTATTATCTTTTGATTGGCTTTTCATAAGGGCGCGCGGTTCGTTCAAATAAAGGTATATTTTTATTCCATATTCATTACAGCGCGATATCAATTTATTAAGTTCTTCTCGCCTCTTTTCATACCCCTCAGACAACCTTTCGCAAAACGGGTACGGCGAAAGTTCTGATAAAACTACGTGAAACCAAATGCCGTTTATTCCTACTTTTTGATATTCAACTAAAAGTTCGTCGGGCAAATACGTTTTGCTATCGACAGAAAAAACGTCCCCGCACGGCGAAAGATAACCGTAAATTATTTTATCACTACCACTATCGTTATACTTGATTGGGCTTAGCTGATTATTTGAAAAAAAGTCGAAAGGTCTACCCTCGTCATTGCCTAAGCTTGATATAAAACGGGCAATTTTTTCCGTTTCTTTTTGCTCTTTTTCACTAAGTGGTAAATAGCTGATTTTGTCGCAAAAAGGCTTATATCCACCAAGTTTTACACACAAAAAATCTTCCTCTTTAAGTAGATATTCAAGCTTATTTCTATCAATAGATAAAAGTACGCAAATATCGTCTAAATCAAGCAAAAACCAGTTGTTTCTAATTATGGTAATATACCCCGATTTTACCCACTTGCCATTATATTTTACTCCGCCAAGCCCTAGTTTTTCAGCTTCGGCTTCAATAACGGCAACGTCCGTGGATAAAACTTTAGCTATGTTTTCAGTTGGAACTAAACCGTAATTTCTAAAAATTACCGCCTGCCAACTCGTAGGAAGGTTAAGCATGGGCATAGTTACGTTTTTTACTTCAGTATACATATTAATAATCCTCCTATACTATTGGGCAAGACTTTTGTAAGCCACAGCCCTTGCAACCGCTTTGACAGCCACCGGTTACTTCCTCGGCATCCGCAAGTTGTTTCTCTTTTAATAAAAATTTTTTACTAACGCCAACGTCTATAAAATCCCACGCTAACGTTTTATCTATATCAATACCCGCCTTATAGGCTTGTTTTTCTACATTTTCTTCAATGAACGCCTCGTTCCATTTCTCGCTTGAGAAAAAGTCGCCCCAGCTATCGTAGATACAACCTTTTAAGTAGGCACTTTCAATTACTTTTGAAAGTTTTCTATCCCCTCGTGCTAAAACGGCTTCAAGCTCAGAAGTAGCATAGTCGTTCCAACTTACCGTAACGCCTTTTGCAAAAAGGTGCTTTCTAACCATTTCAAGTTTGTGTTTAACTTCGCTTTCAGAAAGGAATTTTTCCCATTGAAATGGCGTGAACGGCTTGGGCACAAAAGTTGATAGGCTTACGTTTATTCTAAGCCCCCTCAAACGTTTGGGGTTTTGTGCGTACACCTCGCGTATGCTTTCTATTATTCTTCTAATGCCTGCGATATCGTCGTCAGTTTCAGTAGGCAAGCCCATCATAAAATAAAGTTTAATAAGCGAGTAGCCAAGCTTAAACGCCTTTTCCGCACCCTTTCTTATATCCTCGTCGGAAATATCTTTATTGATAACGTCCCTTAACCTTTGCGTGCCTGCCTCGGGGGCAAAAGTTAGACTGTTTTTGCGCGCTTCTTCAGCGTAGAACTCATCAAAACTATCAATTCTAAGCGACGGAAGAGATACCTTGGTGTTTTCGGGCAGGTTTTCTTTAAGCGAATTAAGTAGCGGTTTTAAGTTCTTATAATCGCTTGTTGATAAGCTGTTGATTGAAAGCGTTTCAAAACCCGTTGAACGTATAAGCTCGCACGCCGTTTGGGTTAAACCTTCAACGCTTTTAGCTCGCACGGGGCGATAGATAAAACCTGCTTGGCAAAACCTGCAACCCCTATAACAACCGCGCATAACCTCAATTACGGCACGGTCGTGAACGGCTTCAACGTTGCCTACCGTTTGAGTTTTGGGATACACTGCGTTTTCAAGGTCTAAGCAAATTGCTCGCTTAACTTTTTTGCCATTAAACCTTATAATTTCACCGTTTTCGCCGTATACGGGATACGTGAGTGAAGGCACGTAAACACCCTCTATCTCGGTTGCTTTTTGCAAAAATTCCGACCTGCTTAAGCTTTTAAGTTTAAGCTCGGCAAGCTGGCGCATTGAATCTTCCCCGTCACCAATTACGAACAAGTCGAAAAAGTCGGCAATAGGTTCAGGATTTACCGCACAAGGCCCACCACCTTGAATAATGGGGTGATTTTCAGTTCTATCCTTAGCGTAAAGGGGTATCCCCGCCAAGTCAAGCATGTATAAAACGGTGGTGTAAGAAAGCTCGTATTGAAGAGAAAATCCAAGCATATCAAACTCGTTAAGAGGAATTTTTAAGCCGAGTGAATATAAGGGAATTTGATTTTCCTTAAGGGCGAGGCCAAAGTCAGGCCAAGGTGCAAAGCACCTGTCCGCCATAGCGCCGTCCACACCGTTTATTACCTCTTGAACGATACGTATACCAAGGTTGCTCATAGCCACCTCGTAAACGTCTGGAAAGCATATACAGTAGTTGAATTTTTCGCGTTTGATATTCGGTTCACCGCACTCTCCGCCAATGTATCTCGACGGCTTTTCAACGGTTAATAGTATTTCGTCTAAAGTTTTCATATATATTACTTAACATCTAAAACAGCCGTTAAGGGCTGTTTTTGTGTTTTAGTTTTGCGCTGTTACAACGATAAATTCAACACTTGCAATATTGCCTTGCACGTCTTTAACGCTTACTTTATAACGGCCTTGATTTACAAGCGACGAAGTTACTTTGACCGCTTGTTCACTACCATTAGCTATTAAAACTACGTTGTCGTTAGTCAACGTAATAGCCTCGTCATAATTATCAACTACTTTAATTGCGCTTATAAGGTCTATAACGGTTGCATCCGCGTTAAACGCAAGGTAGGTGTTATCTTGGTGAACGTTTGAGTTTTTAAGTTCAATAGTCGGGGCTTGTTGGTCGACGAAAGCAACGTCAACGTAGGCTTTACCGTCTTCGTAGGTGAAGGAATATTGATAGTAACCGCCGTTACCTTGAATTTGGTAATTGAAATCACTAAACGAGTTGACGCTTGCACTTACCATATTAGAAATTTTAGCGTAACCACCGTCGGTATTCTTACCAAAGTAAAGTTTGAGTTCGTAACTACCTACGGAAAGTTCAGGGAATACCGCTGACGACTTACCGTTTATCGTCATATTAGCGTTAGAATACTTTTTGTTTTCAAACGCGTTTTGAACGGCGTAAGAAGAACCCTTTCCCTCAAACACAGCGCATACACCGTATTCGTTTTGGTCGCCAAGTAAAATGTTTCTTTCTACCGAAACGCTAACGGCAGAAAAATCAAGGCCCGATTGACTTAACGTAACTTTACCCGAAACCTTTCCATCAATCGAAATAGCAGTAAAGTTAGAAGGCAATTTTGGAAGGTTGCTCATCTCAACGACTTCATAACCACTTCTAAATCCACTAAACGATTGCGCCAACGCTTTTGCCTTATCGCACTCGCTTGCAATATAGTTTTTAAGATTGTCAACAGTAAAGTCAAAACCTAAGAAACTATTAGATAAATTATTTACGTAAAAGTCTGTATTACGGCAAACGTTATCGGTTAAGTTTATAATTTTATCAACGTCGTAGTCTTCATGTTCAAGCCCGATTACTTTGAAATATTTAGCAACCACCTTAAATAAATCCTCGGTTAAAGAGGTGTCCGAAGTAGAAAACCCACCCGCCACGGAATAATTAAGATATAAACCGCTAGTCGGTTGCATCGTTTCAGGGTTTATATACGTTTCACCGCCGGATATTTGAATAGTCTTGTTAATGTCAACGTTTTCACTAAGCCACGTATAATCGTGGGTTTGACCGTCTTCCGTTAATAAATTGTTGTCATCTTCAGCGTCTATTGTTTTAATAAAACCTATATCTTCGTTCCAATACGTCGTTCTGCCGTCGACTACAACGCCGTTTTCGTATTCAATGAAACTACCTTCGCCATCGAAATACATGTGGAAATTGCCTTCGGTATAGTTGAGCACAGCTTTATTCCAACCTTTGAAAAGGTCAAGTGGCGAAGAAAAAGACGTGGGCGATTTATTTTCAAAGTCAACCATAGTAAAAAAGCCGGGCGCGTCAACGTAATCCGCAGCGAAAAACACTTCGTCTTCCGCCATAGCGGGTTCGTCGCCACCGTAAATTATAGACCCGTCACGATTTACAAGCATTCTTCCTCTTACGCAGAATACGCCTTGGTCGGTCTCAAATAAAAAGCTTAAGTCAGAACCGTCGTAATTACCTTGCTTTGTAAAGTAAGCACTATCTCTTTTAAGTCGCGAAAAAGATACGCCTTGCCACTTGCCCGAAGACCTATCCGCAATCGTGATAGATATACCTTCGTCACTTGCAATTTGTAAAGTTTGCGGGTCTATTTGACAACCGTAAGTTTTTATCGAATACTTTTTACCAGGGGTATAAACGATTGAGGTTGCATAATAATCAACTATTCCATTAAACTTAGAAACGTCGTATTTGTAATATTCAACCGTTTCACAGCCTTGCTCGTCGTAGTAAAAGGTAATTTTCTCTAAGCTCGTAATCTTATCGTCAAACACCGCGGGAAGAGTGTTGCCGTTATCATCGACAACCGTACTTCCAATTTGGTTCTTACCTTTGTCATCACCCGTGCTTGCCGATGGCGAACTTTCATAGTATTTATACACGGTAACTATATCGTTTTCACTATCGTAGTGAAGGATATATCTATTGCCAAAATTGTTAACTATAGTATCCATAACGGTTACTTTTTCAATGACGTAGTCAACCGTTTCACGGCAGGAATCACGCACGCCTTCAAGCATATCGTTATACTGGTCAAAAAGGTCGGTTTTTGGCGCTTCTTCCTCGGTAGTGTTTGGTATAATATACATGCCGTCTTCAACGTACGCACCGCCAGTAGTCGTGTTGCTTACAAGCCTTGCACCAGGGCTTACGGTAGACGCTTTTACCTCAAAATTAAAAGAAAGGTCGGCGTTTTCCATACGACTGTACGAATACGCCAAAACGTCGGCATTTACAAAATATTCGGGTGGATTGTTGCCACCGTCGTTATCAGGGTCGTTACACGCAATTAAACCTAAACACAAGACTGCTGAAATTAATATGCTTAAAAACTTTTTCATAATTTTATCTCCATAATTAACTTAGAACACGCAGATGATTTTTAGTTATTACAAACTTAATTAAAATTTCCTGTAAATATAAAAAGCTGATTTATATTATCCGTTTTAAATTATTCAGTTATAGCAGGGTAAGTCTTGTAAATTTCAAGTGCTTTTTCAACCTGAATAACTCCACCCGTTGCGCTCACGGTAGTAAGTGCCATCATTGCCGACGCATTGCCGTAAAGCAAACAATCTTTTAAAGGTAGGCCTCTATAGCTCGCAACGAGCGCGCCTGCACAAAAAGCATCGCCAGCGCCAACCGTTCCTACGATAAAGCCCTTTTCGAGCTTTCTGCTAGGCTCGTAACAATACTCGCCCGTCTTATCCATACCGTAAGCACCGCAAGAAGCGTGAATTATAACTCTTTTCCCTACGCCCATTTCAAAAAGCTTAGTTAACACTTTTTTAACTGCGACTTGGTCGATATTATTATTTTCAACTACGAGTGGAATATCGGTAATTTTAGAAGCCTCTAATTCATTAATAAATAAATAATCAACGTATTTAAGTGCAGGAACTATTATCTTTTTAACCCTATCACTATTTTCGCTTATGGTGTCGATAGACGTTTCACAGCCCGATTTTTGAACGTTTGCTAAAAGCCTTGCCCCCTTAGTGCCGTATTCTTGGTCTTGAACGTCTAATTTTTCCATTAGCAAAAGATAGCCTAAGTGGAATATTTTTGAAGTTATTTTAGAAACGTCAACGTCGTCAATACAAAACAAATCGTCAGCCCCACCAAACTGCAAAAAAGTACGACAGTTGGTTTGCGTTTCCGCCAAAACGTCGGTAAATGACGTAGTTCCTCTCTTCATTATTCCGTCGGTAGTAATGCCGTGTTTATTTAGTTCGTTGATAATAAATTCACCGTCAGTATCATCGCCCAATACGCCTAACGCATCAACCTTTAAGTCGTTATCTAAACACTTAATATCAATACCGGTATTGCAAACACAACCGCCAACGTTATACGCTAATTTGTTAATTCTTACAAGCTCGCTTCTGTTTGGTAAAACGTCTATAGTTTTAATGTGGTCAACTATTAAACTACCTGCAAGCGTTATTCCTTCTCTTTTCATGTCGCCCTCCAACTTATAAATTAGTTTTTTTATGTCCTAAATATTTATTCCACGCCTCTTTCACGATTTCATAGTGATGACCAGCCGTAATAAGAGCGCAACGTCTAAAACCGTTTTCATGGCTTGTTTTGAAGATTTTCAGTTTCAAGCACACCGCAAGCACCAAAGAATTCTTTTGAACTGCGTCGTTAATAATCTTTGCGTTAAAAGATAAATATCTAACCTCGCCGTCCTCATTTCTTCTCTCGCTGGCGCAATTGCGCTACTTGGAAAAAACCCGCGTTTTGCAACCAAAACAGCTAATTTCATAAACAAACTCGTTGAATAAAGATTTTTATGTAGTTATTATACATAAAATCGTTTATTAAGTCAAGTTATGAGAGTATAAGTGTTAAAAACTCTTGCAAAATTTCAAAATATATTTTATACTGAATAAACATATTAATCATTTTAAATTTAGAAATGAAAGAATTGATATGAGAGAAGAAATCTACTTTTGAAGAAACGTTAAAGCGTGCTTAGCGCTGGCGTCATTTAGTGAGCCAAGTGCTTCTGCTGGCGTTAAATCGGCAAAAGAAGTAATGAAATTATATAAATCATTTAAATGAGGTTGGTAAAATCAAATGAAAGCAGTAATGTATGGAGCTGGCAATATTGGTAGAGGCTTTATAGGAGCACTTTTTAGTAAGTCTGGATACGAAGTTACTTTCGTAGACGTAGCAGAACCCGTTGTTAACGCGCTAAAAGAAAATAACACTTACCCCGTTAGATACGTTTCAACCGAAGGTTATGAAGACGAATGGATTAAAAACGTAACTGCGGTTAATGGAAACGACGTAAACGCCGTTGCAGATGCGATTTCTAATTGCGATATTATGGCTACGGCAGTAGGTCCGCGAATTTTGAAATTTATAATTCCAAATATCGTAGAGGGCTTAAGAAAGCGTTGGAAATCTAATAAGGGTAATCTTAATATAATAATTTGCGAAAACCTTATGGACGCAAACAAAGTAATAGAGGGCATGCTCAAAGAAAAATTGACGGAAGAAGAGTGTGCAATGCTTGATAAAACCGTTGGGTTGGTTGAGGCGTCAATCGGAAGAATGGTTCCCGTTCAAACGGAAGAAATGAAGGACGGAGAGCCCCTTAGAGTTTGCGTAGAAAAATACGCTTTCTTACCCGTAGACAAAGATGCTTTTAAGGGTGAAATTCCTAAAATTGACAATTTAGTGCCGTCTACCCCTTTTGATTTTTATCTTAAAAGAAAACTTTATCTTCACAATATGGGGCATGCTTTATGCGCTTATTTAGGTGGATTTAACGGAAGAAAGTACGTGTGGCAAGCAATAGAAGATCCCAACGTTTTATATATAGTTCAAAACGCCATGATAGACAGCGCAACCGCCATTTGCAAAAAGTTTGGTGTAGCGGTTGAAAGCTTACTTCCTCACATTAACGACCTTTTAGAAAGGTTTAGAAATAAAGCGTTAGGTGATACTTGTGCAAGAGTAGGAGGCGACCCGGTTCGTAAACTTGGCGCTAACGACCGTTTGGTTGGCTCTGCTTTGCTATGTATAGAACAAGGCGTTTCGCCCGCATTTATTGCGCTTGGTATAGCTGGCGCAGTTTATCGTTACCTAAACGAAAGCGGTAAAGAACAAACGGTAGAAAACGCAAGGGATAGTTTGAAAGAAATAAGTGAGCTTTCGGCTGATGACCAACTTACTAAAATCGTTTTAGAATTGTACGGCTACTTCTTACAAGGCGAGGATACTCAAATTATGCGTTTAGCAGTGCAAGCGCTAAAGAAAAAAAGTTTAATTAACGTAATATAAATTTTACAACTAATAAATATCCACGGGTGAAAACCCGTGGTATTTCATTTTGGGGTAAAACCCCATGTTCTAGCCACGCGTAAACGCGTAGTCCACACTTGCGTATTGCAAATCAATTACTTTTTAGCAAACGGATCTTTTATCTCTTGCAT